>JAENYG010000030.1 GCA_016841875.1 Syntrophomonas sp.
GAAATCTACACAGCACTAGGTGTGGATCCACCCTCGTTATAAATTCCGGGAATGCTCCAGGTTGACCTGCATGGTGTTAAAACTGATGTAAAGGGATATACCCACTGCTATTATAGCTGCCATACCCAGAAACTGAGCGAAGGTACCGCGGATTATGTATTTGAGCCGGCGAGACAGTACGCTCATGGTCATTCAATCCTTTCCGGAGGAAGCGGAGCCTCATTAACTGTTATGTCAGCTATAGCACCGCTGCGCATACGTATTACCCGACCAGCCATATCCCCGATGGCAGTATTATGAGTTATAAGAACACCGTGTTTTTCAGTCTGGTGTTTTACTTCTTTAAGGAGCTGCAAAATATTTGTCGTATTGTAATCGAGTGCATCGGTTAGTCAGTATAGGAATTTCATAAATTAAATTAATTCCAGCCTACAAGTATCCTTGATCGGATATTTCCAGGTCATTGGTTTGTTCCAATATATCATACTTATTTACCATCTTCTCATTACAATTAAAATTTATGCAAATTCTTTAAATCAATTAAGTATGACCAATACTTTGGGTACCATCTTTGGATGGCGGCTGTTCGTTACGCTGTTTATTTTATATAAAAAAGGCCGTCCCAAAGGGGACGGCCTCTCCCTGCCTTACATTCTTAACTAATCCACTTATCAATAGCCCGGTTATAATCCAGCACTTCCTGGTCCTGGAAAAACAGGCTGATCTCCCTTCGGGCTGCTTCTGGCGAATCAGAACCATGAATTATATTTTGATCCACCTTCACGGCCAGATCTCCTCGTATTGTTCCTGGCTCAGCCTCGGCAGGATTAGTCTTGCCCATTAACAAGCGCATACTGGCAATTACTCCTTCACCTTCCCACACCATGGCTACCACTGGTCCAGAGGTGATAAACAAGAGCAGGTCTTTGAAAAAGGCTTTATCTACATGCTCCACATAATGCTCTCGGGCCAGTTCTTCGCTAATGACCATAAATTTTATGGCCTTTAATTTATATCCTTTGCTTTCTATTCTGCGTATTATTTCTCCTACCAGAGATCTTTGCACTCCATCCGGTTTAACCATCACAAAAGTCTGTTCCAAATCAATAGTCCTCCTGCTGCTCTATTTATTGCGGTAATAATAACTAAGCTTGAATATCGCTTCCAGCATCGTGGTCTGATTCTGATTCTGACTCTGCTTCGGTCTCAGGTTCCTGCCCTTCCATTATTTTTAGAAAATCCTGGGCTTCCATGGTTTCATGTTCTAATAAAAATCCGGCCACCTGGTGCAGTTTCTCCATCTGATCATTTAATATTTGTTCAGCTTTGTTATAGCTCTCGTGTATATACTTACTGGCCTCTTTATCTATCGCATAGGCTATGGCATCTGAATAGTCCCGATCCCTGGAAAAATCCCGGCCTAAAAATACTTCTTCACTTTTATGTCCAAAGGTAATCGGCCCCAGCTCATCCGACATGCCAAATTCAGTAATCATTTTGCGGACAATACTGCTGGCCCGTTCCAGGTCGTTTTGAGCTCCAGTACTTATATCATTTAGCACCAGGGCCTCCGCTACTCTACCTCCTAAGAGGGTAGTTATTTCATCCAGCAGATGAGACTTGGTAATATAATTCCGGTCTTCTTCTGGTAGGAGGAGTGTATATCCTCCTGCCCGTCCCCGGGGGATGATAGATATCTTATGGAGTTTATCAGTATTAGGAAGCATGTAGCTTACTACTGCATGTCCAGCTTCGTGGAAAGCTACCAGCCGTTTTTCTTTGTCAGATATTACACGGGTTTTCTTTTCCGGTCCGGCTATTACCCGTTCAATGGACTCTTCCATTTCATCCATGTATATTTTATTTTTACCTCGGCGCGCAGCGAGCAAGGCTGCTTCGTTAACCATGTTGGCCAGGTCTGCTCCTGTGAATCCAGGTGTACGTTTGGCCAGGATTTCCAGGTTAACTTCTTCATCAATAGGCTTATCCTTGATATGCACTTTTAGTATGGCTTCTCGGCCTTTTACATCAGGTTTATCAATCAATATATGTCGGTCAAAGCGGCCCGGCCTTAACAAAGCAGGATCTAATATATCTGGTCGATTGGTAGAAGCCATAACAATAATACCTTCATTGGTGCTGAATCCATCCATCTCCACCAGCAGCTGGTTTAGAGTCTGTTCTCTTTCATCATGTCCGCCACCCAGACCAGCACCGCGCTGTCGCCCGACGGCATCTATTTCATCAATAAATACTATACATGGTGAACTCTTTTTGGCCTGCTCAAACAAATCTCTTACCCGGGCAGCCCCAACGCCCACAAACATCTCTACGAAATCTGAACCACTAATGGAAAAGAAAGGAACCGCTGCTTCCCCGGCAACCGCTTTGGCCATCAGCGTTTTCCCTGTTCCAGGGGCTCCAAATAACAAAACCCCTTTAGGTATTTTGGCCCCAATTTGTATAAATTTACCAGGATTTTTCAAGAATTCGACTACTTCCTGCATTTCTTCTTTAGCTTCTTCTGCACCGGCCACATCATCAAAAGTTATCTTTACTTCTTCCCCGGTCATCAATCGAGCCCGGCTTTTACCGAACTGCATCACTTTATTTCCCCCACCTTGAGTCTGATTCATAATAAACATAAGGAAGGCAATGAGCAGCACAATAGGTAATAAAGTGCCCAAAAGCGTCATCCATATGGATGGCGGCGGAACTGGCTGGGTTGTATAGTCGACCTTTTTTTCCCGCAGGAGAGTAATAATATCCGTTTCCTTGGAAACAGTTGCTACATAGCTTGAGCCATCAGCTAGTGTGCCGCTAATATTGTAAACCAGCTCATCTACTTCTACTACTGCCTCGGCTACCTGCCCCTGCGATACCTTAGTATAAAATTCAGGCTCAGATAATGTCTTGGCCTGATCAACGGGAGCCGACGTTAATTTGAGCGCAAATACGGCTATCATTACGATCAGCACATATATGGCTATATTTTTTAGGGCCCTATCCAAAATTTTTCCTCCCCTTGAGAATATTGAAAATATCCGTCATATTGTAGCATAAACGCGGCTCCTTTTCAATTAAGCACCATAATATGCAGTTTTTTTATCCCTGTTTACTTAGTATTTTCATCAATCTCCCTTCTTATTACCAGAACGTTGTTGGTATTTTCATCTACACCAGCATTTCTGGAGATGCTGTGCCCGACTACCGCGTATACTTCATCTTGGGAAGCCAGCAGCGGGATGCGGCTTCTTTCTATAACCGGGATTTTTTTATCAATAAAATAGTCTTTTATTCGCTTACGCCCTTTCATTCCGGACAAGCTGATTCTGTCTCCGGCTTTTCTGGTACGCAGGAAAATATCTTTAGCTAATTTGTCATAATCCAAATATATTTCATCACGACTGCCCTTTTTATACTCTTCCATAGTCATATTATCAAAGCAGAATTTATCTCCGGTCTCTTTTATACTTATAAATCCTGGAGTTGTTACTGGATAGCAGTAGTTAATCTCTTTTTCTAAACGATCCCCAATGATTAATTGATCATAGGTTTTTCTTACCCAGATGCTTTTTCTTAGTTTAATTTTTTTGGCCGATCCTGGTTTGTGTTGTAAATCCATAATAAGCTGTACATCCAGCGCACTCCATCCATAATCGCCTTTTAACCTGCCCAAAACACTTAATATGATCCTTCGTTGAAAAGCTGGATGCAGGGTTCCAAAAAACCGGCTATCAATAACTACCTGCTCTTTATCATAGCTAAGCACAGCAGATGCCATCAATATATTCGTTTCTATTTCCATCGCTTCATGTTCTTCCCGGGCAATTGACCCCAGCCTATCCAGATTATCCACAATCCGTGGATTAAATTCTTTCTGCAGGTAAGGGATCAATTCATGCCTCATCCGGTTGCGCATGAAACGGAGATCGTAATTACTCCTGTCAATGCGATAAGACAGTGAGTTTTCCTCTAGATATGTCTCAATAGCCGCTCTATTTACCCCCAGCAGCGGCCTCACCAGATAGCCGTTTGCGGGCAAAATGCCTCTTAAACCCTTGATACCGCTTCCTCGAAGAAAATGCAGTAAAATTGTTTCAGCCTGGTCATCCCGATGATGAGCCGTAGCAACACAATGAGCCTGAATTTCATGCTTTAATTCATCAAAATACTGATACCTGCAGTCCCGGGCCGCTTCTTCAAGACCCTTTTTCTGAGCTGCGGCCGCTTTTTTTACGTCCAGCGTTTTACAATAGAAAGGAATTTGCCATTCCCGGCACAGACTGCGAACAAATTCTTCTTCTTCGTCAGCTTCATCTCTTAATTGATGATTCAGATGAGCGGCAAGCAGCTTAATACCCTGTACCGGAGCAAGCTTTTTTAATATATGCAAGAGGGCAACAGAATCTGGTCCCCCTGACACAGCTGCAATTACCACTGCACCCTTACTGAAAAGTTGGTTTATTACAATATAATCATTTATTTCTTGCAGCATCATGTTTATTCTCCCGCGGTATTTGCTCTACCACCCTTTATATAAATATTCTTTTCCTTTTTTGTCAATGTTCCCTATCCTGAATAACAAATACCAGCTTTCTGAACCTGACTCCTGATGTATTCAATCCGGTAGATTTAAGTCCAAATAGGTACAGATTACGGTCATGTCATCATGAGGTTTACCTTTACACATACTTAAGGCCCGGTTAATGATCATCTCAGCGATCAGCTGAGGATTCTTGCTTTCCACCATTTTAAGTAATTCCTGTATCCATCTGGTACTATCTTCATCTGGATTGCTGGTGGAAAAATCCAGAACTCCATCACTTATCATTACCAGCAGATCCCGGGCAACCATACGCCGGCTGTCAGTAAAAATATCCATATTTTCCACTATTCCCACTGGCAGAGAACTGGCACTAATTACCTCGACCTGTTGTCCACGTTTTAAGAACGAAGGTACACTGCCGGTTTTTATAAAATCTACCTCGGCTGTGTATAAGTCTATCATAGTTATATCCAGAGTAGCGAAATCTTCTCGGCTGGATCTTAACAGCAAGGTTGAATTAATGGTATTTAAAGCAACTGACTTATCGAAACCTGCTTCCAGCAGCGTTTCAAGCATCCGTACTGCTGATCGGCTTTGGGCACAAGCCTCCTCACCTACCCCCATACCATCGCTTAAGGCAATTAGTTCCTTACATTCCTGGAGATTGGCTATGGTATAATTATCACCACATATGGCCTCCTTCCCCACCTGAGCCACCCCGGTAGTTACTCTATAAGTACAGGCTCTGCTCAATACAAATTCACAATTTCCTTTTCCCATAAAACAGGGACAGTTTCTATCCAAAACCTCCACCTTTTCTCCCAGAGCAGCAGAAACCGCTGGCACCACCTGGTTTTCACAATACTGGCCGTCCGAACATGAATTCATTATGATTTTTACATATAATTGGGCTCCAGCTGTTTTTATCGGGGTAACATCAATAAGTTTTATATTCATCTTTTTGAGGTCTTTTTTTATTTTATCTTTTAATGTATAGTCAATTACCGTCTTGTCGTCATAATCATCCGCCAGGTTTTCAATTACCCGGCTTATCCCCTGTATCTGCCTGGAAATCATACTGCAGGAGTCGTCTAAGCGGTTCTTCCAATATTCATTTAAACGCAGACTGGCAAACAAGTAGTTGATAAGATTTACAATGTCTCTGCTGTAAAGACAGCTTCGTCTAAATTCAGGTGAACAGTCTTCATAGGCTATACTGCCTGCCTTTTCGGCAATAGTAAATAGGTCCAGTATTTCTTTAGATGTTTTATAGCAGTATTTCTCCCAGCACTTTTCATAATGCAGGCACTGATGACAAAAGCCGCTGGATATTTCATCATAAAGATAGTTAAGATAGGAAGCCTCTTGTCCAATGCTGCCCGTTTTTCCTGGGCTTTCCAGGGTGCCAGCAATTTCATCAAATACCCGGGCAAAACCCCTTATGCGCTGGAGGGCTTCTGTCTTCAGGCATTCTGCCGCCATGGGCAAGCTGCTTTCCCGGTTAGCCATGGCAGTCAAAGCTGGCACACTTTTGACCGTAGCCTTAAAGGATTCCGGAAGCAAGAAAAAGATTAGACAGGCGATGGCCGTTTCCCAGATGCCCAGCACAGTTTGGTGGGTTTCCGGTATAAATAAAGAAAAGGCCATGGTTCCAAGCATGAACCCGATAATTATTCCTAGTTTGCCAAGGTTTCGAAACAAACCGGCCAGCAGACCGGATATGGTATACAGACCAAGACTGAAGGTAAATATACTGGATGTAATGGATGGTATTAGTCCAACCATAGCTCCAACCATAGTAGCCTGTCCCGGCCCCCATAGGAAAGCCGCGGTCAGAATTCCCAGCCGGCACAATATGGAACTTAAACTTAAGCCAGCCAGCTCAACGCCATTTACTCCCATAATAAGACCTATGCCAAGGATGAGAAAAGCGGCTATATCTTCAAAGGCAAATAGTGACAGCGCTTTCCTCTTTTTAACGGTATCACTGGCTACCACAAATACAAAGGTTAATATCCCAGCTAGTAATGACTCAAATATAACCACCATTTCACCATAAAAAGAAATCCCACTGCTCATTTGAAAAATACTTTTGATAAGAAATATGGTTGCCACACAGACAAAAGGGATTCCCCACCAGTATTTGTCGGTGGGCAGATTAATATGGTTGATAACGCCTATAAGAACCATAAGCGTGATTATATTAGCATATATATTTGTATCTGAGCTGCTGCCGATCAGGCCAGCAACTGCTAAAGCACCCATAGCAATCCCGGTAATCGGTCTTTTTCTGCTAAATGCTGCTGTAAATGCAAACATAAATGGCAGTAATTCACCCAATATAGAAGCCCGGGCCATAATAAATGACATTAAGGATAGTATTAATACTTCAGCAGTCAACAGCACCTTCCAAATTTGGGCTAGATTTATTTGGTATGGAACCCATTGCCCCCGGTTAGCTTTCTTGATAGACTTGATCTGTTCACGTTTCTTCTCCAACCATCTCTTTCCTGGAGCCTCTTTAATTCTCTGGTAAGGATAAACTTCAATTCTTTCCATGGTCTTGATACCCCCCATCTCCAATTGCTTGTTGTCCATAAATTATATCAGCATTAACTGGTAAAATTTGTCATTAATGGTGGGGCTCCATGATTTGTTTTATACAAAATTCAATAAAAACGCGGGCCAGCAAACACTATCTTCATTCATTCAACAAAGTATATCCTCTACTGACTGGTGTCTGGTGTCGATAACTAATATAAGCAATATACAAATTTTGAAATGTTTTAGGCAGAAAAACTGTCGGCTCCTAATTTCATTATGAAATAAGGAGCCTGAGTGCTTAATAATATATTCAATTCCTCGATTATCCCCCTCATGAATCAACCAGCAAAGGCCGCTTCACTCTGCCCGAGCCTTCTCATAAAGATTCCAGATTACCCCTTCCAGTAAATCACTTTCGCTTACTATCATCTCTTCTGCTTCCAATAAGGACATGAGCAACGAAATAATCCGTGCTCCCTGCGGCAAAATATCAGCTCTTTCCGGCTGCAGTCCTGGAATATTTTTTCGTTGTTCCAGACTCGTTTGAAATAACCTATCACATAGTTGATCAACTTCCCTTATGGTCATAAGCTGCCCGTGTATCAATTCTGGCGTATAGGTTCTCATTTCCATTTTAATGGCGGCCATACTAGTAGCAGTACCTCCCACAAAGACCAGCGGATGCCCTATTAGTTTGCTTATATCCCCCATACCCTCCAGGAGCATCTTTTCCATATCCCTTAAGCTCATATGGTTTTCCGTTGCTCTAACCGCACCTAGAGGGAGCGATTTGATGTAAACTGCTTCATTGTCTAATATAATTTCCGTGCTGCCTCCACCCGAATCAATAACTACTGGACACAGGCCTATGTTCAATCCATGTTTTACTCCCTGATAGGTTAATAATGCTTCCTGCTCCCCATCTATGATATCTATGGGCCCGGGAAAATACTGAAGCATAGTCTGTAAAAACATCTCCCGGTTATTTGCTTCCCTGACCGCACTCGTAGCCACTGCCCGGGATGCAGTGACCTCATAGTGACTGATAAGATCTGTAAACTGAGATAAACATACTATGGTTCTTTTTACTGCTTGATCATTTATTCGTCCGTTCGAACTCAACCCCTGTCCCAGTCGAGTTTGCATCAAGCCTCTTTGTAATGGAATCAACTGTTGGTTTTTATCTATGTCTGCAATTAACAGCCGACAGGAATTAGTTCCAATATCTACTGCAGCGAATTTCAAATCTATTCTCACGCTCCTAATATGGATCGGGGTTTTAAGCCTTATTTACCCTTATATTCAGTAAAAAAGCACTTCAACGAAGTGCTTTCAGCTGGTCGACGAAATCGACAAGATGTCAGGCCGATGACAGGAGCGAAGATCAAGGCATGAAAAAATCCCGCGATTGAGGCGTACCTGAGTACGTTGATTGAGCGGGCTTTTTGAAATAACGCTGAGATTCGCTTTTGTCATCGGCCTGAAGCACTTCTGCGAAGTGCTCTCCTTAATTCTTAATATATTATGGATTATTTCTTCTTTTCTTTTGTTCCATCCGGTTTTTAATGGGCTGCATTCTTTCGTCGCTTTCTTTTAGAAACTTAGTAATTTTATCATCCAGACTTACCGGTTCACTCTTGCCCCGATGATCCTGTCCATAAGCATTTCTCCTACCGGGATTAGGATTGGGTCTCCTGATTCGTTCCGGTTTCACTTCTGCTGGTTTGGAGGACACTGCCTGCTTCATAGATAAACCAATTTTATTTCCTGATACATTCAGCACTTTTACTTTGACCTGATCTCCTACCTGGATAAAGTCTCTGACGTCCTTAACATAGGTATCCGCAATTTCCGAGATATGAACGAGTCCCACAACTCCTCCGGATAACTCAATAAATGCTCCAAAATTCGTTATGCCCTGTACTTTCCCGTCTACGATCTCTCCCGGCACAATATTCGCTTGTTCTATAGGCATAGAAATAAAAGTCCTCCTCATTGTCTGATAGGTTAATTCTATTAGATGGAGCTTCACTAGTCAATATTTATCGCTAACATTATTGAGTGTTGGTTGAAGATTGGTCAGGTAACATAGGAATAATTATGGTCTCTCCTTTTTTCACCAATCCCAGCTGTTCCCGGGCAATCTTCTCAATGTTTTCCGGACTGTTAACCTCGCTCATAGTATTCTGTAAATGCCCATTTTGTTCGGCCAGTTTATCTTTTTGTTGTTCTAAAATAACTTTTTGTTTATTTAAATCGTATACTGTTTTGACCCTGGGTACTATAGTGAACAGCAAAGACATAGCAACAAAACCTACCAACAATAATTTTATTACCGGTTTTTTTTCTTTTCTTTTATTCATCAGCATCGTCCTCGCCTGATAAAATATCAAGTATACTTCCGGGAATAACAATAACTACTTCGTACCCTTTGGAACGTGCCCTGTTAAGCAGCGTGGAAACCGTTCCCGGACTCAGTTTTAGAATGGAAGCAATTTCACCGGTGGTTTTTCCGGATTCCTTGAGTACTACGGCCTGCTTTTCTCTATAACTTAATTTTTCTGCACCACGAATTTCTATTCTCATAACTCCTACAATGATATCCACAAATTTTATACATTTTATGGATAAATTAAGTACTTATTCGTTCTATAAGTATAATTTAAAACCCTTTAAAAAGCTCTAATTATTTTTCACTTTTCTTCGTCATGATCATCGTCTTTTCGTCTGTGGATTATCACCATTTTTTTAATCCGATATATAATATCTCGTGGGAAACAGAAAAAGACTTTAACCAGCAGCTTAACCGCAGCTATAGTACTACCAGCCAGTTTCAGTAGAAATCCCTTACACATCCCGGATAGGGCTTGATAATAGATTACCCCCCCGATAAACAGAGCTATTAGCACATAGGATCGCATCTCACCCTGATTTATATACAACATACCCATAAAAACTACCATGACCATCAGGACCCAGAATATTAGATCTAATATATACAGGTAAAATTTTGCTACTCCTGCGTTTCTGATCAGCAGTTGATAATAATGCAAAATTACTGCACTGCACAATCCCAGGATCATGGTGAAAAAGAATGCTTTTAACTGAAAGAAAATGCCTGGCAAAATCCTCCTCCTCATCAACTCCCAGATCAGGATACGATTAAGCTGTCCCCTCGTTTCCTGTTACTTCAATAATCTGGAAAGTATGTTTTTGCCTCTAGCCTTTATATCTTTACCCTCTCGTTTGTACTCAATGTTGATTATATTGCCCTCTACTACTACTTTTCCTTGATCCAGATTTAACATGCTAACGTGCAGCTGTTCTCCCAGCACGTATAGATAACCCATCACGGTTTCCAGGATTATCTCTTCTTCATCGAAAGTGTTAACATTTTCCACCCCCGATATTTCCAGCGTCTTTCGATCCAATAACACAAGAGAATGTTCGGACATTTTATCTCCTCCACTCGTTTTTTCAGGCTGTTATTATTTATCACCTGCTGTAAGATTTGCTAATTAAAAATATGCTTGGTAGGTACTTGTTTATGCCTAAAGAAAACACAGAAAATAAGAAACCCCCTGTTACAGGGTATTTCTTGTCTAGGCCTGTCATCTTGCCGACTTGGTCGACAATCTGTGGAATAAGAAACACCCTGTACTTAACAGGGTGTTTCTTGTTCCAGACCGATGACAGCAGCGAATCTCAGCGTTATTCCAAAAATCCCGCTCAGTCAACGTACTTAAGTACGCCTCAATCGCGGGATTTTTTCATGCCTTGATCTTCACTTCTGTCATTGGCCTGTCATCTTGCCGACTTGGTCGACAATCTGTGGAATAAGAAACACCCTGTACTTAACAGGGTGTTTCTTATTCCAGGATACGATATAAGTTTTTCGCTTCACCAGCTTTAACATTATCTCTTATCTCAAGCACTTCAAAAACGGTCTTTTTATGCCCTATAAAAATAGAGATTACATCTCCTTTTTTTATATCAGTAGAAGGCTTGGCAATTCTGTCATTAACCATTACTCTCTCATGTTCTGCGAAATCTTTGGCCACGGTTCTTCGTTTTATTATTCTAGATACTTTTAGGAACTTGTCCAGTCTCATTTTAATCTACGGCATCTTTTAGCGCTTTACCAGCCTTAAATGCTGGGACTCTAGCCGCAGGAATGCTTATCTCTTCACCCGTTTGCGGATTCCGGCCTTTTCTAGCCTGTCTATTTCTAACTTCGAATGTTCCAAAACCAATTAACTGAACTTTATCTCCGGTTTTCAAAGTGCCTTCTATGGTTGAAAAAAATGCATTCACAACTTTTTCAACATCTTTTTTGGTCATTCCTGTCCTGGCCGCTACTTCACTTATCAGGTCTGTCTTGTTCAAAAACTATCCCTCCTTCGCTTTTATAATATGGCTATTCGCTGTTATCCTAAATTTTCCTGCTTATTGCCAAGAAAATATTGCATAATCGCCGAATTAATGTTAACTACAAGCCTTTAGCCTTGGCTTCCTCCCACAAAAGATCCATTGTTTCCAATTCCATTTCACCCATTATACCTCCGCTGGCCTTGATTTTTTCTTCAATATAATTGAAGCGGCGGATAAATTTATCATTAGTTGCCTGCAGTGCCTGTTCAGGTTCAATGTTGGTTAATCTGGCTACATTGACCATAGCGAACAGAATATCCCCCATTTCCTCCTGTTGCTCGGTATGGTTTTCTGCTCTATCGAACTCCTCGATTTCTTCTTTAAATTTCTCGATGGCGCCTTCCGGAGAAGGCCAATCAAATCCTACCCGGGCTGCCTTTTCCTGGATTTTTTCAGCTCTCATCAAGGCCGGCAGCATGGCAGGTATGCCTGCCAATACTGTCTTCTTGCCCTCCTGGCGTTTAAAATTCTCCCAGTGGTTCATCACATCTTCACTGGATTCCAGGCTCATTGATGCAAAAACATGCGGATGCCGCTCTATCATCTTATTGCTTACCGTCTCAACTATATCAGCAAAATTAAAATGTCCCGCTCTTTCGGCCAGGGCGGCATGGAATACTACCTGCAGTAATACGTCTCCCAGTTCTTCCCGCAAATCGTTCATAGAATGGTTTTTTATCGCCTCGATAACTTCATAACTCTCCTCGATTAAATATCTGGTCAGCGACTCATGGGTCTGTTCTCTATCCCATGGACATCCCTGCGGGCTGAGCAGTTTGTCCATTATTTTAATAAGCTGGTCAATTTCTTTAGCTCTGCTGTCCATCTGCTGTATTTACTCCTTTCTTCATAACCGATTTTTTACACCCGGGTAATTCTCTTGATCATTTTTATATCAAATTCTTTTAACAATATGAGCAGTATCCCATATATACCCATGCCGACAATAATCGCCAGGAGGGTTGAAATATGAGAATTTATATCCATCCCAACCAATGTGCCAAATACCAGTTTGACCGCTATACCCATTATTAGCGTAACGATCGATATTTTTAAGAGGCGCTTCATTTCGAACTGAATACCGGTTAGTTTTCTTAAGTAAATCATATTAAGCATTGATCCCACCAAAAAGGCGGTTACAGTACCAATAGCAGCACCTTGTATATTAAGATGGGGTACACTAGTAAGGGTGTAATTTAATATTACTTTCAATATGCCGGTAACAACTAGATTACGCATAGCTATCTCCGGCCTCCCAATACCCTGCAAACCGGCACTGGACAGCTGAAAGGCAGCTAACACGATACATGAAAAAGCTAGTGGTTCCAGGGGTATCCCAGCTTCTGGAGTTGCATACAGCAGATCACAAATTGGAAAAGCCAGGGTAAATAATCCAGCTGCACAGGGCAGTGATATAATCATTCCGGCCCGTATTCCATAATTGATCCTTTCCCTTAATAAATAATTATCCTGCCTGGCCAAAGCTTCAGATACAGCTGGAACCAGGCTGGTAGCAATCGCTATCGTGAATATGGTAGGAAGACTGATAAGCACCGCTGCCATACCGGATAACTGGCCATATAATGCAGTTGCTTGTGAGGTGGTATAATTTAAGGCCATTAACCTCCCCGGCACAATAACCGCATCTAACATTTGCACCAGGGGTAAAACTACCGCACCGAAAGAAACTGGTATCGCCAGGGTCACCATTTCTTTGGCCAGTTCCATAGTTGAGCTGCCGCTGTACAGTAAAGGCGTTGATTCTTTTTCATTCCCCTTGAATTTATAATAAAATATCATCAATACTATGAGGCCAGCTATTCCTCCTACCACTGCTCCAAAGGTAGCCCCGGCCGCTGAGTATGCTAAACCCCGGGGGAACAGGTAAAAAGCCAGGACCAGTACCGCACTTACGCGGAACATTTGTTCAACTACCTGTGACACGGCCGTAGGAACCATAGACTGATGCCCCTGAAAATATCCCCTGAATACAGACATTAATCCGGATAATAGTATAGCTGGGGCAACGGCCATGATCGGGTAATAGGCTCGGGCATCTTTTAATACGCTTTTAGCGATAAAGCCTGCAGATTGCATGACCAGTATAGTTAATAATAAGCCGAAGAAGAACAATATAAAAAGCGATATCCGGAAGATTTTTCGGCTGTCACCCTTATATCCAGCAGTTTCTTTTCTTGCTACCAGGACCGAAATAGCAACCGGCACCCCTGCGGTAGCCAGAGCCAGAATGGTAGTGTATATTGGATAAGCCATCTGGTACAAACCCATGCCTTCTCCTCCCAGAAGCCTGGCCAGTGGTATGCGATATATGGCTCCCAAGACTTTACTTATGGCACCGGCAATACTTAATACCACGGCCCCCTTGAGAAAGTTCTGCCCTTTATCCATATCTTTCCTCCCCGTTATAATGAAATCTATTATATCACAATGAATTATCAGCTGTTATCATCGGTACATGACTACATCACATTATCTATGATAAAATTAATTTCCCATGCCAAAATATAAAATCAAGTGTTTGGAAACATAAACATAAACCAATTCGAATGGAAAATGGGTTCCCCCCCTAGCCTATTATGCTTATCGCAGTGAACCTGACTTTTCTTATATATTGTATTACTTTTACCCGGCCGGCAGTAATAAATTTTCACAAGAAAGAAGCGATCTTAACTATTAAGAACCGCTTCAGGCCGATGACCAGAGCGAATCTCAGCGTTATTTCAATAAGCCCGCTCAATCGACGTACTTAAGTATGCCTCAATCACGGGCTTCTTTCATGCCTTGATCTTCGCTCTGGTCATCGGCCTGTCACCTTGCTAACTTGGTGGGCAATCTGAAGCGGTCTTAACTATAAGACCGCTTCATAGATCCCTAGTATTTATTGTTCCATTTGCTTGGCAAGAAATCCTGCAGCTGTTTCTGCTAGCTTAATTTCCATATCGCCAAGTTTCATGCCGGGCTCTTTGCTTACCAGGATTACTGCCCCAATGGGGTCTCCCTGGGTAATAATGGGGGCTATCACCTGAGATTTAAGGGTATATTCTCTATCGTCGTTTTGAATTACATGCAGGTTTTCATCATCTGGAGATTCAAGGTCATTCATTACCAGAGTAGTACGTTCCTCCAGAGCTCTTTCTACTGCCTTGCCGATAGCCTTACCCAAAAACTCACGTTTATTCGCCCCCGAGAGTGCTATGATTACATCTCTGTCAGCAATCATAGAAATGTGGCCTATGGTCTCGTGCAGCGAATCCGCATATTCTTTAGCGAAATCCCCCAGTTCTCCTATGGGAGAATATTTTTTTAATATAACTTCACCTTCCCGGTCAACAAAAATTTCCAGCGGGTCTCCCTCGCGTATACGCAATGTCCTTCGTATTTCCTTGGGGATAACAACCCTACCTAAATCATCAATCCGTCGAACAATCCCTGTTGCTTTCAATTTACATTTATCCCTCCTTTTTTCATAATTTGAAAATGTAGTTTTCTTTCTCAGTGATAGTATATAACTGAGAATCCCCTTTTATTCACTTTTTGCCATCTGCACACTAATTTTTTATTTTGAGCTCACTGAGCCGCTATATTTGCTTAAGATTTCTGTGCTTTTTAATTACAAATTTCTACATCTTATTGCCTCCTCTACCCGGGTTTATTACTATATATTTCAACTTTAGCAGGCACCCTACAACCTGCTCTTTCAATATACTCCCTCAAAATAAAAAAACTGCTGCTGCCGGAGCAGAACAGTTTATTACTATTCAATAAGCTCATGATCCTATAAGACATCTAACACCTGCTGCAGCTGTTCCAGAGATACTGTACCTTCAAATTGCATAGAAATAGTATTTTCATGGAAACTGCTCGCTTTTATTCCAGTTATATTTTCTGTTACATTTTTAGACAATGCTCTTTCCAGATGTATTTCCAGTTTATTCCCTTTTCTTCGCAGGGATTTTATCTGCTTACTGCTGGCAGCGATTCTTAGTTGCGATAGCTGCAGGAAGTTTTCCACCGGTCGAGGCAGTTTACCAAAACGGTCGCGCAATTCATTTTTTATTTCTTCTATATCTTTTTCTTCCTCTGCCAGCATTAATCGTCGGTATATTCTTATTTTGGTACCTGAGTCCGGGATATAGCTGTCGGGAATATAGTAGTCCACATCGATATCCATAAGCACAGCTGCATTTTCCTTCCTGTCTATTCCTTTTAAACGCCCGGTTTCTCTCTCCAGCAGTCGGCAGTACATATCAAATCCAACCGCTTGGATGTACCCATGCTGTTCGGGCCCCAAAATATTTCCTGCTCCCCTTATTTCCAGATCTCTCAAAGCTATTTTCATGCCGGCTCCTAATTCATTAAACTCGCGAATAGCATTTAAGCGCTTCTGAGCCATTTCGTTTATGCTTTTATCCGGTTTATAAGTGAGATAGGCATACGCGATCCGGTTAGAACGCCCTACTCTTCCTCGCAGCTGATACAGCTGGGCTAAGCCCATCCGGTCAGCTTCGTCTACGATAATGGTATTAACATTGGGCATGTCTAACCCCGATTCAATAATGGTGGTACATAAGAATACCTGATATTCCCCCGCCAAGAATAAGCTGATGACCTTGGATAATTCATCTTCTTTCATACGTCCATGTCCTACTGCAATGGAAACTCCTGGCAGCAGTATTTTAAGTCTTTCCTTGACGGCATAAATGTCTTCTATACGATTATGAACGAAAAAAACTTGTCCCTGTCTTTCTATTTCAGCATAAACAGCTTCAGCTATTATTTCTTCGTTATATTCCAGTACATAGGTTTTTATCGGATATCTTTCCGGGGGCGGCGTTTCTATAACGCTCAGATCTCTTAATCCGGTCAGCGACATATGCAAACTCCTGGGGATAGGGGTAGCTGATAGACTTAATACATCGATCATAGTCTTGAACATTTTAATTTTTTCTTTTTGGGAAACCCCAAAGCGATGTTCTTCATCAATAATCAAAAGGCCTAGATCGCTAAATTGAACATCTTTAGACAATAGGCGATGAGTTCCTATTATTATGTCTATAGCTCCTTTATGCAGATCCATAACGATTCTTTTCTGTTCTGCAGCGGAACGAAAACGGCTCAATACCTCAATGGCAACCGGGTATTCCTTAAACCTATCCTTGAAACTATGGTAATGCTGCTCTGCCAGTACCGTAGTAGGGACCAGGATCACAACTTGCTTGCCATCCATGACCGCCTTAAAAGCAGCTCTCATAGCTACTTCAGTTTTTCCGTAACCCACATCTCCGCATATTAAACGGTCCATGGGCTGAGAGCGCTCCATATCTTCTTTAATCTCTTTTATTGAACTCAATTGATCCGTGGTTTCTTGATAAGGGAATGCACCGTCAAACTGCTGCTGCCAGGGGGTATCCCCGGAAAAAGAATGCCCCTGCAGAGATTGTCGGGCTGCATACAGTTCCAATAGCTTTTGGGCCATCTCCTGTATAGACTGAGTTACTCGACTTTTGGTCTTCTCCCAGTCGTTTCCTCCCAGTCTGCTTAAGCGAGGTCTCTTCTCATCCGAGATATTATAGGGGTACAGCATGCCCAGTTTATCCAGAGGAAGATATAATCGGTCCGTCCCAGCGTATTGCAGGAGTATGTATTCTCGGGTAATCCCATCTGTTTCTACTTGAGATATACCACGAAAAATACCTATGCCATGATTTTCATGTACTACATAGTCTCCCAATTTCATGTTTTCCAATAAAATTCTATTCTCTGATCTCTTACTCTTTTTATCGGCCCGGTTTTTCTTGCCCCATATTTCCTTTTCGCTTAGCAGGGCAGTCTTAAAGGTCTGGCTGATAAAACCGCTTTCCATGCTTTTATTAACTATCTCTATGCCGCTTATATGGTGGTCCACCAGATCCTTTTTCAACTGATCCCGGGCCGGCTTGCTCTTAATGTATAAATGTATCGAATAGCTGTTAGCCTGCCATTCCTGCAGCCTTTTAAAAAGCCGTTCATATTCATTTATAAAATACTCCATCTCCTTCTGAGATATATGCTCCAATAAACCGGCTTTAGCCGGCATGATGCTGCCCGGGAAGAAGCTGTGGTAAACTGCGCTTCTCTTACTTAGATGTTCCTGAAACTCTTTACTTTCCATCAAAGACAGTTCTTTTAGTGGCTTAGCGCTTGCTCCGGCTTCTTTTATGGACTCCCTATAGCGTCTAATGTGGCTGTCTAGATTACTAATTATTTCACGTGGTTCATCCACGAATAGGCCGGCGTTGTCGCTGACAAAATCAAATAGAGTTGATTCCACCGATTTTGTGCTCATTTCATAGGCGGGACTAATATTTACATAAGTCTCCCGGTCAATGGACCTCTGACTATCTAATTCAAAAGGGCGGATGGATTCTATCAAATCTCCAAACAGTTCAATCCGGTAAGGACTTTTATTGCCGACTGGATAAATATCTAAAACCCCTCCCCGCACTGCAAATTCGCCCGGATTGCTTACGGTATCAACCCGCACATAACCTGTATCAACCAGCTGTTTAAGCAGTTGTTCAAAAGCAATCTCCTGGCCATATTCAAGCCGCACTACCTTATCTTTCATAATTTGGGGAGATGCCAGTTTATACATGATTCCTCCCGGGGTAGCAATAATTACACTGTGCCGATGGGGATGGAGGATGCATTCCTGGATAGTAGTTATGCGTTCTTTTTCAGCCCAAGTATAATTTTCCTTGGTACGTACATAATCTCGACCCGGAAACACAAAAATACGATTCCGGTCCATAAACTGCGACAGCTCTCGGGTAAGATCAAAAGCCTTCTCTTCTGTGGCAACCAGACACAAGAACTTACCTGGTCGGCTTCTAAATAATTCATTCAGAAAGAATGACCGGGCAGTCCCCGCTAACCCACTTAAGATTGCATTTTGCCTGTTTTCCAGGCAGCTATTCAATTTCGCCAAAAAATTGCTGTTCAAATACTTAAGCCCCCAACAATTGCAGTACCTGCTTACAAAAAATCGTGCCTTCCGACTCTTATGCGATGAATATACTGTTTATAGGCAGGCACGTCAAAGGGCCGGGTAAAGAATTACCCGACAGGTCATAAAATATTCACTCGCTAAAACCCACTGCCAAAACCATTATTGGTTGTAAAGCCTGGCGGCGGCATATTTATATATTCTGATTGGCAGATTGCGCCTTTTGGAATGGTACACTACTCATGCAAAGCAACCAGCCAGATAGGTCTTATTTAATTATACTTGTTCATAGCCTGAACTATACCATCTTTTACCCAGCATATAACGGCATCAGAGGCTTTTTGAATACTGCCTGCAATAACTGCTTGTTCATCGGCACCTATTTTACTTAATACCCATGATTCAACCGCCCAATGATCAGGCGGTCTACCCACCCCAATACGTACTCGCGGGAACTCACTGCTGCCCAGTCTATCGTTGATAGAGGCTATTCCCTTGTGTCCCCCACTGCCACCGTTGGCTCTGACTCTGATTCGACCGGTTTCCAAGTCCATATCATCGTATATTACAATCAATTCGGATAGATCCTGTTTATAAAAACGTACCAGGGCTTGAACTGCTTTACCACTGAGATTCATGTAAGTCAGTGGTTTTACCACTAACACTTTTTCCCCATTTATTCTAAGATACCCGATTATGGAATCAAACTTGCATTCTTCTTTTTCTATAGCATATCGTCTGGCAATCTCTTCTACCACCGTATAGCCCATATTATGACGCGTGTCCCGGTATTTCTGGCCCGGATTGCCCAAACCAATAATAATCTTCATCCCGCCGCTGCCCCTTAATTTCTTATATTCATCACTGCTACTATTATACCAAGCAGACTGACATTATCCCAGAGATATAAAAAACCCCCGGGGAATATATACTAACTGCTAAATCAATATCCTGAGTAAAATGAGATCACCGTTATTATAATAGCCCACCTCCCCAGAACGTAAGTTCTGACAGTAGATTACTACAGCTAATGTCAATGTACAATACATATATTGAATAATCATAGTAAAAATAAAGGGTAGAATTTTACGTAGTTTACGTAAAATTCTACCCTTTTTATTAGTATAGTTAAATAAACTGGGGTTAATTTCTTATTCCTCTTCCTGGCCTGCTTCAGCTTCATCCTCGCCCTGCTCTGCAGTAGCTTTAGATGGCGCTAACACTGAACATATTACCGATTCTGCTGCATCGGCCAATTCTACTCCCTCGGGCAGGTTTAAGTCACCCATAATAACCCGGTCTCCAAAATCCAAAGCTGATACATCGATAGTGAATACTTCTGGCAAATCTTTGGGCAGACATGATACTTCTACCTCTTTTATTCCTACCTGCAGTATACCACCTTTTTTGATCAGTTCTTCTTCTCCATCGACGTGGATTCCAACCTTGCTGGATATTTTTTCCGACATATTAATAGTTAAAAAATCTATGTGAATTATATGTCCACTCAAAGGCTGCTTTTGAACTTCTCTAACCAATGCCATGACTGGTTTACCTGCTCCTTCGATATCCAGAGTAAATATCCCCCGGCTTCCAAAGCTGCTCATTTTTTTGTACAGGTCCCGGCGGTTGAGAAATACCGATACAGGAGTTTGTTCTTGTCCATATACTATCCCCGGAATCCATTCCTGCTTCAGCATCTCGTTTAAATATCCCTTGGTCTTTTTTTCTCTTATTTTACATGTAAGTGCAATTGCTGCGGTCAAATTTTCACCCCTTTTCGCTAAGATTATTTATAGAAATGCATCAAAATTGACATCTAATTATAACATTTAAGTATATGTATGTCCAAACCGTCTATCCTTCGAATAGTTTGCTCACCGAAAGATCTTCATGAATTCTTAGTATGGCCTCCCCTACCAGGGGGGCAATAGATAAGACCGTCATATTATCCAGTATTTTGTCTTGTCCCAGTGGAATAGTATTGGTGATTACAATTTCTTTAAAAGGAGCTTTAGATAATCGTTCTATCGCAGGTCCGGAAAAGACTGGATGGGTGCAGCAGCCAAATACTTCCCGGGCGCCCTTTTCCATCATAACTTCTGCTGCGGTACATATAGTACCAGCCGTATCTATAATATCATCGATAATTATTACCGATTTGTTGGTTACATCTCCAATTACATTCATGATTTCTGAAACATTGGGCTCGGGTCTCCTCTTGTCAACTATGGCCAGCGGAGCTCCCAGTTTAGCAGCCAAATCGCGAGCTCTGGTAACGCCTCCTACATCAGGAGATAGAATCACCGCATCGGAACTTAAACTCTTGCTCTTAAAATATTCACCAATAGTTGGCACTCCAGGTAAATGGTCTACCGGGATATCAAAAAAACCCTGAATCTGATTGGCATGCAGATCTACTGCTACCACCCTTTGGGCACCGGCTTCCACAATGAGATTAGAGACCAGCTTGGCGGTAATAGGATCACGAGCTCTAGTTTTGCGGTCCTGACGTCCATAACCATAATAGGGAATAACTGCGTTTATTCTTGAGGCAGATGCTCTTCTGAACGCATCTATCATGATAAGGAGTTCCATCAGAT
Source organism: Syntrophomonas sp. (assembly GCA_016841875.1). Taxonomy (GTDB): domain Bacteria; phylum Bacillota; class Syntrophomonadia; order Syntrophomonadales; family Syntrophomonadaceae; genus JAAYJK01. The sequence continues at coordinate 21,134 of JAENYG010000030.1, forward strand.
TTTCATTAACCGGGGAACAGGTTGGCTGTACAACAAACACATCCACCCCTCGTACACTTTCATCAATAGCACAACCAATTTCTCCATCTGAAAATCTTGAAACTTTGGCATTTCCAACCGGAATTCCCAGGTATTTTGCAATTTCTTCAGCTAAACCCGGATTGGCATTGCCAGAAAATAGTTTCATCCTCCACCTGGATGCTTTCATTTCGCGAACTACCTCCTAATACTTACTTATCTATTTTTATTAGCCCAATTATGAAAATTTCTTTGCTTGGCGCGCTCTACAGCAAGAGAGTCCGGTGGTACATCGTGAGCAATAGTAGACCCTGCACCTACGGTAGCATTTTCCCCTACTCTTACCGGTGCTACCAGATTAGTATTGCTGCCTATAAATGCCTGGTCCTCTATTATGGTCTGGTGTTTATTCCTGCCATCATAATTACAGGTAATGGTTCCAGCACCAACGTTAACCCCTTTACCTATTATTGCATCTCCAACATAACTCAAATGTGGAATTTTGCTGTGTTCACCAATTATGGATTTTTTTATTTCCGCGAAATCACCTACTTTAACGTTATCATGCAATTCTGATTGGGGTCTCAGGTAAGCATATGGCCCGATACTGCATTGATTGCCAATTCTAGCCTCATTTACCCGGGAACTGTCTATAATGACCTTATCACCAATATGTGAATTACTTATTCTGCTGTATGGCCCTATCTGGCAGTTTTCACCGATCAAGGTAGCCCCTTCTATTATGGTATAAGGTAATATGATACTATCCTTTTTCACTTGTACATCTTTATCAATGAACGTGGAAGATGGATCCATAATAGTGACGCCTTCCCTCATTAATTCCAGGTTTTTTCTTTTTCTTAATATTGATTCAACATAGGCCAGTTGAATTCTATCATTAACGCCATATATTTCTTGCGCATCTTCAACCTTAATTATATTCACTGTTTGTTGTGTATTCTTAATCAGCTCCAAAACATCGGTTAAATAGTATTCTCCCTGCGCATTATTGGTATTTATTTTCTGCAGCAGCTCAAATACCATTCCGGCCTGAAAACAATAAATACCAGAATTGATTTCTCTGATCTGTCTTTCTTCTTCGGTGGCATCCTTTTCTTCGATTATTCTGGAAAATGATTGGTCAGCTTGGCGAATAACCCTGCCATATCCGGCTGGATTGCTTAATTCAGCCGACAGGATAGTGCCCGGGGATTTCTGTTCCTGATGAAAGTTGATCAATTCTTGTATGGTGCTGGATCTTAATAAAGGGGTATCTCCAGCTAATACTATAACTGCCGAATCAGGATCAATGTTTTTTTCTGCCTGTAATAATGCATGTCCCGTCCCCAACTGCTGTTCTTGCAATACAAAATCTACTTTTTCCTGGGCCAATAATTGTTGTACTACCTCCCGGCCGTGGCCTACTACTACATTGATATCTTCGATACCAGCCTGTCGCACAATATCAACAATATGAAGAATCATCGGTTTTCCTGCTGCTTTATGGGCCACTTTAGGAAGATCAGAACACATTCGTACTCCTCTGCCTGCGGCCAGAACAACTGCGGATATTTTCAACTGTAACACTCACCTTCTCATAGCCTGGTTATATTATCAGGTTCTTCACCTGATTCTAAATGCATTTCTATTGGTGCACCAGTATAATATTATAATCGAATTGGCTGATCGGGTAAAATAAAATAAGCTTATACTTAAAATACCCGGTTGCCCAGATATTCTTTAGCCAGCTCCAGATCACTGGACTTATCCACATCAACTCCCACCTCAGCAAAAGTGGAAATAATACCTTTTCCTTTTATATTCATTACTTCATAAAATCTTTTCTCTGCCATATCGATGCTAAGTTTTTTCAGCAAATAATTACAGACCATGCGTAAACCAAACAGCCTCCCCATAGCCAGTGGATTTTTCCTTCTCATTACTAATTGTACTGCCATATCCAGCGCTTTATCGATCATCTCACTGCGCATTAGAAAGAGGTTCCCCCCGGTGAATATCCCATCTTTAAGCTGCACATAAGTACGCGAAACACCCGGGAATTTTTTCTCATTTACCTCTTTACTGGTTAGAGCATAAAAAAAGTCTCCATCGGTTCTTTCAGCCTGTTCAATAAAATCATCTATAGCTGCTCGAGTAATGAATGGTATATCGGTGGGCATCACCAGGACCATCTCGCTGATAGAATCATTTTTTAACAGCTGGACTGCGTTGGCCAGACTTTCGATAGCATTTTCTCCCCCGGCAGTGAAAAACAGATTTTCATCCTCCGGGGTTATCTTTTGTAGTTCCTGTACCGGACCACTTATTACGATTCTCTTTATATAATCTGTTTGCCGTAAAGCCCTGTAAACATAGAGAATCATGGGCTGCCCCGCTATCATAATAAATGCTTCGTTATCATAAGGAGCTGCTGCCTTTAGTTCATCACAGATCTTGCCCCCTGCGAGTATTACTGCATCGTATACCATTATTCCTATCTCCTTATCTGGGTAAGCCTTCTTTTTTAAGGGATTCCATCATAATATTCTCCGCATTCTCTATGTGGTCCTGGGCTACCTGCCGGGCCAACTGAATATCCCGAGACTGAATAGCTTCCACAATAGCTCGGTGTTCCTGCAGTGATTCCTTCATCCTACCTGGCACTGATAGTGATGTTATCCTGCAGCGCTGGATTTGTTCACGCAGATTATTTATTATGGTTGACAGCCTCTCATTGCGGCTGGCCTGGTAAATTATTTCATGAAATCTGGTGTCCACATCTACCAGTTTTTCCATATCATTATTAGCTATAGCCTCCGCCTTCCCCACCAGGAATCTCTCCATTTCTTCCAGCTCTTCATCAGTTATGCGCTCAGCTGCCAGTGCGGCCGCTAGACCTTCCAGGGCTGCACGTATCTCATAAACATCAGCAATATCTTTAAATGATATATCTGCCACATAAGCTCCTTTTCTAGGGATCATTACAATAAAGCCCTCTAATTCGAGCTTCCTTAGAGCTTCTCTTATTGGCGTTCTGGAGACACCCAGCTCTTCAGCTAACTGAATCTCCATAAGTCTTTCCCGTGGTTTTAGGTTGCCGTTAATAATTGCTTCTCTGATCGCATCCAAAACCAGCTCTCTCAGGGGTTTGTAGGAATCAAGATTAACCGGTACCAATCGCCTGTTTTCCATTAAATCAATCACCTCTGCCATATGATGAAACAAGATAAGTCTCAGAGTAACTCTGCTTCATAACTTGCTGGGCCTTTAAAGCATCCTCTGGTTGGCTAAAAATACCAAATACTGCGGGCCCACTTCCCGACATGGTTGCTTTTACTGCCCCCAATGCTTCCAGGTTCTCTTTTATCTGCATAATTTCTGGATAAAGGATTGCACTTACTGTTTCTAAAACATTTTCACAATAATGTGATAGTTCTATAATATCATATATTTCCCAGGCTTTAATAAAAGCATTAAGGTCAGGTATTATATGTACATTTTCCATTTTAAACTTACCATATACCTCGGCGGTAGATAATTGAAAATCTGGTTTAACTAATAATATCCAGGGCATAAATCTAGTCTGCAGTGGGGTTAACAATTCTCCCCGTCCTCTGGCCACACAGGTTGCACCTGTAATACCATTCTTGTTTTTTGCTTTTAGACTTTCCTTCTCTAATGCCTCATCCATCATTATACGCGGATTACCCTGTAAACAAAAGGGAACATCCGATCCGATCCGAGCTGAGATATGAGCAAGGTTTTCATGGGATATATCATAATTATATAATATATTAATTCCCTTCAATACGGCGGCTGCATCAGTACTTCCTCCAGCTAATCCTGCACCCACCGGGATATTCTTTTCAATAAAAATATCTGCCCCTTCTCCACAGCCATAAGTCTGCAGAATTAATTGGGCCGCTTTATAAGCTAAATTACTGCTGTCATTGGGTATCTCTTGACTGTTGCTGTTCACCGAAATTCTGGAGTCTTTTTTGATATAAATTCGATCCACCAAATCTATTTGATGCATAATTGTCTCTAATTCATGATAACCATCGCTTCGTTTTTCTTTAATATCCAGCATAAGGTTGATCTTGGCCGGGGCCTCAATTACCAAGGTTTTAGTCATTCTATTTCTCCTGTTTTTAAAATTATATATTGATTCGTCTGTAAAAACCACCAAATATCTGTTTTGATCACATAAATATTAAAGAAGCCACTCCCGGAGTATAGCAGCATTACCCTCTGAAGACGAAGCAGTGAGCGAGGGTGCGTCCCATGGGCAGAGATCTATGCTTTGCATCTGATACGTTCTGTATCCAGTTTAAATAGGTATAGAAATAGAATTTTGCACCCCATTCAGTTATTCCATTTCAGGATATTGCGTCTAGAATCATGCGGACAATGTGCCACATTTACATCGTAAACTTCCAGATAGTTTTTGGGCTTCAGTTTGTAATGCAACCTTACCCAGTTTACAATGCCCGATATGATTTCTGTTCGTCAGACCAGAAGTTTGCCTCCGACTTCCTTCAGATTCCTCGTCGCCGAGGACACCTTTGCCATTGACTATGTGCTTGGCACTATCAACCCGCACTAGGGACTTTCACGCATTAGACTGCGCCCATGCCGGGCGCACTTAAAAAAGGAATAGCTGCTAAGCTATCCCTTTATAATAATGTATCATCATATTGTACCATCCTAACATCATACTTGCCAGTTAATGGCTTGATAATTTTAGTCTTACTCCTTTAGGAAGTAGTTCCAGACATTTCAAACTTACTCGAGCTTCTTCCTCCTTGTCAAAACTCAATCCCTTATCTGAATCAGATACCATACACAGCGGCGGGAATAAAACACACCACCAGTTTTTACCTTCTCCATCACCTATGATAATCCGTACGGCTTGATATTCACCCTGAGGGAACACCATGTTGCCATAGCTCTTGGTCGGGAACATGTATTCCCCTACTTTTACCTGCACTGGATAATGGTACCCCTGGCTCTCGATTACTTCTTCTGCTAGTTCCTGTATGCGAGGAATATTTTCTATCGCTAGTTTACGTGCCTGTTCCACATCCTGCTGCTCAGCAAATTCTGCCTTTAATAATGATACCACTTCATTTTTGACCGCTATCTTTAGAGCTTGATCATCTACGCTGTCGCTATTTGCTATAACATGCAGCCTCAGCACACTGTCATTCAATGCATTATTATTAGCATAATAATGATTGCTCCCTAAAAAAATCATAATAAATATACCTATGATTACTGCTATTTTCTTCATTATGGCTTCCCCCTTCCCTTGATTTAATTATTCCCATCGACCATTTTTCTAAACTAATTGACCTGTTTTAATTTCTATTGGGAATGTTATTTATCCAGTGTTATTTAGCAGATAAGCGCCAATATCCTTATTAAGAAATTTTTCTTTTTGAGCTTATTAGTAAAGGCTCTGGTTTTCATTTTTTCCAGAGCCTTTTAATATATACCCAACAATTTATGTTAAAAAGAAGTGCGACAGGGGACGGTTCTCAAAGTGTCGCATTTTGGTGTTATGATAATAATTTGAATATAACAGGTATCATGACTAGAAAAAAGATACATCTTAGCATATTCTATTATTTAAATGCGACAGATTGAGAACCGTCCCCTGTCGCACTGCCGTATTCAAAGCAATTCCACCCAATCAAGTTTTCTTCTGGAACGCATTATTTGGCCTGATTATCCTCCTGTCTGGCCAGGTATTCCCTTATTATCATCCTAACCAGGGCACTCCTGGAAATTTGATTGTCTCTTGCCAATCTTTTTATATCATTTACCTGATTTTTAGTCAGATAAAACGTCGCATGTTCAAACTTATCCGTAGCCATTTTAACCTCCTCCCTGCCGTGTACTACTACTTCGGCTGATAGTGCTTCTTAGTGGATATTATATGTAGTTTGGTAAGTCTAGGTTACTTAAATATTATTTTAATGCTCTTTTTAATTTGGGAATTTTGTTCTTCATGGCCAATCTCCCCTGTTTTATGATTTCTTTGGCTTGGCTTAGATCATCAATGTCGATATCTCCTACCCCCGGGAAAAGAAGCATATCAGCAAATAATTTTTCTTCTGTGTCTGATGTTTCAAAGGTTAGGATATTAATGGTTCGGGAGACTATTTGGGGAATGCCTGATACTGGGGAGGCATACTCTTTCTGGCCTAGATTAACCGCCAGTATATATTCCGCACCCATTAATTTCTGAACCCAAACCGGAACCATAGTTCTAACCCCACCATCAACCATCTGCATGCCACGAAATTCTCGAGGCACGAAGGTAGCCGGTATTGAGCTGCTGCAGCGTACTGCTTCACTGAGCAGAGCATTATAAATCAATACTATCCTATTGATGCTCATTAACATTCGGCTATTAGTAAAAACGACTTCCAGGCCGGTATTTATATCGCAGGCAATTATACTCAATGGTTTTTTTATATCAGCCAGACTTTTTCCTTCAGTTAAGCTGTATATCAATCTTTCTAATTTGCGACCCTTAATAATACCATCAATCTGAACTTCTACTCCTGGTATAAGGAGAGCAGCTATATATTTAATAAATCCACCGATATTGTAGTCCAGATAGTCGGATGGTTTTAGTTGTAACACGATATCTTCTATTTCATACGCTGAAATTCCACATGCATATAGACTCCCTATGATACTCCCTATACTGGTTCCAGATATCATGGCCACATCGATATTATTATCTTCCAGAACCTGCAGCACGCCTATATGTGCTAATCCCCGCAGACCACCGCCACCCAAAGCCAAACCCAGGCTTTTCATAGCATTCCCCCCAACTTGGGCTCCGGACAAGAAAGGCGGCTTTCTGGGATATTCTTAGAATATCGTTTAGAAAATCCGCCTGTTCCTTATTTAACCGAGCATCCTGCTCGATAACTTTCTAAATTCAACGATTGCATTTTAAAACCATAAATCTAGAAATGGCCTTTACATTTTCGGTATTCTGGTCTTTTAACTCGTTCCAAAACCTGCGGTATTCGCTGCTGACGCTTACTTTTCTAAAAGTCTCTATTTTCGTATCCAGGGTTCGGTGTATAGTTAATATCTCTTCCAGCTGAGACCTCATAATATTCTTTTCTTGGCGGTCTACTTTTCCCCTGGTATTCATAGTAATATCTGTCTCAACTCCTTTTAAATCTCAAATGCCCGGCTATCTGTACCGGGCATTTGAGAATGCGGCTGTAAATTACTTGATCTGGTACCCATCAGGTTCCAGTTCACCATATACAATAACGTCGTGCATTTTACCTAATTTGTCTATAATATCTACATAGACTCTTAGACCGATACATGTTCCACGTACCGGAGTAGTTAGATGGCATGGATTATGATGATCTTCACAATTACCCTTAATGTCAAAGTCAAAGGTCCAATTCTTTAATACGATTTCAGACTGTTCGATTTCTTCCCGGAACTCTTCAACAGTTAGGGGCGGATCAAATTCATCCAGCTCAATCGCTTGATCATACTTGTCAGTAACCGTTATCAGCTGGTATTCATTGTTTACTATTACCAGCAGTATGACTTCAAACTCAATAAAGATTTTTACTTTGTTTAAGCCTAATTCCTCGTATGCTTGAATAACTTTTACTTTAATGTCGTCTACGGTAGTTACTTTTCCACCTACTTGTTCATCAGGTACGCAAAACATGGTATCGAGAACTCTAACTTGTTTCTCAACATATTTGGCCTTTATTACTTTAGCCCATAAATCCAACATACAACCTTCTGGAAATTCACACTTAAGTTCAGCCATGTTGCTCTCCCCTCCTTTTATCTAATATTTGTTTTTATTAGAAATTTGTGAGTTCAAATTCCTAGGATATATTATGAAAGGAGGGAGCATAATGTGATTACTGTATAGTTTTTATTCTTATAAATATTTGCTGACCCGATAAATTACCACTTGATACCTACAAATGAAGGAGTCTGAAAGAGAGTCTCGTGCCTCCACCAGAAGTACAGCATCGAAAAATATAGAGCCTTTAAGGATAAGCTGAGAAGACCGCAGCATTAGCTAATTTTTTCGCATAATATGAGTGCATTCCAGTCGTCCGTCACAATAGATTTCCAAGCCCTGGCTGGCGGCATCTTCACAAAAGCCAATGTCTTCTGCTCCATAACAATGTGAATATCGAACACCATGCTGGCTTATTACCGTCTTTTTAATTAAATAAGCAGCCCCAGTACAATCAACCCGGAATAATCTGTCTCTCGGAATGTTCCTCATATGTATATAATGGCCTTGTTGGTTTTTGGCCAACACATTATATAAAGATGTATTACCGAGTTCGTGTCCGTTACAGACCAGACACGAAACAATATCGCAATTATTATTGATAAGATCAATAAGTGTATTAGAAGTAACCAGAACATCGCTGTCAACGGAAAATAGATAATCACAATCAGAATGCATAAATTCATTTAACAGGAGATTGCGAAGGTGGGCCAGCCGCTGAAAACTGTACTCGCCTCGTTTATAACCCTGAATCTTAGAATTATCGATAAGCAGCCTAACCGCAGCCGGTCGACTTTGGGCAAAATTTTCTAAAATGCCCTGGGTTTCATCCACGCAGTCATTTATGATGAAGCAGTACCGTATTTTTTCGTGGGGATAATCAATTGCTTCTAAACAGCGCAAATACTCCGGTAATATCCAGGCCCGGTTGCGAACCGGGCATCCTATCATTACTTTCCACACTATCTATAACTCCCCTTAAAACTTCAGGGCCCTTTTTATAGTAATATTTGGAATTGATCCTGTTCTCAAATCACCTCTGCCGACCGGTGCAGGCACAGGCATAAAGCTTCTGTTGATATTACTGCCTGGATCATTATATGCTCTTGCGATATTGTTCTGAATACAGGTCTTATTAGTTACAGTAACCCGGCTGCGGAAAGGCGAAATATTAAAATCTTCCACATAGGAGCTCATATTTTCCCACCGGGTATTTTGCAAAACTTCATCGGAAATAGATACCGGGTTATAGGGTGGAATGATATTCCTTACCTGCATTTCTTGTTTAATTATCTCAACAATCTTTTTAGCACGTTCCAGCCATGAATTCTGCCTGGCCACATCTTGTCTCTGCAGTTTCTTCTCATAGGAATCACCATACAAAGCGTTATTCAGGTTGCTCATAAACTGTTCATGGTCTTCGGAATACAAGACCAGATCACCATGTTTTTTCGCTTCTGGAAGAGCAGTGGTTACTACCGGCATCCCGGTTGCCATATACTCCCACATTTTAATGGGATTAACTGATTCTGTCATACTAGTTTGTTTGAAAGGGATTATTCCTACATCAAACAATCTGGCATAGGCAGCCAGCTTTTCATAGGGTTTAAAACCCAACCAGTGAAGGTTTGGTCTTTGTGGTACTTCCGAAATATTATATAATGGCCCTATCATGACCAGGTTGCAGTGGGAGAACCTATCAGCAATTTGTGCAATTAATTCCAAATCACACCAACTTGCCACAACTCCGATATAGCCAATAATAGGTTTATTGATATTTAAAATATCCATGTCTGCTTCCCCATAGCCAGCGCCGTTGTTACCAGAAAAGTAATCATAATCACATGCATTGGGTACTAAATAAACTCGCGGATTAATAGCAGCTGCCATCCAGTATAATTTTTCAGATGCAGTTAATACTATATCAGCACTGCTGACTGCCCTATGATAATTGGGCCTCCAGGATTCAAACTCCTCACTGGGCTCATCTACACTATCAAATATTATTAATCCTGGATTATAATTTTTTACCATATCAACATGGGCAGTGGCAGTATAATATACTACCGGTTTGCTGTTACCCAACAATGGAACCGGATCAACATTATTAATTAAATAAAATAAATCGTTGAGCTTTCTAATGCCGCGCTTTTCTCCTGAATAGGCGCTGCTGTTGTTGAGGAAGAACACCGGTATCCCTAATTCTGAGAAGCTCCTCATGAGATGCTGGGGCCGCTGAACCAGATAATCATACTCAAGGGTAGGTGGATATAAAATACAGTTGATATTGGACAAATTGTTTCCCCCTGACTTTTTGTATACTTATGTTATTTAACATATTTTTTGCTTTCAGAACAGCCTGAGGAGGCGGTCCTTTAGCCTGGGAAAGTAGAGCTTTATATTACTTATTTATATGCTATGCATCCGGCCATACAGGCGTGTCATATAACTGACTTTTTTTGCTGCTGCACCCAAATGTTGTTATAAACGTTCTACTGCCCAGGCTTTCTGACACTGAATTCGTGTCTTATTATTTATATAGTGTGAGAAGCTGATATTGGCCCCAGCAGCTTTTAGATGGCTCACTTGCTCTAAAATGTTTTCGATAGATTTAATTCGCTTATGGTATGTATGCCTGGTATAAACTTCTTGCTGCCCCTGTTCAGCTATTTTCTTTCTGAGTTCAGGATGGGCTAAATAGAACTTTATCAAATCCAGTGTTTCTTCTTCACTCTTGGACCATACCAGATGATGATGGTTTTTAAACAGGCATTCTATAGCCCTGGTCCACTGAGTTAAAAAAAATCCGGCACTGCCTAGGATTTCAAAAGATCTCATACTCATCATGGTCTCGGAATCAGTGATAGAGTGAACTCCCAATACAATTTGGGAAGATGCACATACCAAGGGAAGATGCTCATTAGGCAGATAGCCTCCATAATATTCAGGTGAAATATAAAAATCCCTGCTTGTATCTAACCACCATTCATTACCATAAATCTTAGTATCAAAATTTAAAGCCGGCTTTAATATGGTATTTATCCCCTCCTTTCTAGCTATATGATAATCATAATTATTACCTACAAAAACCAGCTCATGTTGATATCTGTTGTCGGGGGCGGCCTTATAGTGGAAACAGGGGTGACAGGCAAACATCAACAGCTGTGCTTGTATACCATGACGGGCATATTCTTCTATTGCTTCTTTACATGGTGTTAAGACGATAGATGATTGCATGGCATAGGGAAGGGAGAGCTCGTAGAAGGTTGGGTCTTCAATAGCCCAGTATACATGAGGAACGTTCCTCTCATGTAATAGCGGGAATAGTTTTTGCATCCGGTTAATACCTCCGTCATTAAAAACGAAGTCTGGTTGGAATTCATCAATTGCGTTCACTAGTGATTCATCAAGATCTATATTTAAATATTTTACCTGGTGACCTAGATCAGAAAACGCATGTCCCACGCCATAAATAATTATTGGTGCCACATTAACAAATAAAATTTTCATAAGCCAAGAGCTCCTTTATAGGGGTGAGTTCGCGCTAAGATACCATATTCATAATATAATTTGGATGTTCCTTGACTTATGATCCGGGGAAAAAATAAACCGCATGATCATGATCATGCGGTTCAGATCGATGACAGAAGCCCACAGAACTACAGTTTAGTATTCGCGCAGGCTCATAAAAATAAGAAACCCACTTAATTGCGGGCTTCTGTCATCGAAATTTCTTATGCTAGTAATAATTTTACAGGCTGGCTGAAGGTATACGTATTTCTGAATTTTGATTATCATAGACAAATAATTCTACGGTCTCCGTCAACACATCGGCATAACTATACGACACCCGTCGCTCTACTTTTCTCTCATCTATTTTAATAACAAAAATATTGGGGTATATCGATTCGAGTACCCCCTCTTTTTCTATAATTCGGTTCCTTCCCCGATTTGCTTTCAACCTTATTTTACTGCCCACAAATAATTCTAAATCTTTCTTTATATCTGATATGGCTCTTGGAGAACTCATTGTACCACCCTCTTTCTTTTATCCTGTTAATTTTATAACAAAAGCCCTTGCTTGTCAAGATTAAACATAATAGTATATTAAAAAATTTCTCTATTGTCAACCAATAAATATAATTTGATTTCTTGCAGTTAATTGTAACAATAAGTGTCGCTAGATGTTAAGCGACCTGTTGATAAAATTCAATCGGGGTGTGGTAGTCTAAAATTTTTCTTGGATAATGATTCAGCCAATTTTCAATGTGCTTAATCTCCTTCTTGGTATATTGACCGATGTCAGTTCCCTTGGGAATAAAACGCCTAATCATCCGGTTCAGGTTTTCGTTGCTGCCGCGTTCATACGCACTGTACGGATGGGCATAGTACATTTTCAACCTTTTTTGGTCTGGATTCCGTATGGATCTTTCTAATG
>JAENYG010000031.1 GCA_016841875.1 Syntrophomonas sp.
CAGGTATTCATTTGTATTATTGTCATTTTTTATAAGGTGTTTTTCAGTGGTCTCGGACAGTCCCCTTGACACTCATGCTTACTTTATAATGGCAGGGGAGACAGGAATCGAACCTGCAGCCCCTGGTTTTGGAGACCAGTGCTCTGCCAATTGAGCTACTCCCCTGCATTTAACGATGCTTTATAAGGCATCATCAGCAGAATCAATTTTAGCATATATTCTCTACTGCTTCAAGAGTGTATTTTTGACAGTAGTCAGCTTCCGGGTCAGGTCTGCACCGCTTAAGCAATTTTGATATTATAAGCCGATGGGCTTGTTTATTTATGATGACTCCCTTAATCAACTGGCCAGGATCTGTGCAGGCTGTTTACCTTTTCAAAATGGGGATATCATCAGCGAGTTCCTTAACAATCTCCACCAGGCCCATAAATTGATTTCCTTCATACCAGGGTGACTGGATGATGAGCTTCTTCTGCCCGTCTTTTTCGCTTATGTAATAGTTCTCAACCTGCTTTTCCAGCATGTTGGTGATCGTCTCCTGGGCTTCAGGTGGGTGGCAATCCAGGAGCTGCTTTCCAATCAATTCATATCCTCCGTATTTTTCAAAAAGTTCTGCTGATTTTTCATTCATGGCGGTGATGATGCCCTCGGAATTACAGACCGTTATGGCTGCGGGAAAATCTTTTACCCATGCTGCATTCATCAATAAATCCTCCCAAAATTGTTTCTTACTATAATAATACAAAAGATTCTTTAATAAAAAAATTAATAATACAACTAAAATCGACCTGAATTTTGCGCTTCTATGGAATATAATCTAAAATAATCCTAGTGCATGGAATAATAGTAGACGCAAAGTAATATCTCTTACATAAACCTGCCTTAAGAGGTGGGCTATATAAATATGACAGGGCGGTGAATTAAATGATAAGTGTTCTAGTGTTGATGGGTGGACTGTCCGAAGAAAGGGAAGTATCTCTGAAGAGCGGGGCAGGAGTTTATGATGCGCTGAAGAAATCGGGCTACCAGGCCAAAACTCTGGATTTGAGCAGGGAAAACCTGGGAAAAATAAAAGATATCAGTCCAGATGTAGTTTTTATAGCCCTGCATGGTAAATATGGAGAAGATGGAACCGTGCAGGGATATCTAGATATACTGGGAATTCCATATACTGGTTCCGGGGTTGAGACTAGTGCTATCTGCATGAATAAGGGAACTACTAAAAAGATTTTATGCTATGAGGGTATTCCCACCGCTGACTTTGTGATAATTACCAAATATAAATACCGCAAGAACCAGTATAATTTAAGTGAGATGGTCATTGAACTGGGACTTCCACTGGTAGTGAAAGCAGCTACCCAAGGATCCAGTATCGGGGTATATATAGTAAAAACGGCAGAAGAATTGGAGTCTGCTATTGAAGAGGCTTTTAAATATGACCAGGAAGTGGTGATCGAGAAGTTTATCCAGGGTCCGCAGCTGACCGTAGCCATAATTGGCAATGAAGAACCGCAGATACTGCCTGTTATAGAGATAACTGCAGCCAATGAGTTCTATGACTATGAATCCAAATATACCCCCGGGATGTGTGAACACATTATCCCGGCTAGGGTGAGCGAATCAGTGAATGCTAAAGTAATAGAGATAAGTAAAAAGGTTTATACAAGCTTTAAATGCCGGGGTTATGTTCGAGTTGATTTTATGATTGATAAGGATGAAAATCCTTATGTGCTGGAAATAAACACTATACCAGGAATGACCGCCATGAGTCTGGTTCCGGATGCTGCTCGGGCAGCAGGTCTGAGCTATGAAGAACTGGTAGACCGAATTGTGTGTCTGGCTCTGCAAAAATAGAGGACAAAAAGGTATTCGGGGGGCAGATAGAGAAAAATACATGTAGAATAAGAGCACACTATGCGGACAGAGGTATAAGAATGACTAATTTTCTGCCGGCCGGGATGATAAATGAGACCCTGGAAGATATATGCCACAAAATCACTGAGATAAAAGAGAAGCTTTCTCAAAGTGATACCGTATATGTTCAGAAGGGACTTCAGGAACTTGAAGAAATGACTCTGGACCTGTGGGTATTTATTGAGAAGTTTACCTGCCAACCTTTAATATATACTGGTCCTGGGAGTACGGAAGAAATAATCAAAAGACTGGAATGGGCCCTGGCTTTTAGCGAGGAAGTAAATCCCAATGAATTATTATTACTTCAGCAGCAGATTAAAAAGAAAGCATCCCATAAATAATAATATCAAAAAAATCATTAGCCTTAAGATGGTATCTTAAGGCTAATTGCGTCAAAAAAAGCCTAAAAACATCGCATAAGCAAATGTTTAAGGAGGCAAACAATTGTTTAAAATAGAAGATTTAGCTCAAAAACTAGTGAGGATTGACGGATCGGGGTACAAAGCATATAAGGATATACAGGGCTCTTATGAAGCCGGCGATGGTTTTTTGTTTATAGACCATGTTCAGGCTGATCCTTATGCTCCTCCTAGTAAGATCAGGTTAAGAGTGCCCATAAAAAAAGCTGGATTTCCAGACTATCTTTATGAAGGAATTCGTGTGATAGCACTGGAAGACATCATTGCTCGCAGGGTCAGAACTAATATCAAAGAAAATTACTCACGAGGCATAAATATCGATGCTGGACAACAGCAGGTATTGAAGCGAACCGCTGCCAAGGTTACGCCTGAATTTATTGAGGTTCGAATGACGGTAGGACTTCCAGCGACCGGTCGAAGGATACAGGGCCGGGAAGCAAAGGAGATACTATGCCAGGCACTTCCGGAAATTGCTCGGCAATCGCTGGTTTTTAGTAAGGGATTAGAGAAGCATATGGCTGAATGTGTGTATCTATATGAAGATCAAGATTTTATCAGAGAGGAATTAGCTAAACATGGCCTGGCAGCGTTTGTTGCTAACGGGTCCGTCCTGCCAAGAAAAAGCGGTAATAGTGACCTGCCTATGTTGGAAAAGGATTGTGTGGTATTTCAAAGCCCGGCCAGTATGGAAGTTGAAATGGAGACTGTTCATCACGGAACGATTAAGGGCATGGGGATACCCAGGGGGGTCACTCTTATTGTGGGGGGAGGATACCATGGCAAGAGTACTCTATTAAAATCCATCGAAAGAGGAATATACAATCATATCAGGGGAGACGGTCGGGAATGGATTATCACTTCACCAGATGCAGTAAAAATCAGGGCCGAAGATGGACGTAATGTGGAAAAGGTTGACATAAGATATTTTATTGACAACCTACCGCTGGGGCAAGATACCCGGGAGTTTTCAACTGCCAATGCCAGCGGCAGTACTTCGCAAGCAGCGAATATCGTGGAAGCCATAGAAACTGGTGCTGATCTGTTGCTTTTAGATGAAGATACTAGTGCAACTAACTTTATGATCAGGGATGCCCGGATGCAGAAGCTGATTACGAAAGAAAAAGAGCCCATAACTCCTTTTGTTGATCGGGTACGGCCCTTGTATGAAAAACATGGTATATCGACCATACTGGTAATAGGTGGGGCCGGGGATTACCTGGATACTGCCGACCGGGTGATAATGCTGGATGCTTACCGGGTCTATGACGTGACAGATAAAGCCCGGGAAGTGACCCGGTCTATAAAGAGTGGAAGAGTACAGGAATCCCAGGGTGAGTGGGTGAGTTCCCCGGGACGGGTGATCAAAAAGGCCAGTCTGAATTTTGCCCGGGGGGATAGAGTTAAAGTTTCGGCTAAAGGACTGCAGACTATCATGGCCGGCAGGGAGATAGTTGATCTGGGGGGGATCGAGCAACTCCTGGATAGCAGTCAAACCCGGGCCATTGCCGAGTGCCTGCGTTATATGGAAAAGTATGTGGATGGCCAGCGAACCTTGAAAGAGGTGCTCGATTTAATTTGCAGAGATATGAACCAGGATCTAGCCCAGGTTACTCTATATAAAACCGGGATGCATCCCGGTGAACTAGCTATGCCCAGGAGGTATGAACTGGCTGCTGCCATTAATCGACTGCGCACCCTGCAAATCGGGCTTCTGATATAAAATATAGTACCTTATCTGATATAATGAGTTTTAAGTAAGACGATAGGAGTTGGCTTATGGATAATAGACTGCTGGAGATCAAGGAGAAAGTGAAGAGTCATGAGCGGCTCGACCGGGCAGATGGGTTGTATTTATATGAGAGTCATGATCTGCTGGCTATAGGTGAAATGGCACGGAATAAGAAGTTGGAGATGTCAGGAAAGAATGTGTATTTTAATGTGAACCGCCACATCAACCTGACCAATATATGCGTATCCCGTTGTAAATTCTGTGCTTTTGGAGTAGATGAAAACGGAGAAGGCGGCCCTTATTTGATGACCGCAGATGAAGCATTTGATTTTGGAGCAGCTGCGGTTGATCACGGGATTACCGAATTTCATATAGTAAGTGCTATGCACCCTAACCTGGGTTTGGATTACTATGCTGAAGTGGTTAGAAAGTTAAATCAGGGGTTTCCTGATATACATATTCAAGCTTTTACTGCCGTAGAGATTTTTCATATGCACCGGATCAGTGGGAGAACCATACGGGAAGTCTTGCAGGTACTGAAAGATGCAGGTATGGGCTCCATGCCTGGCGGAGGAGCAGAGATTTTTAATGATGAAATAAGACGAAAACTGTGTCCGAATAAAGCTATGAGCGATGAATGGCTGGAAGTACACCGTATTGCTCACCAGATGGAAATCAAAACCAACTGCACCATGCTTTACGGACATATTGAAAGTAAAGAAGACCGGATCGAACACATGATAAGACTGCGGGAACTTCAGGATGAAATGCCGGGATTCCAGTCTTTTATCCCGCTGCCGTTTCTACCTGAAAATACTTCTCTGGAGCATATCAAGCGAACCAGTGCCGTCGATGATTTGAAGACCATAGCCATATCGCGTCTTATGCTGGACAATATGCCGCATATCAAGGCCTTCTGGATCATGTTGGGCCTGCCCATCGCGCAGATAGCTCTGGATTTTGGAGCAGATGATATTGATGGTACCGTAGTAGAGGAAAGAATAATGCACGCAGCTGGTGCAGGCACGGCTAAGGGCATCAGTAAAGAAGACCTGGTAAACCTGATCAAAGATTCAGGATATATACCTACCGAGCGAGATACGCTTTATAATATTATAGAAGAATTTTGATAGGAGAATAAAAATGAGACCACGTGTAGGGCATATACAATTTATCAACTGTTTTCCTCTCTTTTATGGGCTGATAGAAAAGAAGTTCCTGCTGGAAATTGACCTTATTAAAGGGATACCTACCGATCTGAATCGGATGCTGCAGGATAATGTTCTGGATATGGCCCCCATTTCTTCTATCGCTTATGCCAGAAACTACCGGGAATACATTTTGATGCCCGATATTTCTGTAAGTTCAGACGGTGAAGTCAAGAGCATATACCTGTTTTCCAAATTCCCCATTGAGGAACTGCACGGTAAAAAAATAGCTTTAACCAATGTATCAGCCACATCTCAAGCTTTGTTGAGAATAATTATGGCTCGCTACTACCAGGCAGTACCGGAATATTTTCAGTCAACCCCGGAACTGGGAGCTATGCTGTTAGAAGCCGATGCAGCCCTTTTAATCGGTGATGATGCTCTAAGAGCACGTTGTAAAACTTACGATCGCTTGCATATTTATGACCTGGGAGAATTATGGAAGAAGTTCACCGGACTTCCCATGGTGTTTGCAGTATGGGCTATTCGTAAAGATTTCGCCCAAAATAATTTGGATCAGATAAAAATCATTAAAGATACTTTTACCGAGTCTATCAAACTGAGCCTGGAGAATATCTGGGATGTAGCAGCCAAAGTGGCCCAGTGGGAAGACTTCGAAGAAGAATATTTGGTAGATTATTTCAAGACTCTGAGATTTGACTTCGACCTAAAACAGCAGGAAGGATTGATGGAGTACTACCGGCAGGCCAGGATGCAGGGCTTGATCGATGAAGTGCCGCCTCTGGAGATTCTTGATATATAGTGGAGGAAAAATTGCAAACTAAGAATATAATGGATGATATAGTAAAAGGGCGGCGCATGACCAATAAAGAGTTTATGCACCTGCATGAGCATGCCAGTCTGCTGGAACTGGGCCAGGCAGCAACTCAGGTCAGAGAGAACATATTCGGCCATAACCTGGCAACTTTCATAATAGACCGCAATATCAACTACACCAATATTTGTTCGTGCCAATGCAAATTCTGCGCTTTTTACCGTGAAAAGGATCACCCGGAAGCTTATATTATAGACCGGGGAACCTTGATGGAAAAGATTGAAGAAGCCGTGGCTCTGGGAGCCACCCAACTTATGATACAAGGGGGTATGAATGAGGACCTGGGCATTGAGTATTTTGAAGAAATGTTCCGGAGTATAAAATCGCGTTATGATATCACCATTCATTCCCTGACTGCTCCGGAAATAGTATTTATTGCTGAAAAATCAGGTCTGAGTATTAAAGAAACCCTGCTCCGCTTGAAAGATGCGGGATTAGATTCTTTACCCGGTGGGGGAGCTGAGATACTGCATGATGATATAAGGAAAGCCATCAGTCCCAACAAAATTATGACCAGCCGCTGGCTGGAAGTAATGAAATCAGCTCATGAGATCGGTTTGAGATCTACTGCCACTATGATGATGGGCAGCGTGGAAGGGTTGGAACACCGCTTATATCATATAGAAAAAATCCGCAATCTGCAGGATGAGACCGGAGGCTTCAGAGCATTTATTGCCTGGACCTATCAGCCTGGCAATAATCAACTTCTGGGGAAAAAAATCACCTCGGCTCTTTACCTGCGTTTTCTGGCTCTGACTCGCTTGTATTTAGATAATGTGAAACATATACAGGGGTCCTGGGTTACTCAAGGGGATCGTGTTGGTCAGCTGACTCTCTATTTTGGAGCTGATGACCTGGGGAGCATAATGCTGGAAGAAAATGTAGTGAGAGCAGCCGGAACCACACACAGCATGGAGTTTGAACGAATGGTGGATATGATCAGAGAAAGTGGACGGCAACCAGCGCTCAGAAATACTGAATACCAGATATTGAAAGTACTCTAATATGCATTGTCATTGGGGACGGTTCTTTTTGACAATGTTTTCTGCTGATGTTGTCAAAAAGAACCGTCCCCAATGACAAAAGAATCATATATGTGACACAGGTATTAGAATAAAAAACAGGGATTCTAGCAGGGGATTAAGAAGTAAATGTGTAAGAAAGAGAGGGTATAGTATAATGAATATACCTGCTGCTGATTTTGGTCTGCTGGGCGGGTCAAGTACCTTGAGCATTGAACTACCCGAAGAAATGAATTATGATTTTGTAGATGTGTTGGAAAACGGGCTGGTTTTTCCTACCCCCTACGGAGAAAGCCCGGAATTCAAATACCTTAGTCTATTGGGAGAAGACGGAATAAAAAGAAGCGTTCTAACCTGCAGGATGCATGGTTGGAGAAGCGGTGTAAACAGAGCAGATGCTTCTCGGCAGGTTTTTTATGTGTTTAAGGAAGCTGGAATAAAAAAAATACTGGCCGAAGGAGGGGTAGGTGCCATAAACCACCTTTTGAAGCCTAGAGATATTGTGGTACCCTATGACTATATAGATGTATCCATGAGAAAGGATGTCTCGTTGTCTGATCGCTACCTGCTGGTAATGAGAGATGCCCTGTGTAGTGAGATGAGACAGGCCATGGTGGAAGTAATGCAAAGCACATGGCAGAGTGGAAGGGTATTTGATCGTGGAGTCTATGTTAATACAGATGGAAGACATTTTGAAAGCCCGGCAGAAATAAACAGTTTCAAGATATCAGGGGCAGATGTGGTAGGGCAGAGCTTGTGTCCTGAAGTATATCTGGCTCGTGAAATAGCGGCCTGTTATGCAGGTTTGTATCTGGTAGTTAATTATGCCGAGGGAATTGTATCGCCCTGGCAGCATGAAGAACTAGAGGATATATTCTATAGTGAGAGCAGGGCGGTGGCTGCTGTAATGCTGCAGGTACTGCGAAATCTGCCGGTTAAGCAGGAATGCGGATGCCCAGAACTTAGAAAAGATACTCTGCTGTCTAAAGTATATTAATATATAAAACTACGAGGTTATCCAGCAAGCTGTCAATTATTATGTTATGTCATAAGGATATTAAACAAATGGAGGAGATAATAATGGAACAGAGGATGAACGGCAGTACTATAAGACTGATCATATTTATATTGATCCTTGGGGTGCTGTCGCTTTTTACTGGACTATATGCGGAGTGGTTATGGTTTGATTCTGTAAACTATGGCAGTGTTTTTACTACCATATTAATGAGCAAAATAACACTTTACGCAACTTTATTCATATTTGGATTTCTCTTGTTCTATATCAATTTACAGATAACCCGAAAGAATATGGGTATAAGAGAAAAAGATGAAACTGCAGATGAGGGCAGAGAGGTTATTTATCTGGATCAGGAGAGACCTACACCGTGGCGAGGTTTTATGCAGGGGCCTTATGCAAAATGGATTTTTATAGGAATCAGCTTGTTCGGAGGATTCATCTTGAGCTCAGTGGCAGGCGATTATTGGATTGTGATACAGCAGTATTTGAATCGGGTACCGGTAGGAACACTTGATCCGGTATTTTCCAAAGACCTGGGATTTTATTTTTTTAATCTGAGTTTCTATCAATTTATATATAGTACGGTGATGACCGGCCTGATACTAGTCACTATTACCACTGGGGTAATATATGCCCTGAATGCTTCTTCTGATCTGCTTTTTGGCAACTGGAGCCAGTTTACCGTGGCTAAGAGCCATATAGCAATTTTAGTGGCATTCATATTTGGCTTAAAAGCCTGGGGATACGTCCTGTCTTCATATGGTATCCTTTTTTCACCAGAAGGAATCGTATTCGGAGCCACTTATACGGATATGTATGCCAGATTGCTGTCTTATAAAGTGCTGATGGTCATATCGATTATCGTGGCTCTGCTTATTTTTATCAACATATTTGTAAAGAAATTTAACCTGGTATTGATAAGTGTTGGGGTATGGGTACTGGTAGCCATCGTTCTGGGTGGTATTTATCCTACGGTGATACAGAACTTCATCGTACAGCCCAACGAATTTAACAAAGAAAGACCCTACATTGAACGGGCGATAGAGTACACTCGAGCGGCGTATGGACTGGATAACGCGGAGATTCAGCAGTTTGATGTAGATAATAACCTGGATATTTATGATCCGGATCACAAAAGTACTATCGATAATATAAGATTATGGGACTGGCAGCCGTTAATGACCACTTATAAGAATCTACAGCAGCTGCGGCCTTATTACGTATTTGATGATGTAGATGTAGATCGTTACGTCATTGACGGTAATTATAGACAGGTTATGGTGTCAGCCCGGGAGATTGATCAGGCAGAACTGCCGGAACAAGCCAAGACCTGGATAAACCAGCGCCTGATGTACACCCACGGTTACGGCCTGGTAGTAAGCCCGGTCACTGAAGTGGCGGAAGAAGGCTTCCCGGAATTTTTTGTAAAAGACATCCCTCCGAGAGTAACTACTGATTTGACCATGGCAAGACCGGAAATTTATTTTGGAGAAGTGACTAATAATTACGTTATCGTCAATACCCTGCAAAAGGAATTCGATTATCCAATGGGAGAACAGAACGTATACGCTACCTATGAAGGGGATAATGGGATAAAAGTAAACTCCATCTTCAGGAAGCTGGCATTTTCCTGGGTATTGAAGGATTACAAAATGATGCTGTCTTCACAGGTCACCAATGACAGCCAGATTTTAATGAATCGAAATATTGTTGATAGAGTGAAGATGGTGGCACCGTATCTGGGATATGATTCTGATCCTTATATCGTCATTAACGATGACGGCAAGCTGTACTGGATTATCGATGCTTACACTTACACTAATAAATATCCTTATTCGGAGCCTTTTGACTCAGCCCGGAACAACTATCTGCGTAATTCAGTAAAAGTTACCGTAGATGCTTATACTGGAGATATGGTGTTTTATATAGCTGATCAAGAAGATCCAATAATCAAGACCTATGCGGCTATATTCCCGGAAACATATAAACCTATCAGTCAGATGCCAGCGGGGCTGAAGGCTCACGTCAGGTATCCGGTAGATATGTTTATGATCCAGGCCAATACCTACAAAACTTTCCATATGTCCGACCCGTATGTGTTTTATAATAAAGAAGACCCCTGGCTGATTCCTATGGAAGTGGTGGATGATAAGTCACAGGCTATGGAACCTTATTATATAATCATGCGGCTTCCAGGGGAAGAAGAGGCAGAATATATTTTAATGATGCCTTTTACTCCAAAAAGCAGGCCCAACATGGTTGGATGGATGTGTGCTCGCATGGATGGGGACAATTATGGAAAACTGCTGGTCTACAACTTCCCTAAACAGGAGACCATCTATGGTCCCGAACAGATAGAGTCCAGGATTAACCAGAATACGGAGATATCACAGCAGCTCAGCCTGTGGGATCAGAAGGGCTCCAGTGTATACCGCGGTAATCTGCTGGTAATTCCTATGGGTAAGTCTATCCTCTATGTAGAACCTATGTACCTGCAGGCAGATAGCAGTAAACTGCCCGAATTAAAACGGGTAATTGCAGGTTTCGGCAACAAGACAGTGATGGAACCAACCCTGGATGAGGCTCTTATTGCATTATTTGGTAAAGGCAGCGAGGCAGAGCCAGGAGATACAGGTCAGGTTCCAGACGACACTTCTACTGTAAGCCCAGGTTCTGGCAGTGTTTCGGAACTTGCCAGACAGGCCCGCCTGTATTATGATCAGGCACAGGAAAGCCTGATGGCTGGTGATTGGACTGCATATGGGAATAATCTTGAAAAACTTAAAGAAACACTTGCCCAACTGGAAGCAACAGCAGGTGTAGAATAACTAACGCAGCTAGAGTTTTACTATGCCCCGGTCATTGTTGACCGGGGCATAATTGATGCTAGGAATATAACTATATACAGGAGGATTCAGCAAGTGTCTAAAAAAACTAAAATTGTCTGCCTGGGGGACAGCATAACCTGGGGCTTTCCATTCGGACCCACGGCTTCCTGGGTCACCATGCTTAAAGATAGCTTGGGAGTAGAAGTGATCAATAAAGGTATTAACGGCAATACAACCAGTGATATGCTGCGCCGTTTTGATAGAGCAGTTGTGAGTTATGAACCTACCCATGTTGTAATTATGGGTGGATCTAATGATGTTCTGATGGCGGAATCATTTGATAGAATCGTAACCAATATTCACTTGATGGCGGAAAAGGCCGAAGAGAATGGCATACAAGTAATATTCGGACTTCCTGTCGCGATCGATGACAAGTACCTCGAGGGTCTGCTGGTCAGAATCAGAGATTGGATGAGAAACTACGCAGAGAAAAAAGAGATTCCAGTCATTCCGTTTAACCGGGCCTTTTATGACCAAAACGGTCGGCTGAGAACTGAATTGCTGCTGCTGGACGGAGCTCATCCAGCAGTAGAAGGATACCAGGAAATGTTTAAACAAATAGATCTAAATATTTTCAAATGATATTAACCTGGGGCCTGCCAGGTCGAGAATAATTAAACACTGGGTGGAACCTGCTCGGAGGGTAATGGTTTAATCATGAGAATTTCGATATTATCCTGGTTTTTAGAAAAGATCTTGATACGAGCCTGGGGTTCTAGTTTAGCATCACTGTATCTCGCCATGATCGATGCCGCGTATTCCAGATCATTCCTGCTCAGTTCATTTATCATACACCGAACAACTGCCAGAGGTCCCGGTCTGTCTGCTACCTTCAGCAGCAGATCAGAATCCAGCACGATATTTGCAAGCCGGTCGTTCTCGGAACGATTTCGACCTACTACCAGAAGTATTCCATCCGCTATATAGAAATGCCGACCCAGCCTTAAAATCTGCATCTGCAGGGGAGATGGCTCAATTTCAAACTGAAGCATCTGTCGCAGACGGTTGGCAAAATTAGATTCGGTCAACAGGCACCCTCCGGCTGGGGAGGGATAATCTTCTAGGTCGTATTTATCGGCCAGCTCCATCTGACGGGTACGTCCCCGTCCATTAATATCCAGAAGTTGTTCGCGGTCTATCCATCCTTCCCGTTCGGGAATGGTTTCGTCCAGCAGTCTGCCTGATAGGGGCCTGACTACATAACCTTTGAATCCGGATAATTTATCGACCGCATTTAAGGCGGAGCGGTTCTGGCTCATAGGTCGTTGGCCCACCACTTCTCCGGTGACCATGAATGAAGCTCCTAGTTTTTCCATCAGTTTACCGGCAGTATGGAGCATATAAGCATGACAGTCGATACAAGGATTAAAATTCTTTCCATAGCCATAAACTGGATTTAACAATACTCTGGGGATGTAATCTTCGCTTATATCTATGTCTAAAAACTCAATTCCCAAATCCTGCGCAGCTTTGTTTATATCCTGACTGCCGCTGAAAAAAGGGGTGGTAAAGTGGATCCCAATTATTTCAATACCCTGTTCTTTGATTAGTACTGCGGCCAGCTGTGAATCCAGGCCACCCGAAAATAAACTTAATGCTTTCAAACCATTCATTCTCCTTATCAATGATAATAAGTTCGGTACCAGGTACCGAACTTATTTAGGATTAGTCGTTAGAAAATCGGTTTCATTTACCACCTGGATGCCATGTTTGCGCAGGAGAGCGGCAGTAACTCCATCACCTTTAATAAGATGCGAGGAGAAAGTACCATCATAAATATATCCGCATCCACAGGAAGGACTTCTGCTTTGAAATATAGCCTCTTTTATTCCTTTATCAGCAGCCATTTCCAGAACTAGTTCAGCACCTTTCATGAAGGCTTCCGTCAAATCCCGAGCATCATCGGATTTAACTCGGGCTTTTCCAGCAAGAACATCCATACCGGTACCGCCAATGATCTCACAGGCAGGCCTGGGAGTAGGAAGTCCTCCCATTTGTTCAGGGCATACCGGTAGGACCTGATTGCGGGACAGCATTGCCTCGAAAACTGGATTTGAGTTGTTTTTTCCGTTGTATTTACAATTTATACCACAGAGACAGGCACTGATCAATTTCAATTTATTCATCTCCATTTTTAAGATTCTTTGATCCAGAAAGATAATGAGACAGGCATTACCTTATTAATATTATCAAATATGAAGCCTTTTTCATATTATAAGGTACAAAACTGTAAAAAATGGTGGTATTAAGATGTCTGAATTTAAAATGATTACTGCTCGAAACAGCCAGAAAACATCGGCTAATACGGTATTGATCAGTAAGAATATTGCTGATCAGTATGATATTAAGGATAATCAGCAAATAAGCATTATTGTTGCCAGCATGCGAAAAGACTATACAGCAAAAATTGTCAGCAGCACTAAGCTTAAAGACTCTCTATTTTTTGCACCTAACACCTTAAGGAAGCTCTACCTCACATCGGGGCGCAGATATGGCGCCCGTATAGATGATAAAGAAATAAAATTGGGTCCCGTGGTAGGGATAATGTCCGACGTATATGGGGAGAACGGCAAACCCTTTGGAGCTCAGTCATTTTTTATTCGCCAGTTGATAAGCAGCGGAAGAAGACTGGGTCAAATATGTTTCGGCTTCAGCCCTTATGGTATTAACTGGAACAATAAGACTATAAGCGGGTACACCATTGGCAGTCAGGAATGGGTAAAAAATGTATTCCCGCTTCCAGATGTGATATATCCCAGGGAGAGGGCTTATTCAAGCTCTGCCAGGAGGATTCGAAATCGTTTGGAAAGCCAGGGGGCCAAACTAATCAATCCGTCATTGATCGGAAAATGGCAGACCTATAAAATACTTAGTAAAAACCCGCATCTCGTACCGTATATTCCAGATACCCGGCTGATAACCAGTTTCAAACAGATAGAAAGCATGGTGAAGAAGTACCAGGCTGTATATTTGAAACCTGTTAACGGCTCGCAGGGTAAAAATATAGTTAAAGTCACAAAAAAGAGGGGAAGTTTAGGATATGATTACCAGTATGTACTGAACAATAAAGTCTTTCGTGGTAGTGCCTCCAATCTTCAGCAGCTAAGGCGTTACTTGAGCAGAATAATGGGAAATCGCACTTACATTGTGCAAAAACAGATTAATCTTATCCGTTCCGGCGGGAGTATACTTGATGTCCGGATACTGGTGCAAAAAGATAACAGCGGACAATGGGGTATAACTGGAATGGCTGGCAGAGTCGGCCGTAAAGGCGCGATTACCAGCAATATATCATCAGGCGGCCATGGCAGGAAGGTAAGGGACGTACTAAAACGAAATTTCGATGATGATGAGAAAGTGGAAGAGATCATTGAGAAGATAAGGAAAATAGCCGTGGAATCTGCTAAGACCCTGGAAGAAACTATTGGTAAGGCGGGTGAAATGGGTATAGACATCGGAGTCGACCAGAAGGGTGAAGTATGGTTTATAGAAGCCAACCTTAGACCAGCCAGGCAGGTGTTCACGTTAATAGGGGAGAGAAATACCAGGATGAAATCAGTCGTCACACCCTTATTATATGCCCGCCATCTGGCTAATTTTGATTGAGTGAGGTTGATGGATGTCTATGACAAGAGAAATTTGTATTTCAGAGATGCTAGTAAATAAATACTATATACCCCGGGTGAATATAGTCAAAGTTAGATTGGGAGGCATAGTAGCCGAAAGCAGATTGAAAATCAAGGATAATATGACTGGATACCAGGTATCACCCTCCCTGGCCAGAGACCTGCATCTTAAGGGCAGCAAGAAACTCAGATTGAGATACGATAGTGAAGAGGATATGATTCATCTGGGACCAGTGATCGGGATATTGGCAACAGCTCTGCCCAACCGGGCTAACTTAGAAGAATTGGATCCCACCAGTCTGCAGGCAGAATTAACCTACCTGAGCCATATTGGCAGAACCATCGCCGGGATGGTCTATATATTTTTGCCTGCATCAGTAAATTGGAGCAGCAAAAGCGTAAAGGGTTATAATTACCGGTTTTTAAGTGCCGACCGAGGAGTATGGGAATCATCCTCATATCCTCTTCCAGATGTAGTATACAATCGAATCTCCAGCAGAAGAAGTGAAATCAGAAATAGTGTCCAATCAACTCTTCAAATGCTGAAGGAACTGCCCTATACTAAAGTTTTCAATCCATCATATCTCAATAAGTGGCAGGTTTATCAAACCCTTGCACAAAATCTATTCCTGAAACCCTATTTACCGGAAACCCGAAAATTAAGTGAACAGAGCCTGGAGGAAATGCTGACCAAATATAGTGTGCTGTACCTTAAACCGAGTAATGGAAGCCTGGGTATTGGTATCATCAAAGTAAATAAACTGGCCGAAAACAACCTGAAATTCACGGTTTTTTCTCGGAGCAGGATAAATGGCAGTACCGATAATGCTGCCCAAATAATGAAAAAGACCAGCGTATATCGAAAAGAAAAACCATATATCGTGCAGCAGGGATTGGACCTGACCCGATATCATGGTTCAGTGTTCGATATTCGCATTATTTATCAAAAGAATGGCCGCGGAGAATGGCAGATTGGCAAAAAATTTGCCCGAATAGCTCCCGGAAGAAGCAGTATCTCAAATCTCAGCCGAGGAGGGCGAGTGGTCACCAGCAGGAGTTTATTCAAATCGCTTTACAAAAAGAAAAGCCTGATCGAAGAAAAGAACGCTAAAATAAAAGAGCTCTGCCAGCGAGTAGCAGTTACTCTGGATGCGGAAAGCAACGGTAATTTTGGGGAACTGGGGCTGGATATCGGAATAGATAAAAAGGGTTGGCCCTGGCTGATAGAAGTCAATTCGAAGCCCAGAAAAACGACAGAAACTGAGGCATCACAAATTATTATGCGTAATTCATTTAAAAGACCTCTGGAATATGGATCTTATCTGGCTGGTTTCCCGGTTAAGGCCATCCCAAGTGATTCATAGAATTGCTCAGGCAGGCTTGTTAGGTGCACTTGGGGCAGGCTGCTATTTAAGGTTGGTCTATCAGGGTTCCTTCTTGCGTATTTATGCGGGACAAGACAATTTCTGTTATTATATAATTAAAATAAAGTCTGGCAGGGAACCAGAGGTAACCCTCTGGGAGAAACGACAGGCTTGATTTTATTAGCAAACAAAAAAAGCTGATCTAGCATCCTTAATAAGGAAAGGAGAGAGATTGTGAACACAGGGAATGGAACCCCAGGATGGTTTAAAGCGTTATTAATTGTACTTGTACTTGCTCTAATTACCTGTTGTGGTCTATTGATTAATTTCAGCAGTGTAGTAGAAGATATAAGACAGCAGGATTCTATAGCAGATGATTCAGCTAAAACCGATCAAGCGGATACATCCAACAACAGCTCATCTTCTGTTATCATAGGGCCTAATGACATCGCCGATATGGTTGAATTGGTAAGCCCATCAGTGGTAAATGTTGAATCAAGCAGAGAAGTCAGCGGGTCCAGATACTTTTATAACCAACCTTTCTTCAACGAATTTTTTGGAGATACCAACCCTAATATAGAAAACAGCATCGGTACAGGTTTCATTATAAGTAAAGAAGGACATATTGCTACTAATCAGCACGTAATTGATGGGGCTGATGAAATTCTGGTTAATCTGAACGATGGTCGCCAGTTAAAGGCAGAAGTAGTGGGACAAGACTATGAAATGGACCTGGCTATACTAAAGATAGAGGTTGGAGACGATTTGATTCCATTAAAAATTGGCAATTCAGACCAGTTAAGGGTAGGAGAATGGGTAATTGCTATCGGTAATCCATATGGTCTAGACCATACAGTTACTGCAGGGGTAGTTAGCGCCAAGGGAAGGCCCATGCAGATTGAAAACCGCATTTACAAAGATTTAATACAGACCGATGCGGCAATTAATCCAGGTAACAGTGGCGGTCCCCTGCTCAACACCAAAGGGGAAGTGGTGGGCATAAACACCGCCGTAAACGCCCAAGCCCAGGGAATTGGATTTGCAATTTCTATTAACACAGCAGGAGATGTGCTGGATGAGTTGATTAAAAATGGGAAGGTTATCAGACCCTATATAGGAATTTATCTGCAGCCGGTGGATGAGGACATAGCCAAATACTTAAATGTAGAGAACAAAGGCATAGTGGTAGTTGGGGTTGAGCCTGAATCGCCTGCTTCAAAAGCTGGTATCATAAAATATGATGTTATAACTAAAATAAATGAAAAGCCAGTAAATAATTATGATGAACTTCAGATAATATTAAAAGAACATGAAGTAGGAGACACCATTATGTTGGAAGTGATCAGGGAAGGAAGGCCGACGGTTGTTTCACTTAAATTGGCAGAGAAACCCTGATATTGACAGGAGAATGCTTTTGTATAGAGAATTATATAAATCAAGATAATATCAGCAGCAGGAGATCCATTAAGAATTAAGGGTTGCTTGGCAGCCATGACTGATTTATTAAAAAAAGCTGGGAATACAAATCATAAGGTTTTATATAAGGAGGGAAACTCTCAATGGGAGAAATTAGTCATATCGGGGTGTTGACCGGAGGCGGGGACTGTCCCGGGCTAAATGCGGTTGTAAGAGCGGTTACTAAATGTGCCATTCTTGAATATGGATTGGAAGTAGTAGGTTTTATGGATGGATTTCGAGGACTGGTAGAGGACGATTATAGACCCCTGGACTTAAAAACGGTATCGGGTATAAGTCATACCGGCGGCTCGATACTGGGATGCAGTAACCGGGATAACCCATTTGCCTATAATTCTTTTCGTCAGGGTCAGATAACCCAGAGTGATGAATCTGACCGCGCTTTGTATAACCTGGAACACCTTGCTTTGGATGGTCTAATAGTAATAGGTGGCGATGGCAGTTTGTCTATTGCCAACCGCTTTGACAAATTAGGGGTTAAAGTTGTAGGAGTTCCCAAGACTATAGATAATGATTTATCTGCCACAGACGTAACTTTTGGCTTCAATACCGCGGTAAACACAGCATCCGAGGCCTTAGATAAACTGCATACTACCGCAGAATCGCACCACCGGGTGATGATTCTAGAAGTTATGGGGCGTTATGCTGGCTGGATTGCGATGCATGCTGGTATATCTGGAAGTGCTGATGTTATACTCATACCTGAGATTCCCTACCAGATAGATGCAGTTCTAGCTAAGATTTCCGAACGTTATCGGAAAGGCAAGAAGTTCAGTATTATTGTAGTTGCTGAAGGTGCAATCGCTGAAGGGGGTGAGATGGTAGTACAAAATTACGTACCTACCAGCCATGATCCCATTAGACTGGGTGGGGTTGCACAGCAGATTGCAGAAGAGATTGGTGCCAGGTTAAAAAATATTGAGATCCGGGTTACGGTACTGGGACATCTACAGAGGGGTGGCTCTCCGGTTCCTTACGACCGGGTTCTAGCTACCAGGTATGGGGTAGCAGCGGTTGAAGCATTTATGGACGAGAAATATGGAACTATGGTAAGTCTACAGGGTACAGAAATAACTACCGTGAAGTTGGAGGATGCGATAAAAGAAATCCGGAAAATCGATCCCAATAGTGATCTGGTCAGATCGGCCAGAGCAGTGGGGATTGGTTTTGGAGATAATAAGAAATTTTAAATAGCTAATTTTGCTTTTTTCGTGGAAGGGGTTTGTGATGGTGGAAAAGATTGCAGTACTAGGAGCTGGCATCATGGGAGCAGGGATAGCCCAAGCTGCAGCCATGGGAGGTTATGATGTAATACTTCGTGATCTGCAGATGCACCTGGTAAAAGACGGGCTGAACACGATAGAAACGACCCTGAGTAAAATGGTGAACCGGGGTATAATTACAGAAGAGGATAAGGGAAAGGCCATAAATAATATCCGGGGCACGACAGACCTGTCTGATCTGCGTGATGCAGATCTGGTTATCGAAGCGGTAGTAGAAAATATGTCTGTAAAAAAGCAGATATTTGCTGAACTGGACAGCCTGTGCGGGGCAAATACGATTTTAGCTACCAATACTTCATCACTATCTATTACCGAAATTGCGGCTACAACCGAAAGGACAGATAAAGTACTGGGTATGCACTTCTTCAATCCGGTACATCTGTTAAAGCTGGTAGAGGTAATCAAGGGGCTGGAGACTTCCGATGATACGGTACAAAAGGCCATGGCTTTTTGTACTAAAATTGGAAAGCGCAGTGTTCTGGTACAGCGAGAGAGCCCCGGTTATATTGTCAACCGTATTCTTCTGCCATATATTAATGAAGCAATATTTATTTATGCAGAAAACCTGGCAGAGAAAGAGGCCATCGACACCGCGATCAAACTGGGCCTGGGGATGGACCTGGGACCGCTGGAACTTGCTGATAAAATGGGGCTGGATAATCTATACCGTACTATTATTGGGTTTAATGATGAGTTCAGGGATTCCAAATACAGGCCCCATCCACTCTTGGCAACCATGATCAGAGGAGGACACCTGGGGGTCAATAGTGGAAAAGGATTTTATGAATATGACTGCTCACCAGAAAAAAAGCATGGTGAATAATTAACCTGGAGGGATGGAGATGGAGTACAAGCCCCGCAAATCATATGGTGCCTGGTATGGGCTCATTGTTGGAGGAGCAGTTTTTGGGATTTGCTTATGGGGGATAGGTTTTTCCCTGGGCGAAGAAGATAAGGTCTTGAAGTTAATGCTGCTGATACCAGCCTATCTATTTATGGTAGTTTATGCGGTTTTTATTTTCAGTGCCTTTACCCTGAAATACGAAACTAATGAACAAGGTCTGGTGATAAAAGCAGGTCTCAGAAGGTTTACCATTGATTATGATGAGATAAGCGAACTAATTAATGTGAGAGGAAAGATTAATCTTTTTTCAGTGATAGGGGCTAACTGGCCCGGGTTCAAAATTGGTTTATTTACTCTAAGGGGGATTGGACCGATCAGACTGTACGCCACCCAACCAGGTGAAGAATTGTTGTACATTAAGTCCAGCCAGGGTCTTATTGGGCTTACTCCGGCAGACGATATATATGACGACCTGCTCAAAAATCTGGAAAGTAGGAGCGGCAAGCAATCTACCATATTTGACACTGAAAATATACCCGATGAGGAAAAGGGCGAGAATGTCCGAGAGGATAATTTTTTTAAACTGCTGCTGAGAATCAATCTGCTTATGCTGCTGGCTTATGGCTTCTATCTAGCCATCTTTTTCCCTGGCTCAGGAGCGCCTAATTTCATCATTATATTATTGGTTTTAGCCCTGGCATTATTCTTTTTTAATATTGGGAATGCGGAACGATTATACCAATTCAGCTCAACGGGCGGATATGTGCTGCTGGCCATTGGCATCCTGGTAACCGGGATATTCTTCATCCTCACGCTGGGCGAATTAAGTCTGTAAAATGATCGGGGTGAGAATTACTATTCTCACCCTGGATTGTTTTGTTTTTGACTGGTATAGGCCAGGCCAATATCATCGCTGATTTGGTCAATCAGAACCACCAACTCTTTACAGGCGGCCATCATTTTTTTATCATTATAATTTACCGCCATCTGTTGGTAGAAATTAGCGCAGTAGTCCCTGAGCCCAAGATATAGGATCAATAGATCTACCTCGCTAAGATCCTTATGTCCCCGGCAGATATAATCAAAATTGTTGATTCTTTCAGCAAAAGTATCTAGAGATTTTTTGATAAAGCTATTTGCTTTAGCAGAATCATAACTACTGCTTTGATAAACAGTAATAGAATTTTTTCTTCTATCATAAAAGGCCCGATCACAATGGTTTAATTCATTATGCAATAACTCGATAAGTTTGGTTTTTTCTACCTGCTGATAATACAGCAGATTTTTTATGGTTTTTTTATATGCATCAGATACCGAAGAATAAATATCATCCAGACAATTACTGATATGGTTATTTAATTCCAATTCCAAATAGTAGAGTTCACTAACAGTTTCAGGTATAGTATTAATGTTATTCAGACCTATGCTGCTGTGATGTGTCAATGTCGGCATTATTAATTCATCACCTCCTTTTTATACCTTGTGCATTAAACAAGTCTAATATGACGTGAATATATGTCAGTTGTTAAGCATGATACATAAATGTGTAGATTATTAGAACTTAATGTAAAAATTAGATAAAATAAATACAGCAAAAGAAAAACGAAACACTGGTGTTTTAAGAAACCTAAAGATATAATGGAATTTGAATTCGCTTTTGAAGGGATAGATTTAATATGCAGCTTGGGATTCTGGGTATGCCGATGGTTGGAAAAACGACCATATTCGAGTTACTTACCGAAAATACTGGGAAAGCCACCGTTGCAGGTAAAACTAATACTGCTATGGCGCGCATACCTGATTATCGGGTAGACAAACTATCGGATTATTATAAACCTAAAAAAACTACTTATGCTCAGTTGGAGATTGTAGATATTCCCGGTCTGATACCGGGTGGCGAAAAATCCACAGTGGTTTTTTTAGAAGCAGTTCGCCAGGCAGATGCTCTGCTGCTGGTTATCAGAGCTTTTTCAGATGGGCAGGGAGACAGAATCAATCCAGTGGGCGATATTGAAACTCTGAACTATGAGCTGCTGCTGGCTGATCTTGATCTTATCGAGAAACGCTTACAGCGTATTAATCAAAGTAAAAAGAAAAAACAATTGGAAAAGGAACATAACCTGCTGGAAAAATTCCAAAATGCTTTGGAAAACGAGAAACACCTATCATCGGTAGAACTTGATGGTGAAGAGCAGGACATTATGAAAGCATATCAGTTCCTTACTAACAAACCTATACTGATCTGTCTGAATCTTGCGGAAGATGATATGGTAGAAAAGAATTATCCAGGCCGGGCAGAACTCCTTGATTATTTGAAAGAACATGGGCTGAACATGGTAGAAGTGTCGGCAGAGATAGAAAAAGAGATTGCAGAACTTGACGGTGATGAAAAAGAAATATTTATGCAGGAATTGGGATTAGAAGAGTCCGGGGTTCTAAGAATAGCAAGAAGTGTATATGAAAGCCTGGGGCTTATTTCCTTTATCACTTCTGGTGAAGATGAGGTCAAGGCCTGGACCATAAAAAATGGTACCATAGCCAAGAGTGCAGCAGGTAAAATACATTCGGATATTGAAAGAGGATTTATCCGGGCGGAAGTAATCAAATATGAAGATTTTGTACAGCTAGGAAGCATCAATGCGGTTAAAGAAAAGGGCTTGTTTAAACTGGAAGGTAAGGAATACCTGGTTAAAGATGGAGATTTAATAAATTTTAGATTTAACGTATAGGTGGATGAATATGAAAACAATAATTATTGGCGCCGGGAAAGTAGGCTACAGTATTGCCCAGCTTTTATCAACTGAAAACCAGGACGTAGTAGTAATAGAACAGGATGAAGAAAGACTGAAAATCGTTGATGAGAGTCTGGATGTTCAGGTAGTACTGGGAAGTGGTTCCTCACCAGCCATACTTGAGGCGGCTGGGGTCAAGGAAGCCGCCATGCTAATCGCAGTAACCGAGATGGATGAGTTAAATATGATTGCCTGCCTTTTAGCAAAACAATATGGGGTTAAAACTACGGTAGCGAGAGTGCGAAATACTGAATATATGGAAACTCCGATATTCTCGCCCGAAGCTCTTTTGGGCGTTGACCTTATTATTAACCCCGAACGAGTAACCGCCCTGGAGATAGCCAAAATAGTTCGAAACCCCGAAGCATTAAGTGTTGAATATTATGCAGACGGCAGAGTGCAAATGGTGGAAATAGAGATTCCTAATGATTCTACTCTTGATGGAGTTCAACTCAAGAAACTGGATACATCTAGTTTTGTTATAGTATCAATAATAAGGCAGCACCATACCATAGTCCCGGCTGGGAATGATTGCCTTTTATCAAGAGATAAGGTATACATAATGGCCAGAACAGCTGATATGCAGGCAGTGCTGTTATCCCTGGGTATACAGCCTAAAAAGGTCGAGAGTATTACCATACTGGGAGCTGGACGAACTGGCTGCTACCTGGCTAAAATAATTGAACAGAGACGCTGGCCGATTGATATTAAAATTATTGATAAAAATGTAATGCAAGCCCGAAAGGCAGAAAACCAGCTAAAGAACGCCCTGGTCATTAATGGTGATGGAAGCGATTTGGAACTATTGAGAGAAGAAAATATCGGTGAAACGGACCTGTTTATTTCTGTAACAGATGATGACCGTTTAAATATACTATCTTGTTTAATTGCCAAAAGTCTGGGAGTTAAGTTAACTATTTGCAAGGTGAAAAGATCAGACCTTATGCCCCTGGTAGATCAGATCGGCATTGACATTATTATGAGCCCACGAATGTTAACAGCAGGCACCATATTGAAATATATTCGCCGGGGGGACATACTCTCAGTAACTGTAATGGGCGAAGAAATGGCTGAGATGTTGGAACTGGTTGCCCAACCGGGTTCCATAGCCGCTGGCAAGAAATTGAGCAAAATCAGATTTCCCTTCGGATCAGTTCTCGGGTCCATCGTGAGGGAAGATCAGGTTATCATTCCCAGTGGTGAACACGAGATAAAACCATATGATCGTTTGATGGTTTTTTCAATCTCCAAAAGCATTCAAAAGGTGGAAAAGTTGTTTCTCAATACGAAAAAATAAATAACAACTAATTCTAAATGTTTGGACCAATGCGGGGTGATGGTTTTTAAATCATCTCCCGCTTTTTATTTTCTATCTACTCATCGGTGCCAGATTGGAAGGCTCTATTTTGTTGTGTTAACAGGCACCGGATATTTTCATTATTCATAAAATGAAATATAACAAAATCTGAGGGGTTATAAAATGCAAAAAACGGATTCTTTGTCTCCGGTAATTAAACTAACCCTCAATACCCTGAAAAACACTCCGGTCGGCAGCCTGGTTCAGCTTAAGGCCGGATCCTTATCTTGTGCAGCAAAATCATCTATAGTATTGGAAAACATCCAACTGCCTGACAACTTCATACTATTAAATAAATTTGCCGCCAGAGAGTTAAAGTTACCAGGTTCTAGATATCTTATTTATCATGCTAGTGAAAATGAACTATTGATCGGACCAGTAATTGGAGTAATGACCAGCGCCATCCAAAATAAAAGTCTGCCCCATGGGAAAACCGGTAAGTTATTCAAAGAGCTGATTGAATACTCTGGCAAGAGAGGAATATTTGTATACCTTTTTGGGCCTGATGGGATATCTAAAGATCGTAAATATATCCGGGGGATAACCACCAAGAATAACTCCTGGAAGCAGGGAACCTTTGCATGGCCGGACGTTATTTATAACCGAATCAGGTTTCGGAAAATGGAAAAGCAGCAGGAGATTACCAGAATACTTTGTGAAATGAATCAAGACCAACGGGTTCATATTTTTAACAGCCGTTTCTTAAATAAACAAGAAGTATATGAAGCCTTGAAAGACCATGATGAAGCAAAAAACATGATACCAGATACCGAAATATATAACCGCTATAATTTAGAGATTATGCTGCAAAAATATCCCGCGGTATTCATTAAACCAAATGACGGTTCAATTGGACGGGGGATATTTAAGGTCAGGTGCGACCCTCTCCAACGTTATTCTTTTGCCGGGGTGTCATCCGCTGCTCCAATTTGGAAAGGCCCCTATACTTTTGACCAGCTGTATCGCCAGCTGAGTAGCGGAGTCGTAAGAAGGAATTATCTGATCCAGCAGGCAGTTGATCTAGCTAGATACAACTCCCGGGTATTTGATGTACGAAGTCAGGTGCAGAAGAATCACAGCGGAGTATGGACTCTCACCGGGGCAGCTGTGAGGGTGGCCGGGAAGGATAGATTTGTCACTCATATACCTAATGGAGGTAAAGCCGAGGTTTTTGATGAGGTTATAATCCGGGTCTTTCCTTCCAGTCGCACCAGGCAGTCAATATATCAGCAGCTAAGGAAAACAACTGCTCTGGTGCCAGGGATTCTAGAAGAAAAGTTGGGTATTAATCTGGCAATTCTTACCATGGATCTGGGTATTGATTCGTTTGGCAGAATGTGGATCTTGGAAGTAAATTCAAAACCGTCCAGTTTTGATGAAGATGATATTAGAATGAAACATCTACAGAACCTTACCGACTATTTTATTTATGCGGCGCGAAAAAAGAATGGGAAAGGGAATTATGAAGCTTAATGTAGTATATAAGAACAATCAATTTGGTGAAAAACTGCTGGAAGGGATCAAATCCCATTGGAAAGAAGTAAGCTGTGATGAATTTACCCTGGGAGAAATTAATTATATAAACATAAACCTGGGAAATGAAAAAGCCAGATTCGAGCGCACCATAAACCACCCGCAGGCCATTAAACGCTGCACCGACCCGGATAACTTCTTAAGTATTATGAAGTTAAACCAGATTCATGCCGGGGTAGAGGAAAAAGAAGCATCCAAAATATATGAGGTCCTGCTCTTTGATATGAAAATCATATTTATTCGCCAGAAGGTTTTGGGGAAGGGCGGTGATAAGACAAAATATATGCGGGAAAATCAGAAAACCCGGGTGGCAGAAATAGCAAAGAAAGCCCTTCTGCTATCAGGTCTGGATCTGGCTATAGTTAAGATTCAGCTGAACAGCAGAAAACGGCTGCAGGTAATTGGAGTAGATCCATGTCCTGACCTAAGGGATAAAGATATCAGCAGCCTGATAGATGAATTTGATAACATGTTTAACTGCAAAAAAAGAGAGGTCAAACTTGGGGCTGATCCTGAATTCATGATTATCAATAGCCGCACCGGCAAACTGGTTTCAGCGTCATATTTCTTTCCGGTTCAGGGTATAGTGGGATGCGACAATATAAGACTGCCTAATCGTCAGCAGCGTCCGGTAGCTGAACTGAGACCTAAACCTGATAGATCTCCCATGCAGCTGATCGCCAATCTTAGATATGCGCTCACTAGGGCAAGTTCAATGGCTCCGTATAACAACGTTAAATGGGTGGCGGGCAGTCAACCAGTAGCAGGTTATTCTATCGGAGGGCATATTCACTTCAGCAACGTGGATCTAAATACAGCACTTATTAGGGCACTGGATAATTACGTTGGTCTGCTGGTATTTATGATTGAAAAACCTCATACTGCTGCCAGGCGGAGAAAAAAATATGGTTTTCTGGGCGATTACCGGGAAAAAGACTACGGGGGTTTTGAATATAGAACTCCTGGGAGCTGGCTTATCTCGCAGAAAATTGCTACCGCAGTGATCTGCCTGGCCAAAATTGTCGCCAGTAATTATTTGCAACTGCAAAATAATTATTTAAATATCGCTGAAGCTCAACAGGCTTTTTATACGGGTGATAGAGATTATTTCAAGAAGGATATCGAAAATATATGGAAGGACTTGGAATATACCAAATTATTCAATAAATATGCTGAAGAGATAGGAATAATATATTGGATGATAAAAAACGATATACAATGGGATGAAAGAATGGATATCAGAAAAGGCTGGAACATAACTACCGGCAGCAAGCGAACCAACAGCAGGGCAGCCCTGGAGAACTCGCGTCATCTGTCTGACGATTCAGAGAATAACACAATATCAGGTTCAAGTTCCGGTGGAAGCCGGTCAAACGAGAGAAGAACCGGTAATAGCAGATCTGGCAGAAGCCGCCGCAGCACCAACAGCAGCGTCAGAAATGTTACTAATGTAGAGAATGTTACTAGAACCCCGGTGGTTATTCAGAATCAACCGCTGAATACTATGGTACCTGTCAGGGCGCCTGGCGATCAAGGAAGGATAGTTGCTCCCGGAGGTGTTCGCAGAGCAATAATGGTCTCCTAGTTCGATCACATCATATCAAGCTCCTGTAAAAGAGTTTTAGCAGCTTGGAGCTGGTAATTAACCCGAGTTGACAGGTATAGGTTGTCACAGGTTTCGAATATAAAACTGTGTACTCCCAAGTATTGTCCGGCAGCCCGAGCCAGACTGCCCTTAACCGGGTAATCAATAAGACTGAATTTTTTATATGAGGTGCTAATATTTTTATTCAGACCAGCAACAATTTTGCTGGCTAAATTTTTAGTGCTGCTGTTTGGATAATAAATCAGACTTTGCCCGACTGAACTACCCGAGGTTTTACAATAGTCAATACCTTCATGCATATCCATCAGCCAGTCAACATCATATTTCTTTAATGCCGACCAAATAGCTCTCGATAGCGTATTATCAGCACCTTCATTTGCAGATTGAGGAAAATCTCGGTTGAGGTCTCCTTCACCGCTAACATATCTAACGTCATTATCAATGGCCCTCTTATTTGCTTCCGGAAGAACCAGGAGGGTACCTTTATCAATACTCCACTTCGTTACTTTCGCTGCGGCAGTATAGCCTGCAGTTTCACTTCCATGTACTCCTCCTACGATCATAACTACCGGACCAGGCTTACCACTTTCTA
This sequence comes from Syntrophomonas sp., assembly GCA_016841875.1. Taxonomy (GTDB): domain Bacteria; phylum Bacillota; class Syntrophomonadia; order Syntrophomonadales; family Syntrophomonadaceae; genus JAAYJK01. Next base: position 27,507 of record JAENYG010000031.1, read on the forward strand.
TTATGTACAGATCGGTAGCATATTTGCTTCCCGGAGCTAAAGTCTCTATGGTCACCCCTGCAGAAGAAACCTGGTTGCTGTCAGTTACTGCCATGACCGATACCGAAAGTGCAAATATGGAAACCAAAATGAATATTGATAAAACAAGGAAAATGGATAGGAGTTTTAACTGTTTGCTTACATTTTTCAAAATATATCATTCCATTCCGATAAATAATCTGATTAGTATATACGTAAACAATAGTAAAATTCGTCAATTAATGTAATAATCCTGCAGATATTAGCGAGTAAATATTGGTAACTAATTGGGACCTATTGGCAAGACAATGGAAATAGAATTTTATGGATATTGAAATGCTATTCAAAATTGATTCTAGAAAACAGATTGAAGCTGGAACAAGGGCACCGGCTTCAATCGTTGTGACACTATATTCAAGTAAGAAAACGCCTACATCATATCCAATTCATGTAAAAGAGTTTTAGCAGCTTTAAGCTGGTAATTGACCCGGATCGATAGGCCGGGATTGTCACAGGTTTCGAATATAAAACTATGTACTCCCAGGTATTGCCCGGCCGCACGTGCCAGACTGCCCTTGACTGGATATTTAAGCAGACTGAATTTCTTATAAGAAGTACTGATACCTCCATTCAAATTACTGACTATTTTAGAAGCCATGGTTTTGGTACTGCTGTTGGGATAATAGATCAGACTTTGCCCGACCGAACTGGAAGAAGAGTTTTTGTAATAATCATAGCCTTCGTGCATGTCCATCAGCCAGTCAACATCATATTTCTTTACCGCAGACCAGATAGCTTTTGATAAAGTATTATCCGCGCTCTCCTTGGAAGACTGGGGGAAATCCCGGTTAAGATCTCCAACACTGCTTAGATATCTGACATTCTTGTTATCAGCCAGTTTATTTGCTTGAGGTAGAACCAGGAGGGTTCCTTTTTCTATCTGCCAGTCGGTTATTTCAGCCGCCGCTGTATACCCGGCAGGTTCATTACCATGTACGCCGCCAACTATCATTACTACCGGACCAGGTTTTCCACTGTCGATTATATAGAGATCCGTAGCATACTTGGTTCCCTGGGCCAGGGTTACCTGACTGATACACGAAGTACTGCTGGCAGTTAATGCCTTTGCAGATAGTGGATTTACAGTTATTACAGTTATAGCAAATATGAATACTAAGATGGAAACACTGAGGCGTTTTAACTGTAGGGAGATATTTTGCAAAATGTATCATTCCTTTCCGAAAAATAACTTAATTAACAAAAAAGTAAACACAAGCAAAATTCGTCAAAATATGTAAAATACCTGCAGAAAATGGCAGGTAAATAATGGGAAAGAGTTTGGGCTGGGGTTACTGTGGGATAAAATGAAAATCATTTTATGGGATGGAGGATGACTATGGAGTAGGGTATAGATTATAAGTTGAAGCCGGAACAACAGTTCCGGCTGCTTAGCTGTTATGTTGATATTGAGAAAGCTTACATCATATCCAGTTCCTGCAAAAGAGTTTTGGCCGCCTTCAGTTGATAATTGACCCGGATCGACAGGCTGGGGTTATCACAGGTTTCGAATATAAAACTATGTACTCCCAGGTATTGCCCGGCAGCACGGGCCAGACTGCCCTTGACTGGATACTGAAGCAGACTGAACTTCTTATAAGAAGTGCTGATACCTTGATTCAAAGTGTTGACTATTTCAGAAGCGGTTGTTTTGGTGCTGCTGTTAGGATAATAGATCAGACTTTGCCCCACTGAACTGGTAGAAGTATTTTTGTAATAATCATATCCTTCGTGCATGTCCATCAGCCAGTCAACATCATATTTCTTTAATGCTGACCAAATAGCCTTTGATAAAGTGTTATCCGCACTCTCGGTAGAGGCCTGGGGAAAATCGCGGTTAAGATCACCTTCGCTGCTTAAATACCTGACATCCCTGCTAATGGCCAGTTTGTTCGCTTCAGGGAGAACCAGCAGGGTTCCTTTTTCTATCTCCCAGTCGCTTACTTCAGCAGCAGCAGTATACCCGGCAGTCTCATTGCCGTGTACGCCGCCCACTATCATTACTACTGGACCAGGTTTTCCGCTATCTATTATAAAGAGGTCGGTAGCATATTTAGTGCCTGGGGCTAGAGTCTCTATGATTACATTTGTTTGGGTGTTCTGAGTGTCGGTTGGAGCTGCTTGGTTAACTACCTCTGGGGTGGCTGAGGATACGTTATCTACCGAGGAATAAACAAGTGATGTGCCAATACAATTATCTTCACCTAGATTATAATTATAAATTAGGCTGTCTGCATGGATGGAGGTAGAGACAGTGTAGTTGACAGTTAATGCCATTACCGATAGGGGATTAACAAATATAACACATATAGCAAATAGCAATACGACAATGGAAACAGAGAGACGTTTTGACTGGGTGCCTACATTCTTCAAGATGTATCATTCCTTTCCTTAAAATATCTTTTATAACAAAAAAGTAAGCACCAGCTAATTTCGTCAAAATATGTTAAATACCTGCAGAAAAAATCAGGAAAATAATGGTAAGGAATGTGACTAGCGATCTGAAGGCCGGAAAATATCGTAGTTAAAAGAGAGGATCTCAATGTCATTTATATGTCGTTCGATGGTTGAATAAACAGCATCAACCATTACTTCGATATCTGAATGGTTGCCGGTAACCGCGCTGAAGCCAAGGGAGCATCGCTGCCATAGATTGTGATCATCTACTTCAGCAATAGAAATATTAAATCGTTTTCTAATACGGTCTACTATACTGAGGATAATTTTTCTCTTTTCTTTCAAATTAGAGGCATATGGTAAGAAAATTGAAATTTGTCCATAAAGTACATACATTAGCTAGTTAAACCTCCTAAATCGATAATTTCTTTAAATGGTAAAATTGTCTAATCAATTTTAGCAGGTTTGAAGGCGGGTTACAAATTGGGAGAAAACATTTCGACAAAACATTGCATTATTGTCGAATAATGATATTATATAAATAGCATAAAAATAAAAATTTTTTATGGATTAAATCATTTATATAGATGTAGAGGCGATACAGATGAACGTAGAACAGTTTGAAATATTTCGTACCATTGCCCAGGTTAAGAGTTTCACCAAAGCAGCTAAAATATTAAGTTTTACTCAGCCCGCTATTAGTTCCCAGATCAAGTTATTGGAGCAGCATTACAACATTGCATTATTTGAACGCTGCAATAATGGAGTTAAATTAACCGAAGCGGGAAAAAAATTCTATGAATATGGTGATAAAATCCTGGCCCTCTATGAACAAATGGAGAATGATATCGCTGGACTTTCTGGATTTGATAAAGAAGATATTAATCTGGGGGCCAGTTATACACCTGGCAATTATTATCTGGCGAAATCTATATTGAAATTTAAAGAAATGCATCCTAATGCCTATGTTAGGCTTAATATATCCAACAGCCAGCAGATTACTAATAAACTAAAAGATCGCTGCCTGGATATAGGGATAGTTGAAGGAAATACATTTTATGACCGCGACCTGGATATATGCAAAATAGGCCATAGTGAACTTGTAGTGATTGCACCAGCGACAGATAAATGGATAAGCAAAAAATCTATTACTATTCAAGAAATGTTCGAAGAACCTTTTATAGCAAGTGAGGAAGAATCTATTCTACGTAATTATATTGGCAATTTTCTTAGAACACATACAGCAAATTATGATGATTTAAACATATTAATGGAAGCTACCAACCCTGAAGCAATAAAACACGCGGTCATAAATAATAATGGTATTTCTATAGTACCGTATCCAGCTGTGGAAAGGGATCTACAGCAAGGCAGGATATGCCAGATCGAAATAGAGGAACTAAATTTATCTTGGGACATCAGTGTAATATGCCGGGCTAACGAATCATTGACCGGACTAAAGAAACATTTTCTGGATTATTTAATTCATTCTAACTGGCTGCTATAATGCCAGCACACCATATATTAAGGGAGTCTTCCTTTTTTTTATCACTTCCTATGGTTCCGATAATGAACATTATGTAAACTTGTTATGAAATACCTCCCTGCTAAAGAAATCAAATCAACAAGTCTACAAAATGTTGTAGAATGGCCTTTCTGGCTATCCTGTGTATTATTTTATTGGTCAAGAATTTAGCCTCATTTGTTTCTATATTATAAATACAGATATGGAAGTCTTTCAGACGGTCGCAGGTCCCCCCTTAAAAGGGACCCCCCGCGATCCGGCAGCAAGACTTCAAATTCTCCTTATGGAATAGAATTGCATGGAATAATGCTGTATGTAATATAAATTCAATAGAATTGCTGTAAACGTGCTTTAAATTAAACATAGAGCTGCCTTTCAATACTTAATTCAATTCGGTGATGTTATATGCCCCAGCTAATATCGTTAAGATTCTCGATTAGGTCATTTATTTCGGCACTCTTGTTATCATACCAGCGAGGATTGCGGCCATATGCATTGTAATTCATGTTACTATGTTCCAGCTCATATTTTAGCCTTCTAGCTTTATATCCGATTACAGACGTTAATACATATATTTTATCCAGGCTACTTAATACTTCTTCCTTGTCAGTGCAGATCATGCTCATGCTGTCTCACCTCCTCTCTTTTAAATGAATTTAAAAGAGGCACAATAAATTATTTAATTAATTGTGCGATATAGGTCTATTTCAATATAACGAGGGCTGCCGTAGCGCCAACAGCCTACCACTGAGCCCACCCAGTCTAAAGGGTAAAGGCTAAAGCCCCGGAGCTACCGCCCCGGCCCTTTACACTGGGACCCCGGGCTCGTGGTTATCGGCAGCTGGAGGCAGGCCCTCGGGTTTATTACTGCCATAGTTGCTCATCCACTGGCCTATTATATATGCTCCCAATGCAGATATAGTAAGACCATAATTTTGCGCTGTATCCTGTAATTTGAATTTCATGTCCTTTTCTACCTTAATTGATACCCTCGTATCTCTAGCGATAAAATAACCCCCTTTCTGGTTAAAATTATTATCAAGTTCATCTCAAGCTTTATTCATAATTTACCAGATGGTCAATAATTGTCAAATAAAATTTGCTTTTAGCGTTACCTGGCACCACAGTTAAGCATAATACCCATTTTACGACCGGGCTGAAGCCCAATCCTAAAACAGGAACATTATGTAAACTTGAAGAAAAACAGGGGGAGTACCTGGGTTTATTATATTCCCCTCTGTTGAACTTTCTTATCGAAATTTATCTGGTGAGTTTTTTGGTTGGATTCCTATGCTGATTGCTGATTGAATTCGATATGCACTTGTTATGACTGTTTATATATAATGAATGATCTTAATAGATTGTTTGGATATGTCTTTAAATGTGTCTGCTGATTATATGAGCTCAGTTTATAAACCTGGTGTAACCGTTAAACTAAAATGGACAGAAAACAACAAATAAGAATGAACAGCATT
>JAENYG010000007.1:0-10374 GCA_016841875.1 Syntrophomonas sp.
AAACGCAACCTCTTTCTCCTGGCTGGGTTGCAGTTACTTTGTCTATTGAGGAAATCTTAAAATCTAGTGTAATCGATTAAAAATGCATTGTCAGGCTTGTAGAATGGTGGTATAATGTCCGAGTGCGAAAGAACATTATCCGCCTGGAGCGGACGGAGGTGTTTTCATGCCAGGACACGACAAAAAATTCTATATGGTAAGAGAAGATATTCTGCCGGATTCTATCCGCAAGACAGCAGAAGCCAAGGAGATGCTGGCCAGAGGAGAAGCTCTAAATATACAGGAAGCTGTTGATGGTGTCGGTATTGCAAGAAGCACCTTTTATAAGTATAAAGATGGCGTTTTTGCTATATTTGATGCGGAAAGCATGGAAATCGTAAATATTTCTCTCCTTTTAAAGCATGTGCCCGGTGTATTATCAGGTATATTAAACAATATAGCCAGCATGAATGGCAATATTTTAACTATAAATCAGAACCTGCCTATGCATGGAGCGGCTTATTTGACCATCTCCATAAGCGTTGAAGAAATGACGGTGTCGGTGGATGACCTTTTAAGAAATTTAGCCAAGGCGGACGGTGTACTCGAGGTAGAAGTAGTTGGAAAAAGTTGATGCAGGAGGAGAAACTATGATTAAAGTTGGATTACTAGGCTGTGGAACCGTAGGTTCAGGAGTAGTTGAGCTGCTAAAGAATAATGCTGAAATTATATCTCGCAGAACAGGCGATATCATTGAATTGAAAAAAGTGCTGGATAAGGATCTCGATAAGTGCCGGGCGTTAGGGATAGATGAAGCCAAAATAACCGGGGACTTCGAGGATATATTACAGGACGATGAAATTGATATTGTGGTAGAGTTGATAGGTGGAATTGAACCGGCCTTGACTATGATCACCCGGGCTATGCAGCAGGGTAAGCATATTGTGACTGCTAATAAGGATCTTATTGCTGAGAAAGGCAAAGAACTTTTTGATATGGCTAAGGCTAATCAGGTAGATTTTTATTTCGAAGCCAGTGTGGCCGGAGGTATTCCTATTATCTATCCCTTAAAACAATCTCTAGCCGGCAATCAGATCAAAGAAGTTATTGGTATATTAAATGGCACCACCAATTATATTCTTAGCAAAATGAGTGAAGAAGGCCGACCCTTTGAGGAAATACTGGCTGAAGCACAGGAACTAGGATATGCAGAAGCTGACCCCACTTCCGATGTGGAAGGACTTGATGCCGGCAGGAAAATTGCCATCTTATCATCCATAGCCTTTAACAGCCGGGTTACTTTCGATGATGTATATATAGAGGGCATAAGTAAGATCACCCCCAGTGATATCGAATATGCCCGTGATCTGGGATATGTAATAAAACTGCTGGCGGTAGCCAAGCAGGGGGATGATGGTTCTATTCAGGCGCGGGTGCACCCGGCATTTTTGCCCAAGAAACACCCGCTGGCAGCAGTTAACGGTGTTTACAATGCCGTGTTCATTACCGGGGACGCCGTTGGAGAAATTATGCATTATGGGCGGGGAGCGGGAAAACTGCCCACTGCCAGTTCCGTGGTGGGAGATATTATAGATATAGGAAGAAATATCGTTCATCATATAAGTGGGCGGATCAGCTGTACCTGTTATGAAGACAAAAAAATACTTGATGTCAGCCAGCTGCGAGCCCAGTTCTATATTCGGATGACGGTAAAGGACCGGCCTGGGGTTCTGGCCGGAATTGCCGGGGTTTTTGGCAGTAATAACGTCAGCCTGGCTACAGTTTTCCAGACTACCCATGGGGGGGGAATGGCGGAATTGATACTGATCACCCATGAAGTAGAAGAGCAGGATCTAAACGATTCGCTGGCTGTTTTACGAGGAATGCATATAGTCGGAAATATAGATAATGTGATCCGGCTGGAAGGTACAAATCGAGATTTATAGTAGCATTTTATTAATGCGGGAGGAAGAATGATAAGAGTAAGAGCACCGGCCACTACCGCCAATCTGGGACCTGGATTTGATACTCTGGGTATGGCACTGGAACTATACCTGCAGGTGGAAGCTGAATTTAGCGGAAGTGGCATTGAAATCGTATTCAGCGGCGTAAGAGATAGGTCCATTATGGAAAGTCCTCAGGAAAACCTGTTGTATAAAGCTATGAATTTCATATTTAAGCAGGCTGAATATAGACCTGCCGGGCTGTATATAGAAATTGACAATGATATTCCTATCGGCAAGGGACTGGGAAGCAGTGCAGCTGCCATTGTGGCCGGTATGTTCACTGCCAACCGTCTTATCGGAGACCGGTTTTTACTTGGGGAGCTGCTGCGCTGGGCAGTCAAAATGGAAGGACATGCTGATAATATTGTGCCTTCCATCACTGGAGGACTGGCAGTAGCCATGATTTATGAAGGGGAAGTATACTACCAGCAAGTCAGGCCGGGAAACCAGCTGGGGGTAGTGGTAGCAGTACCAGATTTTATTCTGCCCACCGAGCAATCTCGTTCTGTACTGCCGCAAAATGTCGCTCTGCAGGCTACAGTGTCTAATCTGCAGAGAGCCTGTTTTTTGATGGCCAGTATTCAAAATGGCGATTTTTCTAACCTGGACAAAGCCATGGATGATATGGTTTATCAGCCATGGAGGAAATCGTTCATCCCTGGCTTTGATCAAGTCCTGCAGTCTGCTCTGGAAGCAGGAGCTCTGGGGGCTGCATTGAGTGGAGCCGGTCCTTCCATACTGGCTTTTACAGCAATCGGTCAGGAACAAGATATTGGCCGGGCCATGGAAAAAGCCTTTAATGAAGCGGGAGTCAAAGTACAGGTCTTATACTTGAAACCAGATTTACGGGGAGTTCAATATTATTAACCGGGATTCCGGGAGAACCCAATTCAAATAATCGGGATGTAATCCAGGGAGTGAGATATTTTGTCTTTAATAGTTGCAAAATTTGGAGGAAGTTCGGTAGCTTCAATCGAGAAAATTAAAACTATAGCCCATCGAGTTCGAGAAATGAGAATGAGGGGTCATGATGTGGTAGTTGTAGTATCAGCCATGGGAGATACCACCGACGACCTTATCCAACTGGCCGGAGCCACCGGGGATGATTTAAACAGCCGGGAAATGGATATGCTCCTGGCTACCGGGGAACAGCAAACTGCTGCCCTGCTGGCTATGACCTTGAATAATATGGGATGCTCGGCTATTTCTCTTACCGGCTGGCAGGCTGGTATAAAAAGTGACTCATCCCATAACAAAGCTAAAATAAATGGGATTGAAAACTGTCGGATAAAAAAAGAGATTGAAGCAGGAAATATCGTAGTTATCGCAGGTTTTCAAGGTATATCTCCGGAAGGGGACATCACTACTCTGGGCCGAGGAGGTTCAGATACTACCGCTGTAGCCCTGGCGGCCAGTTTGCAGGCCGATCGCTGCATGATCTTCACTGATGTGGATGGGGTTTATACGGCTGACCCCCGGATGGTACCTGAAGCACGCAAGCTGACCAAGATATCTTATGAAGAGATGCTGGAACTTGCTGTGCTGGGAGCGGTAGTAATGCAGCCCCGGGCCGTAGAAGTGGCACTTGCTTACCAGATAGATGTAGAAGTGAGGTGCAGCTTTAATAAGAATCCAGGAACCATAATCACAAAGGAGGCTAACATGGAAAAACAAGTTATTGTAAGCGGAGTTGCTCATGATGTGAACTGTGCCCGCTTTGCTATATTTGATGTACCAGACCAGCCCGGAATTGCTAAGACTCTTTTTAAATCTCTGGCCGGAGCAGGAATAAATGTAGATATGGTAATACAGGCTGCTATGCGAAACGGCAGAAATGATATTGCCTTTACTATAGGGCGGGATGATTTAAAAAAAGCTATCGAGGTAATAGGAAAACTAGTGATAGAAATCGGGGCTTCGGGTATGACTTATGGAGATGATGTAGCCAAGGTGTCTATAGTAGGGGCCGGGATGCAGACCAATCCCGGTGTAGCCGCAGATATGTTTGAAGCCCTGGCTGATGAAAACATAAACATTCATATGATCAGTACCTCAGAAATTAAAGTATCCTGCTTGATAGACAAGGATTGTATAGAGACCGCAGTAAGAGCACTGCACAGAAAATTTGAGCTGGATAAAGCTGAATAGAAGAGAATCCCTGGACAAACCTTGACGAATAAATCTATCTGTTATACAATAATCCTTGCGTCGGGGTGTAGCTCAGTTTGGTATGAGCGCTTCGTTGGGGACGAAGAGGCCGCTGGTTCAAATCCAGTCACTCCGACCATTTTAGGTGTATCGGTGGTTGTAGAGGTTTTTAAAGGCTTAAAAACATAGTGACTTTTATAAACCACATTATTGCAAGCTGAAACCACTTTAAAAGGAGTGGTTTTTTTGTTACTTAAATTTGATTCCACTACAAAAAGTAATATTCGTGATTTTGAATGCAAAAATATGCCGTCGTCAGTCTCCGCATGGGAAACACCAACTGCTTGCCTCAAAGCAAATGGTGTACCGGGCAGATTCACATCCGTGTTCAACTGCCCTCTCGCGACCGTATTGGTGAGGTATAAGCGAACATCAGTAAACTTACATAAAATTCCTTAATTACCAATTGATATCCGCATTATGTTGTAACTTATTGGTACTTACGATATAATTAATATGACTTATAAATCAATTAATATCAATTGGTTATAAATATCACTACTTGTACATAATGATTAATAATATTATGTCAAGGAGTGATATTGTGGGAGAAAAAGAAAAAAAGGGGGATAAAGATATGCCAGCAATTGAAAAAAAAGAAGGAAATAAAGCATTATCTTTATCGTCAAAAAAAATAAATGAAATAAGTGTTAAACCTAAAGTTAAAGATGGGAAATTAATCTTTGATAAAAATAATAAGGATCATCGTTATATCGTAGATGAGGAATATTAATTTGTAAATGTTTTATATTGGTGAAATATTTTGGCTTGAAATTGAATATGAAGATTTACCTGATGAATCTAAAAGAAGACCAGCAATAATAATTGATAAACGAGAAGACAGTATATTCATTTTAGTTTCAACTACAACACAATCTCCCAGTGATCCTCCATCTTATTTTGATCAATATAAGATACCTATTTTAAATTGGCGAAAAATTGGTTTACCGAAACCTTCATGGGGATTAGGTTACAGATTAATTCAATTAACAGAAGATGAATTAAAAGATGTAGTTAAAAGAAGAGATTATATAGCCTGTATGAGTGATAAGGATTTGCAATATTTAATTGATCAGATTGAATCTAAACATATTTAAAGACCTCTATCCAGGGGTCTTTTTCACTTGGATTAATAGAGGATATTTTCTGCCCGATAAATGGAGCTTAACCATTCATTTTTTCGAGACAAGATTGGAAAAAGGAGTGGTTTTTTGTTGCTTATAGGTACCGTCAATAGTTTTTCGCAAATTCATTTGCCACTTGGCAATTAACCTGCAAATAAATTGGCTTCTTCTTTTTGCATCTCTTCAAGACGCTTCAGGCTCATGTATTGCTTGGTTCCCCAGTGATGTACTTTAAACTCTGTGCTGGCTTTGGCAAAGCGATATTGCTCATATATTTATATTAATAAAACGTATGGAATAATTAGAAAATACTCATAATAAAGCCATCAATGGGAAAAAGGGGAATCATATCATGATCTTTCGGGGTATGAAGAGATTGAAAAATATTTCTGAAAAGGATGGCAAGATAAATAACGGGAATATTTCTGAATTGTTAAACAACGAAATTTTAACTCCCGAGCAGGTTAAGGATGTACGGGTATCATCTGCCCTGGAGGAGAATCTTTGCTTTTTACAGGACCTGCTGGGTCACAATAAAGATGTCATTATTCGTCGCATTCTTCTGGGGACTTCTCCCCACATTGCATCGGCACTAATATATATTGAAGGTCTGGTAGACAAAGCCATTCTTAACAACAACATCATGAAATCCTTAATGATCGAAATTCATGAGGAGAGTTGTGGGTCTGACCCGCGCCATCTCCGCGAGTACTTGCTTAAGACTGCTCTGACCGTTTCTAACCTAAAAAACACCCATCAAATGAACGAAATAGCCATCAGCATACTGTCCGGGGATGTGGTCCTCATGGTAGAAGGGGTAGATGATGCAGTCATCATCAATATTCGCGGGCACAAGGAGAAAGCGATTAGCGAACCGGAATCCGAGGTACTGGTAAGGGGACCCCGGGAAGGCTTTACGGAAACATTAGAGACGAATATCAGCCTGGTACGTCGAAAATTAAAAAGTCCCAATCTCTCTTTTGACGATATGCTTATTGGCAAAATAACCCTGACTGAAGTCTCGGTGGTATATTTAAAAGGTCTGGCTTCACCTGATCTGGTGGAAGAAGTGAAACAACGGCTGCAGCGTATTGAAATTGACGGAATACTGGAAAGCGGTTACCTGGAAGAGTTTATTGAAGACAATCCCTACTCGCCTTTTCCGCAAATGCATCATACCGAACGCCCGGACCGAATCGTGGCAGGTTTACTGGAGGGTAGAGTCGCTATAATGACGGATGGGACTCCCTTTGTACTGATGGTGCCTGCGGAAATCACATCATTCCTGACTTCGCCGGAGGATTATTATGAACGCTATTATCTGGGCACCCTTATTCTGTGGGTGAGATATATTTCATTTGGCATATCCCTGGTGTTACCGTCCTTCTACATTGCCATTACCACCTTTCACCAGGAAATGATCCCAACCCGACTCCTGATCAGCATAGCCTCATACCGGCAGGGATTGCCTTTTTCGACTCTGCTGGAAGCCCTGCTCATGGAGTTAACTTTCGAAGTCTTGAGGGAAGCTGGAACCCGCCTTCCACGGGCGGTAGGGCAGGCGGTTAGCATTGTAGGTGCTCTGGTTATCGGCCAGGCAGCGGTTCAGGCTGGAATCGTCTCTCCCCTGATGGTGATCATAGTAGCATTTACCGGGATAGCCTCTTTTACCAATCCTTCGTATAACCTGGGGATTACCATGCGTTTTCTGCGTTTCCCACTCATGTTTCTGGCGGGGATGCTGGGGCTATTCGGCGTTATGTTTGGTATCGTTATGATACATATTCATGTGGCGCAAATCCGGTCCTTCGGGCTTCCTTACCTGTCTTCGCTATCTCCCCTGCATTGGTCCGACCTTAAAGATGTACTGGTACGGGGACCATGGTGGAGTATGGATACCCGTCCCCGGGAACTCGGTGAAAGGAACCGACGTCGTCAGGTTCCGGGGTTAAAGCCGTCACCACCCAGGGCGGATAAGGTAGGGGGGAATTAGATGATGATCCGTCGCATCTTCGTGACGTTTTTGATAATAATGCTCACCATATCGTCGGGCTGCTGGGATCGGCGTGAACTAGATGATCTGGGCATTGTGAATGGAATTGGGATAGAATCTGCCCCCGGGGGAAAGATCCGCATTATCGCTCAAACTCTAAATACCACGGCAATAGTCAGGGGTACAGGGGGAGGGGGGGCTGGAACCACTTTTCAAAAAGCTTACCGTAATACGGTTGCCGAAGGGAACAGCCTCCAGGATGCCATTGATAATCTAACCAAGGTTACTCCTATAGAGCGTTTTTTTTCTCACAACAATGTGGTTATTGTCTCTGAGGAACTGGCTCGGAAACGGGGCATTAGGGATATTACGGATTTCCTGGAGCGGAATCCGGAATTGAGACTGGACCCATGGCTGATTATCGGCAGGGGATCGCTGGTGAGTCTCATGGATCAACCGGGAAGAATCACGCTCATACCCACACAGCGGATCAACAGTTATATGAAGATCAATAAGATATCAGCATCCTTTGCACCTCTCAATGTGGGTCAATTCATTCGATTAATGCAAAGTCCCTGCTGCCAGCCATATACGGCGGTGATAGAAACCGGCCCCAATGAGTCCCTTTCTGCTGAACCGGGACATGACCTGGCCAGTGGTGTCGTTCCAGAACCGGTCAATCAGATTATGGTAAATGGTACGGCGGTATTCAAAGAGGATAAAATGGTGGGTTGGTTAAATGCTGCCGAGAGCCGGGGCTTGTTATGGGTAAGGGGAGAAGTGAAACAGGGTAATATCAATTTTCCCATTCCAGGAGAGGAGGAAAAATCTGCAGAGACCAGTATTCTGAAATCCTGGAGTAAAATAGAGCCCAGTATCAAGGATGGACAGGTAAGTATAACTGTCCACATAAAAGTCAATACCTACTTGATAGAGATACAGGGGAATATAGATCCGGAGATGACGGCAGCATTGAAAAGGCTGGAAGCATCACAAGAGGCCGCAATCAGCAGAGAAATAGAAGCAACTTTAAAAAAAGCGCAGGGGGAGTACAATGCGGATATATTCGGTTTCGGGGAAGCAATCCATCGCAGCTACCCCGCGGAATGGAAGCAGCTGGAAGCTCAGTGGGATGAGGTATTTCCCGGGCTGCAGGTGCAAATCAAAGTTGAATCCAGCATCCGTCATACCTCTTTGATCGAAAAACCTGCCGAGCCGGCTGAAGAGTAACAAGTGAGGGAGGAATGGGGTTGGTTATTGTGATTGCGCTGGCCTTTGGAGGAATCATAGTCTTGCAGGCCGGACCGCTGTTTGAAAAGAAAATGTGGCGGGAACTAGCGGCTTTTATCTTCTTGATGGTTGTTGCAATGGTCTATGCCTATGACTGGCTTCTGGAATGGCATCTTCCTACTGTTAAAACACTTATGGAAATTGTATTTATACCGGTGACGGTGTTCATAGAAAACCTGCTAACCCCTTAGATGACGAACTAGCAGATAGACGCGTATGGCTGAAAGGATTAATAGGATTGAAACAGGATAGTGGTATTTATAAAACAGATACATATTCCATCATGGGCTTGCTGGTAAATACCGTAGCTACTACTGCCGCTTTATTTGTTCCCCTTTCGGCAGTGAAAATCGCCCAACAGGATGGGTGGATGACAATGCTCATTGCCATGGCGGGCACAGTCTATTTGGTTTACGTGGTTTACCGCCTGGGTAAATTATATAGTGATAAAAGCTTTATTGAGTATCTTCCCTTGATAATAGGAAAAGCAGGCGGTAAGACACTGGGTCTGGCCTATATATTATTCCTTTTTTATTTAACATCTTCCGTTATTCGAGAAGCGGTTGCCCTGTTTTTTGGAACTGGTGTCTTCAGGCTTACTCCAGAATTTGTTATCCCGCTATTCTTAATTGTGGCCACGACCTATGCTGTTGCTGCAGGATTTGAAGTCATTTGTCGGGTATTGAGTATCTACTGGATTTTTATAAGTATCGTGCTTACGGCCTTTTACCTTCTGGCACTTCCATATATGGATTTTGCTTCTTTGCTTCCGGTGGGAGAAGCGAGTATTTCAACCTTACTAAAAAGTACCCTGATTCCGCAGGCCTATCTGGGTGAACTATTTATACTGGCCATGCTTTTCCCTTATATCAGAACAGCCCGGACAGTTCTTATCGCCGGGAATATCGCCATTGTAATAATTGTCTTTCATATGATGTTTATAATAATCTCCATGGTAACCATCTTGGGAGTGGATACTCCTGCTCGTTCTCTTTATGCTCCGTTTTTTCTGGCCGATATTATCCAGCCCATCGGTATCAAGGCATTACTTGTTTCTATTTGGGTGCTGGCGTTATGGGGAAAAATCGTGGTTTTTCAGTTTATCTTAACTGATGGGATATCAAAATATCTCCATCTGAAACAATATCAAAGCATAATAATCCCGGTTGCCATCCTTCTTCTGGTATTCTCCTTTACTTTTTATCAAAACAACACCGATGTACTGGAATCGATCCCCAAGACTTTCCCCGGAGTGGCACTGTTCTTCGAGTATTTAATCCCCACTTTATTATTGATCATTGCTTTAATCAAATCAAAGATCGGGAACTCTTTGAAGTGAACGCGAGAAATTCATAATTTCCCATTTTTTTCTTACCTGATTGACTCACATAGTCTATTGTTTTGGTAAATAATATGACTAAGCGAAAGGAGGTGAAAATTTGAAGAAAGCGGCACTGAGTCTACTGCTGTCTTTTGTTTTAGCGGCAAGCATGTATGGTGGATATTCTTTTGCTCAGACAGATGACGTAATTCAACCAGAAGCCAAGCTGGAACTGAAAGCTGAAGAGATGGGTATCAGTGTTGATGAACTAAAGGCTCAATGCAAAGCTGAGCGGCAGGAAAAGCTGGAGCAGAGAGCCAAAGAGATGGGCATCACCGTTGATGAACTAAAGGCCAAAATGAAAGCCGAGCATCAGGAGAGACTAGAACAGAAAGCCAAAGAGATGGGCATCACCGTTGATGAACTGAAGGCGAAAATGAAAGCTGAGCGGCA
>JAENYG010000007.1:10474-195451 GCA_016841875.1 Syntrophomonas sp.
AAGAGATGGGCATCACCGTTGATGAACTGAAGGCGAAAATGAAAGCTGAGCGGCAGGGAAGACTAGAACAGAAAGCCAAAGACATGGGCATCACCGTTGACGAACTGAAGGCGAAAATGAAAGCTGAGCGGCAAGAAAGACTAGAACAGAGAGCCAAAGAGATGGGCATCACCGTTGATGAACTGAAGGCGAAAATGAAAGCTGAGCGGCAAGAAAGACTGGAACAAAAAGCCAAAGAGTTAGGAATAACCGTTGACGAACTAAAAGCTAAAATGAAAGCCAAACATGAGTAAGTAACTATTGGTTTTTCAAGAACTCTGCAGCAGACAGAATAACATCACTCATCAGTTTCAGCCTGTAGACCAAGCAAGTCGTCAGGCTTTTTTTTGAGTATTTTTAAGCAGGAATCGTAATTAGCCAAATGCAATTATTCTATGAGCATCCTGGATTATTACTTCACGATTGGAAGTAATAATCCAGGAAAGGTTATTAAAAGGATGTTGGTTCTCCACATCCTTTTTACGATTCAAAAAGTTATTCAAGCATTTTTTATAACCTGTTAGGATATAAATTTTTACAATCCAGAATCATCTAATCAGATGATTTCGCAGGAAACAGTCAGGTGTTTTGTCCTTGAGCAACAACATCGTTATTTTGATTCTTTATTGTCCACTTGTAGGTCACCAGGCCTCCTCCGCGTTTCATCTCTTTTGTACCAATTACTTCAGTCTCAGCATAAATTTTATCACCTGGATGCACCGGAGTCTTCCAAGAAATACCATCGGCAGCTGTCCAAACCGCATCAGCCAGAAAACCTTGTTTAGCCATTAATCCCATCATACATGCTATGAGATAGGCACCAGGAGCTACCCGGGCTTTAAAACCCCAACCTTTGGCAAATTCGTCATCTAGAAAGCCTGGCAAGTCCGCTCCGGACATTTGGGCTACAATATCAATTTCGGTTCCAGTAATAGGCTTGGTACCAGTTGTGAATGTATAACCTTCGTTAACATCTTCAAAAAACAATCTGTTCACCTCCCTCTTGGCTTAGGAACATATAAAAAACATCATATTAATATTTAGATTACGGAATAATTAAATGATATCATATTGAGGGCAAAATAAATGTAGACTTTTACCAATATGTTCATATATTCCCATTTTGTTGTTGTTGAATAATTTAATGTTATAAGAGGTGTTTCAAAAAAGTGATATATTATAAGGAGTTATTGGCATATAGGCGGTAGAAAGCACTATAGATTTATCGAATCGAATGCCTAATTAATATACTGAATTATTTTTAAAGAGTTTCACAATGTCATATGGCGATTCTACGATATGATCTGCACCGGCTTTATGAGCAGTAAGAACAGCTATATCGGCGTCACCGATGTATAGGACTTCTTCCTTACTGACCTGCAGTTCTTCTGAAATATCAAGCAGTGAAGCAGGATCCGGTTTTCCAGGATAACGATCTGTCTTACCCTGCACCCGGGCAAAAGTAATTTCAGGAAACATTTCTGCTGCAATAATATTTGTGAACTGGTCTGATTTATTAACAATATTCCATATATTGACAACAACGATGTCGGCGTATATAATAAAAATGCAAGCTGATAACCATATGGTTAAGTTGTCCCGCAGAGAAGTCTGCTGGTCATCTGAGTTCAGTGGTGGTCTATTGGCTAAGGGGTATGCATTATCTTTGATGGTGTACAAAAACAATGAAACAGAAATGTGCCAGTTAGTGTACACGTCTCTCAGCTTGCAACCTATCTAAATATTAGAAGACGCAGTCTGGGGGACGGTGTCTTTTTTTATATTCAGCTGACATCATCTGGACAATCCACGGGTAATCCAATCGTATTCTCCCATGCTTTAAGATAGAACAGGCTTATTGATGGGAAGATATAGATTTATGAACAATCATAGACAAGTGAGATTAACTAACCTGGGGAGGGGTTTTATGTCGAAGAGCAATTATGATCTGCTGTTGCAGATGGATGAGGTTTTACTGAACAAATCACTGGCCGCCCTGTATTACTCCGGTTTCCTGGTCCTGGAGGGAGAATACAGTTTTGTAGAAGGTATTCCCGAAAGCCTGCATGATTTCACCAAATTTTCTTATAAGATCCGCATGAAAAATGAACCTTTGATTGACTTGAGAGGAAGAGACCAGGTATATATCAAGTTTATGGTGGAGTTGAAACTTGTTGTTCTGACCGGGATTGTATTGGAATTTGATGCCTCTTTCTATGTTGACACCAAAATTGTATTTGATGCGATTAACAGGAAAATGATCTTCGATTTAAGCAATGCCGGGATCACCGATCTATATATCAATGATACCTATCGCTTTCATAAAAAATTCATAGATAATATCAATGAAGTGCTGGAAGTCTTATTGTCAGCCTATCTGACCGAAGATCGCCAAACCATTGAAATCCCCCTGATCCTTCAACAGTTGGAACTTCCTATGATGCCTGCCGGGAATGTTTACGAATTGCCAGTCAGAATGGGTGATGTATTAATCTATAATAATCGCCTGCTGATTATGGGGATCAACTTCTTTAACGAGACTGCCGAGGATATAAGTATTATGCAGGATTTGAGCGGTGGCAATGAGCTATATATCAACTTAAAAGAGAAAACCTTGAAAGAAGTTTTTGATTTCTGGTGGGATAACACCGAATATGAGAAATGTGAAGACTTTTCCGGTAGTTTTCCTATCAACAGCGATTCCTGGTGGGAAAAGAGCGTTGATATCCTTGCCCGGCTGGTCAGCCTGGGATTTATTGAAACAAAAACCAATTACGATAATCTGTTATGTAATTATGACGGCCTGGTCCAAGTGCTGGAAAAGCCTGACTTCGAGTTCGGTGAGGGGAACAAAGTGATCATTAATTCGCTGAAGATCCAGGCTCAGGTCAAGGCATCTTTCATTGCGGAGTTGACCAAGGACATCAAACTGGATACCAGTTCCTTTATCCCTGACCGAATTACTCCCTGGGAGGATGATAAGCTTTTAAAACACCGGCAGGAGACTAAAGAGATATTAAAGCTGGATCAGGAGTTTGAGCTGTCCATATCCCAGGCAGAGGGAATTATCAAGCTGAATGACAGCAGTAATCTAGTGATAGAAATTATTAAAGCCGATATTAATATTGAAATGGGGGACAAGTGGTACCACAATCTGTCCGAAAAGGCTGTTAATTATATAATAGACCTGCTGGAGCAGAAGGTTCTGGAAAAAATCCCTGATCTGGTGATTTCACCGAACCTGCTTTTATCCCGTCAGGAAGTAGCAGGCTATACCATGCAGGTATCCACCCATTACATCTCTTTTGATAATGATGAACTGGCACTGACTTTAAATATAGGGATAAACGAACTTATGAGCAAAGCGGTACCGGTTCCTATGTATATCGCCAACAAACGCACTAAAAAGATTCATAACTTTGACTGCCCATCTATTGAAGATATCGAGATGGAAAACAGACTCGGTTTTTATGTGCTTTATGAAGCATTGAAAGAGGGTTACTCGGCCTGCCAGGCGTGCATCGGCGCAAGCAAGCTGCTTTAAAGGGGAGGAGAGGAGAACATGAAATCAGCCGGTTACGATATAGTAGTTTTATTGAATGAAAAATTTTTGAATCAGGTCACCGGGGCTTTATTCTACAATGGTTTTCTGAGAATCAATGGCTCTGTAAAATTATACGAGGAATTGGACCAGGAAAACCTGGATAAGATACCTGAGGACTTGTATCGGTTTCTGCTCATCAATTACAGGATTAAGCTGAATTACGAACCTTCGATTGACTTCCTTCCCGCGGTCAGTCCGGATGATCCTGCCCGAGTAAGGATACATACTGCCCTGCGGGTTTATTTCTGGCTCTGGGACGGACTGGAAATAAAATTTGATGCAAATATATCCCTGGCAGCAGGATTGGAAATAGACAGCAAGACCAATCAGCTGTGGATAGATTTTGCCCATTCCGATATTGAGGCTCTGGCCGTTAAATACCGGTATAGTATGGAGCAAACCGTCACCTTGAAGCTGGACCAGATTATGGAAAATGCGGTTCGGGCCTACCTGAGTGACCAGAATAATTGCTTCAGCTTTAACCTGCCCAGCGTCAACCCGCTGTTGCCCTATATGGATGACATACCGGATAACTATCTGCCCCTCAGCATACGCGCTATAAAAAACCTGGATGCTACCACCATGGCCATTGCGGTTAATATCGATGACTATGAGGGGGGAGATGAGCAGCAGTTAAGCAACTTTGCCCGCAACTGCAGTGCCGCAGTAGCCGTTCCCGAGATTGCCATGTATAAAGTCTATGACTTTTTCTGGGAAAGAACCAACTGGGACAAGTGTTTCAAATTCAAAAAAAGCTTCGAAAGTGAAACTCTAAATGACGTGGTAAATGTGATCGGCAAAGTGGTAGATATTACCCAGCGTATAGTAACGGAAATCGCTACTCTGGGTTTTGTGGAAACTCACTTTGAGATGAAAGGTATGAGGTTTGAAGTAGGTGCTGACGTTAAACTTTTGAGCAAACCGGAATTCGACCTGATGCCAGACAACAAAGTGAAAATAAAGAAGCTAAATACCAATATCATTTTCAGCCTTAAAGTGTTTTTGGATGTTGAATATTCGGTGGAGATCGATCCAACCGGTTGGTTCCCTGATATAATACCGGATTACGAAGTAGTGAATGATAGGGTAGAGGTAAAGATTTTTGAAATGCATGTGCCGTTCTTCAATATGCAGTTGAAAAAAGGTGTGGGCAAGGTAGTTCTGGATGATGCCACCAATACTTTGCAGATCCAAATCGAACAGCTGGATCTGTACTGGGATTTCATAGCTTTCACCGACTGCCCGTTTCTGAATTTCCCGGAATGGCTCTTTAACAAGATACTGGATCTATGCGAGTCAAGTATTGCAGATGCAATTCCCCCGATAGTAATTACCCCGTCCTTCACGGTCGACGTGCCTCTGGTGGACTGGGATCTGAATATAGAAGGCAAAAAGCTGACCATCGATCCTGATGAAGTGACTCTGGCAGCTGATATGTACTTTGCAGAACTTAAAAAGGATATCCCTAATGTGCCTAAATATATAGTCAATATTAATAATAGGGAGATACACAAGATAGGCTGCGATTCACTAATGGATACCTACGAAGAGCACCAGCGCGGTTATCATCTATTAAATGATGCGGTTAACCGGGGCTACGACGGATGTAAAAGGTGTCTTCCTGCCTATCATACGAAATAATTGGGGTTTAAACAATGTTTTTAACCAGGTGTACTGATTTAACAGAACTTGCACAGTTTCTGAAGATTGATTATGCAAATAATCTTTATTTCTTTACATATTTAAGTGAAATCTTAAATAGTCCAGACATTAATATTCTAATTGCCAGGCGTAATGGGAAAGTTGAATTATCACTGCTGTTGGCCCCGATTCATTGCTGTATTTCCACATCAAATATAGAATTCATAGATGCCGTAGCCAAGCAATTACCGCCTATTAATAGTATCCATGTTGTAGGGAGAAAAGACTATGTTGAAAAGCTGTTACAGATAAGCGAAGGAGCAGATCGGGATAAACATATCTATTCGTTTTGTGAATTTATCCCGGCTGATATACCTGCTGAGAAAATAATGCTTTCTTTTAAGGCCTCTAAATCTAAGCTGAAGGATCTTATTGAATTTTACAATGACAATGACATGCTGGTAAATGCAGAAAGCAGGCTGCCTGGAATTTTGTCCTGGGGTGAAGCTTATTGTATTCAAAGGGATGGTAAAATAGTTGCCTGTGCTTTGACTACCACCGAAACAAACGATGCTGCTATGATTGGAGCTGTTTATACCACTCCTGAATATAGAAACAATGGATATGCAAAAGATTGCATCTTCAACCTTGGCAGAGAACTGGTATTACAGCATAAAAAACCTTATTTATTTTACCAAGCGAACGATGTATTACTCAGCAGATTATATGAATCTATGGGCTTTAAGCAGATTAATACCTGGATGCTTGCCAGCAGGAAATAACATCCTATATAGTAAGTATTAGTTGTTTAACTCGGATAGGGGAAAGAATGGTTATAAGAAATATTTTTATGTTAGGTAATCCTGTATTGAAGATATATCAGCTGATGTTACCGCTTTTGATACAGAACTTATCGAACTATTTAACGGATAATAAGAAAAATTTAATGAAATCCCAATGGGAAAGGATATACAAATGAGAGCCTCTATGCTTATATGACATATGTAAACCGAAAATACTCTAAACAGACTCGAGCCAACAATGGAGGTGTACTTAATGAAAATATCGGAGTTTAAACTGGAAAGGTTTTTTGCCCGGTATGAATTTGAAGCTCCTTATTTAATGTGCTGTTCTGATTGTGAATCCTGGACGATCCAGGAATTGCTGGCCTTTAATTCCCGGAATATGGAGCGCTTACTTGATATGGGATTGGGTTATACGGAATCCAGGGGTAATCCGGCTTTACGGCAGCAGATCGCCTCCCTTTATCAGCATATTGATTCTGAGCAGGTACTGGTCTTCTGTGGAGCTGAAGAAGCTGTATTTTTATATATGCAGGCAGTATTATCGTCTGGGGATCACGTCATTGTACAGACTCCAGCTTATCAATCTCTATTTGAAATACCGGCAGCCATGGGCTGCCAGGTGGATAAATGGGAGATGAAGCGACTGGACGGACAGTGGGGAATAGATCTGGAAGAGCTCAAAGATTTGCTTACTCAGAAAACCAGGGCGATCATCATTAACACCCCCCACAACCCTACCGGATATCTAATGTCAGAACAGGAAATGCAGGATATCATCAGCATAGCCCGGGAAAGGGATATACATCTCTTTGTGGATGAAGTTTATAAGTATCTGGAGTATGACCTGGATAAACAGATGCCCTGGGGCTGTGATTTGTATGAAAAGGCGGTTTCCCTGGGAGTAATGTCAAAATCCTTTGGGCTGGCCGGACTGCGTATCGGTTGGGTGGCCACCAGAGATCAAGACGTGTACCGGAATCTGGCAGGATTGAAGGATTATACGACCATATGTTCCAGCGGCCCTTCCGAGTTACTGTCAATGCTGGCTCTGGAAAACAGGGAACAGATCATAAACCGCAACCGTAATATTATCAGCGGAAATTTAAAACTGCTGGATGATTTTTTCAAGCAATACGATGACATATTTTCCTGGTATCGACCCGGTGCAGGGCCGATAGCCTTTCCGGCCTTTCGCAAAGAGCTGGATGCTGAAGTAATAGGCCGGGACTTACTGAAGCATACCGGAGTTTTGATTCTGCCTGGCCGGGTTTATGATTATGACTACCAGCATTTCAGGATTGGTTTTGGCAGAAAGGATTTCTCCAACTGTCTGATCAGGTTTGAACAATATGTAAAAGAAAGACTGCTTTGAAAAAACTCGCCTGGCACTCGTTCATCGCTAAAAACCGACGATACCCGTGGGTGCCGGAAAAAACTTGATTATGTTCTCATCATACGACTAGAGTATTTTCCCCTGAAAACGAAAGGAATACCACGTCGTCCAGCTTCCAGCCCTTGTCTTCGGGTGAAGGCACATCAACTTCAACAATACCATCACTTACCCTGACCAAGTAAGTAGTATAAGCTCCGGTAAACTGCTTCTGGGTTATAGTTCCTGGGGTGGACCCTGATACATCAGACATTTGAATTTGCTCCGGCCTTACAGCAAGTAACGCTTGTTTTTCACCACCTATAAAGTTTATCCTTCCTATGAATTCAGCTACAAATCTGCTGGCAGGTGAATTATAGACGGTATTCGGTGTACCCACCTGTTCAATTCGTCCGTTGTTCATAACAGCGATACGGTCGGATATACTCAATGCTTCCTCCTGATCATGAGTAACATAGAGCGTGGTTATACCCAGTTCAGTCTGCAGATCCCTGATCTCTTTACGCATTTTCAGACGGAGTTTAGCATCTAAATTGCTTAAAGGTTCATCCAGCAGTAATACCTTGGGATTCATAACCAGTGCCCGAGCAAGAGCAACCCGCTGCTGTTCACCACCGGATAATTGCTGTATAGATTTATTTTTATATTGTTTCAGTCCTACCAACTCCAGCATATGTTCCCCTTGTACCAGCCTCTCTTTTTTCCCCAACCTTTTAAATTTTAGCCCATAGCAGATATTTTGGATTACGTTCATATGGGGAAACAGCGCATAACTCTGAAATACTGTAGCAGTGGGTCTGAGATTAGCTGGAACTGAGCTTATATCATTACCTTCCAATATAACCTTTCCATTATCCGGAGCAATAAAACCACCGACCATTCTTAGGGTTGTAGTTTTGCCACAGCCGGAAGGTCCTAGAATAGACAGCAGTTCGCCTTGGTTGACCTCCAGGTGCAAATTATCTACCGCTGTAATATTAGGGTATCTCTTACCTAATTCCTTCAATTGCAGATACATATGTCCCCTCCATTTTTTCGCTGTCCTTATATCTTTGTGGCCGCAGAATGAAATATGAAAAAGCCAGATTAACAGCCAGGGTTACGATTATTATCATGTTTGCGATAACCGCACTGACTCCTATCTGTCCGGTTTTTATAGCATTAAACATCTGTACCGTAGCCACTTCAGAACCAGGTACAACTAGAAATATAATAGCTCCGATAGTCGTCATAGTTGTTGTAAAAGTATTTATAAATCCGATCAGAAAAGCAGGTTTTAGTGAAGGTAATATTACATCCTTAAAGGTGGATATTTCATCCGCCCCCAGGTCACGGGCTCCATACTCTGTTTCCGGGTTCAGCTGGGTAAGTATTGCGGTGCCTGCCTTGGTACTAATAGGCAGTTGGCGGTAAATACAGTTCACTATTACTATAAATACTGTACCCGTCAGTATCAATGGTTTATCATGAAATGCCAGTACATAGGCTATCCCCAGAAACGGTCCGGGTATCATATAGGGCAGAGTAGCCAGGAAATCCAAAATCCTGTAACCAGGGAACTTCTTTCTTTCTACCATATAGGCAATGATCATCCCTATTAAACTGCCTGCCAGGGCTGCAATCAGGGCATATTCCAGGCTGCGGGCAAAAGCCAGCAACTGACCCATTCCCAGGGCCTGGATGTGTTTCATACTGAAAGTGAAATCCACACCCCAGGTTTTAGCAAAAGCTCCCCAGAGTATGGTGGCATACTGCAGCAGTTGGAAAAGAATAAAAGCCCAGGTTACCAGAGCCAGGACATGATTGATCCATCTGGATAATACCAGTGAACTGTCACTGCCAACCCGCAGGGAGAAATATTCTGAATTCTCTACCACCCGACGGTAGATAACGAACATCAGAAGTGCCGGGATCATCAACAGGGTCCCCATGGCAGCAGCCCGGGGCAGATTATACAATCCGATTACATTTAAATACGCCTCAGTAGCCAGTACGGTAAAATTACCCCCGATAATTATCGGGGTACCGAAATCGGCCAGAGACTGTATAAAACTTATTAAAGCGGCGGCAATGATTCCAGGCTTGGCCAGGGGTATAGTGATTTTTAGCAGGGTACTCAGACTGCCTGCTCCTAGGTCCCGGGAAGCCTGCTCCAGGCTTTTATCGATCCCCCGTAAGACTCCCAGGATAATCAATGCTGCCAGGGAGGCGTGACTTAAGGTTTGCATCAATACTACACCATGCCATCCGTAAGGGTTAATACTCAAACCCAGCAGGTAATAGGTAATAATCCCCCTGCGGCCAAAGAGCATGATATAGGATAATGCAGATACAAAAGGCGGTGAAATCATGGTTAAGAGCAGTACGGCAAAAACCGTCTTTTTACCACGATTTCCTGAATGGGTAATAAATAAGGCGACGAACAGGCCGAGAATTACGGCCAGCACAGTCGAAGATGCTGCTACCAAAATGCTGTTCAGGAGCAGCTGTCTATTCTCGGTAAAAAGCTGAATATACTGTCCGAACGTAAAATTTCCGTTGTAATATACGCTTTTTACCAGTATTGCTATCGTGGGCCACAGTATAAATAGTAAAACACTGGCAGCTATTAAGACGTAGATAAGACCTGCTATAAAATCAGAAAAAGAGGTGTCTTTAAAAGACACCTCTTGCTTAATTTTATTCACCATACTTGGTCTGCCACTGTTCAACTACACTATCCCGTACATTACCAGCAACCACGAAATCTATATCCTGTAATTTTGCTTCTTTAATTGCGGCAAGACATTCCGGGGGTTCTATTCCTTCACGTACAGGAACTCTGGGGCAGTTATCCCTGAGTATTTCCTGTCCTTTCTCACTCAAG
This sequence comes from Syntrophomonas sp., assembly GCA_016841875.1. GTDB lineage: Bacteria > Bacillota > Syntrophomonadia > Syntrophomonadales > Syntrophomonadaceae > JAAYJK01. The sequence continues at coordinate 20,821 of JAENYG010000007.1, forward strand.
CACCAGTCCACGAATGCTTTGGCACCGTCCAGGTTTTCTGCTCCCTTTAAAATAGCAACCGGTGAAGGCCACCATGGGGTACCGTCCTGGGGAAATACGGATACAATGGGATAACCTTCGGCTTTAAGTTCTTCACCGGTGTCTGGGGCAAGACCTACTGTAACTTCACCTAGAGCTGCTTTCTGGGGCGGTTCACTCCCCCTCTTGGCATAATACGGTATCTGTTGATTTAATTGATCTATGTATGCCCATCCTTCTTCCTCGCCCATAGATTGAAGAATTCCGGTGAGTATAGTATAAGATGTACCTGAAATAGATGGGTTAGACATCAATACCTCACCCTTTAACTCGGGTTGAAGCAGATCCTGCCAGGTCTGAGGTGCCTCAATCCCAATTTCTTTACAGCGATCAGTATTAACAATAAAGCTTACGGTTACCAGTGATACACCGGTCCAGTAACCATCAGGATCAAGATACTTGGCGGGTACATATTCTGCTTCTGGAGACACATAGCTTTCCAGCAGTCCATCATTCTGGGCGGCTATAAAGCTGTCAACTCCACCACCAAACCAGATATCTCCCAGGGGATTTCCCTGCTCAGCCCTGATGCGGGCCAGAACTTCACCGGATGACATATCCAGGTATTCAACTTTAACACCGGTATCAGCTTCAAAGGCCTGGAAAATTTCATCTATACCACCATAAGCAACAAACACCTTTAACGTGGTTCCAGTCAGATCAATTACACTTTCCTCAACCGGAGCCGGATCTTCATTTGCTGTATCAGCTGAGCCTGCACATCCTGCGAAGCTGAACCCAAAAACGACAATCATTAATAACGCTAGCAGCTTTTTCTTCATCATAAACCTCCCCATAATACTCTTATCCTAGAGATAAAGTTATTGCCGATATACTACCGGCTTCATAAATTGGACAAATATTATACCTGCCCCCCCTCCTATGGCAAAACACCCTGACTATAGATATTCATTAGTTGTTTAGGCAAATGAAAAACCTAAAATCGATTATAAAAAACCGTATCATGAATATCCGGTATAGCTTTTATATCAACAAAACTATCAAAAATGAACTATGCACGCTGAATAGCACGCCAGTTAACCTTTTGGAAACCTTCAGGGGTTAAACTAACTGGATACACCTGTCCCATCTTAACTGCAGCAATAAGATCATTTTCATCCTGCATACCATCGGGGAAAAAGGTGGCGAATTTACCCAGGGCATTAAGTGTATGGGCATCACTGGCTCCCAGCAGAGGCACTCCCATTTCTTCAGCCATCTTGACAGCTCTTAGATTATTGTGGGAATCAGTACTGCCATTAAAGGCTTCTATTCCGTGCAAACCGCATCTGCGTGCTGCATTTCCCATCCCTCGGTTATTGGTGCGAAAAGGATGGGCACTCACTGCAATTCCACCGCTCTCCAGCACCATATCCAGCAGATAATCGCTATTTACCCTTTTGCCTGGAAGTCTATCCAATCCAAATACCAGGACATCACCTTCATAAGTGAAGACTTCCGCTCCAACGAATATGGGAAACCCGGTCTGTTTTGAATAATCGGAAGCCCTTTTTCTAATGTCCAGAGAATCATGATCAGTAATACATACTGCATCAAGCCCTATTTTTAATGCCTGGTCAATAATTTCCTCCAGCATCATCTTACTATCATCTGAAGTAGGGTAAGCATGAACATGAGTGTCAATAATCATAATAAATCCCCTTCTGAGGTATAATATTTCTCAAAGTGATTTAATTAGATTATAATCGACAGCCGGGCATCATTCAATAACTTTAATGAAACAATATAATAACTTATGGTTATATATTACTATAAGGCATGGCAGGAAGGGGATAATCAAAAGGTGTCATGCAGTAAAGATATAAATGAAGAGAGAACCTCGTTATTTTGAGGTTCTCTGTTTTTGGGGGTTTGATAAATAGGAAAATGACCACCATCAAATGACAGCTATAATTTTTATAAGTATATTTTATTAGTATTCACTCTAAGTCCTTTCCCACCGGGGAAACGGTTTTATGAAAAATGAAACTGCTCTAAGCTTTGCTTATAGTATAAGTATCGCGAGCGATAACCAGTTCTTCATTGGTAGGAATAACCAGGATGCGTACTCTGGAATCATCATCTGCTACATCAACTTCTTTGCCCCGAGTTTTATTTTTCTCTTTGTCTATCTTAATACCTAAGAAACCCAGGTCTTCGCAGATCATTTCGCGAATATCAATAGCGTTTTCCCCTAGACCAGCGGTAAAGACTATACCGTCACAGCCATTAAGCAGGGCCATATATGCTCCGATATAGAATTTTACGCGGTTAACATAGACCTGAAGGGTCAGCTGAGCACGCTGGTTCCCCGCTTCAGCAGCTTCGGTGATGTCACGGAAGTCACTGCTTACTCCTGATAACCCCAGAGCGCCTGACTTCTTATTGAGGTAATCATTGACTTCATCTGGATTCAAATTCAACTTTTCCATGATAAAGATTACCAGGTAGGGGTCAATATCACCACAGCGGGTACCCATCACCAGACCTTCTAATGGAGTATAGCCCATAGAAGTGTTGATGACTTTCCCCCCATCTATTGCCGCCATGCTGGCGCCGTTTCCCAGGTGAAGGGTGATGATTTTGGTATCTTCCAGAGCTTTGTTCAGCAATGCTGCAGCGCGCTGGGTTACGTAATAGTGAGAGGTACCATGGAATCCATAGCGGCGCACCTTATATTTCTCGTAGAGCTCATAGGGAAGTGCGTACATGTAATGTGCGGGTTCCATAGTCTGGTGGAAAGCAGTATCGAACACAGCTACGTGCGGTATATCAGGCATTAAGTATTGGCAGGCCTCGATTCCCATCAGATTTGGGGGATTATGAAGCGGAGCTATATCAAAGCAGTCCTGGATAACTTGTTTGACTTCAGCGTTGATAAGTACTGAGCCGGCAAAATAGTCTGCTCCGTGAACCACCCGGTGGCCTACTGCTTTGATCTCAGCCAGATCTTTAATTACACCATGCTCAGCGCTGGTTAATGTCTCTAGAACCAGCTTAATACCCTGACTGTGATCCGACATGTCCTTTTGAATAATTGTATCGGCGGTTCCGTTTTCCCGCTTATGAGTAAGCTTGGTTCCAGGGATACCTACCCGGTCCATCAGCCCCTGGGCCAGGACTCTTTCATCTGTCATATCAAATACCTGGTATTTGATCGATGAACTGCCGCAATTTACAACCAACACATTGAAACCCATTAAAAACAACCTCCTTTAAAATATGTTTTTCATACAGAAAACGTTGATTAAAGCTTCTCTTGTTCAGCCAGCTCTTTAAGATATTGGATGGTTTCTTCACACCAGGTAATCGTTGCACGGGCATTATGTCTTCCATAGCTGAGTACTGCCCGCCATAAGTAGGTTTCCTTCCTGTCTCTTAATTCAGTATTCAGCATTTGCTCGATTTTTTCATGATATTCAAGCATTTGCTTATCACTATCCAATTTAGCTTCAAGTTTTTCAATGATGTTGGTGAGTGGAATATCACCGGAAAAAAAGATTTTCAGCAGCAGTTCTGACCTGAATGAATAGGGCTCAATTGGAAGCAGCAGCCAATCATTTAGTTCAGCCTTTCCTTTTTCGCTTATAGAATAGACGTTTTTAACGGGTCTTCCCTCTGTATGCTCGGTAATCTTAGTAACCAGACCTTCTAATTCCATCTGCCTTAGGACCGGGTATATATGGCTATAGTTTTCGCTCCAGATATAATTAAGGTGATTATCGCAGAATTTCTTGATATCGTATCCGGAACACGGCCTTAAAGTCAGCACTCCCAGCAATGCGTACCTGGTTTTATTGGTTTTGGCCATCCCGAAGCAGCTCCTTCCTCAATGCCTTATATCTATCATATATAACACTGATATATATAATTGTTGCATAATAAAAATTTATTGTCTAATATATTTTCACATAATCTTTTTCAAGTGCTCATTACAGAAAACAAGTATCATTGGATTGTGGTGCTCATCATGTCCATATATCAATTCCGGTATCAGATATCCAAATCAAATATAAGCTGAATAAGGACCGTGAATGGGTTTTACGGCAGTTAGAGGAAACTGTTGTTTATGCCAGGGAGGCTGGGGCAGGTGTTAGCGTTGGAGCCGAGGATGCATCTCGGGGGGATTTTCGATTCCTGGTACAGTATGCTTGTTTGGCTCGTGAATTGGGAGCAGAAAGATTGCGCTACGCTGACACAGTTGGAATTTTAGACCCGTTTATGACCTACAATATATTTCAAAAACTTATTAAAGAAAGCGGTATGGAGATTGAAATACACGCCCACAATGATTTTGGTATGGTTGTAGCCAATACACTGGCTGGAGCTCAGGCAGGAGCTTTTTTTGCAAGTACTACGGTTTTAGGATTGGGCGAAAGGGCAGGTAACTGTCCGCTGGAAACAGCGGTTAAAGTACTGGATCGCTTTCTGCCCATTTCTGTTAATGTCAACCAGAATGCTCTACAGAGCTTAATTGAGTACGTAAATTCTATAACAGATAAAAAATGCTGCACACCTGCATGATTGTTACGAAACTTGATATTCAGTTAAGCACCATTGATAAATTTCTAAGTTATCAACCTGACTGAGCAAGCAATTCTAACAGTGGTTTTACCCTGCCGCCTAGTATTTCGGGACCTGGAGCAGAGCCAAGTCCAATCCAGCAGATAGACAGGACATATCTCGAACTTGTACCTCACCGATGGCTGCCAAAACAAAGGGCCGCATTTGTACCCCAATCTTTATTAATCCCCCGCTTACATTTCATAATAATTAGTTACCCCTGAAAAAGTCGACTTGGGTGTAAGGTGATGCATAAATATACTTACGCCCAGTCTTCGCATGGACAGCATCAAATGTTTGTTGACTGGCTTCAGGGGGACAGGGCTAATTCACATCCTTGTTCAGTAGCCCTCTTGCCCCGTCCATGGGGCTCTCCCCCTTCCGTCAGTCAACTTCACAGGATGCTGTAACCCAGCTCCGCCAACGGTCGTTAGTATATTTATACATACCCTTGAGTAGTTTTTAGAGTTTTTCAGGGGGAACTAATTAAGCCTGGTTTACTAAATTCTGATGATAAGGGATGGATTATCGTGTTTTGGGGCCGTAATATAAGTTGGTAAGTTAATGCCTGACCCATCTGGCAATCTATCCTGATATTACCTTTGACTATAATCCATTGCTATAGATAGAATTGTATGTATAAATGGCAAGCAACATACAGGAATGGAATTTAGCGGCCTAATAGAATAGGAACTTATAGTGCAGGAATACAATGGATGGGGATTAAATTATGAATAAGAGACTTTCCTGGAGCCTGGTAATTGCCGTATTAGGATTTTTCATAGCCTTTTCTATCTTTACGTCGGTCTATAGGGGGGACAAGCCCACAGTAGTCACAGCTGAGGCACTGGCAGAAGAGACCGGGAATGCCTCTTTGAATGGTCAGATAAGCGACCCAGGTGGGAAAGAAATTACTCTATATGGGTTTGAATGGGGAAACACCCCCAGCCTGGGTGAAGAGGCCATCTGTCAGGACAGCCCGGATGAAAATAAGTCATTTATCGTTAGCATTAATGACTTGCAGCCCGGTACTACATATTATTTTCAGGCATTTGCAGTAAATTCTAAGGGTTCTGGTTACGGAGATATCAAAACTTTTACGGTCCCCATAGATGCTGCGCCTACCGTTACTATCAGCAGTCCGGAGGATAATCTAAGCATTTTTAGTGGGGAAATAGTTAAGATAGCAGCTGAAGCTGCAGATGACAAAAAAGTGGAGTCTATGGGGCTTTATGTTAACGATAGCTCAGCTGCCAGCGTAGAAGGAGATGCTCTGACTTATGATTGGGATACCAGCGGAATAAGCCCGGGGGAATATGTGCTCAAGGTCAGTGCTGATGATGGAACCCAGGAAGAATCTAAGTTGATTACGGTATTGGTGGAAGAAAAGCCGGAAGTGATCAATCTGGCTGCCAATGACCAGCAGCCTGTGATTAAGGAAACTTATACTGAAAGCATACCAGTATCTCGATCGGTGGAGGCCACAGATACTTATAAATATCCTAATTTGAGCAAAGTTCAGGGGTCGTTTGGACAATTCTATTACCGAGATACTTCGGGTGGCAGAATAGAAATAGATCCTGGCTGGATTGCAGAAAATATTGTGACTATAACCCTGCCTGGATTGAATAGAAAGGTACAGGTACATAAGGATGCGGCAGATAATTTCATAGCTGCTTTTAATTACATAAAAAATGGTACAACTTGGATAAATGGTAAACAGGTTTCTTTATTAAGTCTTATAGATAGTATGGATGGAACATTTGTCACCCGTCATGTGAATTGGGACTCGGCCCGGGGTTTAAGTAACCACTCCTGGGGAATAGCCATTGATATCAATGCGGATGATCATTATAGATATGTTGATCCTAACACTGAACCATATGATCCCAATTTGATACTCTGGGAGAAAGCCTTTAAACCGGCGGGATTCAGCTGGGGCAACTCCTATTCAGATTCCATGCATTTTGAGCTGCTGTATTAAAAGATTTAGATGGAATAATTGGTAATATCACCCCTTAACGTAAGCCGTAAGGGGTGTTTTTGTGGGTGCAGAGCTAATATAAACCCTTCTAATCCGGCTTACATCAAGAAGATACTGGGAAATATGACCAGGTTCGAGAAAATGTTGTTGAAAAATATATAATATGTATAAAAAAGGAAGGAATTCTCCGTTAGGAGTGGAATATGTAGATACAATCCAGCAAAAAAGCGTTATTGATGAATTAGAAAGAACTGAACTTCTGACTGCTTCAAATATTCTGCTTAAATAAATAACTCAATATACAAGATAAGAGTTATTTATCACTTTATATCTGCTTATAAACTCGCGATTAACCTTCATCAATTGCATTTTGCCATACCGGTTAGCATACTAAAATAAAAGGAGCATTAATAAAATGATACATGAGGAAGAGCGCATCCTGATTGTCGATGATGATCGTTTAAACATGATGGTTTTAACCGACATTCTCAAAACAGATTATACACTGTATTTTGCTCAGAATGGCGCCCAGGCCCTGGAATTGGTATTTCAGCAGTTACCTGATTTAATTTTATTGAATGTGATAATGCCAGGAATGACAGGTTTTGAAGTTATGAGCAAGATTAAAAACCATGATCAGACCAAAGACATCCCGGTTATTTTTATTTCCGCCCTTAGTGGAGATCAAAATGAAGAAAAAGGGCTTTTGCTGGGGGCTGTGGATTATATCGCCAAGCCGTTCAACCCAGCCATTGTAAAAGCCAGAGTTAGAAATCATCTGAAAAGTGTGAGACATCGAAAGCTGCTGGAGAAAATTGCACTATTGGATGGCTTAACGGAAATACCTAACCGGCGCAGTTTTATTAATCGGTTTTCATTTGAGTTTAAGAGGGCCATCCGAAATTCATCAACCTTATCTCTGGCAATTATTGATGTGGATTGCTTCAAAAAATATAATGACAACTATGGACACAGCATGGGAGATCTGGTACTAAAGAAAGTAGCAGTAGTTCTTTCCAAAGCGATAAAGAGGCCGGCTGATTTTACCGCTCGTATCGGGGGAGAGGAGTTTGCTGTTTTAGCACCGGAAACTCCTGTACAGGAAGCAAAGCAGCTGGCAGAGAAGATTTGTCTTTCTATAAAAGAACTCGGCATCGATCATCCTTATTCTGAACCGTTAAAAACATTGACCGTAAGTATAGGCGGGGCTTCTGTGACTCCAACGCCCGAGGACGAGGAGCTAAGGCTGGTTGGGGAGGCAGATAAAATGCTCTACAAGGCCAAAAATGAAGGCAGAAACAGGGTGGAGTGGCAGGATCTGTTGGGGGCAATAGAGTGAGTTAAGCATTCTAGAATCAGGAAATGTATAACTGCTTTGAGATATTAAAGACATGGGAGCAATTTATGAAGAAGATTTTTGGTATTTTATTATTAATTGCGGTGCTGGGCCTCGCTGCATATAATATTATGAACTCTCGAACCTTTCAGGTTTTTGGTGATATCATATCCAGGGTTTCAACAGAGGAGAAGGTGGTTGCACTTACTTTTGATGATGGACCGACGGCAAAAACAGATGAGATTTTGAAAGTACTTGATGAAGCAGGTGTTAAAGCAACCTTTTTTCTGGTAGGAAGCAGTATTAAAAATAATTTGGCAGAGGCCAAAAGCATTGTGAATGCCGGCCACGAGCTGGGAAACCATACTTATTCGCATTCAATGATGATATTTGAATCACCCTCATTTATTAAACAAGAAATTGAGAAGACTGATAACCTTATCCGACAGGCTGGCTACCGGGGAGATATACTTTTTAGGCCGCCATATTGCAAAAAACTATTAGTTTTACCCTGTTATCTAGCAGAGAATAACCGGAAGACCATTACCTGGAATATTGAACCAGATTCATATGCGGAAACAGCTTTCGATGCTGAGAAAATTATTGAAAACGTTGAAGAGAATATTAAACCGGGCTCTATTATCCTGTTACACGTCATGTATGATGATGAAGAAAGGGAATCATTGGAATCGTTAAAAGGGCTGATTACAAGTTTGAAGGAACAAGGCTATACTTTCAAAACTGTTTCGGAGTTATTGGAGTATGACACTAAATAGTTAACAGCAATTATACAGCAGTCAGATAATGAAGCAGGGGGACGTTCTTTTTGCTTCCTTCAAAGGAAGCAAAAAGAACGTCCCCCTGCTTCCGGTTTAATATGGCAGGAATTGCAGATATTAAATAAGGAGATTATGATAAGGAGTGAAGAAATTATGATCCTTAGTTTAACCGGCTTATTGTTAGCTGGAATAATAGCTGCACTATATTTTCTGATTAAGTACCGTCAGGAATACCGGCATTTAAGAAAGATTAAATTAGATATACTGCAAACCAGCCATGACATGTATCAGACTATGGCGTTGGGTCTATACCAGCGCTTTAAACAGGAAGAAGGCAAAGAACACAAAAAGGAAAATCCTATGGAATTTGAAAATTTTGTAGCCCGGGTGATGGTGAATTATTATGGGGGACAGGCTTTTGTAACCGGGGGATCCGGTGATTATGGGATCGATATCGAGCATGATCACCGGGCCGGCAAGTATTTGGGACAGGTAAAATGCTATGCTCCAGATCATTTTGTTCCCTATGAACCAATTGCTGTAATACATTCACAGATTACTAAACAAAATGCTAAAGGGGGATATGTAGTAACAACCAGCGATTTCACACCTCATGCGCGTAAATATGCGGAAGGGCTTGATATAATGCTGATTAACGGGGCCCAATTGGTTGAATTGTGGATGCAGGGACTGGAAAAGGCAGCTAAACCGTATAATTATCAGAAAAACAAATCTGAATCAGCATGATCATACTGCGGGGGATGGAAGCGCGGGGATGATCATAGCGCTTTCAAAACTATCAATTAAATAGGAATTTAAAGACAGAATCATATTAGTGGGGGATAATTGTATTCGGGCTGCTAATTAAAACCAACCATAACGGGCGTTTGAAGTGGGTTGAGAGTAATGAGAATTATATCCAAAAAGCAGATAATGATGGTTTCCCTGGTGCCAGGGGGGATATTATTGACCTGGCTATCTAGCCACATACCTGAAACGGTCGAGAAGCTATATTCTAATGGATTTTATAGAATGTTAGGGCAAGCTTTGAGCAGACTTACCGGGTTAGTGTCAGTATCAATAGCTGAATTACTCACCTTGATCGCCTTACTGGCTTTGGCTTACTTTACGGTCAAGTATTTAGTAAGCATGGTGGTCAGAAGAACCTCAGCGCAAAAGATTTCACTTGCAAGAGCAGCAGTTTTAATACTCATGGTATGCAGTATGGTATACTTTTCCTTCTTGCTCATATGGGGGTTTAATTATTATCGCCTTCCTTTTGCTGATATTGCCGGTTTGGATACTGCCGATATAAGGGCAGAGGAACTTGAGGTACTATGTACAGAGCTTATACAGGAGGCTGATGAACTGCGCGCTGCAGCTGCCGAAGATGATAATGGAGTAATAGCTATAGCTAAACGAGAAATACTTGAACAGGCCTGGCAGGGTTATGCCATGGCCGAGTCCATGTATCCAGAACTGGGAGGTGCTTACGGCAGGCCCAAAGCGGTTATGTTATCAAGAGTCATGTCCGTCTTCGGGCTATCAGGGATATATTTTCCCTTTACCGGGGAAGCCAATGTTAATATTGAAGTTCCGGCCCCTCTTTTTCCAGCTGCTGTGTGTCATGAAATGGCTCATCAACGAGGATTTGCACGAGAAGATGAAGCTAATTACATCGCTTACCTTACCTGCCGAAAGCATACCGATCCTTACTTTCAGTATTCGGGCACTCTCTTAGCTCTGGTTAATGCAATGAATGCCCTGTCAGCTTATGACTATAGCAAATATCTGGAATTAAGGCAGGAGTATGCAGAGGGAGTTGAACGTGATTTATCTGCAGTACAGCAATTCTGGCAGCAGTACCAGGGACCTGTTTCCAGGGCTTCTGCCAGGGTGAATGACGTTTATCTAAAATCTAACCACCAGAAAGATGGTATAAATAGTTACGGCAGGATGGTAGAACTTTTAATCGCAGAAAGAAGAGCAGGTTTGAGTATCTCTCGGACGGCCGGGAAATATTGAGTGGCAGGCAGTAAAAATAAGGAATTAATATATTTTGATTAGGGGGGTAATAATAAGGCTAAGATGTAAAATTGCCGGGCTAAGAATCTCATATACCACCAGGTGTATAAGATTCGACTTGAGGTTAATGCAGAGGTGTGAATTTCTGCATTGGTCGATGAGAAGGCCTGATGTATGGGCAGATGATCCTTTAGATCAGGTTGAGCTAAATCCATCTATACAATAACATTGCATGGAGGGATACAAAAAAGGCAATTTTACATCTTTATATATAGAGATATCCAGCCTTCATAGAAGGCTATTTTTTTGCCTATTTATATTTTGCTGATTGTAATATTGATTGGGTTTGATCCATAAATATCTTCTTGTGCTATCATAATTATTACGGGCACGTATAAGGGAAGTATTGAGTTATAAGCAGGAAATGTTGGGGAGAAAACATGGGTAGTTTTGAGAAAGTAAAGCTTAAGGCGAAGAGTTTAAAGAAAGAAGTCCGGACCCTATATATAGCATCAAAAAGGCCTGACGTACCGCTTCTAGCTAAGTTGCTTATTTTTGTAGTAGTGGGATATGCTTTGAGTCCGGTTGATTTAATACCTGATTTCATACCGGTTCTGGGTTATCTGGATGATCTGGTTTTAATTCCACTGGGGATCTGGCTGGTGTTGAGAATGATACCTGTAAATATCCTGGATGAATGCAGAATGGAAGCTCAGGATATCCTGGATAGTGAAAAAACGGTCAGCTGGACCGCAGGGATAATAGTTATCATGGTCTGGGTTTTAATAATAATCGCCATAATCTTGAAGGTGAAGGCATAGTTCTGGCAGGTCCAAGAATAAATAGCAGGGGGCGGTAACAGATAAAAGAGAAGATGCTGAAACAATAGTTGAATTAATTTATTAGGGAAGTGAAAATTATGATCATCGAAGTTGAGGGGGAGGAGCAGATAGAATCTATCAGGGGATTATTTCTGGAATATGAGGAATCCCTACCTTTCAGCCTATGATTCCAGGGTTTTAATGAGGAACTGGCAGGTCTGCCAGGTGAGTATTCTAGACCAGACGGAGTATTATTGTTATGTGAATGGCAGGGTCAGGCAGCAGGGTGTGCAGGTTTAAAGAAAATCGACTCTGATATATGTGAGATGAAAAGGCTCTATGTAAGGCCCGCATTCAGGAAGAAGGGTATAGGAAAGAAGCTGACTTTAGAAATCATTAATGAAGCCAGAATTATCGGGTACAAGTATATGCGATTGGATACGCTGGTTTCTATGCAAGAAGCCGTTCAATTGTACGAGTCACTTGGTTTCAAGTACATAGCACCATATAGATATAATCCTCTGCCAGGGGCTTTATACCTGGAATTGAACCTGGACGCTAAGATCAAAAAGACCTAATTGATTTGTGGATGGCAAAGAATTCATAATTTTTACTTTAATTGTGAAATCTATATAACAGCAGGTTATATTCATGTCCTTTATAGCAGCAGCGGAATAGTATTTAATGGTACATTAATGTTCTTATATGGTGTTATCAATCTGATTCCCTTGATTTAGATTAACTAAGTGTTATTAATTTTTACCAGGAGAATGATTGAATTGAGTACTGATATAATGGCAAAAATTACGAACCTGGAAAGAGAACTTTTTCAGTTTAGAATAGAACACTGGCATGAACACGATTTAGGTACTATTCAGTGGTGGCTGCTGGTGGCAGTATTAATCTTACCCTGGGTGATATGGTGGAAGTATGTAGATAAAAACCGCTTGGTCGAAATCAGTCTTTATGGATCCATGGTTCTTATCATATCGTCTTACCTGGATGCCACGCTGACTGATATGGTACTCTGGGTCTATGAGTATCATATACTGCCGGTATGGCCCAGGTTGATATCCGCGGATTTTACAGTATTACCTGTTGTCTATATGCTCATATATCAGTATTTTCCGAATTGGAAAAATTTCTTTATCATGGTAACCATCACCGCCGGGATATTTGCTTTCGTTGGTGAACCTTTCCTGCAATGGGCGGAAATTTATAAAATCTATCATTGGCAACATTATTATTCTCTTCCCATTTATATTGTTATACCAGCAATTCTTAAGTGGGTAATGACCAAGATGATAAGCAAACAGGCTGCATCTCCATAATAGGATAAAAGTAAGGATAAAAGTCTTAAAAGCTAAGGGATCTCAGTAACCTTCAGCCTGCTGAAAACGGCTGATACTTCAACTGTCACAGGATTATTTCCAGTAGAATTACCTGCTTTGTAAGTGTGATCTCCAAAGATCAGAGAGCTGCCGTCGGGAAATGAACTGCTGGCAAAGGCGGAATTAACTTTTAAAATAACCGGTGATTTTGGACTTACTTTGATTTCTCCGCTTCCAAAAATAACATTAATTTTCATGTTCCCCGCATTATTATTTATTTTAAGGTTCGATAGATCGACTGTTCCCATCGAAAACAAAATGCTGTATTCAGGAGAGGACTCTGTTAGTTCAATATTTCCTTCGTCAAACAGCATCATATCGTTGGATCTGCTGGCAAAACCACCAAACAACGTCGTAATCCCGATATAGATAAAAATACATGCAAATAAGGTTCTAACCACGGGTATGTTTATATGGAAATAATTTTTCAGGATGATGACGGCCCCTAATGCCACCAGTAAAACGCCCCAGAAATAATCATTGGTAAATTTCATATTTACTATTCTCCTTTGATCCTGAAGTGACTGTACAGATATTATGCCCCATAAACTAATAAAGCTCTGCAATTCCAGGGTATCATTTAGGACGTCTCTCTATTACACCCGTGTGGTCTATACCGGGTTATCTGAAATCATGCCCATCTGCTCTGATCCTTTTTTCTTTATGTCTGTTTGATCTAAGGTAAATTAAGAAAAATAAGGAAAGAATCAGTATTCGGTATGAACCTAGTTACAATGTCACTAATATTATTTGCCATAATGATTTTACTTGCCGTTATTCTACTGGTGAAAGAGAAACCGTGGGTGAAAAGAGAGGATGGTCACTGGTTAGGTGTCGGGCTTGGGATGGGAATGGGGATGGGTATGCCCATAGGTCTGCTGATTGGCATTTCCATGGATAATGTCCCGGTCGGGGTATCCATGGGGCCAGCCCTGGGAGCAGGTATGGGAATTGGGATCGGCACTATGCTTGAAAAGAAGTACAGAGATACTGACGAACCTTTGTCTGAAGAAGATCAGCAGATCGGCAAGTGGTTTAAAAAAGCAGCTGTATTAATCCTTTTGCTGGGAATTATTATCCTGGGAGTAGTGCTTATGGCCAAATAGATGACAATCTGCCTGTCCCCGAAGGGGGTCACTTCAAACCGTCCCCAATGTCATCAAAATAGGTTCTAAAGCATAGGTGAATAACCATATTCAGTTGATGTGGATGGAGTTTTTCCTTCATTATAACACCTGCTTATTTCTATAATACCTTTTGTTATTTCTTCTGGGTAAAGCCCAGCGAAGCTTAGTCGGAAGAATTCGCTATCCCGCTGCTCCGAGGCCGAGAAAAGGCTGCCCGGGCTGATTATTACCCTCTGTTCCAGACACCGGGTATAAAAATGGTTGGCTGAACTACCCGGCGGTAGTTTTAACCAGAAACTAAGACCACCTCCAGGCTTACTGTAAGTAATCTCAGGCGGCAGATAGTTTTCTATTGCTTCCAGCATAACCTGGTATTTCTGCTGGTATATCTCCTTCATATACTCCAGGTGTTTTTCCCACAACCCCTTTCTTAAATAAAGGTCAAAGGCTCGCTGTATCAATCCTGGAGTAGATATATCTGAAGAATGTTTGGCCTTCAGCAGGCCGGGAATGATATTCTCCGGGGCCAGCAGAAAGGCCAGTCTCAAGCCCGGCATAAGTATTTTGGAAAAGCTTTTAATAAAAATAACCAGCTGGTTCCGGTCCAGCATTTTGATGGGCTGGTGTTCCCGGGCATCATAAGTTAGATCCGTAAACGAATCATCTTCTATAATAGTAACATTGTAGGCCTGGCACAAATTAAGCAGGGCTTTTTTCTTCTCCTGACTGTAACAGATACCGGTAGGGGTGTGGAAATTGGGTATTATATACATCAGCCTGGGTTGATATTGTTCTAAAGCAGCCTGGAAATCCTCCAGAGATATACCATCGGTATTTAGTACTACAGGTATAATACGAGCTCCTCTGGATTTGAAAGCCGCAATGGCTCCGGTATAAGTTGGGTTTTCGGTAATAACAAAATCTCCTGGTTGTAGTAAGGATTTAGCAATAATATCGATGCCCTGCTGCGCCCCAGATATAATCTGGATACCGCCTTCATTAGCGCTAATTCCTTTATTTTTTAGGTACATCGACAGGCTTTCCCGTAAGGGAAAATATCCCTGGCCTTCCTGATAAGCAAAAGCACTGCCTCCGTCTCTATCCAGTACCTCATTTAATATAGTTTTAAAATCTTCTACTGGAAAAAGTTCCGGGGTGGGAGTGGCACTGGCAAAATTATAAGCTCCGGCCGGAATTTGCAGACGACCTTGATCCATGATGTTTAATCCCGGAATGTTATACTCCTGCTCTGAGAAGGCAGGGGTGTTGATTTGGGCATATGGCTTCCGAGTATGGTTATCGGATTTTACATAGGTCCCGCTTCCTACCCTGGAATACAGCAGACCTGCCTGTTCCAGCTTACGATAGGCATTTACAACTGTTACATTATTTACCCCCAGCTTTTGAGCCAGTTTACGTATAGGAGGAAGTTTTTCGTCTTCTTTCAGCAGACCGTTCATTATAAAGACTTTAATCTGCTCGGAGAGCTGCTGATAAAGGGGGGAGCCTCCACTACCATCTAAATGTATCGATACAAATATCCCCATAAAACTTATCTCCTTACCTTATTGACAGCCTAATGGCTGTATGTGATACTAATGTTTATCGATTAATAATACTTACAAAATTGTAACGGTACAATTATATTGTACCGTATAGTCATAGTAAAATAAAGGAGGATATAAGATATGGATAGGTATACTCTTAATAAAAATCTGGCTCAGATGCTCAAGGGCGGAGTAATAATGGATGTTACCAATGTAGAACAGGCTCTCATCGCAGAAGAGGCTGGAGCAGTAGCGGTTATGGCTCTGGAAAGAGTTCCGGCAGATATAAGAAAGCAGGGCGGGGTAGCTCGCATGTCAGACCCCCTGATGATAAAAGAAATAAAAAAGGCGGTTAGTATCCCGGTTATGGCCAAGGTGAGGATTGGACATTTTGTGGAGGCTCAGATTTTACAGGCTATTGGTATTGATTACATTGATGAGAGTGAAGTGCTCACACCGGCAGATGAGATGTTTCATATCGATAAAAAGAGTTTTGATATTCCTTTTGTCTGTGGAGCCAGGAACCTGGGGGAAGCTCTGCGGCGAATTGGTGAAGGAGCAGCCATGATACGCACCAAAGGTGAAGCTGGCACCGGCAATGTGGTGGAAGCAGTAAGACATATGCGCTCAATTATGTCTGAAATGCGTCAAGTACAGCTCCTGCCAGCCGAGGAGCGTATGACTTTTGCTAAGGAAATCGGAGCACCGGTTGATCTGCTGGAATATATTGCTGAACATAAAAAATTACCGGTAGTAAATTTCGCTGCTGGTGGGATAGCTACCCCGGCAGATGCTGCTCTGATGATGCAGCTGGGCTGTGATGGTATATTTGTTGGATCAGGTATCTTTAAGTCTGGCGACCCGGCCCAGAGAGCTAGGGCTATAGTGAAAGCTACTACCCACTATAATGATCCCAATATTATCATGGAAGTATCTGAAGGACTGGGCGAAGCCATGGTAGGAATAGAAATGGATAAGTTGGAAGATCAATATGCTAAACGGGGCTGGTAAGGTGTTGAAAATCGGCGTGCTGGCATTGCAGGGTTCGGTTATTGAACATATTCAATGTCTGGAAAAAATAGATGGTATAAAGGTAGTTGAAGTAAAAAAAGCTGAACAACTGCTGGAGATAGACGGACTTATTTTACCCGGTGGAGAAAGTACTACTATAGGCAAACTGCTCAGAGAATATGACATGCTGGAACCACTCCAGCATTTGATCAAGGCTGGTTTACCGGTATGGGGAACCTGTGCGGGGATGATACTGCTGGCAAAGGATATAGTTGATCAAAATGAGGTTTACCTGGATGTATTAGATGTTTCAGTTCGGCGCAACGCATACGGGACCCAGCTGGATAGCTTTCAAAGTTCTGCAGTGGTAGAAAAGGTTGCTGAGCATGATATTTCTCTGACTTTTATCCGGGCACCATATATTGAAAAATGCGGCCTTGGGGTAGATGTTTTACTGGTATTGAATGGAAACATCGTCGCGGTTGAACAGGACAATATACTGGCGACATCGTTTCATCCTGAACTGAGTAATGATCTCAGTTTTCATAAATATTTTATCAATAAAATAAAATTTTCCCAGGAAAAAACATACACAGGCAGCCATAGCGGATAATTTATTGTCCGCTGCTTACTCACCAGAATAAAGTATAAATAATAACAACCCGAGGATAATGCAGGTGTGTATCCTCGGGTTTCCTATCTATTTACATACTGCGGCATCCCAAGTTTTTCCCGTGCATAATCGAGGTTTTGCCTTTCATTCAACACTGGAGTGAATAAATCTCCTAACTGCTTGATTCGAGGCAGTATAGTCTTTATGGTAAAATCAGCCGGAGATATATAGGGTAATTCTTCCCATTTCAAAGGGGCAGACACCGGTGCACCTTTTTTAGGGCGGACGCTGTAGACCGAACAAAGGGTTTTGCCCCGTACGTTTTGCATATAATCGATATATATCTTAGGGCCTCGTTTATTTATCGTTCGCTCAATGGTGCTTATATCAGAACGTATCCCTGCCATGACTGAGGCTATCGCTTTACCCAATTCGCGTATTTGCTGGTAGCTGTAAATATTATGGACTGGAATATAAATGTGTAATCCTTCTGATCCAGAAGTTTTAGGGTATGATTTAAGTTTTAGTTCATCCAGGATATTCTTGAGCAGCAGGGCAATATCTACTACCTGTTTAAAGGAATTAGCCGGTGATGGATCTAAATCGATTACTAAATAATCAGGATTATCTATATTGTTAATACGGGAAAGCCAGGGATGGATCTCAATACAGGCATGGTTGGCCAGCCATACCAGCACGGCCGGTTCCTTAATCAAAATATAATCGATATTCCGCTCTGATTCACTGGCATAGTGGGTATAGGTATCTATCCAGTCCGGTAAATACTCCGGGGCATTTTTTTGATAAAAATGTTTTCCATCAATACCGTCCGGATAGCGGGTGAAAACTATGGGGCGTTCTTGCAGGTGTTTAATTAAATAAGGTGATATTTCCATGTAATATTTAATAAGATCGCCTTTGGTATATTTATCTTCTGGCCAGAACAATTTATCCAGATTGGAAACCGAGAAACTACGGGTATCTACTAGGATATTCATTTTTTCCATACCGGCCCTCCTTTTGATATCATCAACTACAGCAGTAACTGCTTAAAGTGTACATTCTTCAGGTTTGGTGGCAGTAAACCCTTTGATAACGGGAGACCTTAAGTGCATATTTTCTGTCCATTCTGCGTACTCAACCCGTACAGTAAGAAGAGGTCTGGTAAATATGGCCGGAGGAACTCCTGTATTTATGCTGAAAGGGGATACGGAAGAATTCATTTCCCCCAATCTTGTAGTCAGTAAATCCTTATCTGCTTCACTGAGGCCGCTGCCCGCCCTACCTAAATATAATAAATTTTCATCCTGGTAGATCCCCAGCAGCAGCGAATTGACTCTACTGCTGCGAAGAGTATAACCTCCGATAACACAACACAGACTTCGCCGGTATTTTATTTTAAGCCAGTCCCGGTGGTGTTTGCCCTGAATGTACAGACTGTTCTTTCTTTTAGCTACAATACCTTCCATATCATTATTCTTTACAGCCTCGAACAAGTTTTTTCCCTGGCTGAAGTTTTCCACCAGGTACAGCAGGGGAGAGCTAAAATCAACTGCTTCAATCAACAGTGCTGCCCGTTCCTGCCAGGGGATAGCAGTCAGATTGCTCTTATTTAAGAACAGGATATCAAACACCATATAGTTGATGGGTACATAATGGGTCAGGCAAGAAATAGTCTTACCAGAAGAACACTGGTCTCTTTTCATAACCGATGGGAAACTGGGTTTGCCATCTTTTAATACTATGATTTCTCCATCCAGAATAGCCTTATGGCCTGCCAGGAATTCCGGCAGCTGCTGCAGTTCAGGATACTGAACGGTCCTGGGATTGAGTTTTTTATTTATCAGCCTGACTTCATTTCCTTCGATGTAAGACAGCATGCGAACACCATCCCATTTTACCTGGAATACGTAATCACTGCTGTCAAATACTTCGGGGTTAGATATTGGTTCCATAGGTCTGACAATATCCATATTAGTATCGCTAGCTTCCTGTTTTCTTTCGCCGTTTTGGTTTTTTATCCTCATCTGTTTCTTTTCGTTTTTCTTCTGATAGTTCAATACTGGCCTTTAAAGCTTCCATCAGATCTACTACATTTCCTTTCATATCCGGGGCTGCTGGTGTTACCATCTCTTTGCCGGCAGCTTTTGATTCGATCATCTCCCACAAGGCTTGTCGGTATTCATTATGGTATTTGGAGGGATCAAAATCAGTAGATAAATTTTGTATCAGGTTCACCGCCATTTTAATTTCATTTTCATGGGCTTTGACCTTATCCAGGCCCGGGTTGAGAGAAGCCGGGGAGCGGATTTCATCTGGATAAAATATAGTTTCCATCAAGAGTGTTTTATCCTTTATCCGCAGGGCGGCCAGGGTCTGCTTGCTGCGGATCAGCACTTTAGCGATAGCAACTTTTCCAGTTTGCTGCATGGCATCAATCATCAGGGTATAGGCTTTCTCACCCCCCTGGGAGGCTTCTAAATAGTAGGTTTTATCGAAGTAAACCGGATCTACTTGAGTCAAATCTACAAAATCGAGTATATCAATAGTTTTCGTATTATTCAGGGGTATACGTTCCAGGTCTTCGTCATTGATTACCACATAGCTGCCCTGCTGATATTCGTAGCCGCGGACAATTTCCTCACTCGATATCTGCCGATTGCAGTTGGGACAGAATTTTTGATATTTGACCGGTGTCATACATTCTTTATGCAGGTAATTAAACTTAATATCTTTGCGTTCAGTAGCGACATACATTTTCACCGGAATGTTGACCAGGCCAAAACTAACGGCGCCTTTCCAGAGAGTTTTCAAACCAATCTTCCTCTCAGTAAATTTATATTTAGCTTTTATTATTGAGCCTGCTTTTATTCTTGAAGCTTCGATTAAGTAGAAAACAATTTTTTTGCAAAATACATTGACAGAGGAGAGTAAAAAATATATCATAAAAATGTAATCATTACAAATTAATAATGATTATAAAAAAGAAGCTAATACAGTATTGGGGGTGCAAAATTAATTTAATAAAGGAGAAGATAGAAAATGGATATAAGGGAAATTGAAAGATTTCTTAAGTTTAACCAAATAAAACCTTCTCATCACCGCTTAAAAATATATGAATACCTGGTAAAAAACAAAAATCATCCTACGGCAGATTTGATTTACAGGGAACTGGTTGATGAGATACCAACTCTATCCAAAACGACGGTCTACAATACTTTGAACTTATTTGTTGAAAAGGGTGCAGCGCAGTTGATCACCATTGATGAGAGTGAGAATCGGTATGATGCGGATATGTCTATTCACGGTCATTTTAAATGCAAACACTGCGGGAAGGTTTATGATTTTCCATTAAATTTCGCAGCTATCGATATGGGAGGGCTGCAGAATTTTCAAGTAGAAGAAAACCATATTTACCTTAAGGGTCTGTGTAATGACTGTCAGATCCAAAAAGAAAATTAAAATTTTGTAAAGAAAGAAAGGATGGTTTTAATGAAGAAATGGGTTTGTTCAATATGCGGTTATATACATGAGGGAGATACTCCTCCAGATCAGTGCCCACAATGTGGAGCATCCTCAGATAAATTTAATGAATATGTAGATATAAATAACCTGCAGTTTGCCGATGAACACCGGGTAGGTATTGCTAAAGGGTTAGATGAAAAGGTGGTAGAGGACCTGAGGGCAAACTTCCTGGGAGAATGCACCGAAGTGGGCATGTACCTGGCCATGAGCAGGCAGGCAGACCGGGAGGGTTACCCGGAAATCGCTGAGGCTTTTAAGAAATATGCCTGGGAAGAAGCCGAACATGCAGCTAAATTTGCTGAGCTCATGGGAGAGGTACTTACTGCCGACACCAAACAAAATGTAAAAATGAGAGCTGAAGCCGAACATGGTGCCTGCCAGGGCAAAAAGGATCTGGCCACCCGGGCGAAAGAGCTGACTTATGATGCCATCCATGACACAGTCCATGAAATATGTAAAGATGAAGCCCGTCATGGAGCAGGATTCGCCGGATTATACAGGAGATATTTCGCATAAATTAAATAAGCGCAGTACAGCAAAAGCCGGGATTTCCCGGCTTTTAGTCATTATCGGATTAATTTGCAGGTATCACCATGGATGTATCTTGATAGAACACAAATAAAAAAAATTAGCAACATATACAAATATAAACAAAGAAGATTATGATAGTAATTATGGTGAGCGTTTATAATTTGGATGTGTACGGCTACATATTGAATGGTACAGATGGCAGCAGATTTTTACTAGTAGGGTAAGACCTGTGTGTCTATCCATAAGGGGTGAATGCTGCATTCAGGGTTTTATATATTTCCATAGAATATATCTTCATTAAAGACCAACAGCAGGAGAGGATAGGCAGAGGGAGTTTTATCCTGCTTATGCGGTAATTATTGGCATAAGATATAGATTATTGGGCGAAAAGACTAATAGGAGTGAAATAGAGCAGGGATAAAAGACTATGCCTCCTGAGTTCAGGGTGCCAGAGCTCCTTAACTGATTGCTCTCAAGGGTAAACATAGGTGTTCTTAAAAGGAAGGAGAAAATATGATACGACAGAAGGAGATATTTCGTGGGATTGTAGTTGTTGTAGGACTTAAGGAAGTAATATTTAGCTTGATGGCATTATCTGCTTTTTTTATGCCTGAGTGGACAGCCATGAAAAATATGTGGAATGATTTGCTGCTGCAGTTAATAAGCCCGCTGATTCTCTTAATAATAGGAATTTACCTGCTGAGCGGGGCTAAAGCCTTGATTCAATTCATATATCCACAGGAGAGTGAGGAGGAACTGCTGACAGCTAAAGTGATATTTCTGCTGGGAATGAAAACTATCGGGATCTTCCTAATGATCGACCAGTTTGAATCGCTTTTCTTTAATATAAATACATGGTTATCTATGTATGGTCAATTTCACAATGAGATAACCGGGCCTTCGCCTCTGGTAGAATATGATATCTTCAGGGTAATACCGTTTATCTTATTCTGGTTTATTTTCGGTTTGTACCTCTTGAAAAGCGGCAGTATATTTACCCGTATCGCGTTCAGGGAAAAAGACTGATAGGACAGAGGGAGGAATATACCTGGGAAATGCAGTTCTACATCAATATCCCGAATTGGCAGTAGTTAAAGCTGGTTTGAAAAAGCTGTACGAATTGCCGATGTTAGAGGCAGTTTTATGTTTTAACAACATAAAGGCTGCCAAAAATCTTAAAATATACATAAGCCAATATCTCAAAGGCTGAGTTTAAAACTGCTTCGTTTAAAAAATATTTTTCAAATTGCTCTCTTTCAGCAGCATCAGTTATCTTTTTTATCCCATTCTCATTGTAGTCTGCCGGGTAGAGGTCGTATTTGGCTGCAATACTCCCCAGCTCGAAAAGTGCCCTGGTAGATTTCAAGTCCACCTGATCCAAAAACCTTTCATACTGTTCTTCGGATGCTGTGATCAAATAATGTATATCTGAAGTCATCCTGTCAATAAACCAGTCATTTAGGATAGAAGCGTGATCATTATTATCAGCTGTAGGATATTCGGGTTTGACACCATTATTATAAAGCTTAACGGCCAACGGATTATTTGTTTCCAGATATTGGCCATCCAATATTTTGCTGATAAAACCCTTCGTTTTTACTTTATCTTTTAGTTCTGACACTTCTATAGGTGGATTATCGTGAGAGAAGAACATATTCAGCACTCCTTGATGTTCTGTTTTTTTATGCAGCAGGTTGAATTAATAAAATTTTGAACCTAAAGATTCACCGGTCATAAAATAAACTAAATCTTTTGTTAAGAATGTATATATTATAACGCGAAAAAGACTATGTTATAATTTTTGAAAAGATGGTAATTGGGTGGGATGAAAACAGGAGGGATATCATGACTTATAAGTTCATTGCTGGCGTATTAGCAGTCCTTATACTGCTTCTGGTACCCATGACAGCAGTACTGGCAGGAACTACCGGGTATGCTGATGAAGACAGCAGTTGCGATTTAGCTATTTCTGCCAACAATTCGTCGGTATATATCTTTGGCGGACTGTTGGATGATATTCTGCAGGATATCAGCAATCAAATAATATTCGATATGATCAATCAGTGGATAAACAAAATCAGTAACTTTTTTAATAATATCTTCGGTGGTGGAAGCAGCAATAATAACATCGGTAAGAGCGGCGGTAGTAACACTGATGATTATTTTTCTTCCAGCAGATATGTGGATCCTACTTATGATCCAGCGACAGATACGGGAGATGGTGGTTACCGGGAAGATACTATCGATGGAGTTGATGGCTACTGGTACCAGGGACGCTGGTACTGGCGATGGACTAATGATGTAGGAATTGAAAGCAGTCCCAACAGCAGCAACAGCGTAAATTCTGTCCCATATGTAATAATTGATAACAATTCCTCGGGCAGTAACAGTAATAATTCTGGGAATACCATCCCAAATGCAGGAACAAATAATAGCTCAGGCAGTAGCAGTAATGGAAATGCCGTGCCTAATTCAGGGACTAATAACAGTTCCTCAGGCGGAAGCAGCAATAACGCAAACCCAAATACAGGAACAAATAATGGTTCTTCAGGAGGCAGCAGCGATAGCGGTGGTATCCGATTGTTAGAACAAGAGGCTCCAGAAGTTCCGGGCCAGGCTACTAACCCTTAAATAATGCTTGGTATTTAAAAAACAGTTTTTCGTATTCCTATAGAAAAAGAGGGACGTATTTTACGTCCCATCAACAATTTCAACTAAAAAAGCAAGCATATCTGCTCAGGATATGCTTGCTTTGTATTTCTGCTTTAATGCTTCATTTACTGATACGGGTACCAGACTCTCTATGTTACCACCTACCATAGCAGCTTCCTTTACGGTGCTGGAGCTGATAAAAATATAGTTTTTATTAGAAGTCATAAATATGGTATCGATATCAGGAAGAAGTTCTTTATTCATCATAGCCATATGCAATTCATATTCAAAATCTGTAACTGTTCTAAGACCCCGTATGATAGCACAGGCCTGTTTTTCTATCAGATAATTGGCCAGCAAACCGCTGAAACAATCAATTTCCACATTGGGGATATGGGCAGAACTCTGCCTAATCATGTCAACTCTTTCATCCAATGTGAACATGGCTTTTTTAGTAACGTTATGAACAACTGCAATAATAATCCGGTCGAATATTTTACTGCTTCTTTCCAGTACATCTACGTGGCCGTTGGTAATCGGATCGAAGCTCCCCGGGTAAACTGCCACACGCAATTTGATACCCCCTTTAATCCCACAATCACAAACTAGAAATTCTACCTTCTGATTATATTTCCCTGCCTGATACAATATTTTTCTTTCTGATCAGGCATAAAAAATCTTTATTTTCGAGAAATAATAACATTATTCGTATAATTAGCCAAGAATATACGACTATAAATAGAAATAAACAGGACTGCTTAGGCAAAAAAAAAGCCCCCGGTAAGGGGCGATATTGTTAGTTTAGAACAGTGACCGTCACTGTCTTGATACCCCAGTCCAGTGCTTGCTGGTGAGTATTGAAACATAAGTCCAGTCTATTTCCATTAATTGCACCGCCCTGATCAGCAGCTATACCTTCTCCATAGCCTGGAACATAGAGCCTGGTTCCCATAGGGATGACATCGGGGTCGGTTGCTATTATTCCATATCCCAGGGGATAGCCCAGGTAAGATGGCTGACCATAGAAAGGATAGTTGCACTTGGCGCATGGACAGTAACCGGTGGCTACCATGGTGATAGTCCGACTGCTTCCTGATCTTGATACCTGGGTACTGTTGGCCGCTTGACTCTCTAACCCCAAGTATTTAAGGGTTACTGGTCCCGCTATTCCGTCACTTGTTATGCCCACATCTTTTTGAAAACGTAAAACTGCGTTATAGGTTTTTGAACCGAATATGCCGTCTGCACTACCGCACCAGTAACCGTTGTTGTTAAGTGTTTGCTGCAGCTGGGTTACTTCACTGCCGGTATCTCCCCGCGATAGTACATTATCTGCCGCTATTGCGCTACCTGTCATTAAACCTGTAAATATTAAAATAAAAGCTGTCAAACATAGAGTAAATAATAGTTTCTTATTAAACATAATATTATCATTCCTTTCTAAACTGTTGGGTCGTTAAGTTTGTGATAAATTTGCTTTCTAACGGCTTATCAGTTTAGTCAGGCAGCAACGACATGCCTTATTCTATTAGGATTCCGGAAATAGTTCAAACAGGTATAGCCGGGTCTGGAATAGATGTGCATTTTTGAGAAGGTTTGTCCTGTTGTCCCGAAAGAAATTCTTAGTGATAATCTGCTTATCACCCTCATGGGAAAATATCACAGAAAACTGTTAATATATCTGCAGCCAGAGCTATTAAGCTGGATTATGCTGCCATGGTAAATGCCGGAAGCCAGCAGTTGATAAGGGGGGGCATAAATGCAGCAATAACAGGGGATATAAATATACCCCCTGCCCGTAGATATTAGGAGTTTATCAGTTTTAGACTTTTTTTGTAACGCCCGGAAAGTTCCCGGTACAGGGCCGGGGCCTTTTCACTGTAATACAATAGTTTTTCGTCCACAGGCTTTTTCAGCGCGGCCGGGTTGCCTGCTGCCATGGTTCTCTCTGGAATGTGTTGTCCCGGCAGCAGGACACTGCCTGCGGCCAGGAAACCATACGAGCCAATCTCGCAGCCGGTAGATATGATTGACCCCATACCAACTATCACATTATTCCTTATTAAACAGGGACCATGTACTATAGCTCCATGCCCGACAATAATATCGTTTTCCATTATTACAATGCTGTTAGGTTCGGAATGAATTATGCAGTTGTCTTCAACTGCACAGCCTGACCCCAGACATACTTTCCCGTAGTCTGCTCTGATAACAGCACCCGGGCCAATAAAACATTGAGCTCCAATCAACACATTGCCTATTATTGAAGCGGTTGGGTGGATAAAGGCGGACTCGTTTATTTCAGGACGATTACCTTCAAATTCGTATACTGCCATGATCATTCCTCCAGAGTTATTATAATAAGGTGAATGGTTGTTAAAACATGTCTGATTTAAAGGTACTATATTTTGACTTAAATGAAAACTACCGAATAATATTTTGGAATTTAAAGCTATAATGACGTTTTTAAATAAAATATTTTTTAAAACTGCTTCATTTGTGGTTATAATTACTAATGAAGTAGTATAAATAAGGGAATGTTAATGTGATTAAACAAGACTATTTAATAAAAGCAGTTGATAATGATAAACAGGTACGGATTCTCCTGGCCAGTACTACTGGACTGGTGGAAGAAGCGCACCGGAGACACAACACCTCAGCGACCGCTTCCGCTGCACTGGGCAGGGTCTTGACGGCTGCACTGATAATGGGAAGCGATCTGAAGGGTGAAGAAGATGCACTTACCTTAAGAGTCAATGGGGATGGGGCTGCGGGTTCTATCGTTGCCACGGTTGACGCTGCAGGTAATGGAAGGGCTTTGATATCATCACCTCAGGCAGACCTGCCATCTCAGGCGCCAGGCAAATTAGATGTGGGCGGTCTGGTAGGGAAAAATGGCTACCTGGAGGTTATTACTGATTTGGGGCTGCGGCAGCCCTTTACTGGCCGGGTGAATTTGCTCAGTGGTGAGATAGCAGAAGATTTGGCCCAGTACTATAGTCAGTCAGAACAGATACCTTCCCTGGTTTCACTGGGAGTGCTGGTAGATAGAGATTTGAGCATCAAATCAGCCGGTGGCTTAATTATACAGGCTATGCCAGGAGCTGGGGATGATATCCTGGAACATCTGGAAAAGAATGTGAACAGGATGGGGCCGATCAGTGAAGCTGTGCAAAATAGTGAATCGCTGGAACAAGTGTTGGCAGCGGTCATGAATGGTATACCATATCACAGGATTGAAGAAAGGGGACTGGCTTTTAAGTGTAAATGCAGCAGCGAAAGGCTGGCAGTAATACTGTCAGGTTTACCAAATGAAGAATTAGCAGATATTTATATAGAGACAGGAAGGTTGGAAGTTACCTGCAACTTCTGTAACGAAGCGTATAGTTTTACCATGGAAGAAATCGAGGCCATAAAAAACAAAAAACCCAAGATATGATTTATCCTGGGCTCTGCTTATTATATAGCTCTCTGTACTTTCCCTGAACGCAGGCAGCGGGTACATACATAAACTCTTTTAGGAGTTCCATCAACTATAGCTTTTACTCGTTGAATGTTTGGTTTCCATTGCCGGTTAGTTCTAATATGGGAGTGGCTGTACTTTTTACCAAAACCGATGCCTTTCCCGCAAATTTCACATTTAGCCACGTTTCTTGCCCCCTCTCTTTCAAGTGCACTTACATATTTTATCAAAACGAACGATAAAGGGCAAGAAAAAGGAATAAATATTCTGTTGTAGAATTATGAATTAACAGATAGGAGGTAATCACATGTATACCATAAAGACAAACGATATTGGTGCAGTAAAAGTAGCGATAGAGGTAGTCCAGACTATTGCTGGTTTAGCCGCTCTTGATTGTTATGGCCTGGTAGGTATGGTTGCTCAGGATTTACAGTCCGGGCTGATTAGTGTTTTAGGGAGAGAATCAGTTCGTAAGGGCGTTACTGTTAAAACAAGTGAAGATGGACTGGAAGTTGACTTACATGTTATAGTTGGCTATGGTATCAAGATAAAGGAAGTCGGCAACAATGTCATGCAAAAAGTAAGGTACGAACTGGAAAAAAATGCGGGTATACCAGTTGCCGCTGTAAATGTTAACGTAAGAGGCGTCAAGGTTCTTACAGAAAAATAGGGGAGGATAATCAAGTTGAGTCTCGAGTTTGTTGAAGGAATCGATCTGGTAAGAAGTATAAAAGCGGGCTGCATTAAACTGGAGCATAATAAAGATAGAGTCGACCGGCTCAATGTATTCCCGGTGCCGGACGGAGATACTGGGACCAATATGTATCTTACCCTGATGTCAGCAGTAAGAGAAGGCGAAAAGAATCAGGAACAAGCTCTGGGAAAGGTAGCTAAAGCCATATCCAAGGGGGCGCTTATGGGTGCCCGGGGAAATTCCGGGGTTATTTTGTCCCAGATTTTTAGGGGAATAGCCCGGGAACTGGAAGGAAAAGAAAAAGCTAGTTCCATGGATCTGGCCCGCGCCTTTAAAACAGGATCAGATACTGCCTATGAAGCGGTTATGAAACCGGTAGAAGGGACTATCCTTACAGTTATTAGAGAGGTAGCCCGGGCTTGCGAAAACGAAGCTGCTCGAAATAAGGATGTCATAGCCATGCTTCTGGCTGGAATTAACGCGGGCCTGATTACCCTGAAGAAAACTCCGGATATGCTGCCGGTTTTGAAAGAAGCGGGGGTAGTAGATTCGGGTGGGCAGGGGCTGGTATATTTCCTGGAAGGTTTTATGGAAGGATTTGCTTTTGAAAAAGAAATCCCCCTGGATACCTATCGCTACGGTATGGTACCGGAGGCAGCAGATGAAATCGCCAGACTGCAGGAAGAGCTGAAATACCAGTATTGTACAGAACTGCTGATTAAAGGTGTAGGTTTAGATCCCGAAGAAATAAAGCAGCATCTGGGCCCCTTGGGCGACTCTATGCTGGTAGTCGGCGGGGATGACCTGGTCAAAGTGCATATACATGTCAATCATCCGGGTAAGGTTTTAGAATCCTGCCTGCAATGGGGACATTTAAGCGATATCAAAATTAATAATATGCTGGAAGAGATACATGAACACCGTCTGAATATGGAACAAGATCAGAAGCAAAATCTGGCTCCGGCCAAAAAAATCGGATTGGTGGCCGTAGCATCAGGTGATGGGGTAATAGAGATATTAAAGAGTCTGGGGGTAGACGAAGTAGTCGAGGGTGGGCAGACTATGAATCCCAGTACCGAAGACCTTTTGTGTGCCACTGAGAAAGTGAATGCTGAATCGGTGATAATATTTCCCAATAACAGCAATATTATTATGGCCGCTCAGCAGGTGGACAATTTAAGTGATAAAAAAATATTGGTAGTACCTACCAAATCAGTGATGCAATCCATAACCGCACTTGTTGCATATGATCCCGATGGAGAGATTGATGATATTTTTAATGAAATGAACGAAGAAATTAAACAGGTGAAATTTGCTGAAATTACTTATGCTGTGAGAGATTCGGTTATGAACGGGCTGGAAATCAAAGAGGGAGATAAAATAGGAATCGTGGACGGGGAAATCTGTGTTACCGGAGATGACGAAAACGAAATAGCTCAGAAACTATTAGAAGAAATGGTAGATGAAGAAAGCGAGTTGATTACCCTTTTCTATGGTAATGGCCTGCAGGAAGAAGAATCGGCAGCTTTAAAGGATATCATCGAAGAAGCCTTTCCCGAGCATGAAGTCGAAATGCATTGGGGCGGCCAGCCACATTATAGTTATTTTATCTCAGTAGAATAACATAAAATAAGTTCGGTACCTGGTACCGAACTTTTTTTTATTTAGTAAAGCGCTTAGTTTTTGAACCTGGCAAAAAATTCGTTCAGATTTTTCCGGGTAGTTGAAGCGGTATGAGGATAATCATAAAAACTTATTCGATAAATACGATCAGCCAGCGGTCGGATAGCATCTATTCTTTTAGTGTTAACGATAAAACTCTTATGGCATCGCCAGAAGCTATCATCAAGCATTTGTTCCAGGGATGCCAGTGATTCTACCGTGGTATATATTTTTTGCCGGGTATGAATATTTGATTTCCTGCCTGACCTCTCAATAAATAGAATCCTGGAAATATCAATAAAATAGGTTTCCTTTTTATTTTTAATTATTAAATTATTATCTTTGTGAACTGCATAACTGCTGGTATGAGACTCATATTTGAGTATTTTACGTACTACCCGGTGTACAGAATCATAGTTAACCGGTTTAATTAAATAACCAATGGCATCCAGTTGGAAGGCAGCGGCAGCATATTCAGTATGATTGGTAACAAAAACTATAAAAATATCCGGATGTATACTTCTTATGAGATGGGCCGCTGACAGACCGTCCATTTCCGGCATAGCTACATCCAGGAAAACTGCGTTGGGCTTATACTTCTTAACCAGTTCAACTGCCAGGGCTCCGTTAGATGCTGTTTCCTCTATTTCAATTTCTGGTATAGTTGATAAAACACTTTTCAGCAGCTGTGCATCATACAGATTATCTTCAGCAATTATTACCTTTAATGGGTTATTGAGTTTGTCCAACCGCTTCCCTCCAAATTAAAGTTTTGATTATCTAACCTGAATAATGCCATGTACCTTTAACATATTCTGGACAATATTGTCAAAATCCTCCACGAACCTAAATAGCGTATATACTTAAAACACGCCAAATAGCACATTGGAACACGTTTGACGCTTCTTTAAGCTAATAAACGGGTTTTAAAAACATAATAATAATTATTGGATGCCCATGACGATGGTAATAATATTGCTGCAAGGTATCATAGATTAGGTTCACTGAACATGAATGATGAGCAGGAAAAACAGCACTTTTAATACTCCAGGTGGTCAAAATAGACCAATATACAGTGCTTATGCGCCCGGTATATTGTTTTTATTACAGCAGGTGGTATTCTATTATATGGTGGACAGAATGCTAACTATTTCACTAACTCATAAAACACCATAAACAGATAAGGGAAAAAGGTATGAGTGCGATTACTGCCTTGACAGAATGTTTGGATAATTTGAATATGGAATGGTATCAGCTGGAAACAAGAGCAGTTGGACACGAAGGTATAAGCTTTAAATACAATACTGCCAGAGTGCTCAGTTCACTGAATGAAATAATCAGGATGGTTTCAGTAACTTATAAACCGGCGAGCAACATTATGGTTTTTATATGCCACGATGTCATTAAAGGGTTAGATGATCTGCCTGAGCAGGTCAAATATGACTTGTATACCTATATAAATGAGTTAAATGCTTTTCATGACAACCCCGGCTTCTTCTTCTGCGCCAGCGGTTCGATAAACTACAAGATTACTTTAATCACGGTTGATGGTTTTAGCTGGAAAGCAATCACCAAAGTATTAGTAAGCCTGGGTGAAGTATTATGGATCGACTGCCAGATCATATTAAAAAGAATTATGAACTTACAAAGATGTAGGTAATGGCTATTGCGTGAGTGCCTGCCCCACTCCTCCTTGTGAAAGGAGGCGGATTATTAGTTTTTCAGACTGCAAGCAGCCAGATTTAAGAAATTAGGGATACACATAGTTATCTTGTTCCAACCTAACATATTGTTAATGTCCCAGGGGCAGGTACTCCTCAATAAATAACGAAAGAATAATAAAATGAAATAGCCCAAAAAATTTTATGAAGGCTGGTTTATGCATAATTAGGCTTCCTAACCCAGGTAAATAACTTTACTCCTGGGTTATTTTTTTGTTCCCTTTAAGGAACATTTAATAGATCCAAGCCACAGGACCATAAAAGAGGGCGATCTTGCCTCCCTGTCTTTATCCCTTTTGACTGGTGCAGAATAGTGTACCTGAACCCTTACTGCCAAACAATCCAACCAGACTTTCGTATCTACTCTGTTTTCGACAAATACAGTCATGCCCAGCAGGCAGGGAGATTAAAATTAATGGAGAATTTTTTATCAATAACATCATTAGGACGATTCACCGACTCACTCCATTTCTATAATTGCTAATCTGGAATGAGTCAAGAGAATAGTGCCCAACAGGCTGGAGGAATAATGGAACGTCTTTTTCAGGATATACAATACTTAAAGGGAATTGGTCCCAAAAGGAGCCAGCAGTTTAAACGATTGGGAGTGGATAATATATTTGATCTGCTCTGGCATGTGCCGCGGGCTTATTTTAACCGCGGCAATCCGGATAAGATAAAATCGCTGGTTCATGGTGAACCTGCGGCGGTGCGAGGAGTTGTTAAAGGTACTCATGCTTCCCGCAGCCGGCGGGGCATGAATATTTTTAAAGCTCTTCTACAGGATGATTCAGGGGTAGTGACAGCGGTGTGGTTTAATCAGCCCTTTCTGGCTGGTATTATAACTTCCGGACAGGAGATCTTTGTGAGCGGTAAAGTAAAGGGGATTAAGGGGGCATGGGAATTGAATGTCAGTGAATATGAGGTGCTTGATGAAAGCTCCCAGCATATCGATGTGCTGCCGATCTATACTCTTACCGAAGGCTTGAGCCAGAAGTCCTTAAGAGCTATTATGATGAACATCCTGACTGAATATCTGCCTTATTACCCGGATATACTTACTGAAGAGATTAAGGAGCAATATGATTTTTGTGATATAGGCTTTGCCTTTTATAATCTGCATTTCCCTCAAGATGGTAAAGCCTACCTGAGAGCTCGAAAGCGGCTGGCCTTAGAAGAATTGCTTCTATTTCAGCTCAGCCTGCGTTTGGAACAGGCAAAATCGCAGCCTCAGTCATGTGTAGTGCATGTAGAGAAGACTGATCTGGTCAAGGAGATGAGGGATAAGTTGCCCTTTGAGCTGACCCGGGCACAGGCCAGGGTGGTGGATGAGATATACAGCGATATGGAGTCACCACGCCGCATGAACCGTCTATTACAGGGAGATGTAGGCTCTGGGAAGACCATCGTAGCTGCTTTAGCCATGGCCAGAGCAGTAGCCAGTGGATACCAAGCCGCTATCATGGCACCTACTGAGATACTGGCAGAACAGCATTATCTATCTATAAACAGGTTGTTTACTCATCATGAAGTGGTCGTTGCCCGTCTCACTGGTTCCACATCGCAGGGAGAACGCAGGATGATTCTGGAGGCTCTGGCTTCCGGGCAGATAGATATACTGGTCGGCACCCATGCCCTGATTCAGGATGATGTAGAGTTCTGGCGTCTGGGGATAGCGGTTATTGATGAGCAGCATCGTTTCGGGGTAAAACAGCGAGCACTGCTGGGGTTGAAGGGGGATATGCCAGATGTGCTGGTAATGACAGCAACCCCTATACCCCGTACTCTGGCTTTAACTGTATATGGTGATTTGTCGGTATCAATTATCGATGAAATGCCGCCAGGAAGGAAACCAGTCAAAACCAAATTTGTGCGAAATTCAGCTGCAGAACAGGTATATGATTTTATCAGCAGTCAGATTTATGAGAATGCTGCCCAGGCTTATATAGTCTGTCCCCTGGTGGAGGAGTCAGAAAAGCAGGATCTCATCGCGGCAGTAACACTGTATGAAGAATTGAGAAACGATGTCTTTTCCGATATTCAAGTGGGATTGATACACGGAAGATTGAAAGCAGCAGAAAAAGAATACATAATGGAACGTTTCAAGCAGGGTGAGGTCAAGGTGCTGGTATCTACCACGGTTATAGAAGTGGGGGTTGATGTTCCGGCTGCCACCATCATGGCTGTGGTACACGCCGAACGCTTTGGCTTGTCGCAGCTGCACCAGCTGCGTGGCCGAGTAGGCCGGGGTAAGAAGCAGTCCTACTGCTTTCTGATTGGTGATCCACACACAGAAGATGGCTATAAGAGACTGAGAATAATGGAGAAGTCTAACGATGGCTTTAAGCTGGCTCAGCATGATCTGATGATTCGGGGGGCAGGTGAATTCTGGGGGGTTAAACAGCATGGTCTAAACCAGCTCAAAGTAGCCAGCCTGGTAAAAGACCAGAAGTTGATCGAGACCAGCCAGCGCCTGGTTGAAAACTTGAATTGGGAAGATTACAATTATCTGGAAAATTATATAAATAGGAAATTCAAAAAAGACCAGCATATTGCCGGTAATTAAAATATGGCAATAAATGCTTAAATAAAATAGCAGAATAAGAAAAAGCTAATACTGCAGGCGATAAAGCCAGCAGTATTTTTTATATTGAAATGTAAATTCAGGGAGGTGAAAAAGTGGGCAAAAAGAAAAAGGGATCTCCGGATGCCCCAAGAGCGAAGTCAGAAGGGCATCAGGAAGCAGCAACCGTTAATGATGATTCTAAGCAAAACAAGAAAAAAAATAAAAAGTCATGAAAATACTTCTAGCATATAAGTTATTACTCGGGAGACACTAAGACTACTAAAGCAAAAGGAGGTGAATTTAAAAAATGGCAAGCAATAAACTTTTAATTCCTCAGGCCAGACAGGCCATGGATCAGTTCAAGATGGAAGCAGCTCAGGAAGTAGGAGTGAACCTGAAACAGGGTTACAATGGCGACCTGACTTCACAGCAGGCTGGTAGCATAGGTGGTCAGATGGTTAAGAAAATGATCTATTCTTACCAGCAGAACCAAACCATGAAGTAATAATATAGTTTGATTGACTAATCATACTACTTTAACAAGCGGATTATTTTTTAAATATCCGCTTGTTTTCATTTTATGAGAATGACACAGGGGGACGTTTTTGGTGTGTCATTTGAATGACACACCAAAAACGTCCCCCTGTGTCATTCACTTCATTAAGTTGTATAAAGTTCCAACTGTTCACGGGATATGCCTGGGAAAAGTGATTGGGCTACTCCCATGGAAATGGTTCTGGAAGTGTTTTCGATAATATCATCGATTTCTTTGGGAGTTACTGCCAAGCTGCCGCCAAAACGAGATAAAATAGATTTTATGGTATCGCTGGAAACTGATTCATTATACATAGCACCGCTATTAATACAAAACTGTTTAACAGCCTGGGTGGCAATAATCGAAGCGCTTACTATGGTAGGACAGCCAATGGCAATTACCGGCAGACCGAGTTCTTCTTCTGTTAATGCATGCCGGGCATTGCCTACTCCGCCTCCCGGCTGGATACCAGTATCTGACATCTGAATGGTGGTTCCTATGCGATCAACGTTTTGTGCCGCCAGCGCATCGACTACCACCAATAAAGCAGGTTTAACATTGTCTACCGTTCCTTTTATCACCTCAAAGGTCTCCAGCCCGGTAATGCCCAGCACTCCCGGGGCAATACCGCAAACCGGCCTCATACCCTCAACTAGTGCGTCAGGTGCAAATTCATGATACTGCCTGGTTATAGGACTGTACTCAATGAATTTTGGCCCCAGTGCATCTGGGGTTGCTCGCCAGTTGCCCAGGCCTACCATTAAAACTAGATCTCCGGGATTAAGTTTGCCAGTAGTAAGAGTAGTCATGGATTTCTCTACTGCCTTAATTACTTCATCATTAACATAAGGGTCATTGATTTTTAAAGGGGGAGATTCGATGGTTATATAAGTGCCTATAGGTTTACCAACCTTACCAGCACCAATATTATTAAGAATATTAATGGTAGTAATTTTAAGATGTTCCATATTCTCAACTTTTTCTTCTACCCCTTCGACTTCAACATCAGCAGCACCTCGAGCCAGATCTTTTGCCTCAACTGCCAGGTCTATATGCAGCTTAAATTCTTTGATGGTTGTTTCCATAGTTCATTACCTCCTCTAGTCTAGTCTCCATACAAAACAGTATAATTATTCAATAAATTATCAGTTCTAACTCATTAAAGAATTAAAATGGCGATCTAAAAGACCGCCATTTTGGGGAGAGGAGAATTTTGTAAAGTTGTTGGGGAGGGTTTGTTTACCAGAATATCTATCTGGTACTAATATCATTGCCTCCGATTGCAGATTATATACAGTATTTTAAAAAAAATTTGTGATAAAATATTAGAAATAAGTGGCAGATAATTAGAAAAGCAAAGGTGACGCATTTGAGGGTTATTTCAGGGACTGCTAAGGGTAAGCGGTTAAAGGCTCCTCCGGGTATGACCACCAGGCCGGTAACCGATATGGTGAAAGAAGCACTGTTTAATGTACTAGGCTTTGATGTGGGTGGTTCGCGATTTCTAGACCTGTTTGCGGGTAGTGGAAGTATAGGTATCGAGGCACTCAGCAGGGGGGCGACCCTGGTTGTTTTCATAGATCGGGATGCCAGAGCAACCAGGATTATTAAAGGCAACCTCGATAATTGCGGTTTTGACCGCGAACTATATGAAGTT
The DNA here is from genome assembly GCA_016841875.1 of Syntrophomonas sp. Classification (GTDB taxonomy): domain Bacteria; phylum Bacillota; class Syntrophomonadia; order Syntrophomonadales; family Syntrophomonadaceae; genus JAAYJK01. The sequence goes on from JAENYG010000007.1 coordinate 57,102, forward strand.
CACCGTAATGATGTATTTAAAGCCCTGGATATACTGCAGAAACGGAAAGCGAAATTCGATTTCATATATATAGACCCTCCATTTACTGACGAAGAGATATTTAGTAGAATTTTGCATCGAATGGATGCAGCTGACATTGTGAACCATCAGGGCCGAGTTATTATTAGAACCCGCCGTAAAAAGATGCTGCCAGAAGACATGAAAAACCTGAGAAAATACCGCGTAAATGATTACGGTGAGTCCACCTTGCATTATTATTATAGGAATGAGGAGGATATTTGCATATGATGGAAATATACAGGATACTGGATGATCTGGAAGCAATGGCCAAAGCGAGCAAAAAGGTACCGTTATCAAGCGGTAAAATTATTATTGACAGCAACGAATTTCTAGATCGGGTAGATCGCATCAGGGCCATCATGCCCGAGGAACTAGAAACGGCCAGATTGGTTATATCAGAGAAGGAAAGAATTATAAAAGAAGCCTGCAGCCAGGCCGATCAGTATGTCGATGAATCCAGAGATAAGGTGGCGCGCATGGTGGATGACAATGAGATTACCCGCAATGCAGTTAAAATGGCGGAAGAGATTGTTGATCGTTCCGAAGAAGTAGCCGCAGATATTCGTAAAGAAGCTAATGAATATGCCAAGCAGATTCTTTCTCATATAGAGATGGTATTGAACCGCAGTCTGGATACTATAGGTCAGGGTAAGGACGAACTGCGCAGGGAAATTGAAAAAGAATCCATTTAGTATTTCCGGCTTAGACTAAATATCATCATTATTACTATAATAAATAAGCAGACTGCCATACACCACAGAGATATGTGCCAGGCATCGAATGAGTAAAGGATTTTTTCAATCGGAAATGATATAGTGAAAATTGTGCTCTGGCTAAGAAACAAACGGTACCCGGCCCAGGATATTATCAGCGAAAAGAACATCTGCATCAGGCGGGATTTTAAATAAAAGGAAAGACGAACCGGCATGCCAGAAACAATACCCATGATCTGGGCTATTATAGAAAAACCGCTGAATGCCAGTACCATACTTACGGACAGCAGTTGGCCCAGAATATCATCACCGGCACCCGCAGCAATAGTTTGTGATCCTATGGTGATTTCAAACATTCCCATCCCTATCCCATAAGCAGTCTGATAGGGAAGGTTGAGGAAAAAAAGCAGTTTACTCCAAAATATCGCGATAAAATGCATAATACCCCATACGGCCAGCATTCGGGTTAAAACAGAGAAAATTATAATGAAGCCGGCTATGGCCAGTATATTATTGATGGCGGTTTTAATTGCTTCGCTGAGCAGCCTGCCTGGAGATGTATCCTCATTTCTATTCTCAGCCAGCATCTTTAACGCTTCTGTGAAAAGCTGCCGGGGGGCAGTTTTTTTTAAGGGCAGTCTCTGTGGGGCAGTTAATCCCCATATCAACCCCACTAGAAGGTTAGCAAGATAGTGGGATACTGCCAGAACACAGCCCAGCATAGGTGAGTTAAACATACCTACTCCTACTGCGCCGAGTATGAACAGGGGACTGGAATTGTTGGTGAAAGACACCAGGCGTTCAGCTTCCGGTCCGGTTATCATTTCATCATCGTACAGCCGCCTGGTTAAGATAGCCCCAATGGGAAACCCGGAAGTGAATCCCATAGCTACCACCAGCGAAGAACAGCCAGGCAGTTTGAACAGGGGCCGCATGACCGGTTCCAGAACTACTCCTAGAAATCGGGCAAATCCCAGACTTATTAGGAGATCTGCAGCAATAAAAAAAGGCAAAAGAGCAGGTACTATCACTGAATACCATAATTCAAAGCCATTTCCAGCAGCATTTACAGTCTCACTCGGATTGATGATCATAAAGAAGGTTAGAATGATTACTATACCCAGAAAAAACATACGGCTGTAACTGGCCAAGATAGCAACTCCTCTGTGTAAATTTAATCAGTTAAAGGGACTAGTTTTATCCATATATATGTATGCTATAGATATAAATAGAAGTACATAAACTGCTGTGACAAGCTTTACAGTATCGTTAACAAATCGGGAGGTGAGGAAAATAATGGATAAACCCAGAGTGGCCTTGGTATTAGGTGCGGGCAGCGCTAGAGGATTGGCCCATATAGGGGTCTTGCAGGTATTGGGGGAGAATCAAATCCCGTTTGATTTAATAGTGGGAAGCAGTATGGGTGCTATGATAGGCGGCATCTATGGATGTGGTGCAGATATTAAGATGCTGGGTAAAGTATTAGAACATATAGATTTGGGCAGATTTTTTGAAGTCAGTGTTCCCCATATGGGTTTTATTAATGGCAGTAAAATTAATGAATTTTTAAAGTTACTTACTAAAAATAGAACCTTTAGCGAGCTATCTTTGCCCGTATATATGGTGGCCACAGACCTCTATACTGGTGCCAGTGTAATCCTGCAAGAAGGGATAGTGGCCGAGGCGATTAGAGCCAGTATATCAATTCCGGGGATATTTAAACCAGTAAAGAAAGATGACATGCTGCTGGTAGATGGTGCAGTTACTGACCGCGTACCGGTTGAAGCTGCTTCCCGGTTGGGTGCCGATTTTATTGTTGCCGTTGATGTAAAGTTTGGTGTTAGCAAACAAATTGTTATTAATAACACTTTGGATGTTATCCTGACTGCCCTGGACATCATGCAGAAAAAACAATTGGAGACCATATGCAGTGTTTCAGATATAGTGATACAGCCTGCCGTAGCTGGTTATAACTCATGGGACTTTGATAAAGCCCATGAACTTATAGAACTGGGAAGAGAGGCGGCCATAGCGAAACTCCCCGAGTTAAAAGAAGTAATCAACCTTTGTCAGAACGGTTGAGGTTTCATTTATACCTTGACCGGTGATGTGGTATAGTCCCTGGCGCCAGTTCTGGCAGCAGGATCGGGCATAAGCAGGCTGTAGATATCAGTGGCCTTTATATCAAGTTCCAGCATAGAACCCGGGGGATATCCCTTGTTTTCCTCATAAAAGCGTTTCACGTCTTTGCCCCTATTTAAAACTTGTAAACTGCTGCGAGTATTTATCTCCTGGAGTATTTGCTTGCCCCGATTGGTAAAACCCAGGATATGCAGGTAAGCAGGACCCTCTTTATCAAGCTCCTCAACCAGGGATTTATTCACTCCCAAGAGGCTGTATAACAGTATGCGGTTAATTCTGGTGAGGCTATAGCGCCGAGATTTTATATACTGCCGAAGACTGGCCAGGGTTCCGCAGCTACGGGATGCTTCATAAATGCGGTATTCCAAACCTTCTGATACTTCATACAGCTGCTTCATTTCAGGTATAGATAGGGTGCGTAATCTGCTTAAGATAGCCTGTTCCAGTGAGTCGCTCAGAATCGGGGCCTGGCCTGAGTCAAGTTCCTCGCTCAATATTTCCCAACTGGCTCGGGGCATAGTGCTCTGGATATCTTCACCATGGCGGCCCTCAAATAAGGCACTGCGAATAGCTGTAGCACTGGCCAGGGTTGATAAGCCTGGATTATGGTAGGCCTGGCCTTGTCTGCTTATAGTCAAGGGCTTAAGAGGGAGGTTAAATTCTTCTATAACTCTTAAATATTCCAGAGCCAGTATATTATTAGGTCCTAATAGCAGCCGGTCTAGATCTAACTGGCTGGGCCCTAGATAATCCTGCAGAGCTTTAGCCCGTGCGGCTGGATAACTTAGACCAGAGGACAGTTTTTCCCTTAAAATCAATTTATAGTCATCCGGTTCGGAGGCTAATACTCTGGCCACATATTTTAATTGTTCCAGATTTCCCGATTCACTTCCAAAAGCCAGATGGGATACTATCCTGGAGCCATATAAAGACTGGATTGCTCCCCGGGCAAAATAATAGGCGCTTCTTACCGCATATATGAAAGGGAGCTCAATAACCAGATCAGTTCCGCATCGCAGAGCCATTTCTGCTCGAGCCCATTTGCTGCATATTGCTGGTTCACCACGCTGAACAAAATTTCCGCTCATGATACATAAGACCGCATCGAAATGCTGCTGTTTCTTAGCTTCTTCAATTAAATACAAATGTCCATTGTGAAAAGGGTTGTATTCGGCAATAATTCCCAGTACTTTCATACACACGCTCCTGTAAATATTTATGTGATAATAGTAACATAAATGTTACCACTAATATTTTGATTTATGCTAGAATTATTAATGAAGAATGTGAATCGTGGAATTATTAAAAAATCCGATCACAGTACAAAAAAATGGGGAGGTTAGTCCATGAGTTTGTTAGCTCAAATCAGGGAAAAAGCAGCAATAAAAGGGAAAACGATAGTTCTTCCCGAAGGGACCGAAGAAAGAACACTTCAAGCAATCAAAGGCATCGTTGACAATAAGATAGCCAATCCAATTTTGCTGGGGGATGAAAGTGCGATCAAGGGATTAGCGGTCAAATTGGGTGCCGATATTTCGGGAGCAGAGATTATCAATCCAGCCACTGCTTCATTTAAAGATGATTTTGTACAAGCATTCTATGAAATGCGTAAGAGCAAGGGCGTAAGTATGGATCAGGCTGCAGCAACTTTACTGGACCCGCTGTACTTTGGCTCTATGATGGTCATGATGGGTAAAGCTGATGGAGAGGTAGCGGGGGCTGAAAATACTACTGGTAATGTATTAAGACCAGCACTGCAGATCATAAAGACCGCGCCCGGCATCTCAGCCGTTTCCGGTGCATTTATTATGATCGTACCCAATTGTGAATTTGGAGATAATGGATTATTTGTCTTTGCTGACTGTGCAGTTACTATAGTTCCAACCGCACAGCAAATGGCGGAATTTGCCAAGGCATCAGTTGCAACAGCAGTTAATGTGTGCGGATTCAAAGATCCCAAAGTCGGAATGTTATCATTCTCAACCAAAGGCAGTGCCAGTCATGAACTGGTGGATAAGGTGGTTGAGGCAACCAATATTGCCAAAACCAAATTCCCAGAACTCAAGGTCGATGGAGAATTCCAGTTTGACGCTGCTATCGTACCTAGTGTGGGGGCTTCCAAAGCACCGGGAAGCGATATTGCAGGCGACTGCAATGTGCTGGTATTTCCCGACATTCAGGCGGGTAATATTGGATATAAGCTGGTACAGAGGCTGGCCAAAGCTGAAGCGATCGGACCTATCCTGCAGGGAATTGCCAAACCTGTTAATGACCTGTCCAGAGGCTGCAGCGTAGAAGATATTGTAAATGTGGTAGCCATGACTGCTATGCAGGCATAATAATAAAAATAAAAAATTGGCTAGAGCAGGGAGAAAAATATCAACTCCCGTGCTAAATATTCTGTATTATTTGGGGAGGTAGAATGAAAATGAAGGTTTTAGTAGTAAATGCGGGAAGTTCATCAATCAAATATCAGGTAATGGACATGACTGATGAATCAGTATTGGCCGTTGGTCTCGTAGACCGGGTAGGTATTCCCGGCAGCACCCTGGAACATAAGCCTCTGGGCAAAGACGAAGTGGTTATCAAGAAAGACCTGCCGGATCACACTGCTGGAATGGAATTGGTTCTGGAAGTACTGGTTAACCCTGAATACGGCTGCATCCAGAGCATGGATGAAATTGGAGCCGTTGGACATCGGGTGGTACACGGCGGAGAAGCTTTTGCAGCATCCGTAGTTATCGATGATCAAGTTAAGAAAGTAATAAGAGACTGTTTTGACATTGCTCCATTACATAATCCCCCTAATCTGATGGGGATTGATGCATGTCAAAGACTGATGCCCAATGTAAAACATGTAGCAGTTTTCGATACTGCTTTCCATCAGACTATGGAGCCCGCTCATTATATGTATGCTATTCCTTACGAAGCATATGAGAAGTTTCGTATAAGAAGATATGGTTTCCATGGTACTTCCCATTATTATGTAGCCCATCAGGCAGCTGAAATGCTGGGCAAGCCTTATGAAGATTGCAAGATCATCACTCTGCATCTGGGCAATGGAGCAAGTATGGCAGCTATCAAGGATGGTAAGGTAGTTGAAACTTCCATGGGATTCACTCCGCTGGAAGGACTGGTTATGGGTACCAGGTCAGGTGACATTGATCCGGCCATAGTATTCTTCCTTATGGACAAATTAGGCATGGATTCACAAGAAGCTAACAATTACTTTAACAAGAAATCAGGTATGCTAGGACTATCTGGAGTATCCAACGACCTCCGGGATGTCCTCGAAGCTGCGGCATCAGGTAATGAAAGAGCCCAGATTGCTTTGGATGTTTACTATAATGCTATCAAAGGATACATTGGAAATTATATTGCCAAGCTGAATGGCTGTGACTGTATTATCTTTACTGCCGGTGTAGGTGAAAATGGTATAGACACCAGGGCCGACATCTGTGCAGACCTGGATGCTCTAGGAATCAAAATGGATATAGAAAAGAATAAAGTTCGAGGCAAAAAAGTGGATGTAGCAACAGCAGATTCTCAAATTCGTATTTTTATAATACCTACCAATGAAGAGCTGGTTATTGCCCGGGACACCTACGGTCTTGCCAAGTAATTTAGTTCTGCAAAAGTGAGGCGGGAGCAGCTCCCGCCTCACTTTTAATTTTGTGAATAAGATTCTCCTTACCCAAAATGCTCCACCATAGCCATACAGGTATGAATGGTGATAGGTTGACAATAATAATAGGTGCAGACTATAATTAATCTGGTGTTTTTTGTGGGGTGGTATGGTATGAAAGTTGATTTGAAATCGCTGCAGATGCGCACCCTGGAATCCGAAGAATTTCATCTTAGTACTCAGGGCAGAGATTCACTGCTCTCAGATATAGGTGGAAGATTTCTGGAACCAGTGGATGTTGATCTGATTATTGAGAACACTGGCAATATGTTTATCGGTAGAGGACAGGTTTCAACAACCATCGCGTTAACTTGCGGACGCTGTCTGGAAGAGTTCGAATTTTCAATGATAACCGACCTGACCCTGACTGCATCTGAATCATCAGGTTATGGGGAAAATGAAGAACTGATTGTGCTTGATGATAATCAGGCAGAAATTATGCCTCGGATAGAGCAGGAAATATTTTCTTTGATACCGTTGAATCCCCTGTGCAGCGAGGAATGCAAGGGTTTATGCCCCCTTTGCGGGGTCAACAGAAACTTGACCATCTGCAGCTGTGGAAAAAATGATTATGATCCCAGGTGGGAGAAATTAAAACAATTGAAGTAGAGTAAGGAGGTTAAGAAAAATGGGTGTTCCCAAGAGAAGGCATTCTAAATCTCGGAGCAATAAACGGGCTTCAGAATGGCGTAAGATTGATAAACCTGGCCTGGTTGAATGTCCCCAGTGCAAGGAATTAAAATTACCTCATCACGCATGTTTAAGCTGCGGGTATTATAAAGGTAAATCTGTAATGTAATATTTAATAGGAACGCTCAAAAAGTAAGATTTAAGGCACACCCGCCGAAAGCTTACTTTTTGTTTTTGGTGCACAAATGTACTCAGGCTATAATAGAATTAAGGTCAGGCTATAATTATATTATAGTTTAATACCTGCAGCAGGCATACAAGGAGGAATATGATGAAGATTGCAGTTGATGCAATGGGTGGCGACTATGCTCCCGTGGAGGTAATAGCCGGTGCCGTAGAGTGGGCGAAAAATACTTTAACCCAGGTGATCCTGGTGGGTAAGCAAGAAAGTATATTGAATGAATTAAAAAAGTATATTTATGATGAATCACTGATTACTATAGTAAATGCCAGTCAGGTTATAGGTATGGATGAATCACCTGCCCTGGCTCTCCGTAAGAAAAAGGATGCATCAATAATAGTTGCTACCGGGCTGGTAAAACAAGGGCTTGCCGACGCAGTTGTTTCATGTGGCAGCACCGGAGCTCAAATGGCTGCCGCCCTATTTTTATTGGGCAGGATGGAGGGAGTAGAACGCCCTCCCATAGGTGTTTCAATACCTAATCAGGCTGGAGGTACTACTTTGTTAATGGATGTAGGTGCCAACGTTGATTGTAAAGCTTCTCAGTTGTTACAATTTGCTGCTCTGGGAAGTTCTTATGCCGCTTCTGTCCAGGGTATAGAAAAACCACGAGTAGCTCTTTTGAATAATGGTGAGGAAGAAGGCAAGGGGAACAGTGTAAGCGTGGAAGCTTATGCCTTGCTGAGGGAACAGAAGAGTCTTAATTTTATTGGCAATATTGAAGGACGGGATCTGTTCAATGCTAAAAGTGATGTTATTATATGTGACGGATTTACTGGGAACATTGTACTAAAGAGCATAGAAGGCCTGGCCATGTTCATGGCGGCGCTAATCAGCCAGGAGTACGGTATGGTTCCCAAAGCAATCTCTAAATTGGATTATACCCAGGTAGGGGGAGCTCCGCTTTTGGGCGTGAAGGGGATAAGCGTAGTTTGCCACGGAAGTTCCAAGCGTAATTCAGTTTACAGTGGAATAAATATTGCCAGTGATTGCATTAAGAATAATATGATGCAAATGCAGCAAGAAACTATAAAAAGTCTAATTTAATATAGAGGATTTTTGCTACTTATTAAGAATCGATATATATAGGATGCACTGTATTTACTAATATTATGGAGGTTATGAATATGCAGGAATTTATTGAGTTAGCCAGAAAAATACTTGCCGAACAGTTGGACCGGGAACCACAGGAAATAGTGATGGAAACTACTTTTGAGGAACTTGATGCTGATTCTATAGATATTGTGGAATTAATCATGGCTCTAGAAGATATCTATGATGTGGAATTCCCGGAGGAAGACCTGGAAGATTTCCCCGCTTTCGGCTCTCTGGTGCAAGCACTTTATTCCTATATTCAGAAGGTAAAAGATGAGCAGTGAGAAGGATCTGGTTCTGGAATTTACTAACAATATCAGTATAAAATTTAATAATTATAATTTAATCCATATGGCCTTGATACATCCATCTTATTCACAGGAAAAAAGTGCCGTTGGCAATAACCAGCGGCTGGAGTTTCTGGGTGATGCAGTTCTTAACTTTGTAGTGGCCGAGTACCTTTACAATAATTATGAGGAAAAAGCTGAAGGCGATTTAACCAAAATAAGGGCCCGGGTAGTCTGCGAAAGATCGCTGACTGAGGTAGCTCGAACCATTGATCTGGGGAAATACCTGCTGCTGGGTAAGGGCGAGGAGATGTCCGGGGGGCGTAAAAGGAAGTCCATACTGGCAGATGCGGTTGAATCTGTAATAGGTGCCATATATCTTGATCAGGGTTATGAAAAGGCGGCTGAATTTATCCTGATCTACCTGAAAGGTTTGATAAAAGAAGCTTCCCAGGGTGATTATTATGACTACAAGTCCAGGCTGCAGGAACTGGTTCAGGGTAAGAACAAACAGAATGTTTATTATGAAATAATAAATGAAAGCGGACCTGCTCATGCCAAGGTGTTTGTGGCAGGAGTTTATTATCAGGGGCAGCTGCTGGAAACTGGAAGCGGGAAAAGTAAAAAGGAAGCTGAGCAAAAAGCTGCTGAGGCAGTTTTGAATGACGACCAAGTGCTCAAGTGCCTGGATAAGGTTTTAAGAAATGAAACACTATAATATACCCATCTTCATTCCCCATCTGGGATGTCCGTTTAACTGTATATTTTGCAATCAAAAGAATATCGCGCAGCATGAACCGGCACCTGATCCCTCTGTAGTACCCCTCATAGTACAGAAGGCTTTGGAAACTATTCCAGCCCCTGCTCCTGAACGAAAGATAGAAGCAGCCTATTTTGGCGGTAGTTTTACCGCCCTGGATAATAGATTGCAAGAGGATTATCTGATGGTCCTCCAACCATTTATAAATGCAGGATCCATTGACGGTATTCGCATATCAACTCGACCTGATTTTATAAACAATTCTATTCTAGAATTTCTGAGGGAAAATGGGGTTAAAACTATCGAATTAGGAGTCCAATCTCTAAATAATAAGGTTTTACAGGCTTCTGGCCGGGGGTATACAGCTGAAACGGTATTCGATGCCTGCAGTATGATCAAACAGTATGGATTTAAACTGGGTGTGCAGCTTATGATTGGACTGCCGGGTGATAGTTATGAGTACGATATTGATTCTGCAAGTGACACTATTGCTATAAGACCTGATATGGTAAGGATTTACCCGGTATTGGTAGTAAAAGATACTGGTCTGGAAAAATTATACAGCCAGGGTCGGTATGAGCCGCTAAGACTGGATGAAGCGATCGTTATCTGCTGTGAGATGTTTTTGCGCTTCCAGCAAAACGGTATAGAGGTAATACGTATGGGACTCCATCCTTCAGAGGAATTGAGAGAAGAGGGTATAGTAACTGCAGGACCCTTTCATCCAGCCTTTGGAGAACTGGTGGAACAGGAGGCTTTTAAAAAACAGGCCATGGCTTTGCTGCACAACTATATTAATACCGGAATTTTAGATCAGGAGTTGAAATTGTACAGTAGCTACCGGGATTTATCTAAAATAATAGGGCAAAAAAGGGCCAACATGTTATATCTTAACCATCTGTCCGACCTACCCCGCATAAACGGCGTTCAGGTTGATGGGCAGCTAAAAAAAGATGAGCTGGGAATAGGCCCAGCTAGTTCTGAGCAGCCTGCCATGAGTCTGACCAGACAGGAATTTTTAGAGATATATCTTCAATAATCGACACTATAAATATCTAAAGCAGCCAAAAAAGACTAAAGAGCTAGAACTATAGTCTTTTTTTGTGGAAAAGTTTAGGATATTTTTAGTATACTAACAATATGTTGGTTTTTGCTGGAAGGGATTACTGCTCTGGATGTATAAATATCTAATATCTAATAATTTTGATTAGGTTGCGAAAAATGATAATCTGCTTATTTTGAATGAATAAATATATTCTGCCACCAGACTCCCCATAGGCATCAGCCTTTCTAACGGCTCCTTCAATATTTATTCCTTCAAAATAAGCTATGCTATTGGTAGAGGGGGTCAAATATTAAACCAGTTAAGAAAAATATAAGGTGGTTGATTTTTTGCCAGATAAATTAATGAACATCCCGAAAAACAGCCTGCTAGGTAACAAGATTATTTACCTGGATAAGGTGGATTCAACCAGCGATTATATCAGAAGGGAACTGGAGACAGGAGAAATAACCGAAGGGACAGTGGTTCTGGCTGGCTGTCAGATGAAAGGCAGAGGTCGTGCTGGTAGAGCCTGGGAGTCTCCCCCCGGTGGGTTGTGGTTCTCAGTACTGCTGCGTCCCAGACTGCCGATTGATGCTATGGCTCTTTTATCTCTGGTATTCGCCGTAGGCATCAGCAGGGGTTTAGATAGATTCATTAAGTATAGGTGTGAAATCAAGTGGCCCAATGACATTTATCTAGACCAGAAAAAACTGGCCGGCATACTCCTGGAGACCAGCGTTTCAGAGGAAGATGTCTATCTCATTGTAGGGGTGGGAATCAACGTAAATATCGATAGAGATGAACTGGGTTCTTTAAGCAGTATGGCGGTATCTTTATGTGACTATTCATCAGCCGCCCTGGACCTGGATAGCATTCTCGAAATTGTACTTCAGTATATGGAAAGTTATTATTTAAACTTCTTGCATCAGGGATTCGATGAAATACTGAAGGAATTTAAAGCGGTGTGCCTGCACCTGGGGAAGAGAGTGGAAATTGCCTGCAGCAGCCGCATTGTATCAGGAATTAATGTAGATATTGATTCGATGGGTAAATTGCTGGTAGATACGGGTATAGATATTGAGAAAGTGAGTGCCGGAGACGTTAGGGTACTATAAAAACTTTTGTAATCACCAGCAGTATTAGAGTAACATTTTAAACGGGAGGAACCAGAGTGTACCTGAAAAGAATGGATATCAAAGGTTTTAAATCGTTTGCAGATAGTACCGAGGTAGCATTACAGCCTGGAATCAATGTGATTGTAGGACCCAATGGATGTGGGAAAAGCAATATAGTAGATGCCATTCGCTGGTGTCTGGGAGAAAGCAATGTACGCAATCTGCGAGGTCACAAAGGCGAAGATGTAATATTCAACGGAACTGATGATAAAAGGGCCCAGGGTATGGCTTTTGTCCAGTTATTGATCGATAATCAAGACCAGGTGCTTCCATTTGATTACAACGAGATAACCATAGCCCGCAAGCTTTTCAGATCTGGGGAGAGTGAATTTTATATTAATAAATCACGGGTACGTATGAAAGACATTTATGGTATGTTTACTGGTACCGGGCTGGGCAAGAAGGGATACTCAATAATCAGCCAGGGAGAGCTGGAACAGGTGTTAAATGGACAGCCCCTGGATCGGCGTTTTATATTGGAAGAGGCTTCGGGAATAATAAAATATCGGCATCAAAGGGATGAAGTAAGAACCAGGTTGGCCAATACCGGTAATGATTTGACTAGATTGCGGGACATACTGGCTGAGTTGAAACAGCGCCGAGATGAACTGCAGAATAAAGCAGAAAAAGCTAGGATACATATTAGTTTTAATAATGAAAAAATGCAACTGGAAGAAAATATTCTTCGATTTGAAATTTATAAGATGCAAAATGATCTGGTTAAGAGAAACGAGGCTTTAGAGGACAAGAAAGAGGAGATAGAAGAACTTAAGAAACGGGTGCAGGAACAGGAAGAAGCTATAGCACGCGAAGAACTAAAGCTGTTAAATTACCGGGAGATGCTCAACAGCTTGAAGGACGATAGACATAATGGGGACAATCGGCTTTCAGCTTTGGATAGTGAGGTCAGGTTAAGTGAAGAAAGAATCAAAAACTATGGGGAAAGGGCAGCTGCTGCAGCTGAAGATGAGAGCAAGTACCGGGCTATGCTGCAAAAGATCAAAGAAGATTTAACCGTGAAGCTGGAGGACTACGAGCAGCAGAAAAAAAGCTTGGCTGTTTTAACCGCCAACTTTGAGCAGTTGAATTTACAAATTCATGACCTGGAGAATTCGATGCAGAACAGCCTGAATCGTTTTGAAGAAAAGAAAGCCCAGGTGTTTGAACGCATGCAGGAAGAAAGCAGGCTGAATAATCAGGTGTTGGAAATTGAAGATAAACAGAGGAAACTGCGGGAAAAAAAAGAACGGATGGATATACTCAGCAGCGATTTAAGGGGTAAAATAAGCCAAAAGGAAGCCCTGCTTAATAATATCGAAAGTGAGAAACAGCAGTATCTGAAAGAAATAAAGGAATTTAAAAATAGTCTGGAAAAAATAGAGAATAATAAGCAGGAGCTGGAAAAATCATTAGAAGATAACGTTGCTCAATATGCCCTGCTAAGCGAAGAAGAACTTAAAATAGATAAAAAAATCCTGCTGCTAAACGATATGGAAAGGAATCTAGAAGGATATTCCCGGGGAGTAAGGTCAGTCCTGGAAACCTATCAAAAGGGCAAACTCAGCGGAATCAAAGGTTTGGTAGGAGAGGTGATTGACGTGCCTCTAGGGCTGGAGACAGCGATAGAGACTGCTCTGGGGAGAAAACTGGAAAACATAATCGTAAAAAACAGTGAAAGTGCCAGGGAAGCAATCGAGTACCTGAAAAAGACCAGGTTAGGAAGAGTAACCTTTTTACCGCTGGACATTTTGTTAAGTACACCTGTGCCTCAAAACATTAAAGAATCTCTGGGCAGGTTGGATGGGGTACTGGGAATAGCTTCAGATATTATTAACTATCAGCAGGAATATAAGAAGGCGGTAGAATACCTGCTGGGGCGTGTAGTATTGGTGCGAGATATGGAGACGGGAATAAAGGTATTCAAGAGCAGCAGCTATCCTCTGCAAATCGTCACCCTGGAAGGGGAACTGATAAATGTAAGCGGGGCCATGACCGGGGGCAGTAGTGACCACAGAAAAGAGACCCCCTTGCAGCGAAAAAAAGAAAAGAAAAATCTTCTGGAACAGCAGGCTCATGTAAAGCAGAGTCTGGGGCAGAATCGACAGGAAAGCGAAAATATATACCGGGAATTTGATATGGTTAAAAAACAAGTGGAAGCTCAAAAAAACGCCCTGATTGAAAAGGAATTCAGGTTTGAAATTATTGATAAACAGGCTCTTCAGACTAATGAGGAAATAGTAAATGATCGAAGGGAATGGGAAGCCAGTATAGATCAATTGGGCCGATTGGAGACCAGCTATGAGCAGCTGCTGCTAGAAATGGAAGACCTGCAGCAGAAGAAAAACTCGATCCATGGCAGCAGTGAAAGTGAGTCAAAAAAATTGGAAGAATTAAAAGAAAAAATCGATATTAATAAAAGAAACTATGAAGTACACCAAGAACGTCTGATATCCTATCAGGAGCAGTTAGATTCAAAAAAGAGAGAATTGGAGAGCATAGAAAAAAATATAGCACAGTTCAGGCAGGTTGAGAATTCTTATCAGCAGTCCAGGTTGGAAGCAGCTGAACTACAGGAACGTCTTTCTGATCTAGCAGAAAGCGAAACGAGTAAAATGGCGGCCACCAGGATAAAAATAAGCGAAGAAAAGCAGGCCCTGAGTCTGATGCAAGATAAAATATTGGCTCAGCAGGCAGAAGAGAAGACGTGTCACGGCATGATAGGAAACATTCGCCAAGAAATTTCACCCCTGAGGCAGAATCTGATCCAGTTGGAAAACAACTCCAGGAACACTGAAATAAGTTTAGCCCGCCTGGAAACAGAATTTGAGGCCCTAAACAGTAAATGGCGCCATGAATATGAAAAGGAATTAGATGATATAGGAGAGCCAAAGATCAATTCTTCTCAGCTACGAGACTTCCGACAGAGGGTAGAGTTCTTATCCGGCCAGCTCGAAGAAATCGGGTCAGTGGATTTGGATTCCATACCAGAATTTGAAGCTCTTAGTGAGCGCTTTGGATTTATCAACCAGCAATATGAAGACTTATTAACTGCCAGGGATTCCCTAAACGATTTGCTGAGAGAAACGGAAAAAATAATGTCCCGGGATTTTGCTGATTTTATTCTGATTGCTGACCAGAGTTTTACCCAGACTTTCCAGGATATATTCGGCGGTGGTGAGGCCTGTCTAAGGATGGAGCAGGGTAAGGATAGATTAGAAGCAGGCATAGATATTGAGGTGAAGCTGCCGGGCAAGAAAACTCAGTCCCTAAACCTTCTTTCGGGCGGGGAACGAGCTCTGACCTGTATAGCATTTATTTTTGCCTTATTAAGGCTAAAACCAGCTCCGTTTTGCATTCTGGATGAAATTGATGCATCTTTGGATGAGACCAATTTGATACGATTTTCAGATTTTTTAAAGAAGATGGCTCAGGAGATGCAGTACATAATCATTACCCACAGGCAGTCTACCATTGAATCGGGTGAGAATATTTATGGGGTTACCATGCCTGAAAAAGGAGTATCAAAGGTACTGACCCTTAACATTAATGAGGCGGAGAGCCTGGCCGGATAATAATTGATCAAGGTGGGGGAAAATAATGGCACTATTTAAACGTAAAAGCAAAAAAAATCAAAAAGAAGTTGCAGTCGAAGAAGAGCAGTTAGTACAGAAAAATGAAGAGCTAACGCAAGTCGTAGAGACTGAGGCAGATGCTCAGACAAGTATAGTTGAAGCTCTAGTGGATGACGATGTAAAGAAAAAGAGTAAAACCGGATTGTTTGATAAATTCAAACAAGGGTTGAGTAAAACCAGAAGCAGCCTTAGTGGAAGAATAAATGAGTTAATCCAAAGTACCAAAAAACTCGATGAAGATTTTTGGGAGGAACTGGAGGAAATTCTGATCCAGGCGGATGTGGGAGTAAATACCTCCCTGGAATTAGTGGAAAAAGTCAAACAAACCGCCCGCAAGAAAAAAATTTCCGATTCTTCAGAAGTTATGAGCATTATAGCTGATGAGGTGCGGGAGATGCTCAATTATGAAGGCGCTGAGCTAAACCTGCAGGCCCATACTCCAGGCATTATTATGGTGGTGGGTGTGAATGGAGCTGGTAAAACTACCTCCATTGCCAAGCTGGCCTACATGTTTAAAAATGAGCAGCAGCGGGTTATACTGGCGGCCGCGGACACCTTCAGAGCAGCTGCTATAGACCAGCTGCAGATATGGGCTGACCGGGTAGGGGTGGAGTTGATAAAACATCAGGAAGGTGCTGATCCGGGTGCGGTAGTGTTCGATGCCATAAGTGCTGCTAAGGCACGGAAAGCGGATGTCTTAATTATAGATACCGCTGGCCGGCTGCAGAATAAAACTAATTTAATGAAGGAAATCAGCAAAATCAGAAAAATCATTGAGAGAGAGATACCCGAAGGACCTCAAGAAGTGCTGCTGGTTTTAGATGCTACTACGGGTCAAAATGCGATAAGTCAGGCTAGAATTTTCGAAGAGGCTACCGGGGTAACAGGTATTGTATTGACTAAACTGGACGGTACTGCTAAAGGCGGAATAATACTGGGCATTGCCAGTGAACTCAAGATTCCGGTGAAATTCGTAGGCGTAGGTGAGGGTATGGACGATATGAAGGCTTTTGATCCGGAAGTATTTGCCCGAGCTCTCTTTGAAGAATAAAAATAGATTTCGTAGGATATCGTTTTTACAAGCCTATACTCAGGTTAGTTTAACTACTTTTTTTAGAATTATTATTAGACAATATTGATATCAAAAACTCGTATCTAAGGAGGAAGCAAATATGATAAAGCTAGCCATAATTGGGGGTACAGGGGTTTATAACCCTAAGATGTTAGATGATATTAGGACCACTATTCAGAATACGCCTTATGGAGATGTGACGGTTACCATTGGCAGTTACGCCGGTGAGGATATAGCCTTTATTCCCCGACATGGATCTTTGCACAGCGTCCCGCCGCACTTGATAAATTATCGGGCTAATATAATGGCCTTGAACATGTTGGGGGTTAAGAGCATCTTAGCCACCGCCGCTGTGGGTTCCTTGAACCTGGATTTGGAACCGGGCATGTTTGTCTTGGCCGACCAGTTTCTGGATTTTACTAAGATCAGAAGAAGCACTTTTTATGAAGGCGGTGAAGAGGGAGTAATTCACTGTGATATGACCGTTCCTTATTGCCAGGAACTCAGGCAAGCTCTGGCCAAAGCCGGTGAAGATCTGGGGTTTTCCATCCAAAATGGCGGTACTTATGTTTGTACTGAAGGACCTCGATTTGAAACTGCGGCTGAAATATCCATGTTTAAGCAGCTGGGCGGTGAGCTGGTGGGGATGACCAGTGTTCCTGAAGTCTGTTTGGCTAGAGAACTGGGGATCTGTTACGCCAATATTTCCATTATTACCAATCACGCGGCAGGCATCTCACCCCATTTCCTGACCCACAGCGAAGTACTGCAGGTTATGAAGGACAGCACCTGTGATGTAAGGCAGCTTATGATGGACAGTATTAAATATATTCCAGCAGATAAAAAATGTGACTGTGCTCAAATTCTAAATGAAACTGGAGTTAATAAATGATAAAAACCGTTTTTTTTGAAGAAAATGCGGTAATGCTGCTGGATCAGAGTCGACTGCCAGAAAAAGTGGCTTATGTGAAATGCAGCAACAGTCTTCAGGTAGCTGAAGCTATTAATAAATTAAAAGTGAGGGGCGCACCTCTTATAGGTGTGGCTTCCGCTTTTGGGTTAGCCATGGCCATAAATAATTATGTCGGTCCCGCTGCAGGATTGGATGAGCATTTTCAAGAGACCAAAAAACTGCTGGCATCAACCCGACCAACAGCAGTAAATCTATTCTGGGCTCTGGAAAGAATGGATAAGGCTTTTCAAGAAAACCGGCATGAAGACCCGGCTGGAATTGCTCAGGCATTGATCACTGAGGCGGAAAAGATGTTTGAGGAAGATATCAATATCAATAAAGCTATTGGGGAGTATGGTCAGGAAATAGTAGACCCGGGGGCCAATGTTTTAACCATATGTAACGCCGGAGCTCTGGCCACCTGCGGTTACGGGACCGCACTGGGGGTAATACGTTCAGCTGCCAGCCGCGGCAAGTTGGAAAAGGTATGGGCCTGTGAAACCAGACCCGTGCTCCAAGGTGCACGGTTAACGGTCTGGGAGCTGTTGCAGGACCACATACCAGTAAGCTTGATTACCGATAGCATGGCTGGATATACTATGAAACTGGGGCACATCGATCTTGTAATAGTTGGTGCTGATCGTATAGCAGCTAATGGAGATGTGGCCAACAAAATCGGAACTTATTCTCTAGCGGTTCTGGCCCATTACAATAATATACCCTTCTATGTTGCTGCACCTTTATCTACCATAGATTTGGGCATCGAAACCGGCCAATCAATTCCCATTGAAGAGAGACATCAAGATGAGGTAAGGCAGATAGCGGGTAATTATCTTACAGTACCAGAGGTAGAAGTATTTAACCCGGCCTTCGATGTGACCCCCCATGATTTGATTTCAGGAATTATTACGGAAAAAGGCATAATAAGGCCATCCTACTCTTATGGTTTAAAGCAGGCTAAAATGAATAAAGAGGGGTGAGAATTTGCTGTACCTCGAAGAACGCCGACAGGTGTTAAATACCGCCCGGGAGATATCGAAAACGGGTATGGTCATGGGAACCTGGGGTAATGTGAGTGCCAGGTGTGCTGATGATCTAATGGTTATCACCCCCAGTGGGGTGAACTATGATTCCCTGACTATCGAAGACATGGTGGTAGTAAACAGTAGTAATAAAGTGGTGGAAGGGAGTTTCAAGCCTTCCAGCGAAACTCCTCTGCATATGGAGATATACCAAAAACGTCCGGATGTAACTGCTGTTGTTCATGTGCACAGTCTTTATGCTACCGCCTTTGCTGTAGCCCGTAAAAATATTCCGGTGATTTTGGAGGAAACAGCTCAGGTGGTAGGGCATGAGGTACCGGTAGCTGATTATGCCGTTTGTGGCAGCAACGCCTTGGCAGATACGGTAGTCAGAACTTTAGGGGAGGATAAAAAGACAGTTCTGCTCGCCAATCATGGTCTGCTGGCAGTTGGCTCTTCTATGGAAGAAGCCCTGAGGATATGTTATGTAGTAGAGAAAACAGCTCGGGTGGCTATCTACGCCCGGGGAATCGGAGAGATAAACTGTCTTCCGGAAGCGGAGATCGTAAAGCTTAACCAGAAATTTAAAAGTTATGGGCAGATTAAAAAACCGGCTTTATAACCATATTCCTTAAAGGCAGATCTTAATACTTACAAGGAGGAATTCAAGGTGCGTATACTGTTAGAAAATACCTGCATCCTACCTGTAACCGAGCAGAATGATTTTATAGATGAAGGGTACTTGATAATTGAAGAGGAAATGATAAAAGAAGTTGGTAAAGGCCAGCCACCAGAGGGGATCTATGATAAAGTCATTGATGGCCGGAATAAGGTGATGATGCCGGGGTTTATTAACACTCATACCCATGCTGCTATGACCCTTATGAGAGGCTATGCTGACGATTTGCCGCTTATGGAGTGGCTGGAAAATAAAATCTGGCCGCTGGAAGCCAAACTGACTGCAGAAGACGTCTACTGGGGAAGCATGCTGGCAATTCTGGAGATGATTAAATCTGGTACTACTACCTTTAATGACATGTATTTTTTTATGGAAGAAACCGCCCGGGCCGTGCAGGAAACAGGTATAAGAGCGGTTCTTGCCAGAGGATTAATAGGCGTTGGTCCGGCAGCGGAAAGCGGTTTGGCCGAGAGCCGAGAACTGGTGAAGAAATGGCACCGGGCTGCTGATGAAAGGATCAGCTTTATGCTGGGACCACATGCTCCCTACACCTGTCCCCCAGATTATCTGAAAAAAGTAATAGCTCTAGCCCGGGAATTTAATATCGGTATTCATACTCATATTGCCGAAACTAAAGGTGAATTTGAGGATATACAAAGACAATATGGTAAAACACCAGTGGAACTAATGGGGGAAGTGGGATTGTTTGAACTAACCACCATTGCTGCCCATTGCGTGCATCTGACCCCAGCTGATATAGCCATACTCAAGAAACATGGGGTAGGGATTGCCCATAACCCGGAAAGCAATATGAAATTAGCCAGCGGTATTGCTCCGGTACCTGAAATGCTGGCAGCAGGTATTGCGGTGGCTCTGGGCACAGATGGAGCCTCCAGCAACAATAACCTGGATATGCTGCAGGAAATGCGAACCGGTGCATTGTTACACAAGGTTAATACTATGGATCCCACTGTTCTGCCGGCTTATCAAGCTATAGAGATGGCAACCGCTAATGGAGCAAAAGCACTGGGACTAGGAAATGAAACGGGCCGGCTGCAGGCCGGATTAAAAGCGGACTTGATACTCATCAGTTTAAATCAACCCCATATGAAGCCAGTTCATGATGTGGTGGCCAATATCGTTTATTCTGCTCAGGCCAGTGATGTAGATACAGTAATTATTAACGGAAATATTATTATGGAAAATAGAAGGATAACGACTTTTGATGAAGAACAGGTATTGGAACAGGCTGAAAGAGCAGCTAAAAAACTGGCGGCTTTGCTATAATCAATCGATTGATAACCCTGTTGGATTAAGACTCTTTAAAAGGATTCTTGCAGAACAGGGTTTATTAATTTATAATTAATTTGTATACAAAATAGTTGTTAACTAGGCATTATTTATCATATTTTCCAATTGGAAATGGGTCAAAAAATGTATAGGGCTGATTTATAATAAAACATATTGATAGAGAGGGGTGTTTTACGTAATGAATGATTACCCCGGTAAAATACTGGAGATCAATTTATCCACCGGATCAATTAGTTCAAGGGCAGTAGAACCTGATTTAATAAAGCAGTACTTGGGCGGCATAGGTTTTAATGCCAGAATCCTATATGATGAAATACCTGTAGGAGCCGATCCTTTAGGCGAAGAGAATGTACTGATATTTGCAGCGGGAACTCTGGTAGGTACCCCCTTCCCAACCGCATCACGTACCGAAGCTTCTGCCAAATCTCCCTTAACCGGCCAGTTTGGCACCTCTAACTCTGGCGCATTTTTCGGTACTCAGCTAAAAACGGCCGGATATGATGCCTTATTAATTAAGGGTACCTCCCAAACACCGGTATATATAGTTATCAGTGATGAGGAAGTTCAGATACTTGATGCCGCTTTCCTATGGGGAAAGGAATGCTGGGAAACAGTAGATATACTGGAGCAGAAGCATTACGGAGCAGAAATCGCCTTGGTTGGACCGGCGGGAGAAAACCTGGTGCGATTTGCCAGCATTGAGAATGGCCGCTATGATGGGTGGGGACGCACCGGACTGGGAGCAGTCATGGGATCCAAAAAACTCAAGGCCATTGCCGTTAAAGGAACCCGAGGCAGAAAAGTCCATAATTCGGCAGCGTTACTGGAAGCAGTCAGAAAAGGGCAGCAGCTTATAAAATCGGCTTCTTCTTATATGGCATTTACTGAATATGGGACGCTGAATGCCAGTATTCCCTATGGGAAAAATAAAGCCATTTCCGCTCATAATTTTACTTTAGGAACCCTGCCTGATTGGAAAGAAATTGGGGGCAGACAAATTGTCGATAAATATGGCAGCCGGCATGTAGCCTGTCAATCCTGTATCATAGCCTGCGGGCACTGGGCAGAGATAAAGGAAGGTAAATATGCCGGCGTGAAAGTCAAGGATCTGGAAATCACTCCGGTAATGTCTTTCGGGGCTACGGTAGGATTGAATACTGAAGCTATTATTAAAGCCAGTGAAATCTGTCAGAGATATGGTGTGGATATGGTTAGCACTGGAGGCGTATTGGGTTTTGCTATAGAGCTTTATAAAAAGGGTATCATTACTACCGAAGATGTGGGTTTTGAACTTGATTTTGGAGATGATGAGGCAGCTTTTAAGCTTTTACACAAGATTATTGATCGAGAAGGTATCGGAGATATACTGGCAGAAGGCACCAAAAGGGCCGCAGAACAATTTGCAAATGCAGATAGATATGCCATTCATATAAAGGGCATGGAAATACCCATGATCGATCCCCGGGGCCGCTGGTCTACCTGGTCCCTGGGTATGCTTACCAACATAAGAGGGGGAGACCATCTGCGCTGTCGCAATCCGGTAGAGAACCTGCGTTATAATGATAAAGATGAAGAATATATGAAAGAAAGATTTGGGTTCAAGAAGCCTATGTATGATAGATTGGATATGCCGGAAGATCTCAAGAGTAAAGCTATCGATCTTGAAAGTGATACCGTTGATATCGCTGAAATGTCCAAATGGGCTGAGGACCTGATCAACCTTTATAACTCGGTTGGGATTTGTATCAGGCCTCCGGTTATGGAAAAAGTTGGTCCCACCATCATTGCGGAAGCCTGCCGGGCATTTACCGGGCTAGAAATTTCTGCGGCTGATTTAATGGAAAGCTCCGAACGAACCTGGAATTTGATTAAGCTCTTTAACCTGAGAGAAGGGGAAGAGGTGGATGCCAGCAAATTCCCCCGCCGTTTTTATGAAGAGGATATCGATGGAAATATTCTGGATGAAGAGAAAATACAAGCGGTTCTAGAAAAGTATTATCAGGTCCGGGGCTGGAATGGCAGGACCGGGAAACCCGATGCCAATACCCTGGACAGGCTGAACCTGGTTGATGATTTAGGATAAAGAGTGAAAAGATGGGATGCAGATGAAGAGAATTGTTGTAAATACTGAGGCCTGTGATGGATGCGGTATATGCCAGCTGGTGTGTTCAGCGTATAAGGCAGGGCAGTGGCACCCAGCCTTTGCTAGAATAAAAATAAAACAGCTTCAAGAATTTGGGCTCAACGTGCCGGTTGTTTGTATGCACTGCACCTATCCCCCTTGTGAGATATTCTGTGTTATGAACCTGATATATAAGGATCCGGATACAGCTTATACCTTGCGCAATGTGGAAAGATGTATAGGATGCCGGGCCTGTGAGATTGCCTGTCCTTTTTCCGCTGCGGTTTGGGATCCCCTAAATGAAGTGGTTGTGAACTGCGATTTGTGCGGGGGAACCCCTGAGTGTGTAAATCACTGTCCTACCGGGGCCCTAATATTTATGGATATATCAGAAGCAGCAGATAAGAAGAGAAGGGAAGCGGCTGGATTACGGATACTGGAGGCATCCAGGGGCTTTTCTGAGTAGGGGAGGAAACCTATGAGAGTACTAATTATTGGCAATGGCGCTGCAGGTAATCAGGCGGCAGCATGCATAAGAAAACATAGTTCAGAATGTGAGATCGTCATGTTTGCTAGAGAATCATTTCCAGAATATTCTGCCTGTGCTCTTCCCGATGTTCTGGCTGGATGGATTCCCCTTGATAAGACTTTCTTAAAAACCTCACTAGATTATGAGCAGCTGCAAATCAAGACTTGTTTTGGACAGGAAGTAAATAATGTAGATATCAACAAGCAATGCCTGGAAGCAGGAGATAAAAAATATTATTACGACCGGCTTATCATGGCAACCGGAAGCCAACCGATAATACCAAAAATAGATGGCTCACAATTGAACGGCAACTTTGTGGTGAAGACACCTCAGGATATAGAGAGAATTATCGATCATAAACCAACCCGGGCAGTCATAGTCGGCGCTGGAAATATAGGAGTAGAAACCGCCAGTGCCCTTAGAAATAGAGGGTGTATAGTATATCTTATAGAAATGCAGGATCGGATAATGCCTCTCCTATATGACAAGAAGCCGGCAGATATAATACAAACAATGCTGGAACAGGAAGATATTCGAGTTTTTACTGGTGAACGAGTTACCGGGGTAGCAGGGGAACAGCAGGTAGAAAGACTGCTAACCGACCAGCAGGAGATTGAATGTGATACAGTTATTTGGGCCGCCGGGGTCAGGCAAAATGTGGAATTAGCTAGGAAGGCAGGTTTGAAAATCGGAGGTCTGGGAGGAATTGAAGTCAATAAATATATGCAGTGCAGTGAACCGGGAGTTTTTGCCTGTGGCGATTGTGTGCAGTCACCCCATGTTTATACCGGAAAACCATCTTTGAGCCTTTTATGGTCGAGTGCCAAAAGACAGGCTGATGTAGCGGCCGCCAATTGCATGGGGAAGCTGGATGAATATGAAGGCAACTGCAGTGTAGTCATCGAAGAAATAATGGGTATACCCTGTGTTGCAATAGGGTTAAACCTTCATGGTTTGGCCGGGTATGAAACAGAGGTTATTGAACACGAGAGTGAAGATCTCTATTACCGTCTTCTAGCAGTCGATGATAGAGTAGCAGGATTTCAATGTGTCGGCAGCCTGGAAGGTACAGGTTCAATTTTTACCATGATAAAAAAAGGAACACCTCTATCAGAGGCAAGAAAATTGCTGCATAATAAGGGTTCAATTTCAACTATGGCGTGGTATATGGACAGCAGTAGATATATATTCGGTGAATATTAAACCAGGCAGCGGTAAAGGAGGAAAGGATGGATAAACTAATTTTTGTAGATTATCAGAAGTGCGTGGGTTGTGCTACCTGTGAAATGGTGTGTTCTCTGGTTCATGAAGATATATGCTCACCAGCCCTATCACGTATAAGAGTAGTAAGGTATCCTACGGAAGCTTCTAATGTACCGATAACCTGTGCTTTTTGTGAATCTCCCCCTTGTGTCAGCGTATGTCCTTCAGGCGCCATAACTAAAAATGCTGATAGTGGAGATGTTCTAATTAACCCTGTCCTGTGTATTGGCTGCCGGCAGTGTGTGCAGGCCTGTCCATTTGGACATGCAAATTTCAATTTTGCCAGAGGCACAGCATTCAAATGCGATTTGTGCGGCGGATCACCACAATGCGTAGAGTTCTGCTGGACCGAAGCTCTGCAGTATGTTCCCCTGGAGAGGGCATTGGGAGAGAAAAGGGAGGCAGTAGGCAGGAATATTCTTCAGAGTAGCTAGACTTTATTATTTTATCCGCTTTTAAATAGATAACTGCATGTTATAATACAATGTAGATAATAACTTGAAGTTAGAAAAAGGAGAATATTAATGCCTAGGAAAGTAAAATGCCGGCGAGTAGGACATATACCCAGATCTAGTTTCTTTAAGCCAGCTGGTATACCCAGTTATGAACTAGAGGAAATCGTATTGAAAATAGAAGAAGCGGAAGCGCTGCGTTTAAAAGACCTTCAGGGATTAGACCAGATAGATTGTGCGGTTGAGATGGGAGTATCCCGGACTACATTTCAGCGCATCCTGGTACAAGCCAGGCTGAAGGTGGCGGATGCCTTGATCAACTCGAAGATGCTGATCCTGGAAGGTGGCAATTACGAACTGGTAGACAACTGTCGCTACCACAAGCAGCACCGGAATCGCTGCGGGGCAGACGGCAATAACAATACTGATGAAGAATAATTGATCAAAGCTCATCAAAATAAAATAGAGGCCGGACGGTAAATTTACTATCCGGCCTTGTTTATTGGTTCATAATAAGTTCGGTACCTGGTACCGAACTTATTGATTAAACATCGTGATTGGTATATCCTTTTTCCTGAGCCAGCATATCCAGGTAAATAGTTTCAATATTAGCGATAAACAAGTCAGTACTACGGCCGCCCTGCTTTTCATCATAAGTTTTTAAATAGCCTTTACATTTTTCACAGGTGTAAACCTGGTGAGAATCATCATTTTCAATACTTATATACTTGATGGTTCCAGGGGTATCATTGCCGCAGTGAATACACTGCAAATATTTGGCTTCCCACTCGATAAAACAGCGATCACAGAACATAAAGCGTCGATTGTCGATCGGCCTGAGTCGGCTGAAATGTGATTTGCTTCCGCAAACCGGGCATAGGGAAGGAAAGTCCCAGTGTTGAAAGGTGTCTTCACATAACTGCTCTTGATACGGAGCAGCATAAATCCTCAGGAATGGCCTCACAGCATGTTCGAAAAGAAATACCAGCAATTCAGTAGATATACCATAAGTTTCTGCCAATGCGGCAAAAGGTTCATACTTGCTGTTTAATAAATCCTTAACCAGCTGTTGGTAGTCCAGTTGTTCGATATCCTTTATCAGGTTATCCATCGCTTCTTTAAGTTCTGGTCGGGCTTCAGTCATAAATGCGAGTAAATTACCAAAAACTGCCCTATATTGTATCGGATCAATAATGAATTTGCCCAGGATCATTATAGGCTTTTTTTGTTCCGAGAGTAATGGAAGAACATTATCCAGCCTATCATAGGAACAGTTTTTCTGCAGTTTAATTTGCTGCTCGTTCTGCCAGGTCTCTAAATTTTTATAAAACTCCACATATCCCTCGGGAAGATCAACCGGACTATTCCTGTTCATAAAATATCACTCCTTGAAGTAGATTCCACGTAATAGAAGGAAACATTCGCTCTGAAGTTTCCTATACTGTGTCAGCGTTTCAAAATAATTACTTAATAAACATAAAGGGGGAGTATACTCCCCCTTTAACAGCAACAGGTTATCAGATACTATTCACCGCTGGCTTTATCCCCATAAGTTTCGTCATACCAAGTTTTATGGTGATGTTCAGCCCACTCTTCTCTGACCGTTCCTTTCCACATACCCCAGAAGGATTCACCGGATCCGGGATGGAAAGATCCCAGGTATCCATGCATACATACCATCATGGTTGCCAGAACCATACTGATATCATGAATAGGATAAGCTAGTCTCACCAGACCAGCTGGGAATATAGCGGGGAACCACATGATATAACCGCTCAATATCAAGAATATAACTGCAGTTGGAGTAAGCATGGAGTTTCCTTTTTCACCCCCGTTAAACTTGGTCTGGGGAGGAATTTTTACCTTGAAACCCAGGAACTCCAGGGGAAATTTCATAATAAAGATAATATCGTTCTTGCCAAAGCGAAGAATATCTTTGATCCAGGCGATTAATACTTTGAAATTTCCTACTACGAATACAGCTACTACTATGGTCATTGCTACGGCAGCTATCCTGTGTACCAGGCCTGCGCCATGGAAACCGCCGAAAATCGCGGCCAGCCAGTCGGCACTATCCAGGAAAAGTGCCAGACCGGTAAAGAGACAGAGCAAAAAGGTCACGGTATGTCCCCAGTGAGTAAACCTGGACAGGAAATTGAATCTTTCTACTCGAGGAACATCCCCTTTATATTCAGGAATCCATTGCATTACTCATGACCTCCTTCCGTATGGTCTCCATTTTTATTGGCTAATATTCTGGTAGTTACAAAACTGAATGCTGATCCTGCCAGGGCAACTGGGATAAGCCATCCAAAATAAGGCTGTATCCAATCCTGCCAGAAGGTAATCTGGCCTGGCACCTTGGGATCAATAGGTAACTCGAATTTATCTGGAGTATCGGTAAGAACATATAACTTGTTCAAACCACCCAGCTCCAGCTTGCCGTATATAGTGGCACGGGGGAAGCCATTAGCCCGAAGGAATTTTACCCGTTCTTCTGCTACCTGCAGGAGTTCATCCCGGTTTCCAAACGTCAGAGCTCCGGTCGGGCAGGTGCGAGCACAGGCCGGGGTCAATCCTTCCTCAACGCGGTCCACACAGAGAGTACATTTGGTTATTTTGTCTTCTCTCTTACGGTATTTGGGAATCTCAAAGGGACAAGCATAGGTGCAGTACTGGCAACCAATGCATTTGTCCGGGTCATGGAAGGTGGCTCCCCAGGAGGTTTTGGAATAAGCTCCCTGTGGACAGACCGACATGCAGGCCGGATCTGAACAATGCATACACTGATATTTAAGGAAATTCCAGTATATGCCATCCACCGGATCCTCGCCTTCCATAAATTTTACAATAGTATAGGTATCCCCGTTAGTACTTTCATGGGTTTGATAATTACCAGTAAAAGGTTCAATAACTGCCGGCAGTTGATTCCAGTCTTTGCATGCTACCTGGCAACCACGGCAGGCGGTACATTTGCTGACATCATATAAATTAGTCATTCTTGCCATAGTTACGCCCTCCTTACATCGCACAGCCATGCTTTATACTCTGGAATCGTCGTGTTCGCGTCACCGACATGCGGTGTTAGCCGATTGGCTGGTTCACCAGGTGCATATCCATTAAATCCAAAGTGCCACAGTACTCCGACCTGATGCACATAGTTGCCATCTATCAGGAATGGTTTGAATCGTTTGGTAACACAGGCGAGAGCTTTTATATCACCACGAGTAGTTGAGATAATAACTTCGCTACCATTCTTGATGTCCCTATCTTTGGCTAGTTCTTCACTCATTTCAACAAAGCAGTTGGGCATGAGCTCAGCTAACCAAGGCTGAGTTCTGGTCATGATACCAGACTGCCAGTGTTCAGAAACTCGGTAAGTAGTACCAATTATTGGATATTTATCAGTTGTACCTTGCTTGTCTGGTTCAAATACCGTGACGGCAGGGTTAAGATCCTGGTTGTTTAGCAGGTTCTTAATCGGACTTTCCCAGGGTTCATAATGCTCAGGTAAAGGTCCTTCATTACATTTGCTGTACATGCAGCCAACTAATTCCGGCCGCATGATAAATGCATTTCTGCCACCGGGGCCATTAGGATCAGTGGTTTTGCCAAAGTCAGGTATATCATTACCTTTCCATTCTTCGCCAGCCCACCAGATGGAAGCACGATTGGGATCCCAGGGTACACCTTCCGGAGTAGACGAGCAGCGATTGTAAATAATGCGCCGGTTGACAGGCCAGCACCATGACCACTGACTGTAGCTTCCAATCGGAGGATAATTCGGATCAACCTGATCATCTGTATTAATCCTTCTCCGGGCCAGATAGTCCACATCGGGGTTTCCAGTATCAGCGGGATAAACACCGGAATAGATCCAGTTACCGCATGCGGTAGTACCATCATCCATCAGTTTAGTGAAATTAGCCACCTGAGGACCAGGCTTGCCATCCACTACTGTAAAGCCGTTGATCTCACGGGCGATGATATCGATATCTGGATGATCGCCGTGACCATATTCCCAGGTCAGGCGGGTGATTGGTTCATCTTCTACTCTGCTGCTTCCCGCATAGAGTTCCTTTATCTTGAGGGCTAATTTATGAACGATTTCCAAATCCGCCTTGGATTCTCCTACCGGATCAGCGGCTTTCCAACGGAACTGCATCCAGCGTCCGCTGTTGGAAACAGAACCTTCTTTTTCATAAGAACCGCAAGCGGGCAGGAAGTATACATCAGTTTTTATCTCTTCTGGAGGCTTAATATCATACTCATCTTTATCAGTTGGACGCTCCAGGGCTTTATAGCTCCAGAACTCTGAAGTTTCAGTCTGCCACAGGTCAATGGCTACCAGCCATTCCAGATTAGCCAGGGCTTTTTGTTCTTTATTCGCATTAGGGCCGCCAACAATCGGGTTAGACCCCCAGATGATCATACCTTTGATGATTCCCTTATACATATCCTCAAACATAGCGATATGCGCATAGTTCTTGCCGTCAATCCGTTTGGGAAGATAATCATAGGATTTGGCGGGATCATCTTCCATCCAGTAGCATTTCAGCAAGCTGGATAAGAATTTAGGTTTGTTTACCCAGTAACCGGTTTTGGGAGTTTCTACTGCATTATAGGTAGCATAATCTGGATGCTTCTTAGCTTCAGGAGTATTCAGGTAACCGGGCAGTATGTGATAAAGCAATGCCCAGTCGGTTGAGCCCTGAACATTGGATTCCCCGCGTAAGGCGTTGACCCCGCCGCCGGCTCTCCCTATATTTCCCAGCAGAAGCTGCAGTATAGCATAACTTCTGACGTTTTCAGTACCTACGGTATGCTGGGTAGTTCCCATGGCGTACATTATAGTACCTACTTTGTCAGGAGCACCGGTTGCAGCATAGGCTTCAATTACTTCCATGTATTTGTTTTTAGGAGTTCCGGTGATTCTGCATACCAGCTCAATGTCATAGCGCTCATAATGTTTCTTCATTATCTGAAGAACACAGCGTGGGTCTTCCATGGTCATATCCTTCATGTAAGTGCCATCTTCATTCATTTCGAATGCCCATTTGGCTCCGTCATATTTGCGTTTTTCAGGATCGTAACCGGAAAAGATTCCATCGTCAAATCCATAAGTATCTTTGACGATAAAGGTGGCATTGGTATACCATCTCACATACTCCTCATGATAGCGTTTATTTTGTAATATATAGTTCATCATACCGCCAATAAAGGCAATATCAGTACCAGAACGCAGTGGGGCATAGATATCTGCCCGGGCCGAAGTTCTGGTAAAACGCGGATCAACGTTGATTATCTTCGCTCCCCGTTTTTCCCTGGCCTGTGTAAGCCATTTAAAGGAAATAGGATGATTTTCAGCGGCATTACTGCCTATTATCAAAGCGCAATCAGTATTTTTCAAGTCAACCCAGTGATTAGTCATCGCTCCGCGACCATATGTGGGTGCCAGACCGGCAACCGTCGAGGAGTGTCAGATACGGGCCTGATGCTCAATATAGGTCATGCCCAGAGCTCTGCTTAACTTCGCAATCAACTGGAGTTCTTCGTTATCCAGTGCTGCTCCGCCCATGCTGGCTAAAGCTTCACACCGATTAACAATAATTCCATTTTCATCTTTATGTTCGAAGTATTCATCGCGGGTCTGCTTAAATCTGTTTGCTATCTCTTCGAACATCCAATCCCAATCTTTTTCTACCCACTTGGTAGTTCCACCTTCTCGAAATAAAGGTTTGGTTCTTCTTTCTGGGTTAATCTCCTGCTCCCCGGTCTCAGGGCTATATATCTCCCGGATATTCATCAGCGCAGAACCTTTGCTGCAGGCTCCTCCCCGATTTATTGGGTTGTCCGGGTCTCCCTGAACGCTGAGCAACTGCGGTCCGTCAGCCGGTGCACCTTCCTTTGAAAAGACCACCAGTCCACAACCAGCTCCGCAAAACGGGCAGATGGTTGGTAATGGTTTTACACCTTTGGTGCGCATGCCTTGGACTTCACTGGCTGTTGCAGTCATATCAAATCCCAAATCTATAACTGCAAAGCTTGCCACCGTTGCTCCGGTTACCTTGAGAAATTGTCTACGGGTAACCTTCATAAACTCCACACTCTCCTTTCGCCGTATTCAATTTTGTACTGGCTACTTCTTTAGATTGTATCATCCCAGCAAAAAATTGGACACCCTAAAATAAGCACAAAAACCTTTAATAGATTCATGTTGCTTACATGCTAATTATGCCAATATTAATATGGGGAAATTAGTATAGGCTATAAATCCCCTCCCCTCACTAGTGAATGTGCTGCGGGAAAACAGCATAAAAATATTCGCATACCTTCACCTGCTATGTTACTTCGACACGAAGAAGTGAATTCCTTGCAAGTTGTCGCCATCACAGCGTGGTATAACAAATCATAATAAATATTATGAAAATAAGTTATGGCAAGTTCTGGCAAATTATATTACCGGTGTTTCGAAAGCTGTAACCACCGAAATCCATAACTCTTTTTTTAAATTCGCTTCCAGTGATGATTTCCATCAGTACTTCGATATTTTTTTTATCCATTAAGTCCGGTAATAGGCATAAATCGTATCTTTCTTCCGAAAATGGAATAAAATTCAAATCTAAAGCCTTGGCACTGGCATATATACCCAGACCGCAGTCAGCGGCATCATTTTTTACTGCGGCAGCAACAGCTAGATGGGTGTATTCTTCACGTGTATATCCATTAATTTGATCCTGGCTTAAACCTGCCTTATCGAGCAGGTAATCAAATAATACTCTGGTTCCGGCACCCCTTTGCCGGTTAATATACCGTACATTATATTGTGATAAATCTGTGATATCTTTGATATTCATGGGATTGCCTTTTTTGACTATCAATCCCTGTTCCCGGTATAGCAAGTTAACAAGTATCCAGGGGCTATTATTAAGATATTTTGTTATATAGCTGCTGTTATAATCACCTGTTTCTGAATCCAGCAAGTGCACACCTGCAAAATGACATTCACCCTTCATTAAGGACATTATTCCTCCCATGCTTCCTACATTGGTAGAAACAAGTCTTATATTATGCTTTTGCTGCATGATATCGGCCAGGAAATCCATTGATATGTCGTGACTGCCTATGCAGACCAGAGTTCGATCAATCAAATCACGGGGTTTACTCAATACGACTGTGCATCTACTGCCTGCCTCCAGTCCTTCGTTACCTCGTTCGATGTGCATGACTCCGTCTGCTTTAACCAGGCTGGTGGTGATCCCTGCACCCCGGCTGAGCGGGTAAGATATATAATCATCCTTTATCCGGGCGGCATTGACATAAATAAATTCGTCTACTCCCATAGAGGAAGCAATTTTCCTCGAAACTCTGCAATCGATAACAGAATCGGCAGGAAGATCAAGACCCAATTTCTTATAAATGACCGGTCTGGCAAAGAGGGTAAAAACCAGCTGGGCCGATATTGGGTAACCAGGTACGCCTATAACCGGTTTATTATCAATGATTCCCAGAATGGCTGGTTTCCCGGGTCGTGTTGCTATACCATGGATCAGGAGCTCTCCTGATTCCTGTATTATGGAAGATGTATAATCTTCCCGGCCGGCAGATGAACCTGAACAAATGACGATCATATCAGCTTTGCTTTTGACCTGGTTTACTGCTTCCAACAGCCTGGCTTTATCATCGATGACGATGTCATGTCTGAAAACCTGGGCTCCCCACTTCTGACACATAGCCATCAGCATCCGGCTGTTAGATTCAACGATCTCCCCGGGTTCCATCTCTTCACGGCCCCTGTCACGAAGTTCGGTACCAGTTGGGATGATTGCAACCAAAGGCTTCTTAACCACCTCAACTTCAGGAACGGCTGCGGTTATGAAGGACGCCAGTTCATAAGGACCTATTATGGTGCCGGAAGGCGCAATCATATCCATCGCCACCAGATCTTCTCCTACCGAGCGGATGTGCTGCCAGGGTACAGCTGGTTTAATGATCTCAACCTGCTCTCCCAGGTAATTTATGTCTTCTATCATTATCACGGCATCAAAGGACTTGGGTACATATTCTCCGGTATCTACTTCCATGTACTGATTTTTATTAAGAGTCACCGGACTGCTCTCATTGGCGCCATAAGTGTCGGCCGCTTTTACTGCTATGCCATCCATGGCCGAAGCTGTATAATGCGGTGATGATCTGCGCGCGGTTACTGCAGAACACAAGATCCTGTCTACACTGCCCAGAACATCAACAGTTTCAGTTTCTGTTTTTAAATAACCGCGTTTTTCCAGTTGCCCCATAAATAATTCTATGGCTTGTTCCAGGGGAGTATTCTCTATATATACATTTCTTTTCATATTAATCACCTTATTGTAGTATTATTTCCATTGTAAAGTATAACACTATTAAATCAAAATATATTAATGCTGGGAACCCAAAGATCTTTTTTTAAACAATTTACAGCAGTAATTCAATTTATACAATAAAGGTAGCTTAACTTGTACAAGAAAATTGAGGAAAGCTGGTCAGGATAAGAAATATCTATGAAGCGGACAGGCCTGGATAATATCAAGTATAATAAATTATAAAAGCAGAATAAAACCGTGAGGTGTTATATAATGACGGAATTTTTAAAAGTAGTTAAATATGATGAAGCAGTGGAAAAAATCGGGAAGCATTTTCCTCTTCGTAAGATAGAACGTTCAGGGCTCCTGTCAGCTTCAGGGCGCGTACTGGCCGAGGATATTATTGGGCCGGAAGACCTGCCCTCCTTTGATAGATCCACCGTAGATGGGTATGCGGTAAGGGCGGAAGATAGCTTTGGCAGCAGTGAATCGCTGCCGGCTTATCTTGATTACCAGGGTGAGATAAAGATGGGTGAGCTGGCGGGAATCAAGATTGTAAAAGGCCAGTGCGGATGGATACCGACCGGAGGGATGATGCCTCCCGGTACTGATGCGGTTGTAATGGTCGAATATACTGAGAGACTGGGTGATGACACGATATTAATTTATCGTCCGGTGGGACCAGGAGAAAATCTGATGCTCAGAGGTGAGGATGTTAAGAGGGGTCAGTCCCTGTTTAACCCCGGGAAAATATTACGGCCTCAGGATGTTGGTTTTCTGGCCTCACTGGGCATTGATAGAATTGATGTATACCAGCCCTATAAGATAGGAATAATTTCGACGGGTGATGAGATTGTTCCGATTGATGTTGATCCCGCCGCAGGGCAGGTCCGGGATGTTAATACCCATGCTCTGGCCTCGGCTGTACATGGCTGTGGCAGCATACCCTGTACCTATCCTATCGTTAAAGATGAATTTCAAGCGCTAAACGCTGCCGTCTTAAAAGCCCTGGAAGAAAATGATGTACTGCTGCTGTCGGGTGGGAGCTCGGTAGGAATTATGGACGTAACCATTGATGTGCTGCTGTCAATTCCCGGCTCAGAACTTCTGTTTCATGGTCTGGCGGTAAAGCCAGGCAAGCCTACCCTGGCCGTTAAGGTGAACGAAAAACTGGTCATCGGGCTGCCCGGACATCCGGTATCGGCTCTGATGATGTTTAATATCGTCTGCAGTCCTTTTCTTAAGCCGGATGCCGGGCGGGAAATAAGGGTAAAGGTCACCCAGAATATCGCATCCCAGCCAGGCAGAGATGATTTTATTCCGGTAGTACTGGAAGAAGATGATAAGCAATTATTAGGCCGGCCGCTGCTGGGCAAATCGGGTTTAATGAGCATTTTGTCTCTGGCGGATGCCTTTATTCATATTCCTTATGAGCAGCAGGGAATTTTAGCAGGCAGTATTACTAGCGCGTGGCTCTTTTAATGAGGTGGATTTAATGAATAGTGCAATAAGCCTGGAAGACGCAGTTTCCTTATGTATAAAGAATGTTTGCCCGCTGGAAAAAGAACAAATTAGCCTGGAAAATGCCTGCCAGCGCGTATCTGCCCGGGATATAGCAGCTGAGTCTAATGTTCCAGGTTTTAACCGTTCGGCAGTAGATGGTTTTGCTGTATGCATGGAGGATTTATTTAAGATAAACAGTGATCATATTCCGCCTCTGAAGGTGATTGCCGAATGGCCTGCCGGCAGCAGTTGCGATATAGCTCTTAAGCCCGGAGAAACGGTTAAAATCATGACTGGAGCGGTATTGCCTGACGGTACCGCTGCAGTTATCAAGCAGGAGCATGTTGAACCATGCGGAAGCATCATTTATCCTGCTAAAAAGTCTAGGCGGGGCGAAAACATACAGCAGGCAGGAAGTGAAATACCGGCAGGAACACACTTGGTTAAAACGGGAGAGATTTTGGACCCGGAAAGGATTGAACGTATAGCTTGCTGCGGGTTGGAAAAGTTATTGGTTCATAAGATCCCTCGCATATATATCATTAACACCGGAAGTGAGCTGGTTTTGCCAGGGCTTCCGCTGCAGCGAGGTCAGATCTATCATAGCAATCGCAGTCTCCTTTCGGCAAAAGTTATAACGGCCGGGGGAGTGCCGGTATTTTCGGAAACTGGGGTCAAAGATGATAGGGACTCTATAGCAGATGAAATAACCAAGGGCACGGACTCTTCAGATATGGTCATTATAAGCGGGGGAACCGGCCATGGGAAATATGACCTGGTCTATGATTCACTGAAGGAGATAGGGGCAGAACCCCTCTTCAAAGGGTTAGATATCATACCTGGAAAAGGGGCAACCGTTGCAGTTCATGAAGGAAGCTTAATATATAACCTGGCCGGCCATCCCGGCGCAGTCAGCTTACTTTTTGAAGTTTTAATTAAACCCGCTATTCTAGGCTTAATGGGAATTATTGGTGCATCAGACAGCTGGTTTGATATTAAACTGCACCGTCCGGTTAAAAAAATATCGGATCGGCGCAGTCTGCGCCGGGCTGAAATGATATTTATGGAACATGGCTATGTTTTCGCCCGGCCCTTGAACGAAGCCAATAGTTTCAATAGCCAGCCCCCATTGATTCTGGATCTTAAACCGGGGCAGGGAAAGCAGGGAGATGTAGTTAGAGCCATGATGATATAAAATGCGACAGGGGACGGTTCTCGATTTGTCGCATTTTCGCTATAGCAACATATTGGGGCTCCAGGTATTATCCAGGAAAGTGGATGGCAGCTATCGGACTCTTTTTTACCCCCATGGAAAGCGCTTATTATAATCTGTAGTGAAATATTTTAGTCATAGTGCAGCTTGGTACAGATGCTATGTTCTTATTCCGGTTATCGACTTTGCGAAAAGCTTTTCGTCATTATTGATATAAGTCAGTAATAAAGATAAGAACCTTTACCCGGAAGGAGACACCAGGCTAGAGGTTCTTATCTTTATATTAACGCACCATATTCAGTTTTTTATGAAGATATCTACAATTCCCCGAGCAGTTCTTCCTGCAGCTGCTCACGAAAAGCATCGATTGCTTCAAAATCCATAGCTGGGATGTAATACAATTCCAATTCATCATGGGTTTTCTTGGCTGATTCAATGAAATAAACTGCATCTCTTATTCCTGCTTCCATCCTGTCCTGGGACTGTGAAATCGATTTAGCGTATTGCTCGATTTCAGATATATCCAAAAATTTATCAAAATCTAATATTCGACGGTATTTAGAAGTTTGCAGTTTATTCTCATAGGCGAAAATATTTGAACTGGTATCTAGAAGTGCTTTTCTGCTTCCGGGCAGAATAATAAGGTCGATCTCTGAGGGATCAAAGGGATTATGAAAAATTTCCGCATATATTCCAGCCAGTTCCAGCATTCCCTCAACATACTTAAATAAATCTTTAAGACCACTTCCCGGACTTCCTTTTACAGCAAAAAGGGAAGCATCTTTAGGAATCAGACTGTCTATCTTGGTATTCAGGCCGCTGGGAGTGATAGCACCTGCGAAAAGATGCCGGGGTTTTTGAAAAGATGAAGTTTCGCTCCCCAGGAAGTCGGAAGCCAGGGCCTGTATATTTCTGCTTAATGATCGTTCATCTACGCTTCTGCTGTGATATGATTTTAGTTCATCATACGCAATTCCGCTTTCCTGCAGACGCCGATAAGCCAGATTGAAATAGCGGCCTATATTACCGGTGAGTTTAATAATGTTTTCACGGGCGGGTTTGATCTTTCCGCGGTCCCAATATTCACCAAGATTTATTATCTCGTCTACTGCTCCTGGATAGACGGGATCTACAACGTGTGGGGCTGTACCATCCACAAGACATATCTGATGGTCTCCTATTACTAATCCATCCAGGGAATTATCGTCAGATGAGCACCAGTGGAATTCGATATCAAAGCCTTTTTCGAAAAAATAATTTCCCACTTTTTTCATGAATGTAGATTTGCCAACTCCCGGACCACCTTTTAAGACTATTTTCCGTTCTACCCGGGGCAGAACCAGATCGTGATACAGTGAATAAAACCCATAACGAGTATTGCCGCCCGGATACATGTGTCTAATACCTGCCAAAACCAGCACCTCCTGCTATACACATAATTACACCGTGGTCACATCATTAATATCTATGTTGTATACACAAGAATACGCACAGGTTTTTTATGGAAATGGAGGAAAAGGTAGATGGGGAAACAGGTGGGACGCGGGGACAGGTTCCTTGTCCCACAAATAATTTAGGTGGGACAAGGAACCTGTCCCCGCGTCCCACCAGGCTGCCATTATTACCTTAATGGCTATGTTTGCAGTTAGGATCACCACAGGAACAAGAGCCGGGTGGGTTTTTGGATGCTGCCTCATCTAATTGAGCCCTGACTTGGCCTTTGATCCAATCTATATACTGCCGGTAAAGCACTTTCTGCTCCTGTTCTTCTTCCGCTGTAAGTCCGGTTTCCTTTTTGATCCGGGCCAGTTCGTTAAGACGATTGATCTGCTCCTGATTCACTCTACAGGCCCCCTTTCTTTTACAATATTGTATATGTAAACCGTTGAATATGGCAAATCTGTGCTCAACCATTCCTATATTGTGAAAAAATTATACAAAGCAGGAAAGAAATGTAAGATATAGAATTATATAAAAGGAAAAAGTTGCAATCCAGCTAGATTTAGAAGTAAAGAAAAAAACTGGGGTCATGAGCACTGTGAGTTCTGTTGGGAAAAGTTCTGTAATGAAGATTTAGATTACTGCATCTGGATGAATATTGTTGGGTATGTGAAAAATGTTTTGAAGATCTTAAAACTCTTTTCGACTGGAAACTTATTGAATAAACGACTGCGTTTGTCTATGATGCCAATTACACTATTACCAAACGCAAATAAAGTAACAAGTGAATTTGATTTTAGAGGTGAAAGAATGGCCGATTTATATCAAATTAGTTTTCACGATAGCATTATCAAGAATATTAGTATTAGACCAGAAAACAGAAGTGTTGTTATTGAACTTTACCACTTGACTGATCAAGTGATTGAAAAAGATGAGGTTCCTCATGAAGCAAAATATTGTCAAGCGATTTTAGCTTTGTTAGATTATAAAAGAATCGATTTCGATGTAAAAGGTGATATAAATAAAGAAATCGTTTTAACAACAAATGTTACCATGGGTAATAATTCCAAGGAAGGATTAATTCATTTAAATCTATACACTACGTCCGATTCTACAATTAGTATATATTGCAATGATTATTCCTTTGAGGAAATAGATTCATAGGGGATGATATTTTTGTGCTTCGATCTTCTCATGTCTAGTTCATCTGATGTGAGCGTTGAACTTATCGTAAAATAAAGTAGGTAACTAACATAGAATTAGCCGCGTTTGGATGAAGCAGTTACCGCTTTTACTTCAGCTACGATGACAAAGGCTGCCTCACCTCAGCAGACAATAAGGATTATTCCTACGACTGTGAAAACCGATTGGTAGAGATTGATGATGGTACTAACCCTTATCAATTTCTTTTATTTGTTAAATACACTGGTGCCAGAAG
This sequence comes from Syntrophomonas sp., assembly GCA_016841875.1. GTDB lineage: Bacteria > Bacillota > Syntrophomonadia > Syntrophomonadales > Syntrophomonadaceae > JAAYJK01. Next base: position 95,905 of record JAENYG010000007.1, read on the forward strand.
ATGGGATTAAACCTGTTAAAATTCCGGGGTAGTTTCTTTTTTTAATGCCATAAAAGCAGCATACAGGGCAACACTTAATAGCACCCCGGCCATTATTATTGGGAGCAATTTAATTCCTCTAAATATATACAGTGTAAAGCATGATAAAACCACCCCACCTACCAGCAGGTTCTGCAAAAAGAGGTCCCAATGCATTACCCACTTTCCAGGACAATTTTTCTGTTCACGGAGATGAATGCCTATGAAGGATACACTGCCAACAATAAGCAGTAAGATCCAGAGTGTTATATTGACAACCGGAGTCCAGAAAAATAGCACAACAAATATTATTCCTCCCAATACCCGCCAGACACTATTCATAGATTCCTTCCCCCTTTTTGCGGTTTCTGTATTATTACATTATATTATACGCCTAATCTTGCCATGTATATATAAAAAGGGCCTTTGCGGCAGCCCTCCTGGAGATATTACTTTTTAATTTGATTATACCTATCAAGCCGCCAACAATTCTTTGCCGGGTCAACCTGGGCGTTTGATGGTCAATGGAGCGTAATTTATTAAAATAGTAAAAGCTTCCCCCTCCTAATAAAAAAATCCCGCAGATTAAGCACAATCGGGTATAATTGATTTTAATAAATATGGCTGTATCTACCACCAGCCCACCGGAATCTTTCAACGACTCATTGATAAGGACTTAATTCCTATAAGAGTAGATGGGCGGGTATAAAAAAACCGGCTGCATTTGCAGAATCCTAATGTTCCAAACTGTTCTATCCAGCACTAATTGGAGGTTTTTATGCATGTGAGATCTTACTGGCAATTTAAGGCTTTCGATGAATCAAAAGCCTTGCAGCTGCAAAATGAGCTGAATATTTCACCTATTGTAGCCCGGCTGTTAGTACAAAGAGGGATAGATACTTATCCCAGGGCACAAGGGTTCTTATTCGGGGAAGTGGCGGATTTGAGTGATCCTTTCTTATTGGGAGGGATTCAGGCTGCTGTTGAACGGATCAACCAGGCCATAAAAGAACGCGAAAAAATAATTATCTACGGAGATTATGATGTGGACGGGATATGCAGTGTGGTCCTATTGAAGAGCTGTTTTGACCGACTGGGGTATCCGGTTGACTATTATGTTCCCGGGCGATTTACTGAAGGTTACGGATTGAATCTGGATGCGGTCGAAAAGCTGGCCAGGCAGGGTTATTCACTGGTAATAAGTGTGGACTGTGGGATTAAATCAGTGCAGGAAGTACAAACTGCAGCTGGATTTGGATTAGACATAATAATAACCGATCACCATACTCCAGGAGAGGAGCTTCCCAAAGCGGTTGCAATTGTAAATCCAAGGATCGATGGGAACGAGAAAAATCGTAATTTAGCGGGGGTCGGAGTTGCATTCAAATTAGCTCAGGCTATCTGCCGGATAAGGAATATTGACCTGGATGAGTACGAATGGCTGGATTTGGTGGCCCTGGCTACGATTGCTGATATTGTTCCCTTAACCGGGGATAACAGAATATATGTAAAATATGGTCTGGAAAAAATACAAAAAACTAAACGAATAGGTTTACAGGCTTTAATAACAGAATGTGGACTGCAGGGCAGGCAGCTCCTTCCTTCACATGTAGGCTTTGCTCTGGCCCCTCGCTTGAATTCAGCTGGCCGTTTACAGAATGCAGGAACCAGTATTGAATTGCTGTTGGCCCGGGATAAAAAAACAGCCGAGGAACTGGTCCATATGCTGAGTGAAATGAATACCGAACGCAGAGCAATAGAAGAAGAGATTTTTAAAGAAGCAGTTGCACAGATTGAAAAAGAGAATATGTCCCATGATAGGGTACTGGTGCTGGGAGGGGAAGATTGGCATCAGGGAGTTACTGGAATCGTAGCATCCCGCCTGTGCGATAAATATAATCGACCCAGCATTTTAATATCCTGGGATAGCCAGGTGGGGAAAGGGTCAGGCCGCAGTATAATCGGTTTTGACCTGTACCAAGCCCTGGAAAATTGCAGCAGATATTTAGTTCAATTTGGCGGACATAAGCTGGCCGCTGGCTTGACTATGAACAAAAACGACTATCAAGATTTCAGACGAAATATAAATGAATGGTGTGAAAACAATTATCAGATCGAGGAGTTCAGGCGCCGGCAGTTTATAGATTTAGAGGTAGAATTAGATGATATAGACAGAGGGCTGTTAAATGAACTTCAGCAGTTCCAACCTTGTGGAGAAGGAAACCCCATACCAGTGCTGGCTCTAAGGAATACGCCCGTATACTCGCCTACCCTGGTAGGCCAGGGCCATTTTAAGGGAAAAGTGGGCAGCAGACGTTTGGCTGCCATAGCCTTTAACCGGGCTGATCTCATGAATTGTCCTACCAGCCTCTGCTATCACGATCAGGTCTTTGAGCTTACTGAAAATGAATTTCGGGGGCAGAAGAATCTGCAGCTCAAGATAAAAGACATGAAACCTTCCTATCGGCCAGATATACTTCCCCAAAGCAACAGCTTCAGTTCCGGATTAATAAGGGCGGTTGAGAAATGTCTGCTGGAAATGGATGAATGCAGGCCAGTGCTCTTCATATGTCCTACCTATAGGAGTCTTATCAGACATGTCAATGTTCTGCAAAGTTTTTTCCGGCCGGATATCATAGCTGAGCTTCATGGTAAACTGCCGACAGCTAAGAGAAAAATGAATGAAGATGAATTTATTAACGGCAGGAACAAAATCTATGTTATGTCGGTTCCCTATTTGCGCTATTTTTTGGAGAACAAACAATTGCCAGGCAAGCTCAGGTTGCTGGTACAGGCCTGGCCGGATACCATTGAAGAGAATTTGCTGTATTGGATAAGGAATTGTGAAATTGAGACTATTGAAGAGACTATCAAAAATACAGAATGGACCGCAGCTCATGTAATAAGCGATTACCCCGGAAGAACATTGATCTATGCCAACCGAAAAAAAACTATACAAAATATCGTTAAACAATTTCCAGGAAGTAAGGTGGAAGCAGGTCTGGCCAATATCAGTGAGCGACGAAAAATAAGGCAGGATTTCTGGCAAACCAGGAGCAGTGCGCTGGTTACTGATGGGGCATACAGCGGGTGCAATACCTACGATTTAGAATTCGATCAGATATTGTTTGCAGATGCACCCTTCAGCCATTATGAGGCCAGATTTGTACTGGAACAGGTGAAGGAAGACTGCTTAACTGCAGGGGTATTATTCACTTCAAGAGATATTAAGTTGAACCGCAATTTCTTAAATAGAATGTACCCTGAACCGGAAATCCTCGAGGCTGTATTAGAATACTTTCAATACTGTGAGAAAAATCCAATTAATATGGAAATTACAGATCTGGCATTGATGATAGGGAAATATGTTGGCAAGGCTTTTTCGCCTTTTGATTTGTTCCCAGTGCTGTATATTCTCATTGATCTTGGCTTGTGTCAAATAGATAAAAAGGGTAGTATTATTGAAATAAAGTGCAAAAGTGTAGAAAAAACGCATTTAACTACTAATAGATCACCTTATTACCTGGAAGGAAAGCATGAAAAAAAAGCATTTGCAAGATTAGTTGATGATTTAAATAAAATTCTTATAGGGTGATAATATGTGTATAGATGTTCAGCCTTTGCTGGATAGTGTGCTGAGCTATGATCCGGGGGCTAATACAGAATTAATAGTCAAAGCCTTTGAATTGGCTCATAAAGCACATGAAGGACAAAAAAGGATATCGGGAGATCCTTATATAACCCATCCACTGGAAGTGGCACTTATATTGGCTGATATCGAAATGGATACCGCCTCAATATGTGCTGCGCTTCTGCACGATGTGGTGGAGGATACCAGCTATACCTATAATGATATACTCAGCATGTTTGGTGAGGAGATCGCGCTGTTGGTTGATGGAGTAACCAAACTAAGCCGTATTAATTTTAAATCCAGAGAGGATGCCCAGGCCGAAAACCTGCGCAAGATGTTTATGGCTATGGCCAGAGACATCAGGGTTTTATTGATCAAACTAGCTGATCGAATGCACAATATGCGAACCTTGAATTACCAGACTGATCGTAAACAGCAGGAAATAGCCCGTGAGACTATGGAGATATTTGCACCGCTGGCTCATCGTCTGGGAATATTTAAATTTAAATGGGAATTAGAAGATCTTGCCTTTTCTTACCTGGATAATAATATGTACCGGGAAGTTGCCAGTCGTCTCAAAAAGAAAAGACGGGAGAGGGAAGAGTATGTTAATGATTTGATACAGCAGCTGCGGGAAGGGCTTGATAAAGCTGGGATACACGCCGAGATAAAGGGGCGTCCTAAGAACATATATAGTATTTATAAGAAGATGATAAAACAGAATAAAGATGTAGATGAAATTTATGATAAAATTGCTATTCGGGTAGTTGTTGATGATATTTGGGTTTGTTATGGTGTGCTAGGGGTCATACACACTATGTGGACCCCGCTGCCAGGACGTTTTAAGGATTATATTGCTACTCCTAAACCCAATATGTATCAATCCCTGCATACTACTGTTATTGGAAAAGGTGGTGAGCCCTTTGAGGTGCAGGTCCGAACCTGGGAAATGCACAGAACTGCTGAATTTGGTATAGCAGCCCACTGGAGATACAAGGAAGGCGAGATTGCAGCTGAGAAAAAATTAGATAAAAAGCTGGCCTGGCTGCGAAGTATTCTGGAGTGGCAGCAGGACATCAACGATACCGGTGAATTCATGGAGTCCCTCAAGATAGATCTGTTTGATGATACGGTATACGTCTTCACTCCTAAAAGCGATGTATACGAACTTCCTAAAGGAGCCTGTCCAGTAGATTTTGCCTATCGGGTTCACACCGAGGTTGGCCACCGCTGTACTGGTGCCAGAGTTAACGGCAGGATCGTGCCCTTGGATTATCAGCTCAGCAACGGTGATATAGTTGAAATAATCACCTCCAAAAACTCCCCGGGTCCTTCCCATGACTGGTTGAATTTTGTGAAAACATCTTCGACTAGAAACAGGATAAAACAGTGGTTTAAAAAAGAGCAGCGGCAGTCCAATATTCTCAAGGGACATGACCTGCTGGAAGATGAAATGAAAAAAAAGCATCTCTCCCCCAAAGAACTGCTTAAAGAAGATAAACTGCTGGAGGTGACTAAACGATTCAGCTTAACTAACATTGATGATCTGTTTGCTGCAGTTGGAGACGGCACCATTACTGTTAATCAAGTTATTAACAAGCAGAAGGAACTATATTTTCACGATGCCCAGGTGGAAGATATTGCAAATTTACCTATACACAGCAATGTCGTACAGCATGAGCGAGAAACCACCGCCCTGCGCATAAAAGGGGTAGATGATGTGGCCATAAGGCTGGCCAGATGCTGTAATCCGCTTCCGGGAGACAGCGTTTTAGGTTACATAACCAGGGGTAGAGGAGTATCTGTGCATCGCCGAGACTGTCCTAATATGCTCAATTATTTAAAAAATGAGAAAGAGCGGACTATTGAGGTAGAGTGGGCGGATGATAAAGGGCTGTATAGTGTGGAATTGGAAGTTAGGGCATTGGATAGACCGCGCCTGACTGCCGATGTCATGGTGGAAATAAATGAGACTAGAGTCCATATTCTCTCGGTATTTTCGAGAGTTACCAAAAACAATTGGGTAGTAATGAATTTTAAATTAGAAATAAAGGACATTGGCCATCTGCAGGCGGTAATGCAGAGAATACAAAAGATAAGAGATGTAGTGGAAGTCAGGAGAGTGCTGCCAGGCGAAATAAGGAGCGATTAGATTGAGGGCGGTTATCCAAAGGACTACCGGCAGTAAAGTTACAGTACAAGGTGAAATTACTGGACAGATCAATAGAGGCTTAATGGTGCTGCTGGGAATAAAAAAAGGTGATACAGAAAAAGAAGCCGAATACATGATGGATAAAATAGTTCATCTGAGGATCTTCCCGGATGAGGAGGGCAAGATGAACCGCTCCCTGATTGATAACGGTGGGGAGATATTGCTGGTAAGCCAGTTTACACTTTATGGAGATGTGCGTAAAGGTAGGAGACCAGGTTTTAGTGAGGCAGCTTTGCCCGAGCTGGCACTGCCGCTTTTCGAATATAGTGTTAAGTATTTGCAGGACCTGGGCATAAAAGTTGCTACCGGTATATTTGGAGCTGAAATGCTGGTCAGAATAGATAACGATGGGCCAGTTACCATTCTGCTTGATAGTGAGAAAGTGTTTTAGTAGGAGGTAGATATAATGATATTAAGAGGCTTAGAGATAAGCGCCATGGCAGTTAATTGTTACATTATCGGCTGTGAAGAAACCAGGGAGGCGGCAGTAATCGATCCGGGTGGAAATGCTCCGGCAATACTGAGACTGCTGGAACAGGAAAATCTGAAAGCAGTCTACATTATCAATACCCATGGTCATATCGATCATATCGGTGCCAACCGAGAAGTTAAAGAGGCAACCGGGGCGAAAATTTTAATTCATAAAAACGATGCAAAGATGTTGGAGAACGCAGCTTCCAATTTTTCATTGATGATGGGAAGCAAAGTAACCAGTCCGGCTGCTGACCAGTTTATTGATGAGGGAGATATTATAAAAATAGGCAATACCGTAGAACTGGAAGTTATTCACACCCCCGGGCATAGTCAGGGAGGTATCTGTCTCAAGGTTGGAAAAATAATTTTCGTGGGGGATACCCTGTTCCAGGGCTCTATAGGCAGGACCGATTTTCCTGGAGGATCTTATCCTCAAATAATAAAGAATATAAAAGAAAAATTATTGTGTTATGAGGACGATGTAGTATGTTACCCTGGGCATGGACCTGGTACGACTATAGGGTTTGAAAGGCAGCACAATCCTTTTATCAACGGAACCATGTAAGATTGACTGTCCCGGCCCGATGGATATAAATGGGTCAGTTGGGGCGGGGCAGTACCCAAATTTAAGACTTTACTTTTGAATTTATTTATGATAACCTGTAATCCAATAAACTAAATGTGATGAACGAGTAAAGTAGGTATGTGGAATTAGTCAGAGAAGAGATGTCACCGGCTGAAAGCATCTCTATAAGGAAGCATATTGAAGTTCACTCTGGAGCACCCGGCTGAAACGTTTGCAAGTAGGTCGCGGCGGATCTCTTACCGTTAAAAGAGAGGGGATATCGGATATGTCCTGTATCTTTTCTAAGCGGGCCAAAAGGCAATTTGGGTGGTACCGCGGGCAGCATAAATGCTTCTCGTCCCATAGAGGATGGAGAAGTTTTTTGTTTTGTTAGATGGATTTATCCCGTATCTTATGCAAGTGGGTATCTATGCCAATCAGGGTGGTACCGCGGGAAGTTTTAGTACCTCTCGTCCCTAGACGGATGAGAGGTTATTTGTATTTTTAAGGAGGTATTGCATATGAAAAACTTATTAGTGAAAGAAGGTAATGATCTTCTGGTCTCCCGCATGCAGCAGACGGAGAATACGCAATTTGAGGTAAAAGGCTGTGTTATTGGCGGAGAAAAAACTATCGTGATAGCAGGACCATGCGCTATAGAAAGCGAGGATATTCTCAAGGAAACAGCTTTCAAAGTCAGGGCATCCGGGGCTTCCATGCTTAGAGGAGGTGCGTATAAACCACGGACTTCACCATACAGCTTCCAGGGACATGGTGAGGAGGGACTTAAAATACTGGCCCGAGTCGGTCAGGATATGAACATGCCGGTAGTGACCGAAGTTATGGATAGTGAAGATATTGGGTTGGTTGCTGAGTATTCAGATATTCTGCAGGTAGGGGCCCGCAATATGTATAATTATTCTTTGCTCAAGAAACTGGGAAGATTAGATATACCGGTGGTTTTAAAAAGAGGGTTATCAGCTACCATAGAGGAATGGCTTCTGGCAGCAGAATATATCATGGCGGGAGGAAACTGCCGGGTGGTTTTGTGCGAGAGGGGTATACGATCCTCTGAGACCTGGACGCGAAATACCATAGATTTGTCAGCAGTAGCATTGGTTAAGGAATTATCCCACCTGCCGGTCATGGTTGATCCCAGTCATGGAACCGGGGTAAGAAGTCTGGTAACTCCCATGTCTAAAGCAGCCATAGCTGCTGGAGCAGATGTTCTTATGATTGAAGTGCATCCTAATCCGGAAAAGGCGCTTTCTGATGGACCTCAGTCGCTGACCCCAAGGGGATTCAGCCAATTGATGCGGGAAATTGAACCTATCGCCCGTGCCTGTGGAAGGAGGGTTAAGTAGATGTTATGTGCAGTTTTGGGTCCGGCTGGGACTTTCAGTGAAGAAGCCGCTCATCTATACTGGGGAGATGGTGTGGTGGTATCGGCAGCCCCTAGTATACCAGAACTGTTTCGTATGCTGGCAGGAGGAGAAGTTGAAGATGTTCTGGTTCCCATAGATAATTCTCAAGCCGGTTCAATTGATGTCTGTATCAGGTGTTTACAAGAATACCAGGTAAGTATTAAAGGGGAAATAGTGATCCCTATTCGTCAGCATTTGATCGCGGCCAGGAAATATCAACTGGAAGATATTGAACTAATTGTATCGCAGCCAACTGCCCTGGCGCAGTGCGGTGATTTTATCGACCGCAGTTTAAATGGGGTCAGAACAGAAATAACCAGCAGTACCACTAGAGCTTTACAGATAATAGGTGCCGAGAGCAAAAAGGCCGCCGCGATAGGTAATCAGAAGGCGGCAGCTATTTATGGATTGGAAATAATAAAAAAGGATATACAAAATCAAGATAATACTACCCGCTTTGTACACATTACCAATAACAGCGCATCTATGGAGTGTGGGGAAAAGGCTAGTTTGATATGTTCCCTGCCTGATATCCCGGGAGCCTTATATAAAGCTCTGGAGATATTTGCGGTGAAAAATTTGAATCTAAATAAGATTGAATCTAGACCCGATAGGATTAAACAGGGCAGTTTTTGCTTCTATATCGAAGTTGAGGTTGGCGGTAATATGCAAATGCTGGTGCAAGCCCTGGAAGAATTGCAGCAATACTGTAACAGTGTGAAGTACCTTGGTTCATATAACAGAAGAAATGGGGATGGTCGATGTTAATCCACTGTGATTTTAAACCGGAACAGCTTTATTATTCCTTGCATGAACTGGTCCGTCTGGCTTTTCCAGGATGCCAGATAATACAGGAAAAAGGTGGGCACCATGCAACCGTTATCCATATCAGCCTGGAAACCCAGGAAAAGTCGGCGGTAATCAGGGGAGCAGTATTTTCACCCGAGGGCAATACCATACTGCGGGAAGAATATAATTTCAGGAGATCGGGAGCAGACTCCGATGATGAAGCCAGGTGGTTTGCCCGCCGGTTTACTTATCAACTGCTGTGCCAGCATATGGATAAGAATATCAATTCTTATGGGCTCTTAACCGGCGTTCGGCCAGTAAAGCTGGTTCATCGTTTAATAGATAGAGGACTTAACAAAAGAGATATAACAGATATTCTAAAAGATGATTATATGCTGAATCAGGAAAAAGCGGCTTTGTTATTGGAAGTGGCTGAGAACAATCGGTCGTTCCTCTTGACTCCAGAAAAGGCTAAGAAGATGGTTAGTATATATATTGGCATCCCGTTTTGCCCCAGTCGGTGTTACTATTGTTCCTTTCCCGGTGCGGTGCTAAAAGATTACGATGCAGACCTAAAGCCATTTTTGAAAGCATTGTTTAGTGAAATGAACAGCATGGCAGACTGCTTGCAAGAGCAGGATATATCGATACAGTCCGTATATATTGGTGGAGGTACCCCTACCGTGCTCTCTGCAAAAGATCTGGAGGATATGCTGGATATATTAAATAAGCGTTACATTACCCATAGAACGCAAGAGATCACGGTAGAGGCAGGCAGACCGGATACCCTTAATAGAGAAAAATTAGAAATTTTAAAACAGGCAGGAATCAACCGGATCTGCATTAATCCTCAAAGTATGAATGATTCCACTCTAAAACTTATTGGGAGGAATCATGATCAGGAAGGAGTGGTGCGATCGATCGAGTGGGTTAGAGAAGCAGGTATTAGACAAATTAATATGGATCTAATAGTGGGATTACCGGGAGAAAAACTTCCGGAAAACACCAACACAGCAGATGAGATTCTCAAATTAGGCCCGGAAAACGTCACGGTTCACACTTTATCTCTTAAAAGGGGCTCGAAAATGGCAGCTGAGGAAGATAAGAGTGAAATTGACGACCGGGTAAACGAAGTGCAAAAAGGCGTAGATTACTTTTCCAGCAAATTGCGGGAAGCCGGTTATATGCCTTATTACATGTATCGGCAGAAATATATGAAAGCGGGAATGGAAAATACCGGTTATACCCTTCCCGGCCATGAATGTCTGTATAACATCCAGATGATTGAAGAAAGACAGACTATTATCGGCATGGGTGGAGGTGCGGCCAGCAAGTTTATCAATACCGCTGATTGGAAACTAACTTCATCTCACAATCCTAAAGATCCTGCAGCTTATTGCGAATCGATAGAAAAGCTGATAAAACGCAAAGTTGACAAGCTCTGGGCCTTAAATTAGAATTATCCAAGGAATGAAAACTATACCTTGTAGGATAAGGTTCGGAGGAAGTATATGCTGATAAAAGCTCCCAGAGGAACATACGACATTTTACCAGAGGATTCATCTAGATGGCAGTATATTGAAAAAATCATGAAAGAAACTGCTGAAATCTTTGGTTATCGGGAAATAAGAATACCAATATTTGAACATACCGAGTTGTTTGAACGTGGTGTAGGTGAGACTACTGATATAGTAAGCAAAGAGATGTATACTTTTAGTGATAAAGCAGGAAGGAGCCTTACCTTACGGCCAGAGGGTACTGCATCCTGTGTGCGGGCACTCATTGAACACAGTCAATATGGAGGTCTGCTGCCCATTAAATGGTACTATGTAGGCCCCATGTTCAGGTATGATCGCCCCCAGACCGGCAGGTACAGGCAGTTCCATCAGTTTGGAGTAGAAGCCTTTGGCAGCAACAACCCCTATATTGACGCGGAAGTAATAATACTCTTAATAGAGGTCTTGCTGCGTCTCGGCTTAGAAGAATATGAACTGCACCTGAACTCCGTAGGATGCCCTGAATGCCGCGGTGAATACCGGCAGAAGCTGATAGAACATATCGAACCTTACCAGGACAGGTTATGTAAGGACTGCCAGACTAGATATACGCAAAATCCGCTCCGAGTACTGGACTGCAAGAACGAAGCCTGTCACCAGGCCATCGAGGGATATCCGACCCTATTTTCCAACCTGTGCGATAAATGCCAGGAACACTATGCGAAAGTAAAAGAGACCCTGATAGAAAATGAGGTTTCTTTTATGCATGATGACAACCTGGTGCGCGGTCTTGATTACTACACTAATACGGCATTTGAAATACATATACCAGGAATAGGAGCTCAGAGCGCCGTCGGTGGTGGAGGAAGGTATAACGGGTTGGTTGAAGAGTGTGGGGGGCCTGATTTACCGGGAATAGGATTTGCTATGGGTATGGAAAGGCTTCTGCTGGCGGTAGATAAACTGGGAGAAAAATTTGCGGAAGATAAGGAACCTGATGTATTTATAGCAGTAATGGATCCTGCTTATGAATCCCAGGGCATGAAAATACTGCAGCTGCTCCGAAAGGCGGGCATCAAGGCGGAAAAGGATTATAACCAGCGCAAGGCCAAGGCGCAAATGAAATATGCGGATAAAATCGGTGCCAGAGCTGTTATCCTGATTGGAGAAGAAGAAGTCGAGAAAGGCTTTCTAACCTTAAGGAATATGCGCAGTAAGGAACAGTTTCAGGTTGACCCCCAAGATCTGGTTCGCAGTGTATGCAAAACTTTGCTGATAGATTAGGAGGATAAAGGCAGATGAAAAGAACTCATAACGCTACTAGCCTGGATGTCAATGATATTGGAGTCGAGGTGGTATTAAATGGCTGGGTAGATAGCCGAAGAGATCATGGAGGACTTATTTTTATTGATTTACGCGATCGCTCTGGCATCATACAGGTAGTTTTTAGCCCCGAAGTAAATGTAGAAGCTTTCCACCTGGCAGAACAGGTAAGAAGCGAATACGTAGTAGGCGTGCAGGGGAGGGTCAGCCATCGGCCGGCTGATACTGAAAACCCTAACTTGAAGACGGGGAAGATCGAAATATACGTTGATAAAATGGAGATCATGAATTCTGCTAAGACTCCTCCATTCTATATCGAAGATGGCATAGAAGTGGACGAAAACTTGCGTCTGAAATATCGCTACCTGGACTTGAGAAGAGGAGAAATGAGGGGAAACCTTATGCTCAGACACCGGGTAGTGAAAACCATGCGTGATTATTTAGATGATAAGGGGTTTATTGAAGTAGAGACCCCCATTTTGACCAAGAGCAGTCCAGAAGGAGCGCGTGACTATCTGGTACCCAGTCGAGTTCATCACGGGGAATTTTTTGCCCTGCCACAATCTCCTCAAATATTCAAGCAGCTCCTGATGGTTTCAGGCCTGGAGAAATATTTTCAGGTGGCCAGATGTTTTCGAGATGAAGACTTGCGGGCTGACCGGCAGCCGGAATTTACTCAGATGGATATAGAAATGTCTTTCGTAGATGAAGAGGATATAATCACCTTGATCGAAGAAATGATGGTATTGATATTTGAACAGGGCATGAAAAGAGAGATTACCATTCCCTTTCCCCGCATATCATATGACGAAGCTATGAAAAAATATGGCAGTGATGCGCCCGACCTCCGATTCGGACTAGAAATAGTAGATTTGACAGAACTGCTGGCAGACGTAGAATTTAAAGTCTTTTCCAGTGCTATAAATGGTGGGGGAGCAGTGCGAGCCATCAATGCTAAAGGCTGCGCATCATTTAAACGCCGGGAGATCGACAGTCTGGGCAGCATGGCGGTAGAATATGGAGCCCGGGGTATGGCCTGGATCGTAGTGGCAGAAAACGAATTGAAATCTCCTATTACCAAATTTTTGAGCGAAACTCAGATAGAGCAGATTCTAGATACCTTATCAGCAGAACCAGGAGACCTTATTTTATTTGCAGCAGACAGCCATGAAGTAGTATCGCGGGTACTGGGAGTTCTTAGATTGGAACTGGCCAAAAGGCTGGAGCTAATCGATAAAAACGAGCTGAATTTCGTCTGGATCCATGATTTTCCTCTGTTCGAGTATGATAAGGACGAGGAACGTTATGTGGCAGTTCATCATATGTTTACCTCCCCCCGAGTATCTGACCTGGACCTTTTGGATAGCAATCCGGGTGCAGTTAAAGCACGTGCCTATGATTTAGTCTTGAACGGTACTGAAATTGGGGGTGGCAGCATAAGAATACACAGAAGAGATTGGCAGGAGAAGATGTTTGCACTCCTGGGTATGTCCATGGAAGAAGCTCGGGATAAATTTGGATATATGCTGGACGCCTTTGAATATGGGACCCCTCCCCATGGGGGCATTGCCTTTGGAATTGACCGCCTGATAATGATTATGGGCGGCAGAAACAGTATCCGGGACGTAATAGCATTCCCCAAAACCCAGAGCGCTGCTTGTCCTTTAACGGATGCTCCCTCAACAGTCAGTGCCAAACAATTGAGGGAATTGGCTCTAAAAATACGGGATAAGTAGTATACCCAACTGCTGGATGATAATAACAGCCCAGCTTTCTTGCTGAAAAGACGATTCTGTGGTATATTTTTGCTAACCAGAGGAATTGAAAGAGAATCCCTGCTGTGTGCGTGAGAAGCCGGTCAAGTTTTTCCAACACCAACACTTAGGGAGCCTGGACTCCGCGTAAGGCCTGTATGCCCTTTTTAGGGACACATCAAATTATGCGGGAGGGCACCCACCTGCAATGCAGGTTAAACCCACGGCGACCACGGCTCGGTGGGGTGTTTTTTATATTAAGGGGACAGTCCCCTTGTTTCCAGATTAAAATAACGAGGTCAATAGAGGGTTATGAACAGGAATGACAGCTATTTTCAAAGGACCCAGCTGCTGGTAGGAAAAGAAGGAATGGAGAAGCTGGAACACTCTCGGATCACTGTCGTAGGAGTCGGCGGAGTAGGATCACATGCGGCAGAAGCATTATGCCGATGCGGTGTAGGAAGTATAACTATCATCGACCCTGACCGAATCGAGGACAGCAACATCAATCGTCAGATCCCAGCCTTAAGTTCGACTATAGGCCGATATAAAACCGAGGTTATGGCTGAAAGAATGCAGCAAATAAATCCTTCGCTCCAGATAAATCATTACCCTGGCTGTTATAATTCGGAAAATAGCACCATGATTGACAGGGAAACCTGCGATTATGTAATTGATGCCATAGACTCTCTAAAAGATAAAATACATTTGATAAAAACCTGCCTTGAACAAGAAATTCCCATTATTAGTTCCATGGGTACCGCTAATCGGGTTAACCCTCTGCTGCTTAAAATAGCAGATATAAAAGACACCAATATATGTCCGGTAGCTCGCAAAGTAAGGCATGAGCTCAGAGGATATGGTATACATGCAGGACTTACGGTAGTATACTCACAGGAAACTCCTTTGAGAAAAGGAGCCCAACTGGGAAGTATAGTATATGTGACAGCGACTGCAGGTTTACTTCTGGCTGCTTATGCAGTTAATAGTATTCTGGGCCTGGATAAGAGCTGATCATATTGGAAGAGGATTAGGAATGAGTGCCAATAAAGCTGCTGTTACTCAGATATATAGACTGCTCTTCAACCATTATGGACCCAGGGGCTGGTGGCCGGGAGAAAGCAGGCTGGAAATAATTGTAGGAGCCATATTAACTCAAGCCGTGGCGTGGAAAAATGTTGAAAAGGCCATACACAATCTGAAAATGGCGAAGGTATTAGCATTTCAGCCCTTGCTGGATATACCGGAAGAAAACCTGGCCGTTTTTATAAAACCGGCTCTGTACCATCGGCAGAAAGCCAAAAAGATTAAAGCCATGATAAACTTTATTGAAAGCGAATATAACGGGGAACTTGATTTGATGTTTCAGGTTCCGCTGCCAGTTTTACGAGATAAGCTCATCAGCATATGGGGAATTGGCCCGGAGACCGCTGATTCGATTCTATTGTACGCAGGAGATAAACCAATATTTGTGGTGGATGCCTATACTAAAAGAATTTTTAACCGACTGGGTATGGTCGATGAAAATATCACTTACCAGCAAATGCAGGATTTTATGCATGAGAATGTAGAAGCCAATACATATATTTATAATGAATATCATGCACTCCTGGTAGCTCTGGGTGCAGACTGCTGCAGAAAAAAACGTGCAGATTGTCTATTATGCCCTATCATGAGCTTTTGCGAACAATCCCCCCATTTGCAGGAATAAGAAAACAGGAGGTAGAATAATGACTTATTGGGATAAAGAAAAAGAATGTATGCCCAGGGAACAACTGCAAAAATTGCAACTCAGGAGATTGCAGGAAACTGTATACCGAGCTTATGCATTTGTTCCGGCTTATAAAGAAAAAATGGATCAGGTAGGAGTTAAACCTGAGGATATAAAGAGTATCGAGGACATTAATAAACTTCCTTTCACCACCAAACAAGATTTGAGAGATAATTATCCCTTTGGGCTGTTTGCCGTTCCTATGAGTGATGTAGTCAGGATACATTCATCATCTGGAACCACCGGCAAACCAACCGTGGTTGGATATACCAGCAAAGATATTGATACCTGGGCTGAGTTAATGGCCAGAGCGTTATATTGTGCAGGTGCAAGTAAACATTCAGTTGTTCAAGTTTCATACGGTTATGGTCTATTTACCGGGGGGCTGGGAGCACATTACGGGGCTGAAAGGGTAGGAGCTTCAGTTATACCTACTTCCGGGGGAAATACTCACAGACAGATCATGCTGATGCAGGATTTCGAGACCACTGAATTGATGTGCACTCCTTCATATGCCCTTTTCATGTATGAAGTTATGCGGGAAATGGGGATTGACCCCTCTGATTTAAAATTAAGAGCTGGTATTTTTGGAGCAGAACCCTGGTCTGAGAATATGCGCCGGGAAATCGAAAATAAGCTGAAAATAGATGCCTATGATATATATGGTTTAAGTGAAATAATAGGCCCGGGGGTAGCAATTGAATGTAATAGAAAAGCCGGACTGCACATAGGTGAAGATCATTTTATCCCGGAAATCATTGATCCCGAGACCTGTGAAGTACTGTCAGAGGGTGAAGAAGGTGAACTGGTTTTAACTACCATCACTAAAGAAGCCCTTCCTATAATAAGGTACCGGACCCGGGATCTAACCACGCTAAATATGGAAAGATGTGAATGTGGAAGGACTCATGCCCGGATGGCAAAAGTACTGGGACGTTCTGACGACATGGTTATTATCCGCGGGGTTAATGTATTTCCATCCATGGTCGAAAGTGTGCTGCTGAATATACCAGGAGTAGAACCACATTACCTCTTGGTAGTTGACAGAAAGGGTAATCTGGATGAACTTGAAGTTCATGTGGAGGTATCAGAACAGGTATTCAGTGACGAAGTGCGAAAAATGGAGAGTCTGGGACTGCAGATAAGTAAAGAGCTGGAAAGCGCACTGGGTATAGCTGTTAGGGTGCGCCTGGTGGAACATAAAACAATTGAACGAAGTGAGGGTAAAGCGAAAAGAGTAATCGATAAAAGGAATATTTAAAGGAGGTATAGTTATGGCAAAACAGATATCTGTATTCCTGGAAAACAAAGTGGGACGACTGGCTCATGTAACCAGGGTGTTAGGTGAAGCGGGAATCAACATCCGGGCTTTATCTATAGCCGATACGTCAGATTTTGGAATTTTAAGGCTGATTGTCAGTGACCCAGCCAAAGCTTATCAAGTTTTGAAGGATGCCAGGTTTACTGTGAGTGAGACCGAAGTAATAGCAGTACAAGTACCTGATTCACCTGGAGGACTGGCTTCAGTTCTTGAGCAGATGACGGAACAGGAGCTGAGTATCGAATACCTTTATGCTTTTCTGGGAACCAGAGGGGATGATGCCCTGGTTATTTTTAAAGTTGAAGATATAAGCAGAGCCAGAAAAATATTTAACGAAAAAGGAATAAAATTTCTGGATGAGAACACTCTATATAAACTGTAGCCATTATCTCTATCGCAATAGTGGGTATAAGAAATATGAAGGTAGTAAGCGCTTTATCGCTCTACCTTTTATTTTTTATATAACTTAAAAAATTGAATGTTGATAAGGTGGTTTATGAAGCAATCGTCCTATGTAAATGAGGAAGCGTAAAAGGCAGCTTCATTATTGAGCAGCCTGACCCCGAATTTTTGTCAACTACCTGAATCAAATAATATAATATAATAAAATTTCGATATTAGGTGATTCCACTGCAAAATTCGTGATATGTGGTTGGCAGGCATAAATATTCCGCTTTAACATACTCTGACTGGGCAGTGCCAGCTCTGAGTTGACGGAGAGAGGGATACCGATTCGATTCTCATCCGTGCTCAGTGGATTCCTCGCCCCATCCATGGGGATAATAGCCTGGTGCCATCTTTTGCGGCACTGGATGGCAAAGCATCCAGAGTAATATAGAAGTGCCCTGGAGGTTGATCATGTGCCATGTTGTATCGATAACTCATTAATATTTATGTATACCGATCAGATAACTTAACTTGTGGGAATTAAGGTGGATATAAATGTACGAATACGCTGGTAATATGCACATACACTCATCATATTCAGATGGTTCTCTGGAAATAATGGATATTGCTGCAAAGGCTTCCAGGGCCGGATTAAATTTCATTATTATTACGGATCACTATACCCTGAACGGTTTGTATGATGCCAAAGAAGGTTATCAACAGAATGTGCTGGTCCTGATAGGGATGGAAGCAAACGAAACCAAGAACCATTATCTCTGCCTGGATATCGATAAAGAAGTGAAAAACAACAACGAGAATCCCCAGGTGGTTATTGATGAGGTGAACATGCAGCACGGGATAGGAATTATCGCACATCCATTTGAAAAGGGATCCCCTTTGTTTGCAGACGGAATTAATTTTCCGTGGACCGACTGGAATGTACATAGTTTTCAGGGGATTGAAATATGGAACTTCACCTCACAGTGGAAAGATCATGTCACCAGCACCCTCAAAGGGGTGTTCTTGATTTTTTATCCCCATGCAGCCCTTCCAGGCCCTTGCCCTCAAGCTTTAGCTAAACTAGATGAGTATCAATGTCGGGGAGAAAAAATCATTGCTACCGGTGGGTCTGATGCCCATGGGTATTCAATGAAACTGGGGATGTTTCATTTGCAGGTGTCCCCTTATGAGACTTCATTCAAGTGTATCAATGTACATGTTTTAACGGAACTGCCTCTGACCGGGGAAGTTAAAGCAGACCGAGAGATGTTGTATGCGGCGATAAGAAAAGGGGCTTTTTGGATAGGTTATGATTACTTCATTGACAGCAGAGGATTCAGATTTTCTATTCAAGACAATGATAAGAGCTGGCAGATGGGAGATACCGTACCATTAAGCAGACATCTGAAGGCTCAGGTAGTAACGACTGCCCCAGCTAGAGTAAAAATGATAAAAAATGGAAAAGAATGGCAGGTGAGTTCTGGAAAGAGTCATATATTCTCTAATATTGACCCGGGGGTATACCGGATTGAAGTATACCACCGTTATTTACTAGGATATCGTCCCTGGATATTTTCCAATTCAATATGGGTAGAGTAACCCTTTAGTGCCATTCCTTCTTGTTCTTGTCATCCTTCCCCCTGAGAAAATTCATTTATTCCTGCTCTAGTCCTTAAATTTATAGGACTTTTATACAATTTTTCTATAGGCCAATAAAATATGATCGTGACAATAAGGCGGTTAAATCGCGATATTATGGGTTTTGTATTAAATGCCAGGCTGATTATGTCTGAATTTTGTTGTTTGTTACTATGTTCACAAAGAAGGGGATTATAAAACTAAAGTAGAATAGAGTGGAGTAAAGTGGTTCATAGTGGATGATAATCCCTAAGAATAAACGAGAAAGGACAAGGCTTATGTTTCTGGGAGAGTATCAGCATGCGCTTGATATTAAAGGCCGCATCACAATTCCAGCCAGATTTCGTGAACTGTTAGGTGAACGATTTGTAGCGACTAAAGGGCTGGATAATTGTATCTTCCTTTATCCCCAGGATGAGTGGAAGGTTATAGAAGAAAAACTACATGCTCTTCCATTAACCAGAGCAGATGTCAGATCCTATGTACGCTTTTTTTTCTCAGGGGCTTCGGAACTTGAACTAGACAAACAGGGCAGAACCGTATTAAGCGTTAATCTCAGGAATTATGCCGGGATAGATAAAGATGTAACAGTTATCGGGGTGGGAGCAAGAATTGAGATTTGGTCCACGGATAAGTGGGAAAGCTATAACGAAATTGCTGAAGCATCATATGAAGAAATAGCAGAGAAAATGGTAGATCTCGGCATATAGGAGTGTATTTATGGCACATCAACCGGTTTTGCTCCAGGAAACTATCGACTATATACTTGGTGACCCAAATGGATTATATATTGACTGTACTCTGGGAGGAGGCGGACATTTACAGGAATTAATGGTCCGTTTAGGTGAGAAGGCCAGAGTCATAGCTATAGATAAGGACATAAATATTTTAAGGCAAACCAGCCAGCAGCTGGCTGATGATAGAATAAGATTTGTCCATGCTGACTTCAGAGACTTGAAACAGGTCCTGAATCAAGATGAATCTGGTAATGTGGATGGAATAATAATAGATCTGGGTGTTTCCTCATTTCAACTGGATACCCCGGAGAGGGGTTTTAGCTTTCATTCTGATGCAGACCTGGATATGAGGATGGATACCAGCCAGAAATTAAAAGCCTGGGACATTATTAATACTTATTCAGAAGCTGAACTGGCGAATATTATTTTTAAATATGGCGAAGAACGATATGGCAGGAAAATATCCCGGGCTATTGTTCAGGAAAGGGATAAAAAAAATATTGATACCACCCTGGAACTGGCAGAAATTATAAAGAACGCGGTGCCGGCTAAATATAGGAGAGAAAAGCACCCTGCCCGCAAGACTTTTCAAGCTGTAAGAATCGCAGTAAATGATGAATTGGGAGCAATAGAAAGGGTACTGCCTCAGGCTTTAGAGGTCTTGAAATCAGGAGGCAAAGTAGGCATAATTACCTTTCACTCCCTGGAAGATCGGATAGTCAAAAGGTTTTTTAATGAAAAGAGCAGGAACTGCGTATGCCCTCCCCAGTTGCCAGTATGTACATGCGGCGGACAGCGGGCAGAAATTAAACTTATAAAACGTAAACCTGTAATGCCTAATGAAGACGAATGCTTGATCAACCGTCGGGCTAGAAGCGCTAAGCTTAGGATTGCCCAGAAAATATAGTTCTAGATTGAAGGAGGACAGAATAATATGGTACAGGTGGGCTACAACTATGCACCACAATGGGAAGAGGAACCAGCGGTGGTGTCACCTAGACCCGGTAGAATGGTGAAAAAGGTTACCAAAAGAAAAGTGAATACCCGGAAAAAACTGCTGGGTAAAATAGGAATGGCATTATTTCTATATGGATTATTTCTGGTCTTTCTGTGTATCAAATCTGCAACGCTTGGCTATCAGATAGTGCAATTAGAACAGGACATTAGTGATCTGCAAACCGCTAATGAAAGAATAGAATACCAGATAGCTCAGATGACTTCCCTGCAGAGAATAGAAGAAGTAGCCCAAAATGAGCTGAACATGTGTAAACCAGATACTAATATTAATGTGGCAGTTTTAAACACCGATAATTCATCCTCACAGCATAATTCGAATACAGCCTCAATATCCGAAGAAATGGCTAGTGCAGATGTTAATGGAAGTTCTCTGGAAAAATTATATGCCAGCTTAATGCAGCTCGCTGATAATAACTAATAATAAAATGGGGTGCCGGAAAAATGCAAACCAGCAATCTTATTGTGAGGAAGCGTATAATAACGCTTTTTTTATTATTTGCGGTAGGATTTTTTGGCCTGGGATTCAGGATTTTCTGGGTTCAATTTGTACGTGGAACCGAGTTGTCTGAAAAAGCTATGCAAAATAGAATGAGGGATGTGCCGGTAGAATCCAAACGAGGCATTATATTTGATCGGAATGGGCAGGAGTTAGCCATATCAATCAGCAGCGATTCTATTTATGCCATTCCTGCTGAAGTTCTGGCTAGCGGACAGGCAGAGGTGATTGCTCAAAAACTTGCTGATGTGCTTGATATGGACCAGGCTGCATTGTTAGAGCGGATAAGCAAACAGAGTTCTTTTGAATGGGTGAAGCGTCAGGTCGATCCGGATAAATCGGCGGCTATAAGGGATATGGACCTCCCAGGCATAGATATGACTGAAGAAAGCCGCAGGTATTACCCCAAAGGTACTCTGGCCAGTCATGTGCTTGGAATTGCGGGTATGGACAATACCGGACTGGAGGGAATCGATTATTACTATAACGACCTGGTGGGTGGCACTCCCGGACGTATTGTAATAGAGCATGATGCTGCCAACCGACCGATACCAGAAGCAACTCATAAATATATTGCCCCGGTTGATGGAGCTAACCTCATTCTTACCATAGATGAAACTATACAATATATTACCGAAAGAGAATTGGATAAAGTCTTTACAGAACGACAGGCCAAGGCCGCGGCAGCAATAGTCATGGACCCGGCTACCGGTGAGATACTAGCCCTGGCCAATCGACCTACTTTTGATCCTAATAATTTTGGAGATTATCCTGACAAAAACCGGCGTAACTGGTGTATTAGCGACGTTTATGAACCCGGGTCGACCATGAAAATTACCACAGCAGCCATGGCCCTGGAAGAAAATATCGTGGATGAGAATACCAAGTTTTACTGTCCTGGTTATATTAAGGTAGGTAAAGAGACCATAGGCTGTCCTGACCGCAAGGCTCATGGAGACCAGACTTTTGCCGAGATAGTTGAAAACTCATGTAATGTTGGTTTTGTGCAGGTAGGTCTGGAATTGGGCTTGTCTAGATATTTTAACTATGTAGAAAAGTTTGGTTTTGGTAAAGTTACCGGAATAGATCTTCCGGGTGAGGCAGCAGGCATATTGGTAAACAAAACTAATGCCAAGCAGATCGATCTGGCTACTATGGCTATGGGGCAGGCCAATGCCGTCACCCCCTTGCAGTTGATCACAGCTGTAGCTGCGGTAGCCAACAATGGTATGAAGATGCAGCCGCATCTGGTGAAACAGGTGGTCAACAATGAAGGGGAAATAATAAAAGAAAATCAGCCGGTAATGGTACAGCAGGTGGTATCAGAGAATACCGCCGATCGTTTGTGTCTGATTCTGGAAGGTGAGGTTATAAACGGTACCGGGAAAAATGCTTATCTGGAAGGATATCGATGTGCAGGCAAAACGGGTACAGCTCAAAAAATATCTCCCACAGGTGGTTACATGGCTAACGAATATGTGGGTTCATTTGTTGGTTTTGCCCCTGCCAATGACCCCCGCCTGGTTTGCCTGGTAGCAGTGGATGCACCTCAGGGGTATCCTTATTATGGTGGATGGGTAGCCGCTCCGGCGTTCCGGGAAATAATGAGAGACTCTCTGCGCTATTTAGAAGAACCTATGAGCGAAACTAAAAATAGCGATAATCAAAGCGATGTAGAAAAAACGGAACAGGTTATTGCTCCGGATGTGGTTAATCTTCCGCTGGCAGAGGCGATATCTACTGTAAAGGACCGTGGTCTGGAGGTGAAAGTATCTGGAACCGGGAATATTGTCTGGCAGCAGACGCCGGTAGCGGGAAGTAAAATTAATAAGGGATCTCAGGTAATTATCAAAATGTCACCCTTTGATGAAGAGAATAATACTGGAGAAGTAACTGTCCCTGATCTACAGGGCAAATCCATGAAAGAAGTGGCCAGTATACTGGCTGAACTTGGTCTTCATTTAATCCCGGATGGTTCTGGTCTGGCATATGAACAGCTGCCAGAAGCGGGTAAAGTTATCAGCGCCGGTTCCAGTTTGAAGGTTAAGTTTCAGCCTATAGGAGAATAAAGCAGCGTAACGTGGCAAGAATTCAAATAACAGGACAACAAATTACTTAAATAGAGTGATTTATTATATAAGGGAGGGACGAAAATGAAATTAATAGAACTGTTCCAGGACGTAGAATATGATATTATCTCTGGAGACCCTGATGTTGAGATAAGTGGTGTCCAATACGATTCTAGAAAAGCGACCCCGGGTTCTCTTTTTGTGTGTATCGTTGGTTTTAAAACGGACGGGCATTTGTTTGCTCCTGAAGCAATTACTAAAGGAGCAGCAGCAGTTCTTGTGGAGAAGATAGTTGATGTTCCTGCCGGGGTGGTAGTGATTCAGACTTCCAATACCAGAAAAGCCCTTGCTGTACTGGCAAGAAACTATTATGGGAAACCTGACCGTGCATTAAGGGTTATAGGTGTAACCGGTACCAACGGGAAGACAACCACAACCCACCTGATAAAGGCTATACTGGAAGAAGCAGGTAAAAAAACCGCAATTTTAGGAACCTTATATGCTAAGATCGGTCAAATAGAAATGGATCTTGGACGAACCACACCTGAGGCACTGGAAATCGAGGAATTTATGAGTCTTTGCTGCCGCGAAAAGGCAGAATATGTAGTAATGGAAGTCTCATCTCATGCCCTGGATCTACACCGAGTTGATGAAATACAATTCAATGCTGCCGTTTATACTAATCTGACTCAAGATCATCTCGATTATCATCAGGATATGGAACATTATCTGCAATCGAAAATAAAACTTTTTAAAATGGTAGACGGCGAAGATAGTTTTAGTATAATAAACGCTGATGACCAATATGCCGACTATTTTATAGAGGCAGCCGGAGACCAATATCATACTTATGGCGTTGACCAGCCGGCCGATGTTCAGGCCAGCGAACTGAGTTTTAGTCTTAAAGGAAGCAGTTTCAAATTTAACTACCAGGGCAAAGCGGTTTCTCTCAATATGCAGCTCATTGGTCGTTTCAGCGTATATAATGCTCTGGCAGCTATAGCATATGCAGTGGCAGAGGGAGTAGAAACGAAGGTTATTAAAAAAGCTATAGAAAAGGTGCAGGGGGTGTCCGGCCGTTTTGAACAGGTTCCGTCTGGACGTGATTTTACAGTAATTGTAGATTATGCACATACTCCTGACGGCCTGGAGAATATATTAAAAACATCTCGACAGATAGTAGAAAATCGGCTTATTACCGTATTTGGCTGTGGAGGAGATAGGGATCGGACCAAGCGTCCTTTAATGGGAGAAATAGCTGCACGCTATAGTGATTTCTGTGTGGTAACTTCTGACAACCCCCGCAGTGAAGAACCGGAGGCTATAATTGCCGATATTATACCCGGTTTGGACCGGGTGGAAAATTCGCGTTATGCTATTATCGTAGATCGCAGGGAGGCTATCCGGCATGCGATAAACTTTGGTAAAAAGGGTGATTTAATCATAGTTGCAGGAAAAGGACATGAAACATATCAATTGGTCAAGGATAAGGTCCTGGAATTCGATGATAGGAAAGTTGCAGCGGAGTTTTTGAAAGGATAGATCTTATGAATTTGTCACTGGCGACTATCTGCAAAAATATAAATGGGAAATTATTAACAGGAAATCCAGAATTGAATATCAATTCAATAGAGACAGATTCTAGAAAAATAACTGCAGGCAGCCTGTTTTTTGCACTTAAGGGTGAAAATTTTGATGGGCATGATTATGTAACTCAAGCTTTTTCGGCAGGAGCTTCAGCAGCAGTTATATCCCGATATATCGATATTGGGCCTTCTGAACTGCATGACAAGGCTTTGATCAAAGTAGATGATACCCTGCAGGCTTTACAAGATCTAGCTCGTTTTTATCGGCAATTATTTGATATTCCTGTAATAGCAGTCACCGGAAGTGTGGGGAAGACTACTACTAAAGATCTGATCTATTCGTGTTTAAATACCAGGTTAAAGGTCATGAAAACCGAGGCAAACTTTAATAATGATATAGGGCTGCCTCTGACAGTATTTCGATTAGAAAGAGGATATGAGGCGGCAGTACTCGAGATGGCTATGAGAGGAAAAGGCGAAATACTAAGATTAGCGAAAATTGCCAGGCCTACCTGCTCAATAATAACTAATGTTGAGGGAGTACACCTGGAAACCCTGGGAAGCCTGGAAAACATTGCTGATGCCAAATGCGAAATATTGACTTTTTTAGAAGAGCAGCATTTTGCTCTAATAAATGGAGATAATGAAATACTGCTAAGGGCAGCATCAAATTATCCCTGCCGCTTATATACTTTTGGTTTTAATGATATTTGTGATTTCAAGATCAATGAGATTAAATCAGATACCCGGGGGATGCATATTTATATGCATCTTATGGGCCAGCCGGCCCAGTTCGATTTTCCGATTCCCTCTAAGCGTATGGCATCCAATATTGCCGCTTGTGTCGGGGTAGCATTTCTAATGGAAATTGATATAGATTCTATTCGGGCCGGTCTGGAAGCCTATAAGCCTACCGGAAACCGATTAAATATAACCCGTTTTGCGGAGGGGGGAGCACTGATCAATGATACCTATAATGCCAATCCATTATCTATGTCTGCCGCCCTGGAAACCGGCCGGGAGATAGCAGGAGACGGTAAGCTGCTGGCAGTTTTAGGTGATATGTTCGAACTGGGAGAACATGAAATTGAAGGACATCTTGAGGTAGGGAAAAAAGCTGCAGCGCTTAAACTGGACACTCTGGTAGCCGTGGGTAACCTGGCTAGATATATTAGCCGGGGAGCACTGGAGGCAGGAATGGCTGCTGAAAAGGTTCACCATTTTAAAGATAAAAGTTCGAGTATAAAATTTATTCAGCAAATTTTTAATAAAAGAGATACAATAATTTTTAAAGCATCCCGGGGTATGCAGTTGGAAACTCTGGTAGATGAGCTGCTGCAATAGGTTGCGATACAATCAGGACAGGATAGTAAACAATTGTAATAAAACACTGGTTACGCAGTATCCGGAGGAGATAAGTTGATGCAGGGATATGAATTTATAATCAATACTATACTGGCAGCGGGCATCTCAATACTAATATGTATATCTATGGGGCCATTTATGATACCTTTTTTAAGCAGGTTAAAAGTGGGGCAGAACATTAGAGAAGATGGGCCCAAAAGACATTTGCAAAAAGCTGGCACACCTACTATGGGCGGTATTATCATAATTACCGCGGTGATGGTATCCAGTTTTATTATGGCTGGGGCAAGTGTGGAGGTCTTAGTGGCGGTTCTGGTTATGCTGGCTTTAGGAGGAATTGGTTTCTGGGATGATTACATTAAAGTAGTTCTCAAACGTTCACTGGGATTGAGAGCCCGGGAAAAGGTGGGCTTGCAGCTCCTGGTGGGAATATTATTTGCCCTTTTTCTGATTTTTTACTTGGAGCGGGGAACCAGTATAATAATTCCCTTTAGTGGTAATTCCATTGACCTGGGATATTTATATATTCCTTTTTTAGTGATTGTTTTACTATCGGCATCGAACGCGGTTAATCTTACTGATGGCCTGGATGGCCTGGCCAGTGGGGTTACCTTTTTAGTGGCTATTGCTTTTGCAATAGTCTCATTGATGTCTGCCCATTATAATTTGACCATATTTTGTGGTGCCGTAGCCGGGGCTTGTCTGGGATTTTTAGTCTTTAACCGTCATCCGGCACGACTTTTTATGGGGGATACCGGATCGATGGCTTTGGGCGGGGCAGTTGCCGCTGTGGCAGCTATAACCCGGTCAGAAATCGCCCTCATACTTATTGGCGGGGTATATGTTATTGAAACGCTCAGTGTCCTTCTGCAAATAATATCTTACCAGACTACTGGGAAAAGGATGTTTCTAATGGCTCCCCTTCACCATCATTATGAATTAAAAGGGTGGTCAGAGAAGAAAGTGGTGCGAATATTCTGGATTGCAGGGCTCTTTTTCATATTAGTAGGATTGTGGAGCTTCAAAGGACTGGGATAAGTGGCATAAAATAGTCTTTTTCAGCAGCATACAGAAGGAAGTGTTATTCGATGAACCTGGAAAATAGAAGAGTACTGGTTATAGGTCTAGGGAGAAGTGGTGCGGCAGCGGCAGAGATTCTAAAACGACGCCAGGCTCAGGTCAGTGTGTGTGATAGAAAAGCGGCAGATGAACTCAATGCCGATCTTGAAAGGCTGAAGTCTGCTGGGATTCAAGTATATGCAGGTGAATATCCGCTGGTAAGCAGAGAAAAATACGACCTGCTAGTTGCCAGTCCCGGGATATCTCTGGATATCCAACCTTTTCAGCAAGCGGATAAAGAAGGTATTCCTATTATTGGAGAATTGGAACTAGCCTACCAGTTAAAAAATGATAAGACACAAATATTTGCTATCAGCGGCACTAATGGTAAGACTACAACTACTGCACTTCTGCAGCAAATTTTTGCCAGAGATGGCAGAAGGTCTTTTTGTGCTGGAAATATTGGGATTGCATTAACAACTCTGGTAGATGAGGTGGAGGATGCAGTCATTGCTGTTGAGGTTTCTAGTTTTCAGCTGGAAACCATTGTTGACTTTCGGCCCTGGGTTTGCGGACTATTGAATATTACTCCCGACCATCTGGATAGACATAAAAGCATGGCAGCATATATTAAGGCCAAGGAAAGAATATTCAGCCAGCAAACTGAGGATGACTTTGCAGTATTGAATTACGAAGACCGGACTATAAGAGAGATAGCTGCCAGATGCCCATCCCGGATATTCTACTTTTCTTCCGAACAGATACTCCAGGAAGGCGCCTACATAGAGGACAATTATCTAGTCATTGCTGCGGATGATAAAAAACAAAGAATCTGTTCTCTAGACCGCATCCAATTAAGAGGCAGACATAACCTGGAAAATATTTTGTGTGCCGCGATGATGGCCTACCTGGGAGGGGTGCGAGCGCAGTCTATAGCAGATACATTGGCAGAATTTAAGGGTGTAAGACATCGTATGGAAGAAGTAGGAGTTAAGGATGGCATACTCTATATAAATGATTCCAAGGCAACCAATCCAGAATCAGCTATTAAGGCATTGGAATCTTTTGATAACCACATTATACTTATTGCCGGAGGCAGAAACAAAGGTTCCGATTTTGGGCAGCTGGCTTCGTTGATAAAAAAGAAGGTAAAAGACCTGGTTCTTCTGGGAGAAGCAAAAAACGAGATCAAACAGGCAGTCATGGATATGAACTACAAGAATATACATGAGGTAGAAGGTTTCGAAGAGGCAGTTGTTGCTGCTCAAAAACTGGCTCAAGCGGGAGACGTCGTTTTATTATCACCGGCCTGCGCGAGCTGGGATATGTTTCCCAGTTATGAACATCGAGGGGATTTATTTTGTCAGGTAGTTAAGTCCATAATGGAGTCATAGCCAAGAGGTAGGCTGACGTATAATTTCAGGGAGGAAAGGTAATTTGAGATTAAAAAAAGGACCGCCTGATTTTATTCTCTTTGTAACTACATTGGTACTGCTGGGTATTGGACTGGTAATGGTTTTTAGCTCCAGTGCAGTAACTGCAGGAGTCAAATACGATGATCCTTATTTTTTCTTCAAAAAGCAGCTGTTGTGGGATGTAATAGGTATTACTGCTATGATAGTTGTAATGAAGATAAATTATCTTCGTTTGCGGGAATTAGCTTTGCCTCTGATGGTGGTAGCAGTAGTATGCCTTATATTGGTCATCACTCCACTGGGAATTGAAACCAAGGGTGCCAGCCGCTGGTTGGACCTTGGCTTTACTGGTTTTGCCCCCTCTGAGCTAGCTAAACTGGCTATGGTTATGTTTCTGGCCAGGACCATGGACATCAATCTCGATAAAATGAAAGAGTTTAAATCTGGAATAATTCCCTATATACTATTGGTAGGACTAGTGTGTGGTCTTATTATGTGCCAGCCTGACCTGGGAACATCTTTTGCTATTGCCGGGACAGCATTTTTTATGATGGTAGTCGCCGGAGCCAGAATGAGTCATCTGGGTATGCTGGCTCTAGCAGGCGCTGCAGCGGTTGGAGCGCTTATTATAAAAGCACCCTACCGTATGGAACGGATGATTGCTTTCCTTGATCCCTGGAAATATGCAAGTGATGAAGGCTTTCAAACGATTCAGTCTCTCTATGCCCTGGGTTCAGGCGGATTATTTGGACTGGGCTTAGGAAGGAGCAGGCAGAAGTTTTTTTATCTTCCTGAACAGCATACGGATTTTATCTTTGCAATTTTGGGAGAAGAATTAGGTTTTATCGGAGCTTCATTAATTGTGGCTTTATTTCTTTTATTTGCCTGGCGTGGATTTAAAACGGCTATTTATGCCCCTGATACTTTTGGAAGCCTCTTGGCTGCGGGAATTACTATAATGATTGTATTTCAGGCCGCAATAAATATTGGCGTCGTCTCCGGGGTGCTGCCGGTTACAGGAATTACTCTGCCCTTTATCAGCTATGGGGGGTCTTCTTTGTTATTTACCATGGTAGGTGTTGGCCTGCTCCTGAATATTTCTCGATATAGTTCAAATCGTTAGAAGTTCTGTGAAAAAACTATGACGGCAAGGGGAGGATCTGTGTTCAAGTAGAGTGCAGCGGGAAAGGCGATTCGGGAACGGTGCTGCATTACTCCATACCACGAGACCACGGGGCATCTCCCAAACAGGTAATTTCACTGACTGGAGACCGGCCGCGAACGGGCTTTAATACAGAGCATCTCCCTAACCTGCAGACTGTTTAACAATACTTTTAGGGGTGCTAGGTATTGAATTATGCTTATTTACATATGGCTGGCTAATGGCTAATGGAAACAGGTTCTCTAGACACATTGGAGAAGTAATTTGATAGCGAGATTAATAGAGCAACCCCTTGACAATTATTCAAATACCAAGATAGGAGATTGAATTTAATGAAGGTTGTAATAAGCGGAGGAGGCACGGGAGGACATATTTATCCTGCCCTGGCAGTAGCCAGAGGGATAAAGAACAGGCTTCCTGATACTGATATTTTGTATGTAGGCACCCGGGAGGGCTTGGAAAACAAAATCGTTCCCGCGGCAGGATTCGATTTTACTACCATAGATATTTCAGGACTCAACAGGTCTTCTATCCTCAAGGCTTCTGCATCACTGGCCAAGTTTCCCAAGAGTATATTTCAGTCCTGGAGTATAATCAAGCAGTTTCAACCTGATATGGTTCTGGGAACCGGTGGTTATGTGTCTTTTCCGGTGGTATCAGCGGGTACCCTTTTTCCCGGTTGCAGGACTTTTATTCATGAACAAAATGCATTTCCAGGGATAGCCAACCGAAACCTGGCTAAAAAAGTTGACTGCACTATGATCAATTTTCCCGAGGCCGCCCGGCACCTGAAGGCAAAAAATATAAAGGTTACTGGTCTGCCGGTAAGACAAGAAATTATGGAAGTTGATAAAGGACAGGCAATGAGCAAACTGGGTCTGGAGGGGAATACATTCACCCTGCTAGCTTTTGGAGGAAGCAAGGGAGCTGCTTCGATCAATCGGGCCATGTTCCAATTACTGCAGGGATACCCCATTAATGATATACAGATTATCTGGCTAACCGGTGATGATGCTTATGAGGATATCGTTAAGCAAATGGGAGATACCACAGCGAGCCCGAACAAAGTGATGATAAAACCTTTTATGAATAATATAGAGGATGCCCTGGCTGCAGCTGATCTAGCCATATGCAGGGCAGGGGCAAGCACTCTAAGTGAGTTAGCCATACTGGGTCTGCCTGCTATTTTGGTACCTTATCCTTATGCTGCCGAAAGCCATCAGGAAAAGAATGCCCGAGCCTTGATCGAAAAAAAAGCTGCTGAGATGGTTATTGATGAGTTCCTCGATGGAGATACTCTATATAAAAAATTGGAAGAACTGAGGAAAAATAAAAATGGGTTACAGAAAATGAGCCTGAATATGAAAAAAGAAGCCCGACCTGATGCGTTGAACAAGATACTGGATATAATATTAAAATAGGGTATACTTAAAAACCATGCCCGGGTTTTTTATTATTAATAAAGGCATTTTTGTAGAGGACAGGCTCTTTAGAAATGTAACCACTTCTATTAATTGTGCATACTATAAGGTGTGATTCTTAATATAAGGCATAAGGAGATGAGGGTATGGCCGCTGCCGCGGGACAATGGGTTCACATGGTAGGTATTGCAGGGGCAGGCATGAGCGGTATCGCCAGGGTTTTAGCTGAAGAAGGATATCGTGTAAGCGGGTCTGACCTGCAGAGTAATAGTATAACAGAAAAACTTGCTAAATTAGGAGTAGAAGTGTTCCAGGGCCATTCTTCATCCTATGTCAGGGAAGGGATCGACTGGCTGGTTGTATCATCGGCTATTCCTGGCGATAACCATGAATTAGCCGCAGCTCGCGATAAAAATATTCCGGTTTTATCAAGAGGGCAGATGCTGGCTGAGTTGGTTAATAAAAGAAAAGGAATAGCAGTTGCCGGGGCGCATGGCAAAACTACTACTACCTCCATGATTTATATGTGTCTCTCCTATAGTGGTTTTGATCCGACATTTATTGTAGGAGGAGAACTGCAGGGCAGCAGATTAAATGCATGTTTGGGAAAAGGCAATTATGCTGTAGTTGAAGCAGATGAAAGTGATGCTTCATTCCTGGAACTAAATCCTCATATTGCAGTTATTACCAATATAGAAGATGATCATCTGGACTACTATAAATCGGTTGAAAATATCCAGAAAGCTTTTAGACAGTATATAGATCAAGTTAGTCCAGATGGGTTTGCAGTGCTGTATGGCGAAGATGAATATAATAAGATAATTAAATCACTTACTTCCACCCGGGTTATTACTTATGGTGAAGATAATTCCAATGATTATTATCTTTCTAATTGGAAGCCTTCAGGTATGGGATCAATATTCGATATATACCAGAAGGGTAAGAGTGTGGGAAACATGGAGCTTTCAGTTCCAGGAAAACACAATGCTATCAATGCACTGGCAGCTGTGGCTATCACCCTGGAATTAGGCGGCAGCTTGGAGGAGACCAAAAAGGCCATTAAAGATTTCAAGGGAGCTGGTCGGCGCTTTGAACTTACCGGCAGCAAGTATGGCATTACAGTAATCGATGATTATGCCCATCATCCTACAGAAATAAAAGTTACCATCGAAGCTGCCCGAAAGGTTCATGATGGCAGAATCATAGTGGTATTTCAACCGCATCGTTATACCAGAACCCAGTTGCTGGGGGAAAAACTGGGAGAATCTCTGCAAGAGGCTGATTTGATAGTCATTACGGATGTCTATTCCGCTGGTGAAATACCCATTAACGGAATAAGCGGCGCCACCGTTTTTCAAGCAGCCACGAAAACCGGGTGCGATACCGTCTACCTACCAACTTTTGTTGATATCGAACAATATCTGGTGGAAATACTCGAAGAAAACGATATGGTGATAACTATGGGAGCTGGTGACATATGGAAGATTGGAAAAGAACTACTGGAGAAACTATAAATAATATTAATAGATTTTCCTCGGCAAAATTCTGGCGGAGGTGTTTATTTGGAAACCTTAGTAATAAAAGGAGGCAGCTCCTTAAAAGGTCAGGTTAAAGTCAGTGGTGCCAAGAATGCAATACTGCCAATAATGGCGGCCAGTCTGCTTTCCGCGGGTGAGGTGGTTTTGTCAGGGGTGCCGGACCTGGAAGATATTAAGGTCATGTCTGATGCTTTGACCATACTAGGTGCCAGAATAAAAAGAGAAGCAGATTCTTTAGTTGTTGACGGAAGATACATTCAATCCTGCGAGCTGCCGGAGAATATTTCTCGCAAAATGCGGGCTTCCAATCTGGTCATGGGTGCATTGCTGGCTCGTTTTGGATTTGCCAAAGTAGCTCATTCCGGGGGATGTGCCATTGGCAGCAGGCCGGTAGATCTGCATTTAAAAGGTTTTAATAATCTTGGATATAAAGTATTTGAAAAAGGCGGCTTCATGGTCGGAGAGGGTAAGCCCAGAGCAGGCCGGGAAATTTTGCTGGATTTTCCCAGTGTTGGTGCAACCGAAAATCTAATAATGGCTGCCAGTACTATACCCGGCACCACTATAATCCGCAACGCGGCCCGGGAACCGGAAATTATCGATTTACAAAATTTCTTAAATCGGATGGGGGCTAAGATCAGGGGGGCAGGCCTGGATTCAATAAGAATAGAAGGTGTAAAGCAGTTTGGAGGCATAAACCATGTAGTGATACCTGATCGCATAGAAGCAGGAACCTTCATGATTGCGGCAGCCATAACCCGGGGTGATATATTTATTGAAAATGTTGCCAATGAACATGTTCAACCCCTGGCAGCCAAACTAAGGGAAATTGGGGTTGAAATAATGCCTACCAGTACCGGATTGAGAGTCATGGGCAGCAGGTGTCTAAGGCCAGCAGACTTCAAGACTATGCCGTATCCTGGTTTCCCGACTGATATGCAGCCCCAGACCATGGCCCTGTTGTCTACAATAAAGGGAACCAGTATAGTAGTTGAAACTATTTTTGAGAATAGATATATGCATGTTGGTGAGCTGCGCCGTATGGGAGCAGAAATAAAAGTGGAAGGCCGGGTAGCCATAATAAAGGGCAAAGACCAGTTGGAGGGAGCCAGTGTTGAGGCCAGTGATTTGAGAGCAGGAGCTGCACTTATATTGGCAGGTTTATTTGCTAACGGGGAGACTCAAATTACCAACTTGAGGCATATTGACCGAGGGTATGAAAATATTCATCTTAAGTTAAAAAGTATTGGAGCCGATATACAGAGGAGGCCGTAGTCTGAGGGCTGCGGATTTCTTTTTTAATGAACAATATATAAACTATATAATAATGATTTTCCCATAGATTTCTGGTATAATCATCACAGTAATTGTGGGGCAGGAGAAAAAATGACAAAGCATAGATCCCGCAGGTTTTTTATGATTTCCATACTATTTTTTATTTCGCTGATTTGTGTTTTTCTGTTCTTGTACAGCTCTTTTTTTTATATTGATTCAATTACAGTGAACGGTATTGAAAAAGTTTCAGAAAGCGAGGTCTTAAAACTTTCTGAAATAAAGAAGGGCACTAACATTTTTAAACTGGATAATCGACTGTGTGCCCGCGCGATTGAGGTTCATCCCATAATAAAATCAGCTCAGGTAACCCGACATCTGCCGCGGGAGATACAAATTAGTATAGTTGAACGGGAAATGTGGGCGGTAATGCCATATAATGATGTTTTTCTAGTTCTGGATCCGGAAGGAATCTGTATAGACAAAATGGTTAATTTCCCGGCAGGCAATTATTGTCTGATCACTATGGATAACTGCCCTGAGCAAGTAAACCTTGGACATGCCGTAGTGTCTCCGGGGATTGAAATGGTTAGAAAAGTATATGAGGTGATTCCGGAAGAAGATCTTCAGAACATTTCCGAGTTCCATTATGATTCTATCAAGGAAGAAATTATAATATATACCTTAAAAGGAACTGAGATAAAATTTGGCAACCTGGACCGGATGGAAGAAAAAACAGAATTAATAGGTCAGGTGTTTTCAATGGAAATTGATCTGGAGGAAAATGGTACTGGCATATTAGAATACATAGACCTCCGGTTTACTGGCCAACCGGTACTTAAAATGAAGTAGATGGATGCATAGAAGGTGGTTTTATGAAAAGCAAAAATGCTCAAATTTCTATAGCTTTGGTTTGCCTGGTTATGGGTGTGCTGTTGGCCATCCAATTTAAAGCCACCGAAAATTATCAGACGGATCTGATACCGGAGAGACTTGATGAATTAACCCAAAAACTAAATACGGTAACTCAGCAAAGAGACGCTCTGGAAGAAGAGGTATTGTCATTAAGGGATAAATTGATAAATGTGCGTGAAACGGACAAGGCCATGAAAGACCTGCAGGATGAATTACAGAAGGCCCAGATGGCGGCTGGCACTATTCCGGTTGAAGGTCCAGGTGTTGCAGTTTCTCTTGATGATAGCACCCTTAGCATCCAGCCTGGAGATAATGCTAATTATTCTATTGTACACGATACCGATTTATTAATTTTAGTAAATGAACTAAAAGCTTCAGGAGCTGAAGCTATAGCTATAAATGGTGAACGACTTACTGCCATGTCAGAGATTCGGTGCGCAGGCACCTTGATTCTGGTTAACTGGACCAAAATCGGACCTCCTTTTCTTATTGAGGCCATTGGAGATCCTGATATGCTCCAGAGCGGACTTATGTTAAATGGAGGTCACCTGACCACCCTGAAATTTTTGGGACTGCAGACCAGCGTGCAAAAAATGGAAAACATTAAACTTCCGGCCTATAGCGGTCCCACGAAGATAACATACGCAGTTCCTTCTCAGTATAAAGAAAAGGCGGAGTAGATTTATGTGGGTATTAGTGATTTTTTGTTTATTGGTGGGACTAGTATTAGGTTTTCAATTACCAGTACTTCTGCCCCTGGTATATACCAAGTACATGTCTATAGCAGTCCTGGCAGCTCTGGACTCTGTTTTCGGCGGTATTCGAGCTTATATGGAAGAAAGCTTTGATAATATTATTTTCCTAAGTGGTTTTTTTGTAAATATGCTTTTAGCTGCAGGTCTGGCCTATATGGGCGACCGACTGGGAGTAGAACTTTACCTGGCCGCGGTAATAGTGTTCGGTGTACGCTTGTTCAATAATTTAGGTATAATTCGTCGATATCTATTAAAAAAACACTAAATAAAATTCTGCCTAATTAAAGGAATAGCAAAGCATTTGTGGTATTTTAAAGTATAAGTATTCATAAGGGGTGCGTTGTTATCAAGAAGAGAAATATAGTTGTTAGCCTGGACATCGGCAGTAGTCTGATTAAAGCCGCCATGGGAGAGGTTAACTACGGTGAGGATATTCATATATTAGGGATAACAACGGTAGATAGTCAGGGTTTAAGAAAAGGCAATATCATTGATATAGAAACTGCAGCCAGATCCATAGATGAATGTCTGCATAAACTGGAGAGAATGGCTGGAGTAGAAATAAGCAATGCTCTGGTAGGCTATTCAGGCAGCAGCATTAATACTCTTAATAACCGTGCGGTGGTAGCAGTAGGTAATTCCAATTATGAAATAACCTCAGAGGATAAGGCCCGTGTACTGCAATCCGCTCGAAATGTAGCCCTTCCCCTGGACAGGTGTGTAGTGCAGACTATTGAGAGACAATATATTATTGATGGATATGACGGGGTAAAGGATCCCATTGGTATGGTAGGCAGCCGCTTGGAAGCTGAAGTAACCATTGTTATTGCGGCCACCGCTGCGGTACAGAATCTGCAGAGAAGTACCGGGAAAATCGACCTGCAAATCAACAAACTGGTATATAATTCCATTCTTGCCGCTGAATCTGTATTGCTTCCGGCTGAGAGAGAAATGGGGGTAGCCCTGATTGATATTGGAGGGGGAACTACAGATATAAGTTATTTCGAGGGTGGAAACCTGTTATGTGCCTCAGTGCTGCCGGTGGGCGGTGATTATATTACCAGAGATCTGGCTATCGTATTAAAAACTTCATTAGAAGATGCAGCGAAAATCAAGGAGACTGATGGGGTGGCCGGGCCATCCCAGGCCTCTGATGATGTTATGGTTAATGTACATAACCTGCATGGAAAAGAGATCAGGCAGGTATCCCAGCAGGTAATAGCCGACATCATTTATGCCCGGGTACTGGAAATGATGGAAATGATATATACGGAATTAAAACAGTTTAATTGTTTGGATAAGCTGCCGGGTGGAATTGTGCTTACGGGTGGCGGAGCTCATCTGGCAGGGATCGAAGAAATAATGGAAGACTATATGGATATTACGGTAAGATCCGGTATACCCGAAAACTTAAGAGGTGTTCAATCAGATATTAGCCGCCCTGAATATGCGACGGTTATCGGGGGACTAATTTATTCTGGTAAAAATATCGATATAAGTTATGAGAACAAGCATGGTGTTTCAGGCCTATTAAATAAGGTCAACTACTGGTTAAGAGAATTTTTTGGGTAAATTTAGAGGAGGTTATTAAATGCCATTAGATTTTGATGTAGATATGCAGCAGTTTGCGAACATCAAGGTTATCGGTATTGGGGGAGGCGGCAACAACGCCATTAACCGCATGATTGAAGCGGGGCTGAAAGGGGTTGAATTTATTGCCGTTAATACTGACGCACAGGCATTGTATCTTTCCCGTGCTGAAAAGAAAATACAGGTAGGTGGAAAGCTAACCAAAGGTTTAGGAGCAGGGGCAGATCCGGAAATTGGCATGAAAGCTGCCGAGGAAAATTCCGATGAAATAAAAGCAGCTCTGCAAGGTGCTGATATGGTTTTTGTTACTGCCGGTATGGGTGGTGGTACTGGAACCGGAGGAGCACCAATTGTGGCCAGGATAGCCAGGCAAATAGGTGCATTAACAGTTGGAGTAGTAACTAAACCATTTACTTTTGAAGGCAGAAAAAGAAACAACCAGGCTGAGAATGGAATCAGTACTCTAAGAGCAGAAGTTGACAGCCTGATTACCATACCCAATGATCGTCTTTTGCAGGTAGTAGATAAAAATACTGCCTTTAATGATGCATTTAAGATAGCGGACGATATTCTCCGGCAGGGAGTACAGGGTATATCTGATTTGATTGCAGTACCCGGGGTTATCAATTGTGATTTTGCCGATGTTCAGACAGTGATGCAGAATACTGGTTCTGCATTAATGGGAATAGGGCAGGCCAAGGGTGAAAACCGGGCCGCAGAAGCTGCTAGATTGTCGATTTCAAGTCCCCTGCTGGAAACGTCTATCGAAGGTGCCAAAGGTGTATTATTTAATATCAGCGGTGGAAGTGATCTAACTTTGTTTGAAATCAATGAAGCTGCGGAAATAATTCACCAGGCTGCTGATATGGAAGCCAATATAATATTTGGTGCGAATATTGATGAAGCCTTGAACGATGAGGTGCGGGTTACAGTAATAGCAACCGGGTTTAATACGGTAAAGCCATCTATAATGGGTGAAACCTCTAAGAATAGGGGCATGGAGCCACCTCCAACTTTTCTAGATAAAGGTGACCTTGAAATACCTCCTTTCTTAAGACGAAATAGGTAGAAATAGGTCTGGTGATGTAATTATTACCAATAATTTTAGCGACTAATTGATCAAGCTTTTGAGGGCCGAACCGGGATCTTTGAGATTCCCGGTTTTTCCTGTTTTATGGAGTATTATGAGGGATGTTTAATCGCATAAATATACAAAAAACCATATAGCCCTCTGGTATAATTTGGAATACATGCAGGCACTAAGACCGGAATAGTTATTTAGTAGTGTGAGTTTGGCATTGAATGCGGCATAAATGCAGCAGTAGGGTATAAAATAATTGATGGATAAGATGGTGATTTAATGGATAGGCCTGAGGTTTATGCCGATATAACGCTGCTGATAAATTTTGTTATGGACTTTATTATTCTATGGGCGACAGCCAGACTTGCCAGAATCACTCCTGTGATAAGCAGGATAGGAATCGCAGCCTTTCTGGGGGGACTATATGCTGTAGGATACCTGTTTCCACAACTCCATTTCTTTTATAGCTTTCCTGCTAAAGTCATTTTTTCGTGTCTGATGGTTATGGTGGCTCTGCCTATCGAAAATTGGGACATATTTAAAAGAGCCTTCATTTTATTTTATGCTATCAACTTTACTGTAGCCGGTGCCACAATAGCATTTTCATACATGATAAAAGCCGATGCTATCAATTTCAATTCTAACTATGTTTGGTTGGCAGGGGGAGTTGTATGTGCGTTATTGATAGGAATTTTCGGAGGAAAATTTATCGGTAACCGGATTATACCCAACCTGCTCAGATTCAGGGTCGAAATGAAATTCGACCAGAAGACCTGTGCTGGGAAAGGCTTTCTTGATACTGGAAACAGCCTCCGGGATCCGTTGACTAACAAACCGGTAATAGTGGCTGAGTATGATTTCCTGAAGGAGTGCCTGCCGGGAGACGTTCAAGAAGCCATGGAAAATAACCAGGATGAAGGAATGATGCTTGATGAATTGATACTCTCCAGCTGGTCCAGGCGTTTGCGGCTGATCCCTTTTACATCAATTGGCAAGAGCAATGGAATGCTGGTAGGTATACGGGCCGATGAAGTTAAGGTGGACCTGGGTAAAAATCATCCCCTGTATAAAAATATGGTTATTGGTATTTATAAAGGGAAATTGACCTCCCAAAATAAGTATCAGATGTTGGTGCCGGCGGAAATAGTTGAGGGTGGATAGGAGGAGAAGGTTATGAGATGGGCAGCAGATTTTAGTAAGTTCAGACTCCGGATAATAAAAATTATTCTTTCACTCAAGTTAAGCAGGGCTATACATTATATTGGCTCTACTGAGGTACTGCCACCTCCCCTGGGAGAACGGCAGGAAATGGATTTGATTTTCAGGTTGGGACAGGGTGAAATGACGGTTAAGTCAACGCTGATAGAGCATAACCTGAGATTGGTAGTTTATATAGCTAAAAAATTCGAAAATACCGGTATAAATATTGAAGATCTGGTTTCAATAGGAACTATTGGCTTGATCAAGGCAGTTAATACCTTTGAGCCCAGTAAAAACATAAAACTTGCCACCTATGCATCTCGCTGTATAGAAAATGAGATATTAATGTATTTACGCAGAAATTTGAAAAACCGAGGTGACATATCACTGGATGAACCCCTGAATGTGGATTGGGATGGGAATGAGCTTTTACTCTCAGACGTTTTAGGGACTGAAAGTGACATGATTTACAAAAAAATTGAAGGAGAAGTTGAAAAAAGCCTTTTATGGCAGGCTATGCACAAGCTGAGCAACCGGGAAAAGACCATCATTCAATTACGCTTTGGCTTAATGGGCAGTAGCGAGAAGACACAGAAAGAAGTCGCTGATATTTTAGGTATTTCTCAATCCTATATATCGCGGCTGGAAAAGCGTATTTTAAAACGGCTGCAGCGGGAAATTCGAAAAATAGAATAAGAATAATAATGGTGCCAGGCACTAACTTACTAACTTATTCATTAATCTATCAGGATAATAAGTTAGTGCCGGCACCTTTTTGACATAGAATAACCTTTGATTACCGGTTTGCCGAATAATTTCTAATATAAGCGTTAATAATTTAATAAAACCTTTTTGTTAATCCAAAGCCAAGCTTAAAAAGTAGAAGTACCCTTCAAGAATTAAACTTAGCAGGGGATGTGTTAGGTGTTGACAAACAAGGTAGAGATTTGTGGAGTTAATACTTCCAAACTTCCAGTACTAAAAAATGACAAAATGAGAATATTATTTGCACAGATGCAGGAAGGTGATAATGAAGCCAGGGAAACACTAATACAGGGCAATTTAAGATTGGTACTAAGCGTAATTCAGAGATTTAGCAATAGAGGCGAATATGTTGATGATTTATTTCAGGTAGGATGTATAGGATTGATAAAAGCTATAGATAACTTTGACTTGGGGCAGAACGTAAGGTTTTCAACCTATGCGGTACCAATGATAATAGGAGAAATCAGGAGGTATTTAAGGGATAATAATGCCGTGCGAGTGTCCAGGTCGTTGCGTGATATAGCTTATAAGGCCCTACAGGTAAGGGAAAGGTTGGTTAATGCCAATGAAGCTGAACCTTCTATCAATCTAATAGCCAGGGAATTAGATATACCCAGGGAAGAAGTGGTATTTGCACTGGATGCCATACAGGAACCGGTATCCTTATTTGAACCCATATATAACGATGGAGGAGATCCAATCCTGGTAATGGATCAAATCAGTGATGACAAAAACACTGATGAGTTGTGGTTGGAGGAAATCGCTATTAAAGAAGCCATGAAAAAGCTGAATGATAGAGAAAAACATATTGTTAATCTAAGGTTTTTTGCCGGAAAAACCCAGATGGAAGTTGCTGATGAGATTGGTATATCTCAGGCTCAGGTGTCACGGCTGGAAAAGGCCGCCTTAAAGCAGTTGAAGAAACATATCTGAAAAAGGAGGAGCCGAGGGATGGGACGAAATCTGCTGCTAGTGGTACTGGTAGCGATAATATTCACACTGCTGATTCCAATTACTACTCAGTACTATGCTAATGAACAGGCCTTTACACCAGATAACCTGGTTAAACTAGAGTTAGATTGCAAATAAGAATGGGGTCTACTATGACTATCAATTACCATGGTAGACCCCATAACTTAGTTCGTAAAACAGCAGGATAAATATCCCGAGTATTGAAGTAATAAATTATAGCTCAAGGGGGGATATTTGTGCCGTTAGTGAAGGTTGAGATTATTAAAGGAAAAAGTTTTGAGTATAAGAAGAGCATATTAGACGGAATTCATTCAGCGTTGGTAGAAGCATTTAAAATACCCGATCATGACAGAAATCAAAGGCTTTATGAAATTGACCGAGAGAATTTTGAATTTCCCAATACCAAGACTGAACAGTTTACTATTATTGAACTAATTGTCTTTAAAGGAAGAAGTAACGAGGCCAAGAAATACCTATATTCTGCAATCGTGAAAAACCTTGATGAATCTCCAGGTATCAGAGGAGAAGATATATTGATAGTCATTCATGAACCGCCTATGGAAAATTGGGGAATTCGAGGAGGAAAACCAGCTAACGAAGTAGATTTGGGGTTTGAAATTGAAGTGTAATGCGATAGTGCACAGATTGGAAAGAACGAAATCGCTAACGCAGTGGCTTCCTAAGCAGAAAAAATAGGGATGTACATATTCCAAGACCATTTTATTTTGCCGTTAGAATGTTTGCCAATTAAGGGTTGTAAAGACGGTAAAGACGATTCTTCACCTGTTACATTTTGTATCAGCTGAATTTCGCTGACAGCCATTGGATCGGTAGAATATACAGTAGTGCTGAAAGCTAATGCAGCATCATCCGCCAACGTTTTTTAGGGCGGGGCCATATCTCCATTAAGTTTCATTTAATTTTGTGGTAAAATTCTTTTAAGATTATAATACAAATCTTAAAGGAGAATAATGAGTGCTGAAAAAAGATAAAGTTAGATTGGTGTGGGATAGCAAAGGATCAAATCTATCTCCTGCCGCAGAGGAAATAACCCACCAAACCATCGAATTTATCAATCCATGCCAGGCATCCAACTATGATTCGATTTTTGATTTGTGGATACAAAAACCGGACCACGCACGAGCTAAAGATCCCAATGGAAGAATTTTTCTGGGGAACAACCTTTTGCTTATGGAGTTCCTGATTAATAATGGATGCCGGGAGACTTTAGACCTGATTTATATAGACCCACTTTATCTCAGTTCCAGTGCTTATAATTCCACTATAAAAATCAAAGATACGGCCAGTGATACCAGCGATTCCTTAAGCAGACCAGTTTTTTCGGATAATGGAGCTGAGGGGATTGATAAATATCTTGATGATATTTATCCTCGTTTAAAGATGATGAAAGAATTGCTTTCCGAACAGGGCAGCTTATTTGTTCACCTGGACTGGCATATCAGCCATTATGTAAAAATACTCCTCGATGAAATATTTTCTCCAGATAGCCTTATAAATGAGATCGTATGGTGTTACGGTGGAGGAAGCGGCAGTAAAAGACACTTCCATCGTAAACATGATGTGATTTTATGGTATGCGCGGAGCAAAGAATATATTTTCCACCCTCAGTATCGGCCTTATACTGCTGGAACGCTGGAAAGAGGATTAACCAGGGTAAAGGGAGATAAATACCATCTTCATCAAGAAGGAGCTTTGATGCAGGATTGGTGGATGGATATAAACAAGATATTAAGTCCTACCGCTGGTGAAAATTTAAAATTTCCTACGCAGAAACCGGAGGCTTTAATAAAAAGAATTATCTCAACAGCATCAAACCAGGGGTCTCTGGTGGCAGATTTTTATGCCGGTTCAGGTACCCTGGCATCAGTAAGTCAGGAAATGGGACGCCGCTGGATAACCTGTGACGACAGCCCGATAGCTATCCAGACATCTCTGGAAAGATTGATCAAGCAAGGAAGGGGAGCATTTACCGTAGAGCAGGTTGGTATTGATCTCCAACCTTCTGATAAACGCAGCTATCTTAAACTTAAACCACCATCTATCCAGCTATTTAATGAAAGTTCAGTTCTTCTGCTGCTGGGTATTGAAGATTATATACCCCATGAACAAAACCTATCTTTATTAAAAAAGACTTGGGGAATCAAGAATCTGATAGATTTTTGGGAAGTCGATCTGAATTATGATGGAAACATTTTTCATTCACATGTGCAAGTTTTAAGGGATAGGAAGTTATATGATGATTCCATATCTCTCAGTTTAAAACTTCGGGTTGATGTCAGAAAAACATACAAGATAGCAGTAAAGGTGTACGATATTTTTGGCGTCAATACCCTGGAGGTCCAGGAGTTTAATATGTAGTGGGACACGGGGACAGGTTCCTTGTCCCAGCAATTAGCGGGGACAAGGAACCTGTCCCCGCGTCCCTGTATTTATTTACTCAGCCGATTCTGTTCCATAAGACGGTAAATGTCTGTTTCTGGATTATCTCCCCAGGCCAGCCAGACATCCTCATACACATTTTCATCCAGAATGTCCTCAGCCCGGAGTGGTATTTGTACTCTATGATTTATATAATTTATAGGGTTAATACTCAAAATACGCATCCTTCCCTCCGGTTAGCAGCCATTTCTATGGGATGAATTTTTCGCCATCCTATCTGCCAATACCCATATAGCAGTGATAGCCGTAGCATGAAATGCCCACCATCCAGGCTCTAGAAAACTTAAAGTTCCAGGATCCAACTTATCCTGGTGCATCATTTTCTTTACAGCAGAGTTTTTATAATCCATCAGTCCAGCTATCAAAAAAC
Organism: Syntrophomonas sp.; assembly: GCA_016841875.1. Lineage (GTDB taxonomy): Bacteria > Bacillota > Syntrophomonadia > Syntrophomonadales > Syntrophomonadaceae > JAAYJK01. Next base: position 139,953 of record JAENYG010000007.1, read on the forward strand.
CACTCCTTTCTAAAATAATTCACATTTATTTTGCCCTCGGGATGCCTTGCTTATGTAATAGAATCAGGCACTAAATTACTAACTTACTATTCAAAATTATTAAAAAAGCCGCTGATTCTAACTTTGTAAATAGGTGTAAATTTCTGGATAGTGATTTTTTTGAATAAGTTAATAATTTAGTGCCTGACCCACTATCAAGCTTGTTTTTTGATATAATTTCACATATCATCTAAAAAAAGTAAATTATGAGGTGTGTCCTATGGAGAGATATGAAAAGGCTGCCCTGTGCGTGCTGCATTCTATTAAAGGAATGGGTCACCGGAGCCTAATGAAAATTAACCAGGACTTTGGAAGCTTCAGCAGGTTCCTTAATATTAATACTACACAACTTAGATCATCTTTTTTACCAGCTTATGTGGTTGATGAATTTATAGCAGTAAGGCTAAAGATAGACCCACTATCATATCTGGATGACTTGGAAGTGAGGGGTATCGAGGTTGCTGCTATTAACGAAAGTACTTATCCGGAAGCATTGAGAAATATCCATAATCCACCAGCAATTATTTATTATCGCGGTAGTATTGCAGCTGCCGGCAGTTTGTGTATGGCGGTAATAGGAGCACGGGCAGCGACTATATATGGCAAAAAGACTGCTCGGGAGCTCGGGCAGTCTTTAGCTGAATATCATGTTACGGTAGTTAGCGGTATGGCACGGGGTATCGACCGGGAAGCTCATTGGGGGGCTCTGGATAAAAACGGTTTTACTATTGCAGTTCTGGGTAGTGGTATTGATGTGGTTTATCCCCGAGAAAATTACCAGTTATATGAACAAATCTGTAGCAGGGGGCTGGTTATAAGTGAATTTCCCCCGGGCACTAATCCTGAGCCCGGACATTTTCCTATGAGGAATCGTATCATTTCAGGGCTATCACGTGGTATTATCGTAGTTGAGGCACGTATAAAAAGTGGAGCTCTGATAACAGCGGATTTTGCACTGGAACAGGGTAAGGATGTGTTTGCTATACCGGGTCCTATCAACAGCCCGGCCAGTGCAGGAACCAATAACCTGATCAAGCAGGGGGCGATTTTAGTAACGGGAATAATGGATATAATACAAGAATATCATGATTTGGAAGCCAGATTGGACTCCGTTGATGTTAAACAGGAAGAATTGTTGTTGCTCGATAAGGAAGAATCGGTAATAATTGAGAGTATGAGTTGCGAACCGTGCCATTTTGATAGATTGTTAAATATAACCGGTTTTGATATTGGTCAGCTGAGTTCCCTGCTGCTTAATCTTGAACTTAGAGGTATAGTACAATCATTACCGGGTAATTACTATGTAAAGCTTTAATTAGAATGTTGTAACACGGAGAGGTGATATTATTGGCGGGTAATACTTTAATAATCGTTGAGTCTGCTGCCAAGGCCAAAACGCTTGGCAAATTCCTGGGTAAGAATTATAGGATCAAGGCTTCAGTAGGGCACGTCAAGGACCTGCCCAAGAGTAAGCTGGGCATAGATGTGCAAAATGATTTTGAGCCTCGGTATATAACCATAAGGGGTAAAGGTGACGTATTAAAAGAAATAAAGGACGAGTCCCAAAAGGCATCTAAAATACTGCTGGCTACTGACCCTGACCGGGAAGGTGAAGCCATAGCCTGGCATCTCCAGACAGCTATGAAAATTCCGGACGGTTCTGCCTGCCGGATAGAGTTCAATGAAATAACAAAAGACGCGGTAAAGAATGCTATTAAGAAAGCCAGACCTATCGACATGAACCGTGTAAATGCACAACAGGCCAGAAGGATACTGGATCGCCTGGTAGGTTACAATCTAAGCCCCCTGCTGTGGAGTAAAATCAGGAAAGGCTTAAGTGCTGGTAGAGTACAATCGGTGGCGGTGAGGCTTATCTGTGAACGTGAAGAAGAAATTAATAACTTCCAACCGGTAGAGTATTGGACCATGGAAGCAATTCTGGCAGATAGCAAGAAAAATAACTTTAATGCCCGGGTGGCATTATATAAGAATGAAAGGTTAGAAATTAAATCGGAACAGGAAAAAGATGAAATTGCGGAAGCTCTAAACCTGGCCAAGCTAAAAATATCCAAAGTAGAGCAAAAGGAAAAACGTAAAAGGCCCAATCCTCCTTTCATCACCAGTACGCTGCAGCAAGAAGCATCAAAAAGGTTAAATTTCTACGCTAAACGAACCATGAGGGTGGCACAGGAATTATATGAAGGATTGTCTATTGGTAAAGAAGGAACGGTAGGTTTGATAACTTATCTTAGAACCGACTCCACTAGAGTATCCAGTGTAGCACAGGTTGAAGCGTTAGGTTTTATAGAGTCTTTCTATGGTAAAGAATATGCCCCGGACCAGGCGAATGAATTCAAAAGCAGAAAGAGCGCTCAGGATGCACATGAGGCTATTAGACCATCTTCGGTGTATAGAACCCCCCAGAGTGTAAAAGACTATTTGTCCAGAGATCAATATCGTTTGTATAAGCTGGTATGGGACAGGTTTATAGCCAGCCAGATGACCCCAGCGGTATTTGATACTATAGCGGTGGATATAGAGGCAGGTGACTATGGACTCAAGGCCAGCTCATCACGCTTGAAATTTCCCGGATACAAAAAGGTGTACAATGATAGTGACGAAGAAGAAATCAAAAACCCTATACCTGCTCTAAAGAAAGGACAGCAAGTAGCACTTAAGGAACTAAAATCAGAACAGCATTTTACTCAGCCGCCCCCGAGATTTACGGAAGCTAGTCTGGTAAAACTGTTGGAGGAAAAAAATATCGGCCGCCCCAGTACCTATGCTCCCATAATAGATACTATTCTGCGCAGGAATTACGTAGAGAGACAAAACAAGAATTTTGCACCTACGGAACTGGGGGTAATTGTAGTTGATCTATTAAAGGACAACTTTTCTAATGTTGTGGGAGTGGAATTTACAGCTCAGATGGAGGAGGAACTGGATCAGGTAGCAGATGGAAACATGGAGTGGAAAAAAGTAATTCGAGAATTCTATGAGCCGTTTTCTGCTGATATTGAAAAAGCCCAGGAATTGGTGGATAAGATTGAAATTAAGGATGAAGAGGCCGGAAAAGAATGTGTGGTATGTGGAAGGCCGCTTCTAATAAAATATGGTCGTTTTGGAAAGTTCATGGCCTGTTCTGGCTTTCCGGAATGCCGGCATACCGAATCGATGAACGAGGAAGTAGGGGTTCAGTGTCCATTGTGCAGCGGTTCCATAGTGGCCCTAAGGAGTAAAAAAGGACGCCGTTTCTATGGGTGCAGTAATTACCCGGAATGTGCCTTCCGATCCTGGAATAAGCCGACCGGGGAAAAATGCCCAGAGTGTGGAGATGCTTTGGTGGAGAAAGTCAGTAAAGCCGACACCCCTAAAATCGTATGTCAGAATACGGCATGTAACTTTAAGAAGGATGATCAAGAGTGAAGTATGTAAATGTTATCGGAGGCGGCCTGGCTGGCAGTGAAGCTGCATATTTTATTGCCAGCAGAGGCTTCCCAGTACGGCTTTTTGAAATGAGACCAGTAAAGAATACCCCTGTACACCAGACCGGCGACCTGGCTGAACTCGTTTGCAGCAACTCCCTGAAATCAGACCTGGAAGATACGGCTCAGGGATTGCTGAAGCAGGAGATGAGGCTGTTGGGGTCGCTTTTATTATCTTGTGCTGAGGAGGTCAGAGTTCCGGCAGGATCTGCCCTGGCAGTGGACCGAAAATTATTTTCAGAACTAGTAACCCAAAAGATTCAGAGTATGGTAAATATTGAAATAATAAGGGAAGAAGTCACTCAAATACCATCGGAGGGTATTACCATAATTGCATCCGGACCATTGACATCGGATACCTTCGCGCAGCAGCTGCAAGATTTGACCGGGGAAGGAAACCTGTATTTTTATGATGCCGTAGCCCCAAGTATAACCGTGGAAAGCATTGATCTGGAAAAAGTATTCAAGGCATCTAGATATGGCAAGGGAACAGATGATTATTATAATTGCCCTATGAACCGGGATGAGTATGAATTGTTTTACAGCAGATTGATAGAGGCAGACACATTTCAGGGGCACAGTATAGATAAACAGGCGGTATTTGATGGCTGTATGCCCATCGAAGTTATGGCCGGCAGAGGTATAGACACTATGCGATATGGCCCTATGCGACCAGTGGGGCTTAAAGTTCCTGGCAGTGATGAGCGGCCTTACGCCGTGGTGCAGCTGCGACAGGAGGATAAAGACGGCCATGTGTTCGGGCTGGTGGGATTCCAAACCCGCTTAAAATGGAGAGAACAGCAGGACGTTTTCCGGTTGATTCCTGGCCTGGAAAAGGCTGAATTCGTTAGACATGGTGTAATGCATCGGAATACCTATATCAACAGCCCCCGTATTTTGCGGCCCACTCTGCAGTTTAATAATATACCCCGGATTCTGTTGGCCGGGCAAATCACCGGGGTAGAGGGATATATGGAATCTGCCGCTACAGGTATCATAGCTGGCTTGAATGCGGTTAGAATTTTGCAGAAGGAAGAACCAGTTATACTATCTAGATTTACTATGATCGGGTCTTTGCTGGATTTTATCAGCAATTCCGAAAGTAAGAGCTTTCAGCCTATAAACGCCAATTTCGGTATTTTACCACCTCTTGATATTAAAATAAAAGATAAAAAAGCCAGGTATAAATCTTATGTGGGACGATCGGTAGACGAAATGCATAAGTTTTCAGAATTGTTTCTAATATAGTTGTAAAACATGTCTGTATGTGCTAGCATTTTTTTAGAAACTATGATTCAGGAGTAAAATTGGTGTTTACAAAATATTTAAATGCGTTTTTCAATCATCTGCTGATTGAAAAGAGTGCTTCTGATCTTACCATATCCGGTTACAAAAATGATCTGCATCAGTTTTTTTATTTTGCTGCAGATAAGTATGATGTGGCCTGGGAAGATTTGAAGAACGAACATGTGAATCATAAAACGGCCCGGGATTATCTGGCCGACCTGCAGTCCCATGGACTGAGCAGAGCGACCATGGCCAGGAAACTGGCCGCGCTAAGATCTTATGTAAAATATCTTTGCCGGGAAGGAATACTGGATAGCAATCCTATCGCAGCTGTTTCAACTCCCAAACAGGATAAACGTTTACCTAAATTTCTTTATCCACCAGAAATCCAGATGCTTATGGAGGCCCCGGATATTCAGACTACACTCGGAAGCAGAGACCGGGCCATAATGGAAACTCTTTATGCTGCTGGTTTGCGGGTAAGTGAACTGGTAGGTATGGATATGAAAGACATAGATTTTGAAGAGGAACTGCTTAAAGTGATGGGAAAGGGCAGCAAAGAAAGAATAGTACCCCTGGGAAGAGAAGCTAAAAGGTCCCTGCTGCATTATATGAATCATAGAGCCAGACTCCTGAGCAGGAATAATAAATCATGTGAGGCAATATTTTTGAATAGATATGCAGAAAGATTATCAGCCCGGAGTGTTAGAAATATTATTAACAAATACATGCAGGAAGCAGCTCTCACCCAGCAGATAAGTCCCCATACCATGAGACATACTTTTGCCACCCATTTGCTCAATGCCGGCGCTGACTTGAGATCAGTACAGGAACTGCTGGGGCATGTTAAATTATCAACCACCCAGATTTATACCCATCTGACCCGTGAAAATATTAAGGAAATACATAAAAATTCACTCCCTCGGAGGTGAACCATGTTTAAAGCAACCACTATAGTAGCTGTGAGAAAAAATGGAAAGACTGCCATAGCTGGAGATGGACAGGTAACATTTGGACAGAACACGGTGATGAAACACAACGCCAGCAAGATCAGAAGGCTGTATGAAGGTAAAGTAGTGGCTGGATTCGCGGGTTCAGTTGCTGATGCATTCACCCTCTTTGCCAAATTTGAAGACAAACTCAAAGAGTATGGAGGCAACCTGACTCGGGCAGCAGTTGAACTAGCTAAAGAATGGCGATCAGATCGAGTATTAAGAAGATTGGAAGCCTTACTCATTGTAGCTGATAAAGAGAAAATGTTCATGATTTCAGGAAGCGGGGAATTAATCGAACCGGACGATGGAATACTGGCTATAGGCTCGGGAGGGACATACGCACTGGCAGCATCAAGGGCGATGTGTAAATTTACCGACTTGAGTTCCCAGGATATTGTTCATGAAGCCCTGATGATAGCTTCCGAAATTTGTGTTTATACCAATAATCATATTACAGTAGAAGTGTTGGATTAGAAAGCTGATCAGTTAGGAGGCGTTAATACTGCATAACCTTACCCCCAGAGAGATAGTATTAGAACTCGACAAACATATCATTGGACAGCACGAAGCAAAAAAGGCGGTTGCCATAGCTTTGCGAAATAGATACCGCCGAAAGAAGCTTTCCAACGAACTGCGAGAAGAAATATATCCTAAGAATATAATTATGATTGGATCCACCGGTGTAGGGAAAACAGAAATAGCCAGGCGGCTGGCCAGGATGGTAAGAGCGCCTTTTATTAAGGTGGAGGCCAGCAAGTTTACTGAAATTGGATATGTAGGTCGAGATGTAGACTCTATGATTAGAGATCTGGCTGAGACATCTATACGCATGGTTAAACAAGAAAAACTGGAGGAGGTGGAGGATAAAGGTAGAACAATGGCCGAGGAACGAATCATCGATTACATTCTCCCTTTACCCAGGAAAAAGAAACGAGTTCCTAATAATCCCTTAGAACTGTTCTTAGGTTCGAGTGATAATGGAGAGGAAATAATGGAAGAAGATGATCTGCGACGTAAACAAATCGACCAACAGCGGGAAATCCTTAAACAAAAAGTCTCCCGGTTGGAAATGGAAGATGAGATCATTGAGATTGAGGTGGAGGAGAAGACTCCTTCATTTATGGAGATTATTTCTGGTTCCGGGGTGGAGGAAATGGGCGTAAATCTTCAAGATATGTTCGGCAATCTTATGCCCGGGAAAAAAAAGAGAAGAAAGATAACCGTATCAGAGGCCAGAAAAATACTTACCGCTGAAGAAGCACAGCAGTTGATAGACATGGACGAAGTCTATCGAGTAGCGATTAACAGGGTAGAGCAGGATGGTATAATATTTCTGGATGAAATTGACAAAATCGCTAGTAAGGAGACCGCGCATGGTCCTGATGTATCCCGGGGGGGTGTGCAAAGGGACATATTACCAATTGTTGAAGGTGCAACCGTTACCACTAAATATGGACCGGTAAAAACTGACCATATATTATTTATTGCTGCGGGAGCCTTTCATACTAGTAAGCCATCTGACTTGATTCCAGAGCTGCAAGGTAGATTTCCTATAAGGGTTGAGCTGGACAGTTTAACGGAGCAAGATCTTACCAGGATTCTAACCGAACCTCATAATTCACTGGTTAAGCAGTATTCGGCATTACTGTCTACTGAACAGCTGAAAGTGGATTTTACTGATGAAGCGATCATTTATATTGCTCAAATAGCTTACTCGGTTAATGCTAGAACAGAGAATATAGGAGCTAGAAGACTCCATACGGTTATGGAAAAAGTCCTGGAAGAACTTATGTTTGAAGCTCCAGATATGATGGGACAGGAAATAGAAATTGATAAGTCTTATGTCCATAAGAGGCTGGAACCCATTTTGGAAGATGATGACCTGAGTCGATATATTTTGTAGGAGGTAAGTGAAGTGGCAAAGAATTTGTTAGAAAAATCGCGTTCGATCAACAAAACACTTCAAAAAATAGGTGGAAATCCCGTAAATTTTTATGAAATAGCAGAAGTCCTGGCTTTAAATCTCGAATGCAGTGTGTTTATAGTCGGCAGGAGAGGGCAGGTATCTGGTTATGCCTTTCATGAAAAAGTGCCCTGTATAGGAATAAATGAACTGAAGAGTCATGTGGAAAGATTTCCGGAAAGTTTTAATCAAGAATTTACCAATATTCAGGAAACCCAGACCAATGTTTCCCTGGAACCCGGCCGAAAATGCTTGTTTAATTATAACTACGGCGAATGTAACTGCTCCAGTAGACTCTGGTCGATCACACCGGTATTCGGAGGTGCCAAGAGAATAGGAACCCTCATACTGGTAAGAGATTCGGAAAGATTCACTGATGAAGATATAGTGCTGGCGGAATATGGCGCCATTGTGGTGGCTAATGAAATCATGCGTATGACCTCTGAACGAATTGAAGAACAAGCTCGTAAAAAAGCTTCGGTACAAATTGCCCTGGCTACCCTGTCTTATTCAGAAAAGGGAGCCATAGAGCACATTATGGCTGAATTGGATGGGACCGAAGGTTTACTGGTTGCCAGCAGAATTGCCGATAAAGTAGGTATAACCCGCTCAGTGATCGTAAGTGCGCTCAGAAAATTTGAAAGTGCTGGAGTAATAGAATCTAGGTCGCTCGGAATGAAGGGTACATATATAAAAGTACTCAATGATTATCTTTTTGAAGAACTTCGCAAAGCATAAGCTAAAATAATTTTATCCTGGATTATTAACAAGGCTAACCGGACCGGTTAGCCTTAATTTTTTTGTGCCAAAAAGGTCCTACTTGCCCAACTATTATACTATTAGACCTAGGAACAATAGCCCATTTTGTTAATTAAAGAAGGAATTGAAACAATTAAAGTCGAAGAGACTAAATTGTATATAAAGTAGGGAAAGAGGGGATGAAATGCTCGATAAACTATTAAATTCAGGAAGCGAGCAATTGCTGGTTAAAGCGATGGATGCTGCAAGTTTGCGCAACGAAGTCATTGCTAACAACATAGCAAATGTAGAAACCCCGGGTTTTAAAAAAAGTGAGGTAATTTTCTCAGAAAAGATTAAAAAAGTCCTACAAAATGAAAAAATTCATGTTAAACTAAATATAACCGATAAAAGACATATAACAAGTTCTAAAAGTCCTGGTATCAATACAATTCAACCCGAAATAAGCCAGTGTAATAGTACCAGTTATCGTAACGATGGTAATAACGTTGATATTGATGTAGAAATGGCAGAACTTGCCAAAAATAAGATTTATTATGACGCCATGGGCCAGAGTATAAGCAATGAAATCAAATTGCTCAGGCTGGCAATAGAAAGAGGTTAGATAATTATGAGCTTTCTTAACTGTATAGATGTAAGTGCTTCAGGTTTAACCGCCCAGAGACTCAGGATGGATACTATTGCTAATAACATGGCTAATGCTGAAACAACTAGAAATGCAGATGGCACTGGCCCATATAAAAGACAAGTGGTGGTTTTTGAAGCCCGAGAGTCGGAGTACCCCAAGAGTGCTTTCCGGGGAATGCTGGAAAAACAATATACTGCTTCCGGCGGGGGGGTAAGCGTTAAGGCCATAAAGGAAATTGATGAAACAGAGGAACCATTCCGGATATTATACGAACCCGGAAATCCAGATGCTGATGAAGATGGTTATGTAAAATATCCTAATGTAAATGTAGTTGAAGAAATGATCAATATGATTTCTTCAACCAAAGCATATGAAGCTAATGCCAAAGTCATAGAAGCTAGCAAGAATATGGCTTTGCGAGCTCTGGATATCGGAAGGTAGAGGGGGCTGATGAATTAGAATGGCTATTATAGACACCGGCAGTATAGGAGCAGTTAATCTTAAACCAAATACCATCAGCAGTCCTAGCCAGAGCATTGATGGAGCTACCGGTAAAAACTTCATGAATTATCTTAAGGAAGCACTTAACGATGTGAATGACTACCAGCAAGAAGCTTCACAAAGCGCTCTGAACCTGGCGATGGGTAATAACGAATACCTGCACAATACTACTATTGCTTACGAAAAGGCTATTTTAGCACTGCAGCTAACAGTTGAAATAAGAAATAAGCTGGTAAGCGCCTATGAAGAGATCATGAGAATGCAGGTATAAATAATCTTGGTTGGGAGTTAAGGGATGGAAAGTTTCGTTAACATGTTTAAGCAATCAGCTGCGCAAGCCAGGGAGAGCTGGTTGAAGTTAAGTCTCAATCAAAAAGTGATTGCAGCAGGAGCAGCCCTGTTTCTTTTAAGCACCCTTATATTTTTGATAAAACAGAGTGGAGAAAGCCAATTTGAAGTTCTGTATGCCGACCTGAGCCAAAAAGATGCTGCAGCAATAGTTGAAAAATTGGATGAAGAAAAAATCCAGTACCAACTGGCAGACAACGGCAGCACGATCATGGTGCCAACGGAAGTGAAGTACACTACCCGCCTTAAACTAGCAAGTGAAGATTTACCGCAAGGTGAAGTCGGTTTTGAGTTATTTCAGGAGAGCAGTTTTGGTGAAACCCAGACTGACAAAAAGGTTAAATACCGAGAGGCTTTGCAGGGAGAACTGGCCAGGACCATCCAGAGGTTGGATAATGTTCAGGCCGCTAAAGTGAATATAGCCATCCCCGAACAAACATTATTTACTGATAATGAAGAGCCCACCAAAGCATCCGTGGTGGTCAATACCATAAATGGATCAGCCCTGGGTTCCAAGGAAGTTCGGTCGATAATTAATCTGGTTGCTAACAGCGTGGAAGGGCTGGATCCAGAAAATGTTGTAATAGTCGATCAATACGGTAGTTTGCTGTCCGATGGCGTAGTTATGTCAGGGGAAGGGAATGCCACGGAATTACTGCAAATGCAGTTAGATGTCCAACGTGCCTATGAAACAGCTAAACAGAGTGCGATACAGACTATGCTGGATAAGACCCTGGGTAAAGATAACTCGGTGGTACGGGTAAATGTTGAACTCAATTTCAATAGTGTTCAAGAGAGTTCTGAAAAATACAGTCACGACCCGGACGGCCCGTTTGTACGCAGTGAACAGGTTACCAAAGAATCCAGCACTAATACCACTGAAACTGGAGCAGTTCCAGGTACAGATACTAACATACCCCAGTATCAAGAAGTTGATACTGAAAATGGCAGTTCTTCCTATGACAAAACCGACGAAACCAGCAATTATGAAATCAACAAGATCGAGACGCTCACTCAATATGCTTTGGGTGAGGTAAAATATGACTATTTGACAGCGTCAGTCTTCGTGGACAATGAAGGAGCCGCGCAGGCTAATCTGGGCGAGACCAACGAAGAGAGAGCTCAGAAAATTAGAAATATTGTAGCTGCAGCCTGCGGACTAAGAGAAAATCGCAGCGACGAAAATGTTCGCCTGGATGAAAACATATCAGTAGAATTTATCGATTTTTATACCGAGCCGGAGCCGGAACCAATTACGTTGAGTTGGCTGGATAAGCTGATGGCATCACCATTATTACCCTATCTCTTTGCAGGGTTTGCTCTCTTGTTATTAACGGTTATCATACTAGCCTCCAGAAAGAACCGGGAAGTCGCGGGGACAGGCATAACCGGGAGAAATGGGTTTGATGCCACTGTTGGGGAAGAGATAAATATTCAGGATCTGGTAGAGAAAACCCTAACCCCGGAGGAAAAAGAAAAACAAAAAATCAAGGATGAGATTGAAAATCTAATAGATAAAAGTCCTGAAGCAGCCGCGCAAGTAGTGAAGGCCTGGTTGCTGGAAGACCAGAGGTGATGCAGGTGGCGAGTAAAAAAGCATTAACTGGAAAACAAAAGGCAGCAAATTTCCTGATTTTCCTGGGACCAGAGAGGTCGGCCCAGATTTTTAAGCATCTGAAAGAAGATGAAATAGAGCAGCTGACATTAGAAATAGCCAATCTGCGTCACGTACAGCCAGAAAAGATTGATGATCTAAACCGGGAGTTTTTTGAGATGTGTTTGGCCCGGCAGTTTATCGGGCAGGGGGGAATAGGATATGCCAAGGAGGTTCTGGAAAGAGCTTACGGTCAGGAAAAGACTTTAGAAATCATTTCCCGCATATCAGCTTCGCTGCAGGTCAGGCCGTTTGATTTTATGAGAAAAACAGAACCCGGGCAATTATTGAATTTTATCCAGGGTGAACATCCCCAGACTATTGCTTTGATACTAGCTTATCTGGATCCGGAACAGGCCTCGCTGGTATTATCTTCACTCTCACCGGAGAGGCAGTCTGAAGTGGCTAAACGTATCGCGGTGATGGATACCACATCTCCTGAGGTTATAAAGGAAATTGAAAGTGTCTTAGAACGCAAGCTATCATCCATAGCTCCTCAGGAACTTACCAATGCTGGTGGTATAAAAGCAGTGGTGGAAATCATAAACCGGGTTGACCGGGGAACAGAAAAAACCATTATGGAAGCTCTGGAAATTCAAGATCCTGAACTAGCTGAAGAAATCAAAAAACTAATGTTTGTCTTTGAGGACATAGTCATGATAGATGATCGCTCGGTCCAAAGAGTGCTGAGGGAAGTGGATTCTCAGGATCTATCCCTGGCCTTAAAGGGCTCCAGCGCCGAAGTAGCACAAAAAATATTTACCAATATGTCTGCCCGGGCAGCCGATATGCTGAAAGAAGATATGGAATTCATGGGTCCGGTAAGGCTGCGAGATGTTGAAGAAGCACAGCAGCGGGTAGTAAATACTATTCGCAAGCTGGAGGAAGTAGGGGAAATAGTCATTGCTAGAGGCGGAGGAGATGAAATTATTGTCTAGAGTAATAAAGGGTTCAACAGTATATGTTTCCCAGCCCAAAGTTATTCAAATAGATGAGCTCCGGGAACTGCAGGAGAAATATGAGCGCAGCAATGGCAGATTGCCCAAAATCAATAAAATAAAGATCGATGAGTTAGAACAGATAAAAGAAGAAAGTGAAGCAATACTGCGTGAAACAGAGAGTATGATTATCGATTTGCTGGAGAAGGCCAAGGAAGAAGGCAGCAGCATTATAGCCGAGGCCCATGAAGAAGCAGAGCAGATCAGACAGGATCATATCAAAAAAGGATATGAGGAGGGCATAATAAAGGCCGAGCAAGAAATTGATGAAACAAGAAAAAATGCCCTGCAGGAAAGTCAACAGATCATAACAGCAGCAGGCAAAACCAAAATGCAAATGTTGAAAACAGCTGAATCGGACATGATGCGTCTGGTGATGGCCATAGCAAGAAAAGTAATAGGTGGAGAAATAAAAACTAATCCCGAGGTGGTAATAAATGTTATTGGCGAAGCTTTAACTTACTTGGATAAGACAGAAAACATCTCGGTTCATATAAATCCCCAGGAAGTTCTGCAGGTACTTGACGCAGTGAACACCGGTCAGATTACAGACAAGAACAATAAATTGGTGGACTTTGATGTGCAGGCGGACAAAAGGGTATCAACTGGAGGCTGCATCATAGATGGTGAAGAGGGACAGATAGATGCTACCATAGAAACCCGCATAAATAGAATCGAAAAATCCATACAGGGTGTGATAGGGGATGAATGAACAAATCTCCTTTAATATAGATAAGTATTTCAATCTTATAAATTCGGCCAGCATCTGTCAAATGAAAGGCAAAATATCACAGGCCATAGGCCTCACATTAGAGGCTACCGGTCCACGATTGAGCCTTGGTGAGCTGTGCTATGTGCAAAGTGATCATCATCCAGAGCTGGTTATACCAGCGGAAGTAGTTGGCTTCAAAAATAAGCGGATACTTCTTATGCCGCTGGGAGAGCTGGAAGGAATAGGACCGGGAAGCGATTTGCTGGCTACCGGCGAGACCCTGCAGGTCCATGTTGGAATGGGACTGGTAGGAAGGGTACTGAATGGTCTGGGAGAACCCATCGACGAAATGGGTGGGGTAATAATGGAGGATATTTACCCCGTAATGAATAGGCCCCCTAACCCATTGAAGCGAAGTCGAATCAGACAGGTACTACCGGTAGGAGTTAAGGCGATTGACGGTCTGCTGACCATCGGCAAAGGACAAAGGATGGGTATATTCTCGGGAAGTGGAGTGGGAAAGAGCACCTTGATTGGAATGATCGCACGAAATACTGAGGCCGATATTAATGTTATCGCCCTTATCGGTGAGCGTGGAAGAGAAGTTAGAGAATTTCTCGAGCGAGACCTGGGTGAAGCCGGACTGGCCAAATCAGTAGTAGTAGTTGCAACATCGGATCAACCAGCTTTAGTAAGACTCAAAGGTGCATTTGTTGCCACCAGTATTGCAGAGTACTTTCGGGATCAGGGCAAAGATGTATTGTTGTTGATGGATTCACTTACCCGGTTTGCTCTGGCCCAACGCGAGATTGGGCTGGCGATTGGAGAACCGCCAGCCACTAGAGGGTTTACACCATCAGTATTTGCGCTGTTGCCCCGACTGCTGGAAAGAGCCGGTACATCGGATAGAGGCAGTATAACCGGGTTATATTCTGTTTTAGTTGAAGGTGACGACATGAATGAACCGATTACTGATGCAGTGCGGGGAATTGTAGATGGTCACATAGTATTGAGCCGCAAACTGGGGGCAATGAATATATACCCAGCAGTAGACGTGATGCAGAGCATCAGCCGGGTAATGATTGACCTGGTCAACAAAGAACATATGGAGGATGCCACAAGATTTAGAAATATTCTGGCAGCTTACGAAGAGGCCCGGGACCTGATAGATATTGGAGCATATAAAGAGGGAAGCAACCCGCGAGTTGATGAATCCATCCGCCATATAAACCAGTGTAATGAATTTTTGAAACAGGGAATTTATGAAGAGGCTCCTTTTAAGAACATCCTGGATCAACTAAATCAATCAATACACAGGAGGAATTAATATGCAATCATTTTCCTTCCGGCTGCAGACCAAACTGAAAGTATCCAATATATATGAAGACATGGCTCGAGAACAGCTGCGAGTTCAATTATCGACCCGGGATACAATAGCAGACCAATTACATTCTTTAGATCAGCAGGTATCAGATTTACAGCAATCTATCAGGTTAATGAAAAGTGATGTCGATACATATAGAAGAATGGTTTTAAGCCGGGAATACCTGCCCGTTTTAAATGAAAGGAAGACCAATGTAATCCAGGAGCTGGATAAGGCTGAAAAGAGAGTTGATAAAGCCAGGGAGCATCTCCTGGCTCGGGCCCGGGAAACCAGTACCCTGGAAAAGCTAAAAGAGAGAGATTGGTCTAATTATATTTATGAATGCATGAGGGAAGAACAGAAACAAATAGATGAAACTGCTCTAACAGGATTTTACCGCAATCGATCTCAAACCGCTGTGGGGTAAGCGTCTTTGAAATCTGGTGGAATAAATGAATTTAGGTGCGGATAAACCGCCGCCTGAAGATATATGGCAAAACGGGAGAAAATGGGAGAATAGTAATGAAGAAAAGGACACAAATATTAATACTGGTATTCTTAATACTGGTAATAATGGGTGGAGGGTACTATTTCCTGATGAAGATGGAGATATTGCCAGTACCTGCACTTCTTAAAAGCATGCCTATAGTCAGTTCTCACCTTTCTCCAAATACCTCTGGACAGGAAAGCGAAGTCAATAAAGCCATTGAAGAAAGCGATCAATTAAAGATAGAGCTTACCGAGAAGAATGAAGAAATACAAAAACTGAATAACGAGCTTAAAGCTCTGCAGAAAACACTGGAAGAAAGCCAGAATGAGCAGGCCGACTTACAGGAGCAAGCCCTACAACTGCAGGAACAAATTGATGAAGTAAAAATACTTCGCAGCAATAAAGAAGATACCTATAAGAACCTGTCTGAATATTATTCGGCAATGAAAGTGCAGGATGCTGCAGCTATTCTTGCCCAGCTTAATGATGAGGATATAATAGGGATCTTTAATGAGATGGAAAGCGAAACTGCAGCAGCCATACTGCAAAACATGGATAGGAGCAGGGCAGCAAATCTAAGCAAGAAGATGTTGATCCCTGGTACTATATAACACCTGACATGAAATGAGGTGATTTTAAAATTAAGTATGTTTTAGGTGACAGCTGTTATTGAAAGGAGGTGAACAATTGGTTGAAATGCCCATTCTATGCGCTGAAAATCAAACTTTGATACCTGGAGACAAGAAAATACCAGCAAAAAACCTGACTGCCGAAAAAGTTACCAGTAAAGGCGAGTTCAGCAAGCGCTTACAGAAACTTAAACAGAAAACGGACGAAGGTGGTGATGAGAAAAATAATATCGATAAGGGAATAGAAACCACGCAGGAAAAGAGGTCTGCTTCCAGCATCAGTGCCATACCAACAGACTATATTAAACCAATCCTGGTATCGCCGCTGGAAACCAGTATGGATTTCGATTCCAGCATCAGTGATCCAACCATGATATCAGCGCTGGAAGCAAGTTTAGGATCAGAATTACTAACGAATATTGACCAGACTTTAAGTGCTGAAGTGCCGTCAGAACCGATAGAAGTGACAGCAGGCGTTATGGAGTATAGTACTGAGCCTATCCAGCTGGATAATGAACCGAGCGAAGTACAAAGCGCATCTGGAGGAGAACAGCTCTCTGGGCAGCTTATATCTCCAGTTATGTCTCCAGAAATCATTCAGGGTGCAGCTGCTATACCAGAGGTGAATGCAAATCTGCAGAAGGTCGAACTAATGGAGTCAGCAGATATTCAGCAGATTACCGACAATCTGGAAGAGGCCGAAAACAGTGAAAAACCCATAGGCTTAAAAAACATCGCCGCTTACCACAAGATGGGTACAGCCCAATCTGGCCGTGAGACAGGTGATGATAAAACCAAAACAGCTGCTGAAACAAGCGATACCACAGCCCGGACCGATCAAAGCGATGTTAAAAAACTCATAGATTTTGAAGCACATCGGATGAAAGCGAGCAAATTGCCGGCTGCGGTTGAAGCCGATAATCAGGAAGCCGGGACCAACTCTGAGGCCATGAATGATAAGACTACAGTGATTGAGATAAAGCAGGCCAAAACGGAAGTGAATTTCCAGGATCAATTAAAAACTCCAGTAAGTACTAAAGAAGTGATAGAACAGATAGTCGACAAAGTAGAAATTATTCAGAGCAAAAAACTATCAGAGCTGACGCTGGATTTAAAACCGGATTCTCTTGGCAAAATGACCATTAAACTGGTTATGGAAGAAGGGGGGTTAACAGCTCGGTTTGTCACGGATAACCTGCATGTAAAACACTTACTGGAAAGCAACCTGAACACTTTGAAACAAACCCTGGAAAGTCAGGGAATTAAAGTGGAAAAAACTGAGGTAAATGTACAGCTGAATAACGGAGGTATGTTTGACGGTTCAGAAGGGAATCAGCAGGACAGGTGGCAGAACCAGGGGTATGTGAGCCAGACCTGGGGGTATGTTGAAGAAATACCGTTAGAAGATGACCAGCCTGGCAATTCAGAAGAAAGTCTGCTTAATTATGCAGATACGGAATTGATCGAGGAAATAAGTATGAATTTTCTAGTCTAAGGAGGTGTATTGATGAGCATAAGCAGCGTGGCGACAGATTATACAACTCAAGCTTCCAGTACTTCTGCTACCACCGGAAACTCAGAGCTGGGCAAAGACCAATTTCTGAACCTTCTGGTAACCCAGCTGAGGTATCAAAATCCATTGGAACCTATGCAGGATCAAGAATTTATAGCCCAGTTAGCCACCTTCAGTCAGCTGGAGGAGATTCAAGGCCTGAGTGATACAGTAGAAGCCCTGAGCAGCAGTTTTACATCCTATATCAGTGGCAGTATGAGCCTTCAGTTGGCAGGAACATTGATTGGCCGGGAAGTGAGCTATGTAGATCCTAGTACCGCTGATTCCAGCGAGACGAATGAAATGTTAACGGGTGTTATCGAAAGAGTAATATTCAAGGATGGGGTGCCCTATTTCGCTGTCGGTGACCATGAAATAAGTGCCGAATACATAATGGAACTGGGTTCATTGGCAGCATCAGAAACGGATACCTCGGTAACATCAGAATCAACATCAACTTCCGAAGAGGTGGAACAGGTTGATGAATAAGGTGATTTTTCCATACCAACCGGTGCAGCCCATTAGCACAGAAAAAACTAAAGACAGTACCCGGTCAGCGGTTAGTGATGGATCCAACTTCAAGCAAATACTTGATAAAGAAATCAGTCCAGAATTGAAGTTTTCTAAACATGCCCAGCAGCGGTTGAAGTCGAGAAATATTGAGCTTGATGAACAGGATATCCAGAAGCTGCAGAATGCGGTAGGTAAAGCTAGAGCCAAGGGAGCCCAGGACTCATTAATACTAATTGACAAGCTGGCTTTAGTAGTAAGTATTCGAAACAATACTGTCATAACTGCAGTTGATGAGGACAATATACAAGATAACGTGTTTACAAATATTGATAGTGCAGTAATAATATAGGGCCGGACCTCAAGGAGGAAGCCCTGGATGCTGAAGTATAGAGGCATTCATGCACTTAGAAGGAGGTCAGATTAGATATGATGCGTTCAATGTATTCTGGCGTGGCAGGCTTGAAAAACCATCAGACCAGAATGGATGTAATCGGAAATAACATTGCCAACGTTAATACGGTAGGTTTCAAGAAAAGCCGGGTAGTTTTCAAAGACTCTCTTTATCAAAGCATTCGTGGAGCATCAAGTCCTACCAACTCGCGAGGGGGTACAAATCCAATGGCGATTGGCCTGGGTATGACTATTAGCAGCATTGATCAGATACACAATCCTGCACCCACTACTATTACTAACAAAACTACTGATATGGCTATCGATGGAAGCGGCTATTTTGTACTCAGTGATGGAGGCAGCAATTATTACACCCGTGCAGGTGCTTTTGACTTCGATAAATTAGGAAGTCTGGTCAGTACTTCCAACGGTTACTGTGTTCAGGGCTGGGTGGCCGATGCTAATGGCAATATCGATGCCGCAGGAGCTTCCGGGAATATCGACATATCAGGTTTTAACACCACCCCTCCCAAAGCCACTGAATTAATGGGGTTCGCGGGCAACCTGGCTTCAACCCTGGAGATACCTCAGATAAGCGGAGCTGATATTGATCCCACCGCAGGAGATGAACACCCGGATACTGACAATTCGGTTATCACCTCCAAAGAAATCTATGATTCTCTGGGCAATGAAATCACCGTATATTTCAGGTTGTTCAAAACCGAAGTCGAAACCGGTCCCCCCGCTGTAAACGATTGGGCATGTGACATATCCATGGATCCCGATTTTGAAAATGCGTCTGGTTATGATCCGGTTGCGGATTTCGATGCAGTAGATGTATCAGCTGGCGCATCTCCCGCCGGGGATCTTAATTTCATTCGAGCCTACAATATACAGTTTGATGAGAGCGGCAATATTGCCGACGCAGATAATGCCGGGATATCTATAACCATTGACCGTTCAACTGCTGGAGCTGATGACATAGTTATGGATGTGGACTTCTCAGAACTTACCCAGTATAACACCAGTTCAACCGCTCAGGTAGATTACCAGGATGGTTACAGTATGGGTAACCTGAGCAGTTACACAATTGGAATAGATGGTACTATCCAGGGAGTTTACGACAATGGTCAGGTTATGAACATCGCCCGGGTAGCACTGGCTAATTTTCAAAATCCGGCTGGTCTGATCCAGGCCGGATCCAACCTCTTTCAGGAGTCCAACAATTCAGGAGATTGTATAATCGGGGCACCTGGAGATGCGGGGATGGGAGCACTTATTCCTGGCAGTCTGGAAATGTCCAATGTAGACCTATCCGAAGAATTTACCGACATGATAGTAACCCAGAGGGGTTTCCAGGCCAATTCACGTTTGATTACCACTTCTGATGAAATGCTGCAGGAGTTGGTTAATCTCAAAAGATAGTTGAGTCATTCCTCCGGGAGTTTCTCCCGGAGGATATAAAGAGGTGAAACGGTGATTTATCTAACCCGATTGAATGGAGAAAAAATCATATTAAACACTGATTTGATTGAGTTTATGGAAAAAACACCGGATACCGTAGTTACTCTTACAACCGGGAAAAAGTTTGTGGTACGCGAACCGGTTAATGAAATTGTGGATAACATTAATTGGCTAAAAAGAAAACAGTTTTCAACCTTAAAAGATTAGTCAGGGTAAGGGGGATTAAGAGTGGCAGATGAAAATACCGCAGAAGCAGGGCAAAAAAAATCGGGATTAGACTTGAAAATTATCATTATCGGCATGGTCATATTCATTGTTCTAGTGGGTGGTTCCTTTTATTTAATGAAGTCAATAATGGCTCCTCTAATGCCCGCTGAAGAAACAAGCGAGACCGAAGTAAGCACAGCTGAAATTGGAGTGCTGGTACCGATTGGAGAATTCATGACTAATATTAACGATGTGGCGGGTACCCGTTATTTAAAAGTTGAAGTTACGGTTGAGTCATCTGATGAAAAAGCTCAGGAAAAGATAGAGGCCTATATGCCAGTAATAAGGGACAGCATCCAGGGAATTTTATCTGCTAAGACGGTAGCCGATTTAGATGTCCGCAATCGAGATCATTTGAAATTGGAAATCAAGGATGACATCAATCAAAAAATTGGCCTTGATACTATAAACAATGTTTATTTTACCAGCTTCATCATGCAGTGATTATAACCAGTAGGGAGGGTTATAATGAGCGAAGTTTTATCGCAAAACGAAATAGATGCTCTGTTATCAGCATTAAGCAGTGGTTCTGTCAATGCTGAAGAACTCAAGGAAGAACAGAGTAAGAAAAAAGTAAAAGTATATGATTTTAGAAGACCCAGTAAGTTTTCTAAAGATCAGCTGCACACCCTGCAGGTAATTCACGACACCTATTCGAGAGCTTTGAGCACTTTTTTATCAGCTCAGCTTCGTATGCCAGTGCAAATGGAAGTCCTGTCGGTCGAACAGCTGACCTATGAAGAATTCATGAGGTCTATTCCCAACCCTACCATCTTGAATATATGCTCCTTTTACCCGCTGGAAGGCAACATTATTATGGAGATCAATCCCAATCTGGGATTTGCTCTTTTAGATAGACTTCTAGGGGGACAGGGTCAGGCCCCCTTGAAAATCAGGAGCTTAACCGAGATCGAAGAGACCGTTATGGAGAGGATAGTACAGCGCATGTTGGGCTATCTTACGGAACCGTGGGAAAGCATCATAGAAATTGAAGCCAACCTGGAACGAGTTGAAACCAATCCTCAGTTTACCCAACTGGTCTCGCCGGCTGAAGTAATGATGATAATTTCCATAGAAGCCAAATTGGGAGACGTATTAGGAATGATAAATATTTGTATACCTTTCCTGGTATTAGAACCCATAATGGATAAACTCAGCGTCCACTTTTATTATTCCTCTTCTTCACAAAAACGCAACCCGGAGAACATGAGTTTGATTCAGCATAAATTAGAAACTACCCGAATTCCGGTCAAGGCAATTTTAGGCCAGAACAGTATTACAGTTCAAGACCTATTAGAACTCTCAGTAGGAGATGTGATTCCTTTAAGAAGAAGAGTAGGGGAACAATTGGACCTGGTAATTGGAGAGCATACCAAATTTACAGGAAAGCCAGGGATAAACGAAGGCAAGTTAGCAATACAGGTATGTCGTGTGGTAGAGGAGGTAATGGATGATGAGTAATGGTATTTTATCCCAGGAAGAAATAGATGCCCTGCTTTCAGGAGGTGGTAATAATAGTTCTGAAACCGTCAGCGAACTAAATGCACAGATAAGCGAGTATCAAAAAGATACCCTGGGTGAAATTGGAAACATAAGCATGGGTACTGCCGCTACGACACTTTCTATGCTGATTAGAAGAAAGGTCTCTATAACCACTCCTAATGTGACAGTGACCACACGGCAGGAAATACAAAATGAATATCCACTTCCCTATGTGATTGCAGAAGTTCAGTATACCCAGGGACTGGATGGTTCCAACCTCTTAACCGTCAAAGCTGAAGATGCCTGTATGATAGCTGATTTGATGATGGGTAAAGATCCCATAGAAAAACGGGTCGAGTTAGATGAATTGGATTTGAGTGCGGTTGGAGAAGCCATGAATCAAATGATGGGCTCTGCTACTACCAGTTTATCATCTATGTTCAATCAAAGAATCGATATTGCACCCCCCATAATGAACGTGATTGATCTGGGCAAGGAAAATCTTGCTCTGCCCACAGATTATACCCAACTGGTCCAGATCAAATTCAAAATGGAAATTGAAGATATGTTAAACAGTGAAATAATGCAGATTATCCCAATGGAAGCGATCACTACCATGATCAAGGTTTTAGAGAGAAATGTTGAAGATATAACCACCAGTGATGTGGTTCCTGAAGCTATAAGTGAAGTCTCAGCTGATAATAATCAACCCATACCTTACAGAGAAGAAGAACCATTATCTATGCCAACAGCTTCGGAACCAGTAATAACCTGGAGCGATACGCCCAGGATGAATAGCAGTTCTCCTATAGTAGGAGCAGGTGATTCTCATACTATTCAACCGGCCCAATTCAGTATGCTGCAGGAAAACAGTATGGGGGAAGCACCTCAAAACATCAGTCTGATTATGGATGTCCCACTGGATGTTTCAGTGGAACTGGGCAAGACCAGGAAGACCATAAAAGAAATACTAGAACTTCAGCAGGGCTCAATAATCCAACTGGATAAAATGGCAGGTGAACCAGTAGATTTATTGGTTAATGGTAAATTAATTGCCAAGGGGGAGGTCGTAGTTATTGATGAAAATTATGGCATAAGAATAACCACCATAATAAGTCCTATGGATCGTGTAAACAAATTACAATAAAGAATTAGGAGGTTAGTGATGGGTAAGAAAATTCTTGTGGTTGATGATGCTGCATTTATGAGAATGATGATCAAGGACATTTTAAGCAAAAATGGTTATGAAGTCGTTGGCGAGGCAGAAAACGGAGCAGTAGCTTTGGAAAAATTTAAGGATTTACAGCCGGATTTAGTGACTATGGATATTACCATGCCTGAAATGGATGGCATAACCGCAGTGAAAGAGATAAAAGGTATGGATGGTGCTGCTCGAATAATTATGTGCAGTGCTATGGGACAACAGGCGATGGTAATCGATGCCATACAAGCAGGAGCCAAAGATTTTATTGTCAAGCCATTTCAACCCGAAAGAGTTATTGAAGCAGTTAGCAAGGCACTTGAATAGAGAACACACAATTAGGTGGGGAAAAGATTGAATTTATATAAACGAAAAACCTTATTCCTAATAATACTCACCACGATATTGGTGGTTGGCATTCTAAACATTTATGCTGCAGATGTGCTGGCCATAGATGATATTCAAGAGCTGCAGAATGAGTTGGGCCAGGATACTCCGGCTGCCAACCAGACCAATAACGTAGCTGTGGAATTTATTAAACTATTGTTTATCTTAGTCTTAATCATTGGAGCAGCCTGGTCGGTAGTAAAATTATTTGGCCAAAAAGCTAGTGCCAGGTTACAGGGAACCTGGCTGCATGTGGTAGATGAAGTGATACTGGGTCAGAGCAGGGGTATTATTCTTTGTGAAGTTGGTCAAAAGATCTATGCAGTTGGGGTAACGGATCACAATATCTCTTTATTATTTGAAATCAACAACCCCAAATTAATGGAGGAAATAGCATCTGGTGATTATACGGATCACAATAAACAGGATAATCTCAAAATCTTTAAAAATGGAGTAAGCAAGTTATTTACAGGCAGTGATAGTCTATCCAACAAAAAGGATTTTCATTACCTGATGGAAGAGCAGAACAAGAGGCTGCAGGAGATGTTTAAATACAATATGAGTGATGCAGAGGAAAAAAGCAGAAGAAGTGATAATAATGTTTGAAAAATTTTTTAAAAAGAGCAGTAAAGCCACTCTTTTTATAGTACTAGTCATACTATTTATTACTATCTTACCCACCTGTGTTTGTGCGGAGACGATTCAAATCCCGGACATAAACTTTCAAATGCAGGGGACTACTGATGATCCGCAGGGATTGTCAACTGCATTGCAGATGGTTGTATTGCTGACCGTGTTATCTCTTGCTCCCGCGATTCTAATCATGCTCACCTCATTTACCAGGATAGTAGTAGTGTTGTCCTTTGTAAGAAGTTCTCTGGCAACTCAGCAGATGCCGCCCAATCAAGTGCTCATTGGATTAGCCTTGTTTCTAAGCTTTTTTGTCATGGCCCCAACCTTACAGGAAGTGAATTCTCAGGCTATTCAGCCCTACCTGAGTGGGGAAATAAATCAGGAAATAGCTATGGATAAAGGAATGGCTCCCTTGAGAGAGTTCATGTTTAAACAGACCCGGGAAAAAGACCTGGCGCTGTTTGTAAGAATGGCCGATATGGACCGACCTAATAATTTTGCCGACATACCCAATTATGTACTTATTCCTTCATTTATTATTAGTGAGTTGAAAACTGCTTTTCAGATTGGATTTGTTATTTTTGTTCCATTCCTGGTCATAGATATGGTAGTTGCCAGTGCACTGATGTCGATGGGTATGATGATGCTTCCTCCTATGATGATATCATTGCCTTTCAAAATACTGCTATTTGTATTGGTGGACGGCTGGGGACTAGTTATTCAATCACTTATTATGAGCTTTAGATAGGAGAGGATTTTAATGTACCAGGACATAGTACTCGGAATTGCACACGAGGCGGTAGTAACTGTTCTTCTGGTATCAGCACCCATATTGGGTGTAGCTTTAATCACCGGCCTGGCAATCAGTATTTTGCAGGCCACCACCCAAATACAAGAAATGACACTGGTTTTCGTTCCGAAAATTGTAGCTGTTTTACTGGTAGTAATAATTTTTGGTCCGTGGATGTTAAACATACTGACCACTTTTATGATAAGTCTGTACAGTGCGATACCCCAGATGGTAACAATTTGAAGTGGAATGGGAGAGAGCTAAATGGGCGCTTTTGCTTTAGATAGTTTTTTATTAATACTGGGCAGGTTATCAGGTTTATTTATCAGTGCCCCTATATTTAGCAGCAAGCAGATTCCGGTAACCATCAAAGCTTTGATCCTGGCTGTACTGGCTGCTACCCTGGCCTGCTTTGTTCCTGTTCAATACGGAATCGAAGTGCAGAACGTGGGACAGTTTACCGCAGCTATGGTGGCAGAAATATTTGTCGGATACATAATAGGTTTCACCGTCTATTTAGTATTGGCCGCTATACAACTAGCCGGTCAGGTTATGGACATGCAAATGGGTTTTGCCATAGTCAATGTCGTAGATCCGCAGTCGGGAGCTCAGATACCATTAATGGGCAATTTGACTCAGATTCTGGCTCTCCTAATGTATCTGGCTGTTGATGGGCATCACTATCTGCTGCAGGCCATAGTACACAGTTATAAAATAATCCCGGTGTTAGGGCTGAATCTTAGTGGTGAATTCTATCAGATCATAGTGCAGATCAGCGTTTATATGTTTGTTATAGCGGTTAAGATAGCAGCACCTATTTTAGTAGTAACCATGACCACGGATATTGCTATGGGTTTCATGGCCCGAACCGTACCACAGATGAACGTTTTTATTGTGGGTTTACCACTGAAAATAATAGTTGGTTTAATTGCCTTATGCCTATTTCTTCCGGTGTATTTATGGATATTCAATATATTATTTGACAGATTCTTTGCCTATCTGGATCAGATAATTATGGCCTTAGGGGTATGAGAATGATAGATGAATATATAGTTTATTTCCCCTTTGATCTGCAGCTTTTTGCTGATGAAGGTAATACCGGAGAAAAAACTGAGAGAGCAACGCCCAGAAGGGTAGAAGAAGCCAGGAAAAAGGGACAGGTTTATAAAAGCAGCGACCTGAACTCAGCAGTCATACTTCTGGCAGGATCTGTGACAATATTTATAACCTTACCGTACATGATTGATACCTTGAAGTCCTTTACCGAGTTATGTTTACTTGACAGGAGTTTGTATGAGTTTAGCAGTGAATATTTACACGCCCTGGTTATTGAAGTAATAATCACAATGGGCAAATGTCTGGTGCCGGTATTAGGCATAACATCGCTCACAGCGCTGCTGGTTACCTACCTGCAAGTAGGATTTGTTTTCAGCGGAGATGCCCTCGCGCCGAAACTAGAGCGGCTGAACATGGTTGAGGGTGCCAAAAAAATATTTTCCAAAAGAGCGCTGGTGGAGTTGGTCAAGTCATTATTTAAAGTAACCATAACCGGATATATCGTTTATTCCGTGGTAAATAAGTATTATTTAATGTTTGCGCGACTGGTTGATATGGAACTGGCACCAAGTATCGTACTGTTAAGCCAGGTAGTCTACGAGATGGCGTTAAAAGTAGGAGTTGCCTTTGTAATCATGGGGGTCCTGGATTACTTATATCAAAAATATGAATACGATAAATCTTTAAAAATGAGTAAGTATGATATTAAACAGGAATACAAGCAAACCGAGGGGGATCCGCTGCTAAAGTCCAGGCAGCGTCAAATACAGAGGGAAATAGCTATGAAGCGGATGATGACCGAAGTACCTCGAGCCGATGTGGTGATCACCAATCCCACTCATTTTGCAGTGGCATTGAAATATGAAGCGGAAATAATGGCTGCACCTGTCGTAGTGGCCAAGGGACAGGATTTTGTGGCTTTGAAAATAAAAGAGCTGGCTCATGAAAACAACGTAATAGTGGTGGAAAATCCACCATTGGCAAGAACCCTGTATGCTGCAGCGAAAATTGGAGATGTAATTCCGGAAGAACTATTTCAGGCAGTAGCAGAGGTACTGGCATTTGTATACAAGCAAAAGAGGATGGTATTGTAAGCGGGAGGCCATGAATCATGGAACTAAGGGAGAGTTTGTTCAATAAAATTCTT
The DNA here is from genome assembly GCA_016841875.1 of Syntrophomonas sp. Taxonomy (GTDB): domain Bacteria; phylum Bacillota; class Syntrophomonadia; order Syntrophomonadales; family Syntrophomonadaceae; genus JAAYJK01. The sequence continues at coordinate 166,686 of JAENYG010000007.1, forward strand.
AACTACAGCGATCTAATAATAGCATTCGTGGTAATCACCATCGTAATGATGATGATAATACCTATGAAACCTATAATGTTAGACGTTTTACTGACGTTTAATATCAGCTTTGCCCTGATCATCATCATGGTAGCAATGTTTAATACTGACCCCCTGGAATTTTCAGTATTTCCTTCCCTGCTGCTTATAATGACTTTGTTCAGGCTGTCCTTAAATATTTCTTCCACCCGCCTTATCCTTCTGAATGCTCAAGCTGGAGAAATAATAGCTTCCTTTGGTTCGTTAGTGGTAGGCGGCAATACCGTGGTAGGTATGGTAATTTTCCTGATCATTGTAGTAATTCAATTTGTGGTGATTACCAAAGGTGCAGAACGAGTTTCAGAAGTAGCGGCCCGCTTTACCCTGGATGCCATGCCAGGCAAACAGATGGCCATCGATGCAGATCTCAATGCCGGACTCATTGATGAACAAAAAGCCCGGGATAGAAGACAAAAAATCCAGAGAGAAGCCGACTTCTATGGGGCCATGGATGGAGCCAGCAAATTTGTAAAAGGGGATGCCGTGGCCGGTATTATAATAACGATTATTAACATTGTAGGGGGACTTATAATTGGCATGGCTCAAAAAGGAATGCCAGCCGGTGAAGCGGTACAAATATATACCCTGTTAACAGTAGGAGATGGTCTGGTCAGTCAAATTCCAGCCTTACTGATATCAACCGCAACCGGCATTGTAGTAACCAGAAGTGCTTCGAGTTTCAGTCTGGGTAAAGAACTGGGCCTGCAGTTATTCAATTATCCCAAAGCATTGGGAGTAGCGGCAGTAATTCTACTGGTCCTGGGTACCCTGGGGTTGCCCAAAATCCCCATGTATTCATTAGCAGTAGTATTTGGATTATTGTTTTTTGCCTTTCGTTCTTCGATACCGGAAACAGCCGATGAAAGTGACCAGGATAATTTACAGGAAATCGAGGAGATAAAGAAACCAGAAAACATAGTTGAGCTGCTGCAAGTAGAAAAAATGGAATTAGAGCTGGGTTATGCCTTGATTCCACTGGTAGATTCCGAACAAGGCGGAGACCTGCTGGATAGAATTGTGATGATAAGGCGGCAGTGTGCGATGGAACTCGGGTTTATCGTACCACCGGTCAGGATCAGGGATAATATGCAGCTTAAGCCTAATTCGTATACGGTGAAGATCAAAGGCATACCGATTGCCTCAGGTGAAATGATAATTGATAATTATCTGGCCATTGGGCCTGATATAGAAAATGACACTCAGCTTAAGGGAATGGATACTGTTGAACCAGCCTTCAAACTCCCGGCCCGATGGATATCTTCTAAAGACCGGGAAATTGCGGAGACCAAAGGATACACGGTGGTAGATCCGCCATCGGTACTGGCTACCCATATGACATCGATAATAAAAAGCCATGCTTATGAACTCCTGGGAAGACAGGAAATTCAACATACTATAGATTTTATGAAACAACAAAATTCCGCAGTGATAGAAGAGTTGGTACCTGACTTAATGAATCTGGGAGATATACAGAGAGTACTGTCCAACCTGTTAAAGGAACAGATTTCCATAAGGGATATGCTGACCATTTTTGAGACCCTGGCTGACCATGCCAAAGTAACCAGAGATACCGATTTACTCAGCGAATATGTGCGGCAGGCATTAAAGAGGCAGATCAGCAGGCAGTATGCCAATGATGATGAAAAATTAACCGTACTGACCATGGATCCAGGATTAGAAGAAAATCTGCGGGAATCAGTTCAGCAAAGTGAATATGGATCTTATTTAGCCCTGGATCCAGAGATAGCTCAAAAAATTGTGGATAAACTTTCGCGTTTCCACGAGCAAATTACAACCAAAGGGCAGACCCCGATTATCATTTGTGCACCAGTATTGCGCTTGTATTTCAAAAGATTTATTGACCGGTTCATTTCCAATTATACTGTACTGTCCTATAACGAAGTTGATGACAGCACTAATGTTGAAGTGATAGGGATGGTGTCGTTATGAAAATAAAAAAATATGTAGCCAAAGATTTCAAGTCTGCTATAAAACAAGCCCAGGATGAAATGGGGAGCGATGCCATTATACTGCATACCCGGCAGTTGAAAAAAAACAGGTTTCTCGGGTTTCTTTCACCATACCATGTGGAGATTACGGTAGCAGTAGACCAAAATTTGAAAGTTAATACCGATCTGAAGCGAGAAAAAAACACTACTTACTGGAACCCGGAACCCAAAGAGACTATTGCTCCCCAAAAGCCAGAGATGGAAGATATGGACCATTCAGCATCAGAAGATCAATTACTGCTGGAGCTGCAGCAGATGAAAGATATGATGAGCGATATCAAACTGAAAATGCATGAAGTAGGTGCCATAAAGGGAATATCTGACACAGCTCAGCATTTCTATCAGATACTAGTTAGCAATAATGTTAATCAAGACATTGCCTTGAGTATAGTAAGCAGTATTGAATCTAACCTGCCAGCGCAAAAGATGGACGATGAAACCTGGGTGAGAGATGTTTGTATAAATGTTTTGCAGGAGTATATCAGTGATATATCTCCTATAGCCAGTACTCCTGGTAAAAAAGGTCATATAGTATTTATGGTTGGCCCTACCGGCGTGGGCAAGACTACCACTATTGCCAAACTAGCAGCCAATATGACTTTTTTAGAAAGAAAAACTGTAGCGCTGATAACCCTTGATACATACCGGGTTTCTGCAGCAGAGCAGTTGAGAACCTTTGCCGAGATAATAGGAATTCCCATCAGCGTAGTATTCAATAGTACCGATTTTAAAGATGCTGTCCATGCTTATCAAGACAGTGACATTATCTTTGTTGATACTGCAGGCAGGAGTCCCAGGAATCTGCAGCAGATGGAGGAATTGAGAAGTTATCTGAACATAGGCCGTCCTGATGAAACCATTCTAGTATTAAGTGTTACCACCCATAGTCAGGATTTGATAAATATATACCGCCAATTTGCGCCTATGAAAATAGATAAAGTGATCTTTACCAAGCTGGATGAAACATACAGTTATGGTCAGATATTAAATACCATATATGAAATAAACAAACCAGTAGCCTATTTAACTACTGGACAAAACGTACCGGATGATATTGAGGTGCCAGATCCACTGCATTTGGCCAGCCTGCTGTTACGAAAGGATGGCCTGGCATGAGCGATCAAGCAGAAAAACTAAGGAAAATGGCTTCCAGTATCCGGCAGCAGATAGAAGTAGAAATGATCAATAAACCCAGCCGACAAACCCGGGTTATCGTCATAAGCAGCGGTAAGGGGGGAGTGGGGAAAAGCACCCTGGCATTAAACATGTCACTGGTACTAGGTGCATATAAGCAAAAGGTAATATTGATGGATGCCGACATGGGGTTGGCCAACATAGATATCATGTTGGGGATAGTGCCTGAATATACAATTCAACATGTGCTGCAGGGGAGAAAAAGACTCAAGGATATAATCATAGATGGGCCATCAGGCGTCAAGATAATTCCGGGAGGGTCAGGTATCAATGAGTTGGCTAATCTTAACGATAATGAATTAAGCAGGCTTATTCAGGAATTGGGAAAAGTGGATGGAGAGTATGATTATATGATAATTGATACCGGGGCCGGAATATCGAGAAATGTAGTAAGTTTCCTTTTAGCGGCAGATGATGTAATTATTGTGACTACCGCGGAACCTACTTCTTTGACCGATGCTTATGGCCTGGTAAAAACCATAATCAGACAGTCTTTTGACGGGAAAATATACCTGATTGTTAATAAGGTCACTAATAGCTCTGAAGGTATAATGGTAGCAGAAAAATTTCGGATAGCCTGTAACCGGTTTTTGGAAACCGATCTTATACCTATCGGTAATGTAGTAGATGAACCCGCGGTCCGAGAAGGCATAATGAGGCAGGAAGCATTTACCCAGATGTTTCCTCAGAGTACAGCAACTAAAAATATTGTGTCCATAATCGACAGGTTAATGACCGGTTATGATCAGCAGAATTCTAATCCAGGCAGACCAGGAGGAGTAAAAAACTTCTTCCGAAAACTAAGCAGTATATTTAGAGATAAAGATGTAGGGGTAGGTTGATGAATATGGAAAATCTAAAAATCAATCAGCTTATGGAAATAGTTATCGAAGGAGATACTTACCGGGAATATTATCCGGTTAGAGTAGAAGACATCGATGAACACTCGATTTACATGGGAATGCCTATGAAACAGGGTGGGATAGTACGAATGCAGATAGGAGAAGAGATACGCTGTGTTTTTCGTAGCGGCAACCGATATTATAGCTTTTCTACTACCATAACGGACATAATCAGAAAACCTATCCCTATGCTGATAACAGATAAGCCCATTCAATTATCAACCGTTAATCAGAAAAGGGCTTACGTTCGCATCGAAGTAGTACTGCCGATAGAATATCGACTACTTGGTGATAGTGATGATTCAGAAGAAGATCCGGAGGTTTTCTATGATGGACAAACAGTAAACATCAGTGCAGGAGGGGTATTGTTCAGCACCGATGTACGATTAGAACCCCAACAGCTCATTGAAATAAAACTGTATATACCCAATTACGACCCATTTTGTTCCAAAGCCAAGGTCCTGCGCATTTTTGACAAGGTCGATTTCAGACGGAAAAATATTTGGGCGGCTATACAATACATAGAAATATCTGATGCCAAGCGTGATAAGTTGTTTAATTACATATTTGAAAAAGAAAGAGAGTTAATTAATAAGGCTTATAAGCGGTAAAGGAGGATGTTATGAAACCGATAAGGGTACTAGTGGTAGATGATTCGGCCTTTATGAGAAAAGTGATTTCAGACATTGTTAATCAGGCTCCTGGTCTGGAAGTGGTTGGCATAGCCCGGGATGGTGCTGATGCACTTAAGAAAATCCAGGATCTTAAACCGGATGTAATAACCATGGATATAGAGATGCCGGTACTGGATGGTATGTCAGCGCTGGAGAAGATTATGCAGAATAATCCAGTGCCGGTAATTATGTTAAGCAGTTTAACCCGGGAAGGTGCCGAAAAGACCATGAAAGCCCTGGAGCTCGGGGCAGTTGATTTTATCGCCAAGCCTTCCGGACAAATTTCTCTGGATATTGACAAGATACAAAATCAACTGGTAGAAAAAATATTTATCGCTGCCGATACTAAAAACAAAATTGCCAATATAAGTACATCTCCCAGGCCGATTAGAGAAATTGTTCCCAATCTTCCACGCAGCAAGATAAATTTAGACCATAAGCAACTGAATAAAATTGTGTTGATTGGAACATCAACTGGTGGACCCAAGGCACTCCAGGAAGTTATTCCCACCTTGCCTGCCAGTATTGATGCCGCAATTATGATAGTGCAGCATATGCCTCCCGGCTTTACAAAATCACTGGCCGAAAGACTGGATAGCATATCCAGGATAAAAGTCAAAGAGGCCGAGCAGGGAGAAAAAGTAGTACCCGGCTGTGCATATATTGCTCCCGGTGATTCTCATATGCTGGTAAAATCACATGGATTCGGTCAGGAAAGAAGCCTGAATATTGTCCTGGATAAGTCGCCACCCAGAGGAGGGCACCGGCCCTCAGTCGATAACATGATGGAATCAGCCGCTGAGCAATTTTGGGCCCATATGGTCGGTGTGATTATGACCGGGATGGGCAGTGATGGGGCAGAAGGTATAAAAGAAATAAAAGGCAAAAAAGGGAAAAACATTGCTGAAGATAAATCAAGCTGCATAGTCTATGGAATGCCCAAGGCAGCAGCTGAAACTGGCACAGTTGACAAAGTGGTGCCTCTTAACGAAATAGGGGACTGGATATTAAGGATGCTCTAGATCGAAGGTGAATAATTTACAGAATAATAGCATGGGAGAGAAATTAGTGAGAAGGGTGTTAATAAATGAGTAAGGAGGAGTTGCTATGTTATGACTTACTAGATATTTAAGACGAACAAATCAAAGAAATTTAAGGGGGTGGCTAAGTGGCTATTGATATGTCTCAATATATGGATATTTTTCTCGAGGAGAGCAAGGAACACCTCACCATATTAAATAAAAACCTGCTCGAATTGGAAAAAAACGCAGGTAATACAAATAGTCTTAATGAAATATTCAGAGCTGCTCATACCTTAAAAGGTATGGCTTCTACTATGGGGTTTGAAGATGTAGCGGATTTAACTCACCACATGGAAAATGTATTGAGTGCTTTAAAAGAAGGTGTATTAACCGTTAATTCTCAAGTGGTAGATGTATTATTTCAATGCTTTGACAGGATGCAGTTCATGATCGATAAATTGGAGTCATTGGGAGCCAGCAATTTAGATAACACTGACCTGATAAATATGCTGGAAGACATCCAAAGTGGCAATTTAGACCAAAATCTTAACAATTATGCTGCAGTTGAGGAAAAGCTTGAGCAAACTGAAGATAAGCAGTTGATCGGTTTTGATTTAAACAGCTTCGATATAACAGTTATCAAAGAAGCGATGATAGCAGGAAACAATATTTATTATGCACGGATATCGGTGGACAAAGATTGCATGATGAAAGCAGTCCGAGCATTTATGGTGTTCAAAAGTATAGAAGAAGATGGAGAAATAATTAAGTCTGTTCCACACGTGCAGGATTTAGATGAGGGGAAATTTGACAGGGATTTTGAACTGCTCTTTATCTGTACCGCAGGTTTAGAAGAGATAAACCACAGAATCAAAAGCATTTCGGAAATCACGGTTACTGTTACCGAATTTGATGAAAGTATGCTGACCGTAGTTAACAACGATGCTAAAAGTCCAAAAGTGATAAAAAATCTGGAAGTTGCGGAAGAAGTTGACGTAGATAATAAACAACCCCACAAAGCCCGAAAGACGGTTAGAGTTGACATTGACCGACTGGATATGCTTATGAATCTAGTTGGTGAACTGGTGATGCACAAAGGTTGTTTGGAACAGATTGGTGCCACCAATAAGATACCACAATTAAATGAGACTATCGAACAGATGGATAGAATAAGTACTGACCTGCAATCGGTAGTAATGATAGTAAGAATGGTGCCAATTGAGCAGGTGTTCAATCGCTTTCCCCGCATGGTTAGAGACCTGGCCAAAGAATTAAACAAAGAAATCGATTTTATCATGGAAGGAAAGGAAACAGAACTAGATAGAACTGTTATCGATGAAATAGGTGATCCTCTGGTTCATCTACTAAGGAATGCACTGGATCATGGTATTGAACTGCCTGAGGAACGCATAGCAGCAGGCAAACCCGGGCAGGGCACATTGATCTTGAGTGCCCAACATGAGGGGAATAACGTATATATTGATGTTCAAGATGATGGAAGGGGCATAAACTCGGAACTGGTTTTGGCCAAAGCAATAGAGAAGGGAATCGTCAGCCCGAGTGAAGCTCAGCAGCTGTCTGATAGTGAGATCAATAGATTCATATTTACTCCAGGATTCAGTACCTCCAGTGAGGTGACTGACATCTCAGGCCGGGGTGTTGGTCTGGACGTGGTCAAGACTAAAATTGAATCTATTAATGGCGATATATCCATAGAAACCAAACCTGGCCTGGGAACCAAATTTAGAATCAAACTGCCATTAACTCTGGCCATTATACAAGCTTTAATGGTCTCGGTAAAAGATGAAATTTATGCCATACCTTTAAGTTCGGTAAACGAAACCTCATTGATTAATCAGTCTGATATAAAAGTAATACAGAATCAGGAAGTGATTATATTAAGAGGGGATGTTCTGCCATTATTCAGGCTCAAGCACATATTGAATGTACCGGGAGAAGATATAGCCCAGCCGCAGATATATGTAGTAGTAGTACGCAAAGGAGAACATCAAATAGGGCTGGTGGTAGACACTCTGATAGGTCAGCAGGAGATAGTAATAAAATCACTAGGAAAGATACTGACCGGCATATCTGGCATTGCAGGGGCTATTGTGGCTGGTGATGGTAATGTGAGGCTTATCATTGATATTGCAACACTATTTTAGAAAGGAGGCATAGTGGATGAAAGAAATGGAGAATCAGCAGGCTGGTGTAGCAACACAGGACAGTACTGAGATACAGGTAGTAGTGTTCAGGTTAGGAAGAGAAGAGTATGCCATAGATATACTCAATGTGCAGGAAATAATCAGGTTATTGAACGTAACCCGTATTCCCAGGGTAGAAAAGCACATAGAAGGAGTTATCAACTTGAGGGGCAATATTGTTCCGCTGCTTAATCTACATACCAAATTTACTCTGGAAATATCAGGCTTAGCAGACGAAAGACGAATCATTGTATGTCAATTTGATGAAATCAAAGCCGGGATAATTGTTGATGAGGTATTAGAGGTAATCCGACTAGGTGACAGTGATATCGAATCGGTTGATAATGTATATACTTCCGTCAGTTCCGAACAGATCAAAGGTATTGCCAAAGTATCCGGTAGACTATTGATTTTACTGGATATGAAAAAAATAATCATCGGTGAAACCTCTGAGCAAGGGGGATAAGGAGTAGTATGTTGAAAGATTTTACTGAATTATCTTGCATGCAGTTAGATGCGCTGAGAGAGATCGGCAATATAGGGGCCGGAAATGCTGCCACCGCTTTAGCCCAGCTGGTACAGGCCAAAATTGACATGAGTGTTCCTGAAGTGAGCATACTGCCTTTTGATGATGTGGCTAAACTGGTGGGGGGAGCTGATGTGCCGGTGTGCGGGCTCTACTTTGCGGTTAGTGGCTCTATAACCGGCAGCATATTATTTATGCTTCCCATTGAAAGGGCAAATCTTTTAGTAGATATGGTTCTGGGAAGGAATGCCGGTGAAACAGCAGCTGGAATTTCAGGCGAGTTGGAAGCATCGGTAATTATGGAAGTTGGGAATATAATCTCAGCAACCTATCTTAATGCACTATCGTATTTTACCAAATTAAGGCTGTTAACTTCGGTTCCGGCATTGGCTACGGATATGGCAGGAGCAATTCTGAATGGTGTTCTGGCCCAGGTTGGAGGTGTAGTTGATGATGTGCTAGTGTTGAAAACGATGTTTACCAGAGAAGATCGAGATATTGTAGGGCACTTTTTTATGATGCCTGATTCTGAATCGTTAAGCACCATATTACAAGCACTTGGGGTGAATTGCTAGTGGATAACATTATTCAAGTAGGCATGGCCGAATTAAAAATCGCGACTGCTCCCAACAAACTGCTAACAGCGGGCTTAGGTTCATGTATAGGTATATGTGTATGTTCCCCCGCCCATCAGTTTGGAGCCCTGGCGCATATAATGCTTCCATCAAGTACTCAGTCTAAAAAAGCTCACAATAAAGCTAAATTTGCTGATACGGCAGTTGATTTGATTATGGAAGAAATGATTAAAAATGGGGTCAATGTTTCTAAATTATATGCCAAAATTGCAGGAGGCGCACAAATGTTCAAGTTCGTAGGTGAAAGCAGTATTATGAATATTGGTCAGCGCAACGCCTTAGCAGTAGAAGAGCATTTGAAGCGGATAGGTATTAAAATCGCAGCCAGGGATACCGGAGGGAATTTTGGAAGAACTATCGTTTTTGATCCAAAAACAGGGGATTTAAAAATTCGTACTATTGGTCATGGGGAGAGAACAATATAAATGAACATTGATAAAAAAGCGTTATGGGTCGAATATAAGGAAAAAAATGTATCAACAGCTCGAGAAGAACTGATTATTCAGTATGCTCATTTAGTAAAATACGTAGCTAACAGACTGGCGATTACTCTTTCTTCAGTAGTTGAAGTTGATGAACTTATATCATACGGCATAGAAGGCTTGATCGATGCGATAGAAAAATTTGACCATCAAAGGAACATTAAATTCGAGACTTACGCAATAACCAGAGTCAGAGGATCAATGATTGATGGACTTCGTTCCATGGATTGGGTGCCGGTATCAGTCAGACAAAAAGGTAAGGAGCTGGAAAAGGCCTTTGCAAAACTGGAACTGAAGCTGGGAAGAGCTGCTACCGACGAAGAAGTCGCTGTAGAGCTAGGGCTCAAGATGAAGGATTATTATACTTTATTAAAGGATGTTTCCTGCAGTGCCATGATCTCATTAGATGATTTTCTTCCCGGGGAGAATATGGCCGAGAGGAAAAAGAGGATCGTTGATGTTTTAGAAGATAATAATGCTGCAGACGCATTGGAGTTAGTGGGAGATAAGGAGACTAAAGAATTATTAGCAGCGTCCATATCTAAATTGCCAGAAAAGGAAAAAAGGGTCATATATTTATACTATTATGAAGGTTTAACTTTGAAGGAAATAGGGGCTGTTTTGGAATTGTCTGAATCAAGGATATCCCAGTTGCATACCAAGGCCATATTGAGAATGAGGGGCAGCTTGAGCAAAAAGAAATTTATGCTTTGCAAAAGCTAGAAGGGGGGAGAATGTTGGTTGACAATATCAGTAAATTAGATAGCGTGGTTGAAGTTTATTTAGATAACGATAAGCAGAAGGCATATATTTTGGTAACCAGGCCTTCTGAAAACGGGAGAAAATGTTCTTTTGATGAAGCTTTAAATGCTCTGCGGGAAAAACACATCATTTTTGGTATTGATGAAAGGCGAGTACAGGAAGCGGTTCAGGAAAACAATTGGGAACGCAAAATTCTGGTAGCAAAGGGAATAGAGCCCATTGATGGGAAAAACGCAGTTTTAGAGTACGTGTTTCAATCTAAAAACAGCATCGTGCCTGAAATAGATGAGGCAGGCAAGGTGGATTTTCACAATCTGGGCCTGGTAAACAATGTGCGCAAAGGTGATCTGCTGGTAAGAAAAATACCCTGTCAGATAGGTACTCCCGGTGCTGATGTGTGCGGACAAACTATACCTGCCAAAGCTCCCAAAGATATCAATTTACCTCGAGGGAAAAATACCGTGTCTGATACGGAGGGAATTCATCTATATGCTGCTATAGACGGTCATATCAGTATAAACAGCAACAAGATCGATATCAATCCGGTATTCAATGTCATAGGAGATGTAGATTATTCATCAGGAAATATAGATTTTATAGGCAGTGTAGTCATCAGAGGTAATGTGACCACTGGTTTTAGAGTAACTTCAGGAGGAGATATCGAAATCCAAGGATCGGTTGAGGGAGCAGATGTATCGGCCCAGGGCAGTATTATTGTTAAAGGCGGCATAAACGGCAAGATGAAAGGGAAGGTTACGGCCGGGGTAAATATAGTAGCTCGTTTTATCGAAAATGCCGTGGTAGAAGCAGGCCACAATATACTGGCTAAAGAAGCTATTATACAATCGCAAATCAAAGCCGGGCATAGTGTTAAAGTGACAGATAACAAAGCAATAATTGTCGGAGGCATAATTCAGGCGGCGGAAGAAGTTGAGTCCAAGGTATTAGGATCACAGTTAGCAACCCAAACAACTGTGGAAGTAGGTGTCAATCCTTATATCAAAGAAGAATACTATAAACTGACCAAAGAGCAGACCGCTAAAATTAAGGAGTTTCAAAATATATCACACAACCTTCAAGTATATAATAAAAGCGGTGTAGCTATTGAAAATCTTAATGAAAAGAAAAAAGAAGTACTGATAAAATTATTAGATCATTATACAGTCCTGCGCAGTGAACTACAAGAGCTTGAAGGTCAAATTGAACACCTGGAAAAGGAAATGAAAAGATACCAGAATGCTGAGGTTAGAGTCTTGGATGTAGTCTATCCAGGGGTACGTATTACTATTGGCGATCAAATCTATGTTATCAATGATCCAGTTAAATATACCAGGTTTCTGATTGAGGGTGGGGAAATAAGAACATCGGCCTTACGTTAGGGTAGGGAGGTTAAATTATGACCATCAGAAGTTTAGATATGCAGGTATTGGTTCAAAAAATTGGTGAGGTGGCCAGGATACAACAAACAGACCAGGTCGGAGCGAACAAAAGGCAGCAGGAATTTACCCAGGCCATAAATGCCGAGACCATAAAAAACAGCAAATCAGCCCAGGAGATTGATCAGCATAAAGCGCAACTAAGCACCAACAAAGATAAAGATGAAGATAAAAGGGAACCTAAAAAAAAGGCAGGAAAAAAGGCCGAGAGTGATAATGAGATCATGGACAGCGAGTTTAATATTGACCCAGACAAAGGTCATAATATAGATATTAAAATATAGGTGGTGCATATGAGTATTACTTGGATTAATTTAATATTCCTTATCATCATGTTATTAGCTATGTACATTACCTATCAGAACAGGATATTAGCAGCCCAGAAAACCGATGAATTCGTTCTGCTGGTCGATGAAGCAAAATCAGTAAAAGACGACCTGGAACAATTACTAGATCAGGTCTTAAATGTCTCAGGAAATATTATTGATAATTTTAATTCGATTTCAGAACAACACTCCTGGGACAGAGTCTCCAATGAAAGACAATTATTAAAAGAGATAAGTCATGCCCTAATCCTGGATAAGGAAGCAGCAGCTCCTGTGCCAACCCTGGATAATGCAGCAGCGGTCATAGAAGATGATAAAGCAGATGGTATCCTGGATAACAATAATGTTTCTGATCATACCGCGGAACCAATTCTAACTCCCCAACTTGATCAGGCCAGGAATACCCAGAGCTTTGATCTGCAAAAATTCCATTCGGTAGTAAACAACCTGTACAAAAAGGGCTTTACAACCAAAGAGATCGCACAAAAGTTAGATAAAGGTCAAGATGAAGTAAATCTCATAATAAACTTACTGGACATGCAGTATATCAATACCTAATTGTGAACCGCAGCACCGATGAACTCATCATCTGGTGTAGTGTTAGAATGCAGTTTGATAATTTCCATGGCTATTTCCTGCACCATTCTCTGATCGGGATCATCGATCGGATCGATTATTCTACTCATGCAGTAGTCCGCCAAGTAGAATATTTCCGCCATTCTGCAGCACGGGCTTCTTACCCAACGGCAAACTTCGCCCAAGTATGTTTTCACATTCAGATCTTCAAGCCTTCATTTGTTATTTAATACTCCAAAAATCTTAAAAGCTTTCCTGGATTACAGTAAATAATTTATGTTTCATTCGGTATCAACGACCGTGGTTTCATTTGCTTTTCTATCTGAATCACTTTATCTAAATATCAATGATAAATAAACGTCCTATTGAGGAGCGCATCCTAAAGGTGTGCGAGTTCAAGTCCCGCCTCCGACAGCATAAGAAAAATCAACTATCTTTTAATAGAAAAGTGAAACGGTACTTTGGTTATGCAAATTACCAAAAGGCTTATGTAAAATAATGGAATAAATGCTATAATAGAACATAAGTTCGTGGGGTTCCCTGACTGCGTTTCAGCAGAAGGGGGTGATATGAATGAATACATATGAGTCAATACTGTATGTGACCATAATATTATTCATTCTAGCTCTCATAACGAGATAGAGCTACCAGCTTTATAAAAGCCCAGTAGCTCTCTAGCTTAAATAATATTTTTGCTGGATTCGTTGTTGGGGGTGCACAACCCCACGAACCTTGAGTTATTTATATCATAAAAAATAGCAAATGGCAATTAATTACAAAAAGAGTTTTGCCAGGCATATTAAAAAGACTATGTAAGTAGTTTGACAATCACACCTTTAAATACTTTTCCAGCAGCTCTCTGGCTTTTTCAATTCCTGACTCCGCAAAATATATAGACCTTGCCTGGCAGCTTCCATAAATATAATTATTCTCATGCAACTCATCCAGTGTTTCAAAAAGATATCCTTTCCAGTTTCTGTGAACAGAAACCGATCCATCATCTTCTTCCCAGCTGCTGAGATATAACAATAATAATGTCAGTTCTTTGATATCATTTACCATTCCCTGCCAGATTTCTAGACGGTCATCATGGTCAATGGAATAATTCTTCTAACCCCTCAAACATATATGTCTTTTCAAAAACTCAAACGAGCCGCTTAAATAATGCCAACTCATTAATGAAGCTGTTTTTTTTATGGGATTAGATAATTCAGAAGCTCTTCTACTTAAAAAAAACTGGCACCGGTTAAAAAAATGTGGCTGCCGAAAAAATTATGAAAATCCAGTCAATTGTGTGCCCTGGAAACACATATAGGGAATATGTGTTTCCAGGGCACACAAAATCGAATTCGAGAAAATTAATCTGAATATAGCATTCAATAGACCCAGCAGTGTACTAAATGAGAACCGGACCCACAATGAGATGGCTGAACACTTTTCCTTATAAATCTTGTTAGTGGTGGGGTAATCCCAGGAGGCCTTCTCAACTCCGGATTTAAGATTGTCGGGATTAAAATCCGAGTAACGTCCCCTAAGAACTGATACATATGAACGTGGGCTGATATCCAGGATTCCTGGTTCTGTGATAAAAATGCCATGTGAAGATTGAGCTGGCAATAATATTCTAAAATAACAAACTCATGCAATTTGCTATTTCATCAATATCCAGATGTTCTGCTCCAATAATACTTTGCGTTACAAATCCATCAAGAATAGCCAACAAAATAAATGACAAGGGTTTGGATCTGGGATCCTCTTCCGAGAGTAAACCAGTCGCCCATACATAACAAATACTTCTCCATTCCCGGTAGGTTTCCTGAAACCGTACTTTAAGAGCTTCATTATTTAAAACTGCTTCCTGGAGGAGGTATAAGTGCAGCTTGGAGCGGGTATATTCTCCTATTACGCTATTGATAACACGGCGGCTAATCTCTTGATTAGCTTTTCCACTATTTGTAGCATCGATAATATAATTCATGATATCAGTTGTGACAACATTGAAATGCCTCATCGTAACATCATAAACCAGGTCGGCTTTGGAAGGATAATAGTAATAAAGGGTCCCCTTGCTCAGACCTGACTCCTCCGCAATATCACCAAGAGTGGTCTGCTCTATACCCTTCTCCATCATGAGTTTGGTGGCTGCATCAAGAATGATTTGTCGTTTATTTATACGATTTGGGCTGGTTTTTTCATTCAACGACATGTACGCTCCTATGTTTACCGACCAATTGGCCGATTGCTTCTTATAAGAGTAGCATATGTAAAAAAAATCTGCAATTTTGGTTTGACCCTCGATAGGTTCTTCCAATCCCTCGTTTAATGGATTGATTTAGAGTTTCTATTGCCAAATAAATTGGTAGTTGATGCAATAAGCAAAAACATCCATAGATATAACACTATTACTGCTGGGAACACCGATTGGGAATGCAACTAGCGGTAGCCAGTCTTGGGTTTGGATATGTTCCCATTTCAGTACTAGTTGTCTATAATCAAATATTGCTTTCTGTTGTTTTCATAAATCTTAATGCTCCAAAATAGATCCATCTATTTCCGCACCATCGGGATATTAATAGGTACGTTTATTAAGTTCAGTCGCCGGTGCCCGCCATTGTTCAAACAGCAAAATAGCATCTTTGGCACAGCTTTCCAAACTGAATTCGCAGATACTGCAACTGTTGATGGTCAAAACTATCGGCAAACTCTACAGGCCTTTTAAATATTCATCAATGGCCTGGGCCGCTTTTTTGCCCGCGCCCATAGCCAGAATGACAGTGGCTGCACCGGTGACTACATCGCCCCCGGCAAAAACCGCTGTCTTGGAGGTGCGGCCCGATGCTTCATCAGCTACGATATTCCCCCAGCGGTTGGTTTCCAGATCGGGCGTTGTGGCTGGCACCAGGGGATTAGGCCCCTGGCCGATGGCCATAATCACAGTATCCATGGGCATGAAGAAATCCGATCTTTCTATGGGCACCGGACTCCGACGCCCGCTGGCATCTGGTTCGCCCAACTCATAGCGCAGGCAGTCAAGCCCCTTGACCCAACCCTGGTCATCACCTTCAATACCGGTGGGTGAAGCGAGAAAATGGAACTGCACACCTTCTTCATAGGCGTGCTCCACCTCTTCATGGCGGGCCGGCATTTCCCTGTCGGTTCGCCGGTAGACGATATAGGATTCTTTAGCGCCCAGCCGGAGGGCGGTGCGGGCAGCATCCATAGCAACATTGCCTCCCCCGATAACCGCCACCCTTTGTCCCACATAGATGGGGGTGAGATGCTCGGGAAACAGATAGGCCTTCATGAGATTGGCCCGGGTCAGGAATTCATTGGCCGAATACACCCCGTTCAGGTTTTCTCCTGGAATGTTCATGAAGTAAGGAAGCCCGGCTCCGGTTCCTATGAAAATAGCGTCATAATCTGAGTTCAATAGTTCATCCAAGGTGTAAATTTTCCCGATTACCATATTGGTACGGATCTCAACACCCATTTTTTCAATGGTCTCAATTTCCCGGGCCACAATGCCCTTGGGCAGACGGAACTCTGGAATACCGTAAACCAGTACTCCACCTGGGGTATGCAGGGCTTCAAAAAGGACCACATCATGCCCCAGCAAGCACAGGTCAGCGGCGGCCGTCAGACCGGAAGGCCCGGAGCCAACGATGGCTACTTTTCGACCGCTGGGAGCTGCCGGTTTCTTTATCTTTGTTTCACCCTGGCTCATTTCATAATCGGCGGCAAATCTCTCCAGACGCCCGATGCCTACTGCATCGCCCTTTTTACTCAATATGCAGTATTTCTCACACTGGCTCTCCTGCGGGCAAACCCGTCCGCAAATAGCTGGCAGACTGTTTTTTTCTTTTATAGTAGCGATAGCCCCACTGAAGTTCCCTTCTTTTATCTGCTTTATAAAGTCGGGAATGTCAATTCCCACCGGGCAGCCGTCTTTGCAGGGAGCCTTTTTACAGGCCAGACAGCGTGAAGCTTCCTTCATAGCGGTCTCTGCATCATAACCCAGAGCCACTTCGCTAAAATTAGTCACCCGTATTGACGGGTCCTGGGTAGGCATCTTTTCACGAACATAATTTATTTTTTCCGGCATGCACATTCACCTCCCCTGGCTTCCCGAGCCGATTTTTCCTGGGGAAGGAACATGCGCGCCCGCTGTCGGGCCTCATCCCAATCCACCTGGTGCCCATCGAATTCCGGCCCATCCACACAGGCAAACCGAGTCTGGCCCCCCACTACCACCCGGCAGCCGCCGCACATGCCAGTGCCGTCTACCATGATGGGGTTCAGGGAAACGATGGTGGGTACTGCGAAAGTTCGGGTTGCCTCGCTGACCGCTTTCATCATTGCCAGGGGGCCGATGGCCACTACCCGGTCCACTTTCTCCTCTTCCAATATCTTATACAAGGGTGCGGTGACCAGTCCTTTTTCTCCAATGCTGCCATCATCGCTGACCACAAAAAGTTCATGACTGACTTTCCGCATTTCTTCCTCTAAGATTAACTGATCCAAATTTCTGGCTCCGATAATGCTAATCACCCGGTTGCCCCTTAGATATAAGGCGCGCGTGATAGGATAAATAGGAGCCGTTCCCACTCCCCCACCTATGCACACTACAGTGCCAAAATTATCAATTTCAGAATCCCTACCCAGAGGTCCGACAAAGTCCTCCAAGTAATCGCCCTCCTCCATCCTGCCCAGGTCATCGGTGCTCCGACCCACTTCCTGGAAGATGATGGTGACCAGCCCTTGTTCCTGGTTTAGGTCAGCAATGGTTAAAGGAATCCGTTCACCTTTTTCATCAGTACGCAGGATAATAAATTGTCCCGGTTTGGCTTTGGCAGCTATCTCTGGCGCCCAGATATCCATCAACTTCAAGCCTGGCCCCAGGCAAGCTTTTCGTTGAATCCGATACTTTTCTGTTTGCTTCAATGCATGCATCCTCCTTAAATTTTCCTTACTACATATTTGGTTTTTGTATTAAACCAGACAAGCGAAAGCAATAAGCAGTTCTGTCCTTAAAACTGATCACTTCTTAACGGCTTTAAATCGTTTGGGAATGATGGACTTCCTATTCGGATTGCGGGAGTTTGGTTTACTAAACCTCAAGTTGGCTTTATGCAGCATCTTCTCAGCTGAACTGATCACTTGCATCTGAACAAACCGGGTTATTTGTGAAGATTTCTGAACGCAGATCTGATCTCCCTGAAAAAGAGCAATTTTCTCTTCTCCATCTATGGAAACTCTGGCGTCATGAACAGAATCATAAACAAACACTAATCTACAGTCAGAATTGACAATTTGAGCCCGAGAAATAGATAATAATGAGCAAATCGGCGTAATGCTCAATGCTGAAACCTGTGCTTCAATAATCGGCCCACCTGCTGAAAATGAATAACCCGTTGATCCGGTTGGCGTGGAACAAATGAGCCCATCGCCTTCAATTTCGGAGTAAAATCTTCCGTCTTTAATTATGCTAATGTTGATAGTTTGGGGGACCTGGCTCTTAATGATTACTTCATTAAGGGCAGTATCGGATAGCACAACCTGCCCATTTCTTAATACCAGGATATCAAGCATTATTCGGTTTTCCATCTGGAAGTCACCGCTAAGGACCTGATCTGCGGAACTAAATAAATCACACAGTTCGATACTGGCCAGAAAACCGATTTTCCCAAGATTAACTCCTAATATCGGAACAACACGATCGAATAGACAATGGACAACCCTTAAAATGGTACCATCCCCACCCAGTACATATACTAAGTCCACATCCGGCCTCCGATGGCTTAGCAATTCATTTACTGCAATACATTCTGCTTCCACACCCTCAATTGCCGCCAGATGCTGCGTTAGCTTGATGGCTGGTTTTTTGGCCTGATTTTGTGTTTTATACACAACAAGTATGTGCATTTCTAGAACCTCTCCCATTGAGTATTAAGTGCAACTTTTTTACATATTGGGTATTAGTCCCTCATCTAGCAGGTGAACAAGGTCCGTTTTCTTTGTTTTTGGACCCCCACCTTCTGTTTACATCATAAAAAAATCAATTGGATGATTTTTCCCACTACAGGATCGAGAATAGGGAAAGTCATGCCTAGGCTTTTTCACATGATCTGTCACCCACATTCAAGACCATTTCTTTATGTCGCAAACGACAAAACCTTCCCACTCGTTCAAGGGGTGCCGCGATGTAAGAACAAAGCCTTTCCTTCCGCCATCATCTACATAAGAGAGGGAAACATCGCCGACCAAGGCATAGACTTCCGAACTTATGAGGAACTTTCGGATCTCGATGCGAACGGAAGGCGGCAGCTTCTTCGCTACCAATTCCGAGATGATCTCGAACTATGCGTGTTCATCGAGTTTAACGATAGACATGCTTATCTCCCTTCATGTCAAGCGACGCACTTCAATATATGCAAGGGACAGGGTGGGGATCCGCCCTGCCTCTTGCATTTTTGGTCGGATGCCTAGTAAACCTGCTTATAGAGTTCGAGGATTTCATCCGGGCTGGCCACAGGACGTGCATTGTAAAGGGTAACCGCGTCGCCCATGGCATGCACGCTGCATTCCATAAGACCGTCTTCCGGAACACCGACCTCACGCAGGGTAAGCGGATGGCCAACCTCCTTCATTAACTTTTCGATTTCATCGGCAGCCGCGAATGCGGCATCACGCTTGTCCATGCCGAAGGTATTGACTCCCAGTGACTGGGCGATCAAAGCCAGCTTATCCGTGGCATGGTCGACATTGAAGCGCATCACCTTGGGGAGCACCAGGCCGCAGGCCTCGCCATGGGGCACACCATAGAGATGACCAAGAGTATGGGCCATGGAATGAGCCAGGGCAACGAAGGAAATGGTAAAAGCACACCCCGCCATCGTCGATGCCGCCGCCAGATTTAAGCGTGCCGCTTCGTTCTTGCCATCCTTGACGGCAATTGGAAGGTTTTCCTTGATCAAACGGATAGCATGCAAGGCCAGGCCGTCGCAAATAGGATTGGTGGTGATGGTGGTCAGTGCCTCAATGGAATGGGTCATGGCATCCATGGCCGTACCGGCTGTCAGTCGCGGAGGCAGGGTCATGGTGAAGCGCGGATCGAGGATGGCGACATTCGGTGCCAGCCAGGATTCAATGATATAGGACTTGCGTCCGGCGACTTTGTTATTGATAACCGCAGCCCATGTTACTTCGCTTCCGGTTCCCGAGGTGGTTGGAATAACTATATGAGGTGTTTGGGGTTCATGGAGTCTGGACCAGGAGATATTGTCATTGCAGCAGCCCCCGTTCTTCATGGTAGTGCAGACTGCCTTGGCCGTGTCGATGACGCTTCCGCCGCCTACACTTACGATGCAATCGGCCTTCAATTGACGGCCCATTTCAACGGCGGCATCAACTGTTTCCAGGTTCGTATCCTGGGGAATGTCACTGAAAACGCCGACGCAGAAGTCCGCCAGGGCATCCTGAGCCAGCTGGGCAAGACCAGCCTTGATGATGCCGGGATCCGTCAAGATAAGGGCCCGGCTGCAGCCCAGGTCAACCACTTCCTTGGCTACGGAAGCCAGTGACCCGTGACCGGCGTTGATCTTGGTGGGGCAATTGTAGATATATTTAGGAAGCGATTTATTATCGGAAATGAGAGCCGAAATGGTGTAATTCGATTCGGCGTGGGCAAAACTGCTAACATGAATCCGCTTAGTCTGCGTATATTCTGACAAACCGATGTGGCTGAGTTCACGCCCGACGCCGGACTGCTTGTAGCCGCCGAAAGGACAGAAGTGGCCGAAGTAATGGTAGTTGTTGATCCACATAGTTCCTGTACGGACCTGCCGGGCAATGCGTTCGGCCCGGGCGGTGTTGTTGGAAAGGACACCTCCGCCTAACCCATAGATGGATTTGTTGGCGATGGCCACGGCCTCTTCGTCGCTGTCAAATTTTATAAGGGAAACAACCGGGCCGAAGATCTCTTCCTGGGCAATGCGCATGTCGTTTTTCACATCCGCAAATACGGTGGGCGCATAATAGAAGCCGCCCTTGATTCCCTGGACTTCTACGCGTTTGCCGCCAGTGATCAGGGTAGCGCCTTCTTTCTTACCCACTTGGACATATCCGTCAACGGTTGCTAATTGCTCGCGGCTGACCAGAGGCCCCTGGTGGGTGGTTCCTAGAAGCTGATAGCCGACACGCAGGGCCTCGGCCCGTTTTTTGAATTTTTCCACGAATTCATCGTGGATCTTCGAGTGAACTAATACGCGGGTGCCTGATTCACAAACCTGGCCCATGTGGAAGAATGTTCCGAAAGCCGCTACATCTATGGCATGATCCATATCGCAGTCATCCAGGACGATATTGGCTGATTTGCCTCCCAGTTCGAGGGTTACCTTTTTGACCGTCCCGGAGGCCATCTGCATGATTTCCCGCCCCACCTCGGTACTGCCGGTAAAGGAGATCTTATCGACTTCTGGATGGGTGCAGAGAACCTTGCCCAGCGATCCGCCCGGGCCGGGGATCACATTGATGACACCCTTGGGAATGCCCGCTATCTTTGAGGCCTCCGCGATGATGAGGGCCGTAAGCGGCGTCACCGAGGCCGGCTTCAAGACGATTGAATTGCCCATAATGATGGCCTGGCCGATCTTCCAGAAGGCCATGACCATCGGAAAATTCCAGGGAATAATGCCTACGCAGACGCCGACCGGTTCGCGGCGAATGTAGTCGCGTCCAAAATCAAAGGGATTGCCTTGAACTTTTATTTCCTCCTCCCAGGGATATTTGAAGGAAGCATAATTGGCAAGATCCTTCATCATATTGGCACCGAAGCCCAGGGGCGTCACCTTGGAAAAATTGATGACCTGGCCGGCATCCATGGATTCCGTAACGGCCAGACGCATGGCCATGGTATTGATCTGATCGGCAAAATCATAGACCTTTTGCGCACGGGCCGCCGGAGTTAAACCGCTCCACACTCCGCTGTCGAAAGAACGGCGGGCGGCCATGATGGCAGCTTCTGCATCGGCCAATCCGGCCTGGGCCACCGTTGCGATTACCTGTTCGTTTCCCGGATCAATAGTCTCATACATCCTTCCATCTTTTGCATCGACAAACTCACCATCGATAAACAATTTGTAATGATCCATTCTTAAACCTCCTCCATTCTTGAATTGTCATATAATCTGAAATCTGGTCAATACTTGCATACCCCCTCTCTGAAAACTCGAACGGCTGGCCGACTGAATATCGTGATAAATACTCTTAATAGAATAACTGAGGATGTAATATAAGTCGGTTGGCCGACTGAATATGGTGATAAATATCTCTGAAAAAACAACTGAGGCTGTTATGTCCGTCGGCTAACCGACTAAAATGAAAGAAAAATTTTGAATGCAATAGAAAGACTGGATGTCAAGATCGAATTGGCAACAATAGCTCAAGTTTTGCAAAAAGTAAGAACCCTAAATCCTTGATAATATTGGAATATAGCGTAATAAAACTTTTTCATTTGGAAAATGCAGCTTCCCTAAAAAAATCTTATATTTCAAGGATAGGGTATTATAAAAAATATTCAATCACTGAAATATCAGTAATTGACAATGAGGATTCTTGGGGGTATAATTTAAAGTCCAATATGTGGAAAAATATATGTATAATTATTCGCAATACTATTCTATTTTAGAAATCGATCAAGAAACAGTATGTAAAGGATGGTCATTTATGGAAAGAATAGATTGGCGGAAGGAGTATTGTCTTTATAAGAAAGAACTATTTAACACAGCAGAAGGACCCGAGTTTCTTGAGATGGCGATAGAGGGAATGAGACAGCATTTTCCCTTTGAACGAGCAGGTTTTATATCATACGACGCAGAAAAGCGAATAAAACAAGGAACCATCGGCTGTGGTTTTAACCAAAATGACATCATATCAATAAGAGAAGATGTCAGGGAGTGTCAAGCCTTTTTCATGGCCGCTATGGGCCGGCGTACCATTTTACTAAAAGAAGCATTAGTTGAAAAACTAATACCTCACCAGTACATTCAAATATTTTCACTTAGATCACTTATTATTCAACCGCTGATAACCGCTCACAACGTCAACGGTTTTTTAATTCTCGACTCAGGATGCCGTAACACCATTAAACAAAATTCGCCGCTATTCGACCTTTTACAGAATATTGGCAATGAACTGGGCATCTTATCCTGCAAACACGCAGCTTTTCCTCGTCTATCACTTGCACCAGAATCTGAGATAACTTTATCTCCCCGTGAATTGCAGGTTATGCAAGAATTGGCGTACGGTTTGACGATTCACGAGATAGCCGATCGCCTCGGGATCAATCAGCTTACCGTTCGAGATTATTGTTCCTCAATTCTTAAGAAATTAGGGGCCATAAACCGTTCACATGCGGTAGCTATAGGCTTTCGCAATGGCATTATTAATTAGTCCACAGTATTACCGTTAAGCCCCACCAATATAATTCCAGCCATATAAGAATCAAAAAGGCATTATCTTTTACAAAGAATGTCACCAAATGCTCAGCCCGCTCTTTTTGAGTTCTGGTAGTCTAAAAACTTGACTTCCAATGCTTGAGGCGGTTCAGTAGAGTATGGAATTGTGCAGCAGGGAGGAATAACTGTGGGATAGTGCTTAGATCTCAGAGTCCGGCGATTAAAATCACCGGACTCCGAAATCAACTTATTTCTTTCTACTTGGGTTTACTTACTTCAACTTCTGTCATCCTGATGTCGCCGTCGGAGTACTTTTTAATTTGAATTTCGTATTCATATCCAGCTTTGATGCCCGTAATCTTGGTTCTGTCGGAGGTATCACTAAATGTTAAATCCTGTGAATCTTGCAGTGCATCCTTAAACATCCCGCCGATTTCTTCAGCAGAATAAACGTCTTTCACGTAATATTGTACAGAAATAAAACCTTTTCCGGGTTCGAGTTTATCCCCCACAACCGAATAGATTTTTTCGATGCCATAAAGATCTATTACATTGAGAGGATAATCAGCTGGTAATTGAGCCTTCCATGGTTTCAGAGCGTCGAGGTCAACCACGGTGTCCGCTAATATAAAGCTGTTTACCACTACATCGAATTCCTGCCTGCTGGTATTCACGTTTTCTTCTTTCATGGTTACTATCAGTTTGTAAAACAAGCCGTCTTTATATGATGTCAAAACAATGGTTCTGAAAGGTTTCCCCCCGACTTTACAGGAGTATTCTTCCAGTCTGGCGTTGTATTTTCCCAGTTTTAATTGCCTGGTTTCATAATTATCGTATTGCGAAGTGTCAAAGGATTTTGTCAGCCATTCTTCAGGATTTTCTCCATAAATCATGTCCGGTTCAGTAATCTTAACTACAGCCTTGTCCCCATTGGCATGAGTTAATTCCGCAAACTGGTCGCCGTCTATCTCGCTGTTTAAGGTAAGGTCGTTGTACTTGAAAGAAAATCCATAGTCTTCGCTGATGAATTCATGGGCTCCCGAAACCTTTTCTCCGGTAGTGCCATCGTTCGTTGCATTTTCCCCGACATTGTCATCGTTTGTTGTATTTTTGGAACACGAAGCTGATAATAAGCAGATCGTCAGCATTAAGACTAACAACAATAATTTTTTACCACGTTTCAAAAGCATACCACCTTTCAATAGGTCTAGAAATATAATACAGCAGCATTATTCGGCAGAGGATTCATAAGTATCGCATCCTCCCCTAGAGTAAAGAAAAACGGCTTGAATACCTTTATGGTATATTCTTGATATAATGCGGATTATCCTCCAGGTTTGGCAATAATCATTAAGGCTTTTGCTTCTTTGTGGACGCTCGTGTGGACCGTCCCAGCGACACGGGGGACCAAGGATGTTCAGCGTTTTTGATAATAAACGTAATCCTCTTTTCATATCTTTATAAAAAGTCTGAGGTTAAACTCGGAGTGGAAGGAGGGAAGAAATGAAAAGGATATTCATTTTTGCTGGGTTGGCTATCATACTGCTGGTATTGATGGTAAGTGGTTGCCGCTATTTTATGAACCAGGAATGGTTAAATCAAAGGCGAATTGAGCTCCTTGAAACTGCCCTGGCCCCCAAAACAGCGGAGGCAGCAGCCTATGACTGGGCAGAAGCGATTAAAACCAGGAATGGGGCATGGCAGTATGCATTGATGGATGAACAGCTTAGAGAACAGTATCTGCCTCAGTTTGAGGAAAGCAATTGGGTGACTGGATTTTCCAGCCCATGGGTAGAACAATACACGGTAAGCAGGGAAGCAGAGGAAATTAGTGATGTAAAATTCAAAATTAAATTCGATTGGTACACCAGTGATGGCTACGAGTATTCTAATTTTGCATATCTTACGGTAAGTAAATTTGATACAGGTCCGGAAGATGAAAAATGGCTGATTACCTACCTGGATTTTAGTTATGATCCGGGTAATGAGGAATAATGTCCGAGAAATGAACGGTGATGAACCTGATATGCAAATAAATTTATACTAGACCAGGTTCAGGATGCTTGTTTTTCGACCAGATGTGGAGGTTCTGCCATCTGTACTCATTTTAGATAATCCCGGGAAATTAAAGGATAGGTAATATTCATATACTCAGCTAATATTAGCTTGGAAAAAGGCAGCGTTGCTATGTGTTGTTAATGCTGCTTTTTCATTTCTATGTGTCATAAGGACTAACTGCACTCAAAAGGTGGACAAATAGTAACCGACCGTCCACACCGCGCTTACTTCCAGCGCCATTCTCTGGTCGGATAATCGATCGGATTGATCATTCTACTCATTCAGCAGCCCGCAAGTAGAATATTTCCACGAATTCTAAGAACCGGCTTCTAAACGGCGGACTTCGTCCAAGTAGTTTTCACATTGAGATCTTCAAGCCTTCATATTATATTTAATCCTCCAAAATCTTCTAGAACTTTACATACAGCACATAATAAATATTTCTCAAGTAAGGTCATAGCCGATAACGGCTGCCGTTACCAGTAATCAGAATAAAACGGAAGATCATGTAGTCAACGTTGATATTGAAGTGGCAGCTATTACATTAGACTTAACGCACCCTAACATAAAAGTGATGCGCATAATTGAAGCTAGAAATCTGTAATTTGACATATTTCATGCTTGTGGAGGAAATTGCTGTAATATAACAGAATATGTAAATAAGCAATGGGCAAGCAGATTGCAGGGGGAAGATTTACTGCTATGAGTGTCAGAGGAAGCAGTTGAGAACGACGATATCGGGGGGAGGGTGATCAGAATGAGTGCTAAATTTGAGATTTTTAAAGATAACGTGGATCAGTTCAGATTCAGGTTAAAAGCTCCAAATGGAGAAATTATAGCCGTCAGTGAAGGATATATAACGAAACAATCCTGCCAAAAAGGGATTTCAGCCATACAGAAATATGCCCCTGCTGCAGAAATTGTTGATCGGGCTAAATGATGGGCAAATAAAGGGGGAGGGTATGGCTTCACTCCCTCCATAAGGTGGTTTTTTCGGGAACCGTAAAAGATGCGGGGGAAGAATACAAGGAAACCCGGATGAATAACGGAATCAGTGAATCCCAGCTGCCTAATGAATTTGATAAAGATGAATCCAGGATACTTATCGTAGCTGATAAATATCAGACTGGCTTTGACCAGCCCCGGCTGCATACTATGTACGTAGACAAAAAACTCTCCGGTGTAAAAGCCGTACAGACTCTATCCAGATTAAATCGAATCTACCCGGGTAAAGAAGATACATTTATCCTGGACTTCGTAAATGAACCGGATGATATTAAAACATCATTCCTGCCGTTTTACAGAGTAACGGTGCTGGATAACGATATTGAGCCCAATGAGATATATACCATGGAGAGAAGCATCTATGATAAACAGGTGATCAACAAAGATGATGTATGTATATTTACCGATACCTTCTACAAGGACAAACACTCTAAGACAGATATCAGCATCATGAACAACTGCGTCGATAATTCAGTTAATAGAATGGTTGATTTTACAAGGGAAGAAACTATAGAGTTTAAAAATCTCATCAGGAAATTTATAAACCTGTATATGTTAATAATTCAGGTGGCACCAATAATAGATACTGAGCTGCATAGATTAAATATATACTTTCTAATCAAGAAAATCGAAGTCGAAGCACTGGAGGTGTAAATATTACCGATAAAGTGCTCTTGCAGTATTATAAATTGGAAAAGAAAAGCGAAGGTATTATATATCTTGAAGATGGTGAAAATGAGGGACTGGAAATAAAAGTGTTCGGTGGGGGCCAGGTAGCCGAACCGGAAACCGATTATCTCAGCAACATCATCGCCAGACTCAATGAAAAATATGGAACCAACTTCTCCGAGTCGGAAAAGCTGGCTGTAGAACAGATCAGCTCCAATCTCAAAGCCAACAAAGACCTGGATTTAAAAGCCAAAGTGAACTCTTATGACGTCTTCAAACATGCTTTCGAACCCCAATTCCTCAACGGCGTGATCCAGAAATACGACAAAAACCAGGAATTCTACGGAAAAATTCTCAAAGACGATGGATTCAGAAATAAACTGATGGATTTGATGATGCTCGATATATATTCATCATTTAGGGATGGGACAGGGGTTAATGCGTGAGGGATGAAGGCGGGATATTAAGTTCTAGAAAAGCCCAAATGGGTAAGTGGATTGCGGGAGATGGTTAATATATCTAAAGATATCGTTAATGTATATGTTTTTGGGGCAGGTGCCTCTGTCCATGTGGGAGGGCCTTTAACAAAAGATTTTATTCAAGAAGGAATCCACGAGTTATGCATGAGCGACCTTTATAAAGTATCTGAAGATAGTTTTTATAATGTCATTAAGCTGATAGACATGATTTATGGTACCGAATTGCTTAATGAGGTTGAACAAGCTAAGAAAGAAAATATGATTACTATTAGTTCATCTTTAGAAAATCTTTCAAATATAAATATTGAAGAGTTATTAACATTCATGGAGTTAGGAGCAATATCTGATGACAGGTGGCTTAATTACGAGGGCTGTCTAGATGATTTATACAAATTTATTTTTGAAACAATCGATGTTTTGTCAAAGGGACATAGGGGACGGAAGTATTCTACAAAAGCAGATGGTACCTATGATTATAATAGGAACTATTATGATAAATTGATTGATTATGTGGTTAAGCCAGCGGAAAGTAATTGTTTTATAAGTTTTAATTATGATTTATTCTTGGATAGGGCAGTTTCAATAAATAATCATAATCTATTAGGTGATTATAATCTGCCATTTTGTATAGAGAATATTTCAAACTTTCCAGGTTATGAACGAATAGTTAATGGAGAACGAAATAATTATGATGTAGATATATTAAAACCTCATGGTTCACTTAATTGGGCCAGATGCAGTAATTGTAATGATCTATATCTAACGTATCACCAGGAATACAAATCTATCCTATCAAGAAAATGTAAAAAGTGTGGAAATACATTAAGTCCCATCCTAATTGCCCCAACTTTACGAAAAAATATTATACAATCTGGGCTGAAAAACATATGGCACAAAGCTGAAGAATTTTTAATAAATGCTGATAATATAGTAATTATTGGATATTCTTTTCCTGATGCAGACATTGAGGCTAAGTGGCTATTTAAACGTTCATTGGCTAGAAATAATAAGAGACCGACTCTGACAATTGCGGAACCTAATGAAAAAGTAGCCGAGAAAATAAAGGCGATAGTTGGTTCTTTTGTTGGTGAGATCCATTATTTTAAGAGTTTTGAAGATTACATAGATAAAGTTACAGAATAACTATCATTAATTATAAATACAAAAATAAGTTTCTGTCGCATTAAAAGAAAGCGAAATGCGCGATCTAATTGAAATCGGAGTGTGTAAAATAAATTGTGCTTCTGCTCTTTCCAACGATAAAATGAAATGGAA
>JAENYG010000032.1 GCA_016841875.1 Syntrophomonas sp.
TTGATTTTTCAACGTTTTATTAACAATTCATCGTTATACTTTTCGGGAACTTAGGCTATAATAAACATTTGCTTAGCAGCAGTAATAAGGTTGCATTAATTGGGAGACCGCGATAATCAAATGTTTATCCAAAATGTTGGGGTAAGCCGAACTAACAGTGGTTGTGATTATTATTTAGGAAAAATATATTCACATTGGGAGATATTTGTATTATCATGTAAGTACATGCGACATAAGTCGCCAAAAAGAATAGCTTATCTCTGAGTCGAAAGACCTAAAGCCGCGAGGCCATGGTTTGCTGGCCGGGGCATAACTGGAAACGGTTACGCCTTCCACGTTTGAAAAGGAGATTGCAGAGAGACTATAAGATAGTTTCTCTAGTAGTGCCTTTGGGCACTTTTTTATTTTAGGGAGCTATTGGTTAAATATTCTATTCTGGTTGCAGTATTTACTGAACTGGATCGGATTTATTTGACAAGAGAAGAATGGACTTATGATTTAAAACAATTAAATAAGATATTATTAAAATCTCCGAGCTGTATTGCCTAATGCTGAGCTATGGCAAACAGCCGATGGGTACTTTTGGAAACGAATGTGCCTCCCTTGTTTGGAAAGGAGAAAAATATTAATGGTGCTATGCCAGAGATACTTTCCCTTTTCAGTATTTCTGGCATTTTATTATTATATTGATAATTTAGATAAACAAAAGATTAGATTAGAGATTGGTACAGGGTATCAATTAGAAAAAAGATTGGGAATTCCTTAATGTCTGTTTAAGTAAATATTATTACCACCAATGATTCACATAGTGAATCATTGGCAGCCGAAAACCCTCTTTTTTCTGATCTGTCATCTGCAATTTCTAAATCAACTCATGTGTTCAAATTTAGAATTCTAAAGAATATCTGAACTTATCGTTCAGATCAGATATTCCAAAAGTTGATCGGTGTAAACAGTACTGATATTTTTTGAAAATGATTTCCCTGTTCTGTTTAAGCGGTGGTACTGGAAGGCAGTCGCCTGCCTGTAAACTACTTCCACTTTATATTCCGGCTGTGGAGCAAGCAGATGCAGGGTGGCCTCAAGTGTGAACAGCATTAGGAATCATTAAGAAGACCAACTCTTTTGTGTTAAATCCTGGTGCTGAAGCCGGTCTTATATTTATTAACCCATATAAGGGTATAAGGGGGGGATAGGTGCAATTTATTATTTACTACGGTGACTAAAAGGGATAGAAGGAGGACGGGGAGATGTTTGTGGGCAAGAAAGCTAAGCTGCGGCAAAAAATCATAGTTCTTTTATGTATGATTTCTATGATGTTTAGTTTTGTCGTACCTTCGCTAGCTGTTGACGAGACGCAAGCACCCGAATGGGCAGCTGATGCAGCCCTGACGGTGAGCGATGTAACTGACAGCAGTTTTGGTGTCAGTTGGCCTGATGCGGCGGGAGCAGACAGCTACATGATTGTAGTCAACAGTACTGGCGATAATGTAAGTGAAGTAGTATACGATACTACTTCGGATTTGGAATATATTGTTAACGGTCTTACAGCTGAAAGCAGTTATGATGTCGAGGTTACAGCTGCTAATTCAGCGGGTTATAGTACAACCAGTCTGGTAACGGCAGTGCTTACCGAGGCAGAGAGTGCGCCCGCAGTTCCGCAATGGGCAGCCGACGCAGTTCTGACGGTGAGCGATGTAACTGACAGCAGTTTTGGCGTCAGCTGGCCGGAAGCGAGCAGTGCAGAAAACTATAAAGTGGTGGTCAGCAGCACCAGCGATGGTGAAACTGTGTTAGATACTACCATAAGTGGAGGAATTTCCTGTGATGTAAGCGGTCTTACAGCTGAATGCAGTTATGATGTTCAGGTCACAGCTGCTAATACAGCTGGGGACAGTGCAGCCAGTCTGATAACTACAGTGGTTACGGAAGCCCAAAGTGCAGAAGGGGGATCCGGTGTAAACCCGGATGAGACGCAGGTACCCGAATGGGAAGCTGATGCCGCCTTAACAGTGAGCGACGTAACTTCAAGCAGTTTTGCTATCAGCTGGCCGGAAGCAAGCGCTGCGGAAAGCTATAAAGTGTTGGTCAGCAGTACCAGCGATGGCAGCAATATTTTAGACACCACTATAAGTGGAGGCACTTCTTGTGACGTAAGCGATCTTACAGCTGAAAGCAGTTATGATGTCGAGGTAACGGCTGCTAATACAGCTGGGGATAGTGCAACCAGTCTGGTAACTACAGTGGTTACCGAGGCAGAGTTGCCGGTCATAATGTTAAGCTTAGCTGTAGAAGCACCCGAATGGGAATCTGATGCTGAATTAACGGTAAGTAATCTAATCGAAACCGGATTTGACTTGAGCTGGCCGGCAGCCGCGGGCGCAGAAAGCTACCAAGTGTTGGTCAGCAATACTACTGGTGGAGCAACAACTGATGCCTTGAACACTACCATAAGTGGAGGGACTTCCTGTGCAGTAAGCGGTTTAACAGCCAATCATCGTTATGATATCGAGGTTACTGCTGCTAATGACGCCGGGGACAGCCCTACGAGTCTTGAAGCTATGGTGGTTACCCCAACGAGCAGAACGACATTTGAACTTGTTCCGCTGCCTCTTAGCAGCAATGGCAGCAGGTATAAATTTCAGCCGGATGCCACTAAGGACAACGGCAGATCAAACGATTATGAATCCGTATTTATATACGATGCCGCCGTTAAATCTGAATCAGCTGTCTTTGAATGGTATTTACAGGGTGGTTTCAATAATGCCCTGGCGGCTATTAACGACGACATAAAATCTTACCGTCTTTTCAACCTGACGGATGCTCAGGAAATAGGGTTGGATTATGGCGACCTGAATACTACCGTCACTGATCTGGGCCTTAATACTAATCCTAACAACTGGCCCAAACCCACTAGTCTGACAACCGGTGATTTTGTTGTTACCAGATTAATGGACTATTCCGTACATTTGATTATTCAGCCTGATATTGCCAAGTATCTGGAACCTGATAAGGAATATGCCATTACCATTGACCCACAGTTTAATACTGGTGGTGCCAACCCTAACGTTTTAGGCAAAATATACTGCTTTGAATTTAGGACTGAAGCTCAGGTACCCGAATGGGAGTCTGATGCTGAATTAATGGTCAGTAATCTAATCGAAACCGGATTTGACCTGAGCTGGCCGGAAGCAAGCGGGGCAGAAAGCTACAACGTGGTGGTCAGTAATACTACTGGTGGTATCACAACTGATGCCTTGAACACTACCATAAGTGGAGGGACTTCCTGCGCAGTAAGCGGTTTAACAGCCAATCATCGTTATGATATCGAGGTTACTGCTGCTAATGACGCCGGGGACAGCCCTACGAGTCTTGAAGCTATGGTGGTTACCCCAACGAGCAGAACGACATTTGAACTTGTTCCGCTGCCTCTTAGCAGCAATGGCAGCAGGTATAAATTTCAGCCGGATGCCACTAAGGACAACGGCAGATCAAACGATTATGAATCCGTATTTATATACGATGCCGCCGTTAAATCTGAATCAGCTGTCTTTGAATGGTATTTACAGGGTGGTTTCAATAATGCCCTGGCGGCTATTAACGACGACATAAAATCTTACCGTCTTTTCAACCTGACGGATGCTCAGGAAATAGGGTTGGATTATGGCGACCTGAATACTACCGTCACTGATCTGGGCCTTAATACTAATCCTAACAACTGGCCCAAACCCACTAGTCTGACAACCGGTGATTTTGTTGTTACCAGATTAATGGACTATTCCGTACATTTGATTATTCAGCCTGATATTGCCAAGTATCTGGAACCTGATAAGGAATATGCCATTACCATTGACCCACAGTTTAATACTGGCGGTGCCAACCCTAACGTTTTAGGCAAAGTCTACTGCTTTGAGTTCAGCACCAGTACTGCCGATACCCAGGCTCCCGAATGGGGAACAGGTGCGCAAATAAGCGTGGGTGAAATAACTGCTGACAGTATTGCTCTAAGCTGGACAGAAGCAAACGACGATACTGGCGTTGCTAATTACAGGATAACCGTTAGCGACAATGAGGGTAATGAGAGTAATACAGAAACCACGGATAACAGTACCAGCTATGTTGTTACTGGCCTGGCTTCTAATACCCAGTACAGCTTTACAGTATCTGCGTTGGATGCAGCTCGCAATGAGAGCAGTGCTTTAGACCCAGTTGATGCTGAAACTCTGCCGGCAATACCCATTTGGGGGGAAAATGCTGCCC
The DNA here is from genome assembly GCA_016841875.1 of Syntrophomonas sp. Lineage (GTDB taxonomy): Bacteria > Bacillota > Syntrophomonadia > Syntrophomonadales > Syntrophomonadaceae > JAAYJK01. The sequence goes on from JAENYG010000032.1 coordinate 4,261, forward strand.
TGACCGCCGATAGCGTTATGGCTACCGAACTGGTCCTGCGCTGGCCTCATGTAAGCAATACCAATGATCTGGCGGGGTATAAAGTTTACGTAGATGGAGTGGAGGAAGATATTCTTCCTGCTATTCAGAATTACTATGAGCTTTATGGCTTGAACAGTGGAATTAAATATATCCTTTCAGTTAAGCCTTTTAATGAACTGGGAGAACTGGGTGATGCCATAGAGACTATGGTAGTAACTCCAGGCGCCGGTGGATTGACCTTCACCTTTACTCCTACTGCTATAGATGAAGGTGAGGATGGTTATTATCATAACTATCAAATTGTCAACCCGGTGGATATGGATAATTTCAGCTTGGCATGGAATTTCAGCAATGGTCTGGATAAGAATTTAAGATTTAACCTGGAGTGTATTCATCTTATTGAGATAAGTACTGGTCAGGAACTGACCCTGGATCTGGGAACGGAACCCTATGCTCAAACCCTGGAAGGCGTGTTTGAAGTCGGTGATTTTAAATACATCAGCACCGGCGGCGGCGGTGGCGACGGCACTGGTGGGGATGCTTCCAAGGTCCGCATGCTTAAATTTGAACCCGGAGCTGCCACCCTAGCCCTGATGTCCAAGGGAACCCAGTATGTGATCGAGATCGATCCGGAATTTACCGCCAATAACGGTACGGCTACACTGGGTAAAATATTTACTTTCTGTTTCACTACTGCAGTAGATGATACTGAAGCTCCTACCTGGCCGGATGAAGCCCAGCTTACTGCCGGCAACGTGGGTACCGATGCGCTTATACTTAGCTGGCCGGAAGCAAATGATAATATTGGGATTATCGAATACCAGCTCTACCAGCAGGGCGAACTGGTTCAGACCCTGGGGAGCACAATTACTTGCTGTAAAATGGAAGACCTGACCCCGGATACACCATACGATTTTGTATTAAGGGCCAGAGATGCCAAGTCCAATTATACACCAGACCTGACGCTCTCTGTCACCACTCTGTTGACAGACGATCAGGCTCCTACCTGGCCTAGCGGAAGCAAGCTGACAGCCGATAATGTTCTGACCGACAACATGGATCTGAGCTGGACAATGGCCGAGGATAATGTCGAGGTCACCGGCTACCGCCTGTTGAAAAACGGCAGCCCCGTGGCTAATTTTAATGCCGGCACCTTTAATTATCATGTTGGACAGCTTACCCCGGCTACTGCTTATATTTTCAAGGTGGAAGCCAGGGATAAAGCCGACAATTACAGTACTGCCGGCCCTCAACTGGCGGTCAGTACCCTGGAGGGTGAACCGGATACTACCCCACCATACTGGACAACTAACGGTTCCTGGTCCACTTCCACAGTTGTTGGTTATGATAAAACCTATCCAACCTATCATTGGCCATGGGCGGCGGACAATGTAGCCGTAACAGGATATCTGGTATACCGGGATGGTGTCCAGATTGCAGCAGTGGATGCTTATACCAATAGCTATACTGATGTGCTGGATGTAGATGGCAAGTACTATTCGTATTCAGTATATGCCGTTGATGCTGCCGGCAACATAAGCGAGCCAGGCCATTCCATGTCGGTATACAGCGGCAATCCTGATCAGGATATTCTATCACCGATCTGGCCGGCTGATACCAGCATTACCTTATCCGCATTCACCGATAACACGGTATATATATACTGGACACCGGCCCAGGATAACGTCGGGGTTACAGGTTATGTGGTAATCAAAGACGGGTTGTGGATTACTTCCGCAGGTGAGGATGGATTACTATATGACCATACCCAAATACCTGGTGCGCCGGCATTAGCATCCGGTGAAACCTATACTTTTTCCATCAAGGCTTTTGATTATCCTCAGAATGCCTCCAAGGGCGACCCTAAAATAACCATAGTGATGGGGACTGATCCCACCGCCGGGGCGGGGATACCCTTCAGTTTGACTAATGTAGACAACAGCCGCGGATCTTTGAACAGTATCAGCGGCGCTCTCAATCAGGTGCTGGCACCCCAGGATCCGGAAAATATTCTGTTTACATGGGAATTTGATGAGCTTCTGGCAACCGGTTACGAGTGCAAGATTTCCTTGAGCAATGTTGAGACTGGAGATACCATAGCCCTTGACCCGGCTGATATCCTGTACAGCGAAAATAAAGGCAAAGGCCTGCTGACTCTTGATTTAGCCCAAACAGGCATCAAACTGATAGATACTACGCAGTATGTGGTTAAGCTGGATAAAACCCTGGAGGCCCAGAGCGGTGCGCAGTTAGGCCTTGATGTAGCCTGGCAGTTTTCCACTGATGTGGCTGATAAAGAAGCTCCATACTGGGGATCGGAAGATGTCCTGGATGCAAGCTTTATTAAAGCCCCCACCATTGCTACTTTGACCTGGCCGGCTGCAGCAGATAATGTAGCGGTTACCGGGTACCAGGTGTATCAAGGGGATGAAATGCTGGCGAACCTTTCTGCCAACCAATTCAGCTATGATGTGGAAGGGTTAGCAGCAGAAACGGGTTATACCTTTAAGGTTGCAGCCGGGGATTATTTGGAGAATTTCAGTGATCCTCTGACAGCTGCAGTCGTTGCTCCTGCTGCCGACAATACTGTTCCGGAATGGCAGGAAAGTGACATTCTAACCTTTACCGATATCACTTCGGATCATGTGACCGTTTCCTGGCCTGCTGCTACTGATAATTATCAGATAGAGACCTATAAGATCTATCAAGATGATGCCATCGAACCGGTGGCAGAAGTGGCAGGTAATGTGCTCAGTTATGTCATTACCGGCCTGGACGGGGAAACTGCCTATAGTGTTACCGTAAGAGCCTTTGACTATACGGGGAATACCGTAGATCTGACCGGAGATGTCAACACCATCGCCGACGAAGTAAACCCAATTTGGCCCGAGGGCAGTACATTACAGGCCAGAGACATAAAAGACACCTCCGTAACCCTGTACTGGGATGCAGCTACCGATAACGTAGGGGTGACCCAGTATAACATTTACACTGACGGAGAAAAAATCCAGACTGTAGATGGGACTACAACGGAGGTTCTGGTAACTGGTCTGAGCGGATCAACAGAATATACCTTTACGGTGGAAGCCGAAGATCTGAAGGGGAACAAAACTGATCCTAACCTGAGTCTGGTGCAGTGGACAGCACCCGGTTCGATTACGGCCGGCGCCGCCTTCCCCTTTAATTTGGATCAGCCCCTTTCCCATAATGTAGATTACGATGCTAACAGCAACACCTTGAACAATGTAGTAGACGGCAGCTTTACCAAAAACAGCGTGGCTTTCATTTTCAGCTTTGATAAGGAATTAACTGCTGATACCTGGCTGAATAACATTGAGTTAAAGACCGGGGATGGAACAGTTATTCCTTTGGATAGCGGCGCTTTTACCTACCTGGAAAAAGCCGGCGGCAGCTCCTTGTTGAAAATAGCTGCTGCTCCGGATCTGGTAACTGACGGCGAATACATGCTGACAGTGAAAGAATCTCTGCAGGCAGCGGATGGAACCCTGTTGGGACGGAACTTCACCTGGACGTTTAATGTTTCGGTGGGTCTATACGGGGTAACCGATATTGCCGCTGGGTATAATTCTTATAGCTCACGGGAGTTGCCATCTGACCGTTATTACTTGATGCTGAAAGATGATGGCAGTGTCTGGACCTGGGGGAATAATGATTATGGAACTCTGGGTGACGGTACGACCGATAGCAGAGATGTACCCACCAGGGTCGAAGGCCTGAGCGATATAGTTGCACTGGAAGCTGGTCGGGACAGCTGCTTTGCCCTGGACCAGGATGGCGCCATCTGGGCCTGGGGATCCAATGAATACGGGCAGTTAGGCCGGGGAACGGAGCCTTCGGGTACCAGCGGACGCCGTGGCAATAATACGCCCGAGAAGATCGAAGACCTGCCGGTGATTGAAAAATTGCATTATGGTTTCGGCAGTGTAGCAGCCCTGGATGAAAATGGCGAGGTATGGATCTGGGGTAATGCAGCGCAAACCGGAATGTCTTCAGGCTCACAGTGCAGCGGAACACCACTTAAAGTGAACGGACTCAGTGATGTCATCGATGTGGCCGCCGGATTTAAGATATTTATGGCCGTGAGGAGCGATGGCGATGTTTACAGTTTTGGCCGCGGCAGCGATCCGGCAAAAGTATCTGGTTTGAGCGAAATTGTCGCTGTGGATGCCCAGGGCCTTGACCAGCGACATACAATCCGGATGGCTTTAAAGGCTGACGGTACAGCCTATATCTGGGATGCCAACAGCATCGAGCCGGTTACTTCCACCCCCACCAGGGTAGAAGATGCCACTCAGGTCAAAGCAGTCATAGCCGACGGGCCTTATGTATTGGGGACCGACGGGCAGGTAACCTGCGTTGCTTACAGTGCCGAGCCGGTGCTGGGAGCACAGATAAGCGACCTCAATGATGTAGTGAAATTGGCCAGCTCAGCCAATGGCGGTCTGGCTCTGCAGACGGACGGTACTCTACTGCAGTTTATCGGTACCGAGGTTACAGAGGTACCCTTAAACCTGGTTCCCGTTGACGCGCCGGTCTGGCCGGACGGCAGCACAATAGAGATCACCAACCAGGCGGAAACCGGATTGACCCTGAACTGGGAAAAACCTGTTCCCGAGGTTTCCACTTTTGCTGTCTATCAGGATGGGAATCTGGTTACCACCGTATCAGGCAACACGTCAAGTTATAATGTTCTGGGCATGACCAAAGGACAGACGTATACGTTCAAGCTGCAGGCACGTTTTGTCAACAGTGATTGGTCTATTACCGGACCAGAAATTACCACCACTATGAGTGACTGGAATCCCACCATGCAGGGTGCCGGAAAGCTGGCCATGGGCGCCGGGCATACCCTGATGGTTGGTGACGACGGCAGTGTCTGGGCCTGGGGGCAAAACGACTATGGTCAGCTGGGCCTGGGCGACAACACTGAACGACTGATCCCGGTTAAGATCGAAGGTCTATCCAATATCACAGCGGTCGCGGTTGGAGACAACCACAGCCTGGCACTGGATCAGGATGGCAATGTCTGGGCTTGGGGCAGAAATGATGGTTACCAACTGGGAAATGATATTACCACAGACAGCAATTTACCGCTTAAGATTATTTCTTCCGGTGATATCAAGGCCATCGCGGCTGCTGCTGACCATAATGTCATTTTAAAAGACGATGGTACCGTTTTCGGTTGGGGCGATGAACCCGATAGCCCCCCTGATTTTTATAGTCTATCCGGTATTGATGGGCATACTCCTGGTCAGCTCTACTATGGCACGGCATCTCCTGCAGTAAATTATCCCCTGACGGGAGTGAAAGGAATTGCAACTTCTCGTATGTTCAGCGCTTACCTCTTTGATGATGGCAGAATTTGCCGGATTGGAAGGTTTGTAGAACCTAGCGGGGCAACTACCTGGACGCCTATGAAAAACTATTCTGCTCCTATGGGCATTTGTGCTATTGCTGCCGGAGAGAACTTCCTGGTGGCATTGAAGGAAGACGGAAGCGTTTTGACCTTTGGAGACAACAATTTTGGTCAATACGGCAACGGTACCCAGGGGAATGGTACGCCGGCTGATCCCAATCCTTATGGTGTAGCCACTGGTCTGAATGATATAGCAGAGGTAGCTGCTGGTGGTTACCACGGCCTGGCTTTAGACCAGGACGGCAATGTCTATACCTGGGGCAAAAACTTGTACGGACAGCTGGGCAACGGCAAAGCTGATGTGCAGCTCACTCCAATCAAGGTGGCAGGCTTAACGGACATCACCGCCATAGGCGGAGGGACCGAAAGCAGTATTGCCTTCAGGAACATGCAAAAGGTATATGTCTGGGGCAGAAACGACAACGGTCAGCTGGGTAACAACAGCAAAGTTGATTCAAAAGTGCCGACCCTGGCGATAATGGATGGCTATACGGAAGATATAGACGCACCAACCTGGCCCGCCTATTTCGCCCTGATAGCCAGCGATATCACCGAAAATAGTGTTACTTTACTCTGGACTCCTGCCGATGATGATATCGGTGTGACCGCTTATGAGATCTATGTCGATGGCATTAAGGCAGCAGAGGTCGACGGCGATACGACAGAATATAACGTTACCGGTCTCACTGCCAATACCCTGTATACTTTTGGAATAAAAGCCGTGGATGATGCCGGTAATATCAGCGCTATGAGCAAGACGGTTACCAATGAGGTGGATATAGATCCTCCTACCTGGCCGGCCGAATTTACTCTAAACACAACTAACATCACTAAAAATAGCGTGACATTGACCTGGACTGCTGCTGATGACAATGTTGGTGTCGCCGATTATGAGATCTATATCGGTGATTCGAAAATTGCTGGTGTTGGAGGATACACCCTGGAATATACAGTTACCGGGTTGACTCCCAATACACCATACACCTTTGGGATCAAAGCCGTGGATGCTGTCGGCAATATCAGCGTAATGAGCAATACGGCGAATATTAAGACAAGTAAAAATGGCGATGGAAGCGGTACTGGCGATGGCGATGGCGATGGTGATGGTACTGGGACTGTTGGAGAGATGACGGTAGACTTCAGCACTGAAAAAACTGCTGCTGATGACACCGTATTAGTCTTTGATTTCAGCAAAGGCATTGACGACAATCTACCTGGATGCCTGAGCAAAATCACCGTATACAAGGAGTCCAACCATAGCAAAGTATACTACTCCGATTACAATTATATTAAAGATGGAAGCGGTAGTGATGCTATTAAAATACGCAGATTGGAATTATACTTTGATAATTTGGAAGCCGGGACTGACTATGTAGTAACAATTGATGCTGACTTTGAGGCCAACAACGGCGGTACTCTGGGTGAGATCTATACCTGGGAATTCACTACTGAGGCAAATAGCGGTGGTGGTAATGCCACTTCACCAACCGAGACGGCAAGTGAAACTCTTATCGTTACCGAGCCAGTTCCTGCAACAGCAGAGGAAATGAACTGGAGTGATATTAGCGGACATTGGGGTGAAGCTGATATCCAACAGGTGTTGGCATTTGGGGCAATGAATGGTTATCCAGATGGAACTTTTAGGCCGGATAACACTATCACCAGAGCAGAATTTGCAGCAGTTCTGGTTAAAGCCCTGGGATTGGAACCTCAGAATGGAATCGTATTTAACGACACTGTCAATCATTGGGCGAAAGACTACATTGCAACTGCTGCAGCATACGGGATAATCACCGGTTATGATGCTCAGACATTTGGCCCGGAAGACTACATCACCCGGGAGCAGATGGCAGTGATGATAAACCGAGCTGAGCAGTTGGAAGCAGCTGTGGCGGGGATGAGCTTTACTGATGCTGATCAAATATCAGTATGGGCCAGAGAAGCAGTAAGTCTGGTGAGCGGACATCATATTATGTCAGGTTACCCGGATAACAGCTTCAGGCCTGCTGCCTTTGCTAGCAGAGCAGAAGCCGCGGTAGTCATGGTAAACATCTTATAATCCAACATCAAGGAGAGGACCCTGGAGATATTCCAGGGTCCTCTTTGATGTGTGCCCGGCATGGAAGCCTCGATTGGGAGGCCGGCTACCCAATTAATGGGTAGCCTCCTACCCGATTTTCGGATAACACAGGCGATTCCAATATTAATTTCGGCGGAATAGAGCTAACTCATTCGAATAGATAGGGCTCATCGGCCCGGTATTTCTCGACCCGGTTTCTGCCGTTGTTTTTGGCTTTATATAATGCCTGATCAACCTTTTCTATTATTGCATCGAGATTTTCATCACTGGTTTCCAGTTCAGCCACTCCGAAGCTGGCTGTGACCTGGTGGCATTTATCAAAATCATAGTCAGCCAGGGATTTTCTTAATCTCTCCGCAACCGCCAGGGCTTCTTGTAACATGGTTTCGGGTAGCAGGAGGATAAATTCTTCCCCTCCCCAGCGGGCAAAAAAGTCTGAATTTCGCTTATTTTTACTGATTATTTGAGCTACGGTCTTTAGAACATAGTCTCCTGTTGCATGTCCATAATTGTCGTTGACCTTTTTGAATAGATCCAGGTCAAATAGAATGATGCTTAACGGACGCCCATATCTTCTGAATTTCTCTATTTCCAGGCAGGCTAGTTCCAGGAATTTATAACGATTATAAATAAGGGTTAAGGGATCGATATGGGCCTGCCTCTCGAATTTCATTCTGCTTTTAATATGGTACAGGGATGCAGCTGCCAAAATAAAATAAAGTAAAGTCAGCAGCAGTATATTAAGGGAATAAGCGGTACGTATCGCAGGGAGCTGTTGATTAACTGAATAAGAAATAAAATAGGCAGCCGGATCACCTTGAAAGTTTTTTATAACCGCAAATGAAACCAGATAATTGACTTGCTCCACTTTTTCTTCTACTGCGAAATCATTCATCTTTTGTATGTTCTTGATCAGTATCGGATCATTTTTTATCTTAGAAATCAATTTATAGACCAGGTCTGATTCGGATTTATCCCAATAGTTGGTATTGGCAAGATAGGACGCCTTATCATAGTAAAAATTATCGTCTAACAATGAGGTTATATAATTAGATGTTTCTGATTCATCAAGCACATTATCAACGATTTCCTTCCTTACAATAAATTCGTGATAATCATCTGGAAAGGTAGCGTTTAACATTTCTTGTATTGTTTCCGAGGATATACCTAGCTCCACGCTGCCGATATACTTATTTTCATAAAATAGGGGATAAACAAAACAGTAAGCACTATAAACCCTGCCCACTTCAAACCCCGAAACGAATTTTTGTTCTAGATTGGCCTGCTTAATCATTTCCCGGACATCAAATAGATAGTCCCCAAAAAGTTCGGGGCGGTGCATACGCAGGAAACTCGTCCCATCCCGGAAATGAAATTGCATATTTCTAAATCCATAATGGCTTATACTACTGTAGTCTCTATAGAGAATATCGTACAATTGAGATCTAAACTGTTCCTCCTGCTGTTTATCATTAGTATTTAAAGCTTCTGACATGGGTTTGAGCACCTGGGGCTCATTGATTTTATCGTTGAATATATAAAGAGAGAGCTGTTCATGCATTGCGATGGAGGAATTTACTTCAGTATGGAGAGCATTTATACTGCTGTTTTTTATCTCGGATTCTTTTTTATCCAGTTCGGAAGAGAGCTGATAGACTATTACTGAATATATACATCCGGTAAGTAAAATGAGTGCCAGCCATTTAAGATACATACTGCGTCTTCTCATGTTTCCCCCCCTCCCCTGAAATTTATGATTGAGTAATTATATGCTACCAGACAATTGTCGTTATTATCAATAATATTAAATATATTATCGTAATTTAGGGTAAAAAGAGTGAAAATATTTTCAGATATGTTTAAAATGATTCGATTGCCAATCAATGACTATTGAAAAGCGTTGGCTGTGTTAAGCTAGATAATTATGCGGCAGGATGAGCACTATTGTTTATATCATTGCTGTAATATACACTATAAGCAAAGCCAGGGGGTTTTAAACGGGCTTTTGGTTCAGGTCTATTGTTTAATCAGCATTGTTGGAAATGTGGTAGTATTTCTCTTGTAAGAACCAGAATTTGCGTTTCTTTAAAGAAGAATGGAGGGTTAGGACTAAATGTTTAAACGCAGTAAAATTGAAAATGAAGTAGGCAAGTTGGCCAGACAGTCAGGAATATTATTTGAAACAGGTAAGTTAAAGCTTCAGATAACGCAAATGGAAAATGATTTATATAATATAAAGGCAGAACTGGGTGATGTGGTATATAAAGCCTTTCAAAATCAGGCACTACAGGGGGAAGAGGAAGGCCGGGAAATAGAAGCTGTTTGCGGGAAGATTTCGCAAATGGAAGCTTCAATAAATGATCTCAAGCAACAGGTGGAAAGAATAAATAAGGATTGAGACTGCACTGGCATTTCCCTGTGCAAAAGTGAATATTTTCTCCTTCTGACCCGTCTGTATACAGTGACTGCCCGGAGGGAATCTGATAATATTTATTAACAGGGAAGGAATTCTGGTCAAGCTGCTTATAAAATTAATTATTGAATTAAACAAGGATATTATTATGGGCAAAGGCGTCCTTAGATCCTACTGATACTGGTATGGATTTAAGGACGTTTTTTTATGTGGACTGAGTGGACATCGGGAACGGTTCTCCTGTCCACCATCTGCACCATCTGAATATTATAAAAAACTTATTAAAGATAAGATAGTAATACCAATCGTAAATACAAATCATAGAGGTAGTTTAAGTAATTGTTGATAAAGTTGACAAATAGAACCGTCCCCAATGACTAGGGTGACAGTTGATGGTGGACAGGAGAACCGTCCCCATGTCCATCTCCAAGATATAGGAAGGGGGTAAAGACTTGAATGAGGTAGAACGAGTGTCAACTGGCATAATAGGGTTGGATGATATTCTGCATGGTCTCCGCTTGGGAGATAATGTGGTATGGCAGGTCGATTCCATAAACGATTACTGTGAATTCGTCCGGGCTTTTGTCCGGCAGGCTCTGCTGGAAGAACGACGGGTAGTTTATATGAGGTTTGGGCAGCATAACCCGATATTGAAGGAAAATGATGGGGTGCGGGTTTGTCAACTCGATGCAGAAGCGGGTTTCGAGAGTTTCTCCAGTCAGGTACACAGGATAGTTAGTGAAGAAGGTTACCAGGTTTTTTATGTCTTTGATTGTCTATCTGATCTGCTTACCTCATGGGCTACCGACCTTATGACCGGGAATTTTTTTCGGGTTACCTGCCCCTATCTTTATGAACTTGATACGGTTGCTTATTTTGCTATTTTGAGAAACCGTATTTCTAATAACACTATTGCTCGCATACGAGAAACTACCCAGCTTTTTTTGGATGTTCACCGGCAGGAAAACGAAATCTTTGTTCATCCTATAAAAGTATTTGATCGCTATTCACCAACCATGTATCTACCCCACCTGCGCTTAGCAGGAGGGGATTTTGTCCCGGTGACCAGCAGTGTACAGGCGGCTACCCTGTTTTCTCGTTTTAAGGGACCTGGAAATGTAGAAGGCAAGCTGGATTATGGGGATAGACTGCTGTTAAATGCCAGGGAACTGATCACTAAAGATGAATCGGAAATACATGAAGAAAAAAGAGCTATGCTGATACAGCTATGTAAAATGATGATTGGCCGGGACCCGGAGATTTTAGAACTGGCTGAAAGATATTTTACCCTGGAGGATTTACTGGAAATACGTACCCGGGTTATAGGTTCCGGTTTCGTAGGCGGTAAGACTGCAGGTATGCTGCTGGCCAGGAAGATACTTACTTCCCCGGCAGACAGTCCCTGGACTGAATGGCTGGAGGCCCACGACTCTTTTTATATTGGATCTGATTTATATTACACTTATCTGGTTGAAAATGGATGCTGGAAACTTAGAATGGAACAAAAGAAAGAGAAATATTTCTTCACTTATGCTCCAGAGCTTAAAGAAGGAATTTTAAAAGGTGTTTTTCCCAATTTCATTAAAGAGCAATTCTACCAGATGCTCGATTATTTTGGGCAGGCGCCCATAATCGTGCGATCCAGCAGTCTTCTGGAGGATGGCTTTGGAAACGCATTTGCCGGCAAATATGAGAGTGTATTCTGTGTTAACCAGGGTACTCTAACAGAACGCTATGAAGCTTTTGAAAAGGCTTTGAAGACTGTTTATGCCAGCACCATGAGCGAAGATGCGCTGGCTTATCGTATGCAAAGAGGGCTGGTGGATCGGGATGAACAGATGGCATTGCTGGTGCAGAGGGTCTCCGGTTCACATCATTCACATTATTTCTTCCCGGATCTAGCAGGAGTGGCTATGTCTTTTAACCCTTATGTATGGAGGGAAGACATGAATGCTGAGGCGGGGATGATGCGGCTGGTACTTGGGCTGGGAACCCGGGCGGTAGACCGGGTAGATGACGACTACCCCCGAGTTTTTGCTTTGGATCAACCGAATATTAGACCGGATGCCACCATGGAGGGTTTAAGGGTATTCTCCCAGCATCAAGTTGATATACTGGACAGCCTGACTAACAAGTGGGGGAGCATACCATTAAATAAGATACCTCAACTGGAGCCTCCCATTAACAATTGGAAGGAAATGGCTATTAGAGATCATGAGACCACCCGTCGGATGCATGACCTGGGGATGGAATCAGAAGCATGGCTGCTGACTTTGGATGGGCTGCTGAGTAATACCCCATTTCTGCAACGAATGAGAACAATGATGGAGCAGCTGCAGGCGGCTTACCAATATCCTGTAGATACTGAATTTACCTGCAATTTTTTATCAGATTCAGAAATGCATATCAATCTGCTGCAGTGCCGTCCCCTGCAGACTTTAGTCAGGCAGGAAGGAGGCAAGGCAGAATGCGGAAGGAGCAGCGGCGATTTACTATTCTATACCCGTGGCAGGTTTATGGGGTATGGCGTAACCTGGTATCCGGAAAAAATTGTTTTTATTGATCCGCTGGAATATATTGCTTTATCGCAGCAGGGTAAATACCAGGTTGCCCGGCTGGTAGGCAGCTTAAACCGACTGTTCAAGGATGGCAAGTACGGCCATTTTGCATTAATAGGCCCGGGAAGATGGGGAACTAGTATACCTTCGTTGGGAGTTCCGGTATCATTCAGCGAAATCTGCAACTGCAGTGTACTGGTCGAAGTAGCGGTTAAAGAGAAAGGTTACATGCCAGAACTGTCATTCGGCACTCATTTTTTCCAAGATCTTGTAGAAGCCGGGATATTTTATGCGGCTTTGTTCCCCGGGGAAGATAGAACGATTTTTTATCCAGAATTATTAAATGAAGAAAATAATATCTTAAATGAATTAATTCCGGATTATGCTAAATACAGCCATGTTATAAAAGTTATAGACCTGTCGCCAACCGGCAGAAAATTGCTGGTGGATGTAGATATAAGTTCCCGCCAGGTATCAGCATTCTTCAGCTGTCCTTAAGGGATTATCCTTCATATGTCACCACGGGGGCGGTCCTTCTGACACACCGCCGAACATTTCGGTGTGTCAAAATGGCCGTCCCCGTGTCCATCTCTGGAGAGTTACCACTTGTGTATAGACATTCATTAGAGTAAAATTTATTAGATTAACATTTTTCAGGAGGGAATGGATATGCGCAAGAAGTTATTTATACCCGGACCGGTTGAGGTTAGAAATGACGTACTTGAGAAAATGGCTCTTCCTATGATAGGGCATCGCAGCAAGGACGCATCCATGCTTCAGCATAATATAAGTGATAAGCTGAGAAAGTTATTTTATACTGATAACGATATACTGCTCTCTACTACTTCCGGCAGCGGACTTATGGAGGGAGCGGTTCGATCCTGCACCATGAAGAGGGCGGCAGTTTTTTCCGTGGGAGCCTTTGGTAAAAGATGGTTTGAAATGGCTCAGAGCAATAATATCCCCTCCGATATTTTCGAAGTTGAGTGGGGGCAGGCGACTAAGGCTGCACAAGTTGATGAAGTACTAGCTAGCGGCAGATACGATCTGATCACCATTACTCATAATGAAACATCGACCGGGATCATGAATCCGGTAGAAGAGATTGCTGAGGCAGTGAGAAAATACCCGGAGGTAGTATTTTGTGTGGATGCCGTAAGTTCGGCCGGGGGTAGTAAAATAGAAGTAGATAAACTGGGGATAGATATATGTATTACCTCCACCCAGAAGGCACTCGGATTACCTCCTGGAATGGCGATCTGCACTTTTTCTGAAAAGGCGCGCCATCGGGCGGAACAAGTACCATTCCGGGGTTATTACCTGGATTTGCTCCAGCTCTATAAATACATGCTGGAAAAGGATTACCAGTATCCCTCTACTCCTTCATTATCCCATATGTTCGCCCTGGACTACCAGCTTGATAACATACTGCAAGAGGGATTGGATAACAGGTTTGACCGGCATATTGAATTGGCGGAGTATGTACGGACCTGGACTCGCAAAAATTTTGCTATTTTTGCCGATGAAAGATATATGTCAAACACTCTTACTACTATTACTAATACTAAAGATATAGATGTAGGTGCTTTAAACAAGGAACTGGGTGCCAGGGGGTTCCAGATTTCTAATGGTTATGGCAAGATGAAAGAGAAGACTTTCCGCATTGCCCATATGGCTGACTGCCCCCTGGATGACATTAAGGAACTTATCGATAATATCGATGATATTCTGGGTTTATAAGAAATCATTTTCCGGATCAAGGCGTCTATATAAAAGACAGAGTGCAGTTAAAAGCACCCTGTCTTTTCATCTGTTTTGAAACCAGGGTGCGATCTGGTCTTAATTTATTTGAAATATTATATGTGATGCGCCATTTTGATGCAGGTTAGTGTATAGAGCTTCGGGCTGACCAAAAAATATTCTGTCGTCAGCCGAATCGCAACATAGTACGGTTGAGAAGTTGAACGATAAAGGCTATTATATTGTAGAAATGTACTATGATTGTATGAACTGGGAGAAGCCCCCAGGTAAATTAAAATTTAGCAGCATAACAGGATGATTCAGATATTCATACCAGATGAGGTAGTACAGCTGATCACGACGATATTACAAACATGCAGGAGGGTATATATATGGCAGTAGTAAAACCGTTTCGGGCGATTCGGCCGGCAGCAGAATTGGTGGAAAGAGTGGCGGCGCTTCCCTATGATGTTATGAGCAGTAATGAAGCTAGAGAGATGGTTAAGGGAAATGCATATTCATTTTTGCATGTTGACAAGGCCGAGATCGATCTGGAGCCGGACATCGATCTTTATGACCAAAGGGTATATGAGAAGGCCAGGGATAATCTTTATCAGATGATCGGGCAAGGTGTATTTATTGAGGAAAGCAGTGACTGCCTATATATATATCGGCAGAAGATGGGGGACCGGTATCAGACCGGGGTGGTAGGCTGTGCCTCTATAGACGATTATATGAATAATCTAATTAAAAAACATGAATTGACCAGGGCCGATAAGGAACAGGACCGTATTAAACATGTTGACTACTGTGATGCCAACACCGGCCCTATATTTCTAACCTATCGGGCTCAGAGCGAGATCGATGGAATGGTTGAAGACTGGATGGAAAGAAAAGAACCGGTCTATGATTTTATATCCGAGGATGATATTGGTCATACCATATGGGTTATTGATAATGAGAAGGTGATAGAGCGTCTGGTGCACTTGTTCACCCAGGTCGATTGTCTTTATATTGCTGATGGGCACCACCGTTCTGCTTCTGCAGTAAGAGTAGGGCAGAGGAGAAGAGCGGAAAACCAAAATTATAATGGAGATGAAGAATTCAATTATTTTTTATCGGTAATATTTCCGGATAATCAGCTGCATATTATGGACTACAACCGGGTGGTAAAAGATTTAAACGGCCTGGAAAGTGACGAATTCTTGCAAAAGGTCAGCTTGCAGTTTGATATTGAGCCTTATACTGGGGAAGAGCCGTATAAACCGGAGGCCCAGAAGACTTTCGGTATGTTCCTGGATGGGAAATGGTATATTCTAAAAGCTAAAGCAGGGACGTATGATGAAGGTGATCCAGTAAAAAGATTGGATGTATCAATATTGCAGTATAATCTGCTGGGACCGATCTTGGGCATCGAAGATCCTCGAACCGATAAAAGAATTGATTTTGTGGGCGGGATACGAGGATTAAAAGAGCTTGAAAGAAGAGTGGAAGAAGGTATGAAAGTAGCTTTTTCTATGCATCCGACTACCGTACAGGATCTTATGGATATAGCTGATGCTGATAAGATAATGCCTCCCAAATCCACCTGGTTTGAACCCAAATTGAGAAGCGGTATATTTGTACACCAACTGAAATAGATTTTTATTAGGATAAATATGGGTTAGAATAATCATATAGGGGGCCAGACTTAACTGTGAAGTTAAGCCTTGCTCCAAATATAACTTATACAAGGGGAGGGCGGTAGAATGTTCAAATTTGACAAGAGCAAGTTGGAGCAGCAGGCCAGCAAAATTATGCAAAAGTCGGGGGACTTAGTAGAAAGCGGGAAAATTAAGCTGAACATCGCTAACCTGGAAAAGGAGATTGATTCCTTAAAAACGGAACTGGGAAATACTCTTTATAATGCCTTTAAAGCAGGTAACAACGCTGAAGCAGAGTTGACCGAGATATGTAATAAGATAGACAGCAAATATTCAGAAATAGTCACCCTGCAAAAGCAGTTGGATGATCTAAAATGATACAATTTTAGAGGATGAATTCAAATGGAGTGAAGAATCTTATGGCAGATAGAAGCAATCATTAATTTCTGTCCTGCGATTAAGCAAGCTATCTAAGTTAAAAGAATGAAGTATATATGAAGTAAGCTGCCGCAGCGATCAATAAGGCGGTTAAGAATAAATCAACTAGTCTCTCAAAAGGACCATTCCTGACTTTTGAGGGCTTATTTTTTTCTTTAAGCATGGCTTGGGCAGATTCTTTATTGCGGGTCCAATCCCATCTCGGCGGTCCACCCATTGATGAAAACATAATATCACCCCTATGATTTTAAGAAGCAAGAAATCATCCTACTTCCATAATAAGGTTTTAATGTCTTATAGGCAATAATGGTACTGAAAAATTACATAATTGAAGTTGATTCCACTGCAAAAAGTAATATTCGTGATTTTGAATGCATTAATATGCCGTCGTCAGTCTCCGCATGGGAAACACCAACTGCTTGCCTCATAGTAAATAGGGTACCGGGCAGATTCACATCCGTCTTCAACTGCCCTCTCGCCCCATCCATGGGGCTCACCCCCATTTACTATGAGTCTTCGCAGGGTGTTGCTACCATGCTCCGCCAATGTCTCCTGAATATTTATGCATTCAAAAAAGTAATCTTTAGGGTTTTTGCAGTGGAATCAAGTTTGATTTTACTGCAAAAAGTTATCTTCAGGGTTTTGGCAGTTTAAGTTGAGGTTAATGAAATACAATAGAGCATTACTAATTATAAGTATGAATTCAGCAGCTGCCGGGCTAAAAGAGGTAAATTCCGGGCGGATTCAGTCCTCAATTGTCCAATATCCAGGTCGTTAATACGAATTCGATCCAGGCCATCGGCATCTTTGAATATATTGTATAGTGTTATGGCCTCGGCCTTATCTTTTACATCATACTTATTTATCTTGTTAATGGCTTTAGTATCTTCAATACAGTGATTAGTAATAACAAAGTTTATTATTTCCCGGTCAGTATCATTTTCGATTTCATCCAACAGGTCCAGGCGCTTTATTTTCCTGCAGCTGGCGCGGCCATGGTGAGGATCAAAATTATCATTGGTTCTGCCGATATCATGGTACAATGCTATGATGCTCAATAACTGGCTGCAGCGGGGACTTGCATTTTCCAAATGGGCTAAAATCAATACCAGCAGCAGTACCCTGCGGGTATGGGATAGGCCATGAATGCCGTTGGGATTATGAAAATATTCAGGTTTAAGTTTAGAACTATAAAACTCATAGGCTGCCAGGACTCCTGCGTCTTTAAGCTCAGGCAACAGGTCATCAAAAGACATAAAATATTCTTTGCTGATATTCTCAATGTCTTCCGGGTAGGCTAATATTTCTTTGTCATTATGACGTTTGATATAGGCGATCACTTTATCCTGATGTATACGCGCACTAAATATATTACCGGACTGGTTAAAGCGGGTGGCGTAATAAATGGCGGTGTTAAGGTCTGTGGTCCATGAAGTAGCCCGGCTTACAGGAATAGAACCAGCAATCTGCCCCCGATATATTTTGACATAACCATCATCCCCTGCATCCTCCCGGTGATTCTCCCTGGGACGGTATCCTAATACTTCACTAACCGCCTCTCGGTTTAATTGTTCCAGATGATAACCACAGCGGGAATAAATAAGCCATAGCAGATCATATTTATCGTCATCAGGAATCATAGCAAAAAGTTCCTGATAAGCGTAAAGGGCAATCCTATCATCTATCATGTAAAAAAATTTCTTGAAATTCTTTTCTTCCAGGGCAGTTTGGAGCCGTTCACTTTCCAATTCAATAAACTCCAGAATCCTGAAATCCTTGAGACATGGTTCAGTAAAATGAGTTATGTCGATTACCACATATTTATGGTAATAACAGAACCACGACATATAGCTGCCCAGGTTAAAGTAAAAGTCTTTCATGTCATAGCCTTTTTCAGCTAGATACTTAGCAGTTTCCTGGTAATGGAATTTGTCTTTTATATCACCCATAAGGGCAAAAACATTGATGGGTGTAAGGTTTCTTATAAATCTGCCTGCTTCCGGTTCAAAAAGGTCATAAATATCCAAGGTTAATTCTCTCCTATAAGGTTATTCTAATATATTTTATCTTTTGGGCTATGTTTTTACCACTCTTAATGCAATTTTTGGGGAAATATGGGGACGTTCTTGATAGAACATATGGCAAATGCTAAAGTTGAGTTATTATTAATAGGATAGTTCAATTTGCTGATGGAGGTTACCATATGGTATTGGGGAAAAAACTCCACCTGCTTCGTGAAGAATTTAGAAGGGCAGGAAAAATAATCCTGGCTTTTTCAGGAGGCGTAGACAGCACCCTGCTGGCCTGCATAGGCCAGGGAGAATTAGGTGAGAACTTCCAGGCCATTACGGTTAATAATGGTATGCAGAGTAAATTTGATATGACTAATGCATGCCAAATGGCATCCAGCCTGGGGATAAAACATAGGATAGTGGAAGTTGATGCCTTACAGAATGAGGAAATCAGAGGCAATACAATAAGACGATGTTATCACTGCAAGAAACTTTTGCTGGAAAGACTGCTTATGGTGGCTGCAGATGAGGGCGGCCAGGTAATGGAAGGATCACATATGGAAGATTCTCTCCAATATAGGCCGGGGCAGCAGGCATTATTTGAATTGGGTATTATCAGTCCCCTGCAGAAATTCAGCCTTAATAAGAGTGAAATCCGACAGTTGGCTCATGATTTGGGGATCCTAAATTGGCAAGCACCAGCATCGCCTTGTCTGGCTACTCGCTTTCCGTATGGAGAAATTCTGACTCCAGGTCATTTGAGGCGGGTGGAGGCAGCAGAGAATATAATTCGGCAGGCAGGATTTCAACAGTTCCGAGTTCGTTCCCATGGAGATTTGGCTAGAATTGAAGTGGGTGCAGCGGAACGGCAGCGTTTTTTTGGTGCCGATTTCATGGACGAAATTGAACAGGCATTGCGCAGTATTGGTTATGATCATGTCAGCCTGGATTTGTGCGGATACCGGATGGGAAGCATGGATAATGCGATAATATAGGAGTGATACAAGTGGAAAGAGATGAGCTGCGTATCATACTGGAAAATATACAAGAAGGGAACCTGGACATAGACACAGCCTTGAAACGGCTGCAGCATATGCCTTTTGAGAACCTGGGCTATGCTCGTGTTGATCACCATCGGAATCTGCGTACAGGTTATCCGGAAGTCATCTACTGTACTGGCAAAGAGATTGAACAGGTGCAGGGAATCGCCTCGGCATTGTTGTCCCAGGGAAGTAATTTACTGGCTACTCGAGCTAATGAAGAGATATTCGAAGCTATCCAAATGATCCATTCGGCTGCCGTATATCACAAACTAGCTCGCCTGGTAGTAGTTCAACAGCAGCAGATCAAGCAGATCAGCGGTACCATCGTGGTCATCACAGCCGGCACCTCTGACCTTCCGGTGGCCGAAGAAGCGGCTGTCGTTGCAGAGACATTCGGCAATCAGGTAGAGCGCCTTTACGACGTGGGTGTAGCTGGTATTCACCGACTGTTGGCCAGTATAGAATTATTGCAGGAGGCCCGGGTAATTATTGCTGTAGCTGGTATGGAGGGAGCTCTGGCCAGTGTTGTAGGCGGGCTGGTCGATAAGCCGGTTATAGCAGTACCTACCAGCGTCGGATATGGGGCCAGCTTCGGGGGATTAGCAGCCTTGCTGGCTATGCTGAACAGCTGCGCATCGGGTATAAGTGTAATGAATATTGATAATGGTTTTGGGGCAGGCTGCCTGGCCAGCATTATCAATCGTCAGGTTGACCAGGCATTACGTACCAGCCTGGAGCAGGATAAGCTAAAATTATGAGGAGATATTAAACATGGATAAAATCCTTTTTTTTGATTGTTTTGCCGGTATCAGCGGTGATATGATCGTAGGTGCTCTTTTGGATTTAGGAGCGAAAGAGGAGTATCTATATCAGCAGTTAAGTAAGCTCAAGCTCCCGGGCTATAGTTTGCGTATAGAGAAAGACCACCGGATGGGCATCTGGGGAACCGATTTTCGTGTACTGCTGGAGGAAAGCGGTCCCCACTACAGTCACCATCATCATTCTCATAGAGGTCTTTCGGATATAGTTTCTATTATAGGTGAGAGTGCTCTGTCCCAGGACGTGAAAATACGCAGCCTGGATATATTCAGGCGCATTGCGGCGGCAGAGGCTCATGTTCACGGGATCACCCCGGAGGAAGTCCATTTTCACGAGGTGGGAGCGGTAGATTCTATTGTGGACGTAGCCGCGGCCTTGATATGTATGGAAGATCTCAATATCAAAAAAGTATACTCCTCACCCCTGCATCTAGGAGAAGGTTTTGTGCACTGTGCCCACGGCCTGCTGCCAGTGCCGGCTCCTGCAGTTATGGAACTGGTAAAGGGCATTCCGGTATATACTACGGGACTCCGGTCAGAACTGGTAACACCTACCGGAGCAGCGCTTATTTCTAATTTAGCTGAACATTTTGGACCTTTTCCCGAAATGGTAGTTGAGGCAGTGGGATACGGTCTGGGGGATAAGAATCTGGAAATTCCTAATATGCTGAGAATAATTAAAGCCCGGCAAAGTTCCCAGCACCACCTGTGGATACTGGAATGTAATATTGACGATATGAATACCCAGTACTATTCTTATCTATTTCCATTACTGATGGAGCGAGGAGCTTTGGATGTATATTTGACACCCTTGATCATGAAAAAAAACCGGCCCGGCAATTGTCTGAAGATATTATGTGAGGAAGGTTTCATCGATGAATTAGAGGAAATCTTGTGGCGGGAGACCAGCACCCTGGGTGTGCGCAGGCTGCAGGTGCAGCGCCGCATCCTGGAGCGGGATCTGGTATCTGTACCTACCAGGTGGGGGCCGGTCACCATCAAAATTGCTTATCATAATGGGCGGCTGCTGAAATTTGCTCCTGAATATGAGGATCTGAGCCGTATTGCCAGAGAGGCTGATCTCCCCTTACCGGAGATTCATGCCCAGGTGCAGATGGCGGCTGCGAAGTGGCTGGAAGAGCAGGGTATGCTTAATTATGAACGTTGAAAGATCTGGATGGAAGCAGCAGGATATGTTTTCAACGCTATTTTTTTACAATATCACATAATTAGAGCAGCATTTATCCCATATTTATAGCTTAAATTAATAACAGATAAAGTAAATACATACTGTTGTGTTTAAGGAGGTGGGATAAACAAAGAACATCATTTTGTTCGATACATTTATCGAACCATATAAATTTGATAAAATATATTTCAGATAACCCTTCCTCTTAGACTAAGTTAAGCTAGAGCATTAAACAAATCCAGGAGGACATATAATGTCTTACAAGATCTACCTGGTAGAAGACGAAGAAAACCTGAACGAACTCTTATCCTCTTATCTCTCCAAAGAGGGCTGGCATATCCAGCCCTTTTTGTCTGGAGAGAAAGCTATGCAGGCTATACCTGAGCGGCCAGATTTATGGATACTGGATATAATGCTGCCGGATATTGACGGTTACAGACTCCTTCAATATATAAAGGCAGATGATCCGTCCATCCCGGTAATATATATATCGGCCCGGGACGCGGAACTGGATCGGGTACTGGGTTTGGAGATGGGAAGTGACGACTACCTTCCCAAGCCTTTTTTGCCGCGAGAACTGGTAATTCGTACGCGTAAACTATTGGAGAGAGTTTATGGTGAACATTATGTTGATATCAACGTAATAAAAGTTCAGCCTTATTTAATTGATGAAAGAAGACGCAAGCTAACCCAGGACGGGCAGGAAATTGATTTGACTTCTAAAGAATTCGATTTAATGGTTATGCTGGCCCGGAATCAGGGACAGGCATTTTCCAGAGAGCAGGTTTTAGACCATGTCTGGGGCCAGGATTATGTGGGTTCTGACCGGGTGGTAGATGACCTGGTCAGAAGGCTGCGCAAAAAACTGCCTGAATTTAGAGTAGAGACTATATACGGCTATGGCTACCGGCTGGTGAAATCATGAAAAATAGTCCTCTGGCGTTACAAATATGGATGATTTTTGTGATTATCACTATAGGCATTTCAACCTTATTTATGCTGCTGGTTCCCTGGGCATTAAGGGATTTTTTCACCCAGCAAACTTATGCCACCATACGAGAAGCTCAGTCTATATATCTTTCCAATGGCAAGACACTTTCCGATATCCATGACATAACCGAATGGGATCAGATAAATCAACAGTACCAGACGGTCAAACATATTGTCTTTTTAGAAGATGGGGAGGTTATGGCAGGTTCGACCTCCCTGCTGATATTTAATAATTTTGATTTTATTATGGAGGAATCAAAAAACCAGCAGGTAGCTGCCCAGCAATATTCCCGGGACATCAACGGGGAGAAAATGTATTATATTATTCGCCGAGGAGAACTGGCCAGTGTTCCGGTGTTCCTGTTCTCATATACCTGGGAATCTTATCAGAATGACCTGGTAGAAAACCTTTTTGCTCAATTATTATGGCTTATTGCTATCATATTGCTCTTAAGCTGGATACCCTCATTTTTAATGTCCCGCTATATTACTAAACCAATCATTAAAATGGAAAATCATGTGCGCAGTATTGCTAACCGGGACTGGTATGAATCGATCGATGTGGATCGTGATGATGAAATAGGCAAACTAGGACAGTCCATCGAGCGTATGAGACAGCGTCTAGTAGAGCAGGAAGAAATGCAGCGTACCTTTTTACAGCATATATCTCATGAATTAAAGACTCCAGTTATGGTCATTCGCAGTTATGCCCAGGCTATTGCCGATGGGATTTTTCCTAAAGGTGGCCTGGAAGGATCAATAGAAGTGATAGAAAAAGAAGCCGCGCGCATGGAAAAAAGGGTTAAAGATCTTTTGTATCTTACCAAATTGGATTATTTATTTAGTAAACGTTCATCTGATGACCTGATTGATATAGGGGAACTGATTGAAAATATAGTGGAACTGCTGCGATGGCAGCGTCTGGATCTAAGCTGGCAGTTAGATATCGTAGATGTAGTATTTAAAGGTGGCCTGGAACAGTGGCAGGTAGCCATTGAAAATCTCTTGGATAACCAGATCCGTTATGCTGAGTCTTTGATCAGCATAACAGTTAGCGAGCATTTTAAAAACAAGCAGCCGCATATGTTCATTCGTATTTTTAATGATGGTCCATCGCTGGAAGAAGGTCTTATCGATAAACTATTTGAAGAGTATCAGCAGGGATATAAAGGTGAGTTCGGATTAGGTCTGGCCATTGTCAGGGAAATAGCAGTATATCATGGGGGTAAAATATGGGCCAGCAATGAAGAGCAGGGAGTTGCTTTTTATCTGGATATCCCAATTAGGGATTAGATATATAACTAAAACGAAGATGCGCCCGCAAAATAGCGGGTTTTGTTTTCCGCTCATATCGTATTTATAAATGCATACTCAAGTATATAGGAAGAAGTTTATTTGGATGAAGGAGAGTGTTATCATGTTCAAAAATATCCTGGTGCCAGTAGACGGCTCGCATTATTCTGCCAATGCTGCCATAAAAGCTGTTTGTATCGCCAAAAAGTATGGCAGTAAAGTCAAACTGCTGCATGTGGTCAATCATTCTCAGCTCTACAGCTTGGGTCCTGCTCAATCCATGCCGGTGATAACAAATACCATGCTAGAGGCTCTGAATAAGGGCGGACAATCGATTCTGGAGGATACTCTCAAAGCCATAAACCCTCTGACTGTAATGGTCGAAGCCGAATTGGCATGGGGCACTCCGGCCAATGTGATACTAGAAAAAGCTCGTGAAAAACCATATGATCTTATTGTGATGGGAAGCCGAGGATTAGGTGCTATGTTAAGTCTTTTACAGGGCAGCGTTAGTGAGCGGGTCGTCAAGTTATCGACCTGCCCGGTTATGATCGTGAAGGATAGATAGTATATATGGAAGTTTTTTGAAAATAAGCAGTTCCCGTTTCTACACAGTATGTGCAGGTAGGTCACCATATAGATAAACAATCCAACAGAAAAACCGTACCCCCGGGTGTGTACACAGGAGTATTCAATATGTTCAATTGTGATACACATTGAACATAACACTCTTCCCTGGCTTAACCGGTGATGAGCAAAAACACCGTTAAATTAGGCATAAGGTCTTTAACAATACTCTCTAAAGAAACTGGCACATTATTTGCATTTAATTTTTGCAGTTGGGGAATGGTATGGGGATCAATTTTTTTCAATGAAAATATTTAAAGCCAAAATATAAAACTGGATCTGATAATAGTCAGATATCTGACACTTGATACGGATTGTATGTCAATAAATGGTCAGATAGTGAAATGTTTCACCAATGGGCCTGCTGAAAGATCATTCTGGGCTTGCAGGGGGTTATTGGTGTACCTTATAAGGTATCAAATTTGATTAAGATGTTCCCAAAATTGATACAGTTTCTGGTATCAAACGCAGGTCTAATCTGATGGATGCCTGAAATATGGTGAAACATATATCTGGTATAAGTTGGCATGATATTTGCATTTAATTAAGCTAATAGAGAAATGTGTTGGTGGGGGGGAGAATATGATTCCTATTAGAATAGCAGAGCCTAATGTTTTAATAGTATCAGGCCGTAATAAGCGTATAAGCCGAAATGTAGGAAGACATTACACCAACCTGGGTGCCATGGTGATGATCGTGGATATTAACCTGCAGGAATCTCGGCTAATCATCGAAAATCTTAATGAAAAAGGCGTAAAATATGCATCGATCACCAGGGAAGTAAGCGATGAAAATGAAGCCCGGGAAGTGCTGCATAACTATCTCGATGACTGCACCAAATTTAGTGTGGTGATTAATTTAGCAGGTGAAGAAAGTGCTGCAGCAAGCAGACTCATAGATATGCTGGATCCGGAAGGTGGGGTTTTATACACAGATGTAATGGGCTGTGGTAATAAATGTCCCTGACTATGAAGATCTTATCTGGGTCCAAAAACGTTACCTTTAGTGCTCAAGGCCTTCACTCTTTCCACAATCAGTGATGACAGGCGTTCGTGCTTTCTCCAGCGGGTATAGGTGCGAGCAGGATCCAGTCCGTATTCCGAAAGAATGGACTTTAAGGTGTTGATTTCCATATCCTGTAAAGATGCCATCAATCCTACTCCTCCCTTTTCATAATAGATCTTAAATGGGTCAAAGCCTTCCGTTCCGGAAGGCTTGCGGCTTTTTCCGGGGCGGGAGCTTTCAGCTTTTTGCCCGTTAAGGTAGTCCGAAAATGGACCAGACAAACGCCGGGCCAGGGATTTATTGGTTTCTAATTCTGATGCCAGGAGTCTTAAAAACTCTGCCATATAAGGGGTGGGATCAAGCTTGGACATATTCTAATACCTCCTCTGTTAATGCGGTATATGCTTTATAAGGAATTTCATAACCATATTTATGGTGCAGATTCATACATTTTGCGGTATAATCCATAGCGGTTGCCGCGCGGGAAGTTTCCGGGATTATAGTATTAAACAATCTGCAGTAACCTCCCTCGGCTTCTCTTAATTTAAGCAGGTTGATCTGATTAGTATGGTATATGTTTTGTTTACGGTATTTGTTGGCGACGACACCCAGCGGGCTAATAGTTATCCCGGTGCTATTTGATAAGCGACCAAGACGGCTTACGATCTGGGGGATGCCATAGGTGGACAAAACATCGGGAATAACTGGTATCAAATAATGCTGACTGATGATAAGACCGTTCTGGGTGATCAAACCCAGATTGGGAGGACAATCTATGAGTACCACATCATAGTGGGAAAGGTGGTTGACTAATGCCTCGGCCAGTACCGTAACTGGTTTCAGGGGCAAAAACCTGCTGACCGGGATATTGATGATAAGATCCTGCAGGTCGATCAAATCCAGACTGGATGGAAGTAAATCGAGACCGTTTATTCCACCTCCGATATTCGATACATTTTTTATTATAGCCTCTTCAGCTGAGAAGATATCAGTATTTTCCATTTTGTCACGGAACAGCTGCATTAACGTCTGTCCCCGGATATTTCTTTTTACCCAGATATCTTCCCCAATTAAAGCAACCGTAGCATTAGTCTGGGGATCCAGGTCTATGATCAGTACTTTCAGGCCATGATTAAGCGCCATTATTTCTCCTAGAGCTATAGTGATAGTAGTCTTTCCTACTCCACCTTTAAGATTTATGATACTTATTACTTCAGGCATAAAGCACTTCCCAACCGCTGTTAATATTTAATCTTTCTTTATTGGAGTTATTTAATCCTGCATGGGGTCAGTCACTAACTTATTCCACGAGCGGTGCCAGGCACTAACTTACTAACTTATGCTTTATAGATTTGGGCATAAGTTAGTAACTCAACTTTCGCAGGAGAAAACAGCTCCTCCTCCCTTGAGAT
>JAENYG010000033.1 GCA_016841875.1 Syntrophomonas sp.
GTCCCTGTGGGACTCTCTTTTTTCTATAAACGACACTTCGTTTTACAATTTACCAATTTCTTATCTGCCGTTATATATTTTTCCTCATATTCAATATACATTTCGACGGATAAATTGTATAATAAATTATAGTAAAAATGTTAATAATTACTTTCAATCTTTTCTTATCCTCCTTCTATTTTTCCGTCAATCCTCTGCAACAAGAAAGGTATATTCAAGAACCATCCGCATAAGCTTCTTTCAATTTTCTTCACGCAAGCGCTCACCAGTACAAGAGGTGATAAAAGCCAGTCTTGCAGGTACTAGCAGTATCCATTAGCGCTTCCAGTTAAGCTACTTAAGCATTTAATGTAATGTAGGTATCAAGTTCAGGTGTTGATGCTATTATATTGTATCGCCCTTTTGTCTTGCTTATAAACAAGAATTAGAACTGCCCGCAAACCATTTATTGGATTAGGCTGTTACAGGAGGTTTAATCATATCAGGCTTTAGCTGTGGACATAGATTCTAAAAGAATTGGAGCTAGAGTATTTCGGCGATTTTTAAAGGAGGAGCTATTTATGAATATATTGAATGTTGGCACGTACTCACCGCAGCAATGTGGAATTGCGTCCTTCTCCAAAGATCTGAGGGACAACCTGATGAGATTAGGGGAGCGTATTTCTATAGCAACGGTGTTTGATCCCCACTGTATTTATCATTATCCCAATGAAGTTACATTCCTTATAAGGCAGACTCATAAAAAGGATTATGTCAGCACGGCAAACGCCGTGAATAGAATTAACGGAATCGATCTTGTAATTGTCCAACATGAATACGGCATCTATGGTGGTGCAGACGGCTGTTATTTGTTGGATTTTACAAGTCTCCTGGAAAAGCCTTTCGTGCTTGTCACTCACACCGTGCTGCCCACCCCCACCGCTGGCCAGAGGAAAGTTTTAAGCAATTTATGCCGGCAGGCAGCCGCTGTAGTTTGCATGACCAAAACTTCCGCTGTGCTAGCATCTCAGGTCTATGAGGCAGCATCGGAAAAAGTATATATCATTCAGCACGGCGTACCCACATTTCAAAAAAGAAATCGAGACCTGTTAAAACGAGAATACGGTTTTGAGGATAAAGATTTGATCACCACCTTCGGGTTGATTGGACCTGGTAAAGGGATAGAAATCGGGATCCGGGCATTAAAAGAACTGGTTGCACGGCATGAAAACCTTATGTACCTGATCGTAGGCAGAACCCATCCCCAGTTGGTCAAAAATGAAGGTGAACGCTACAGAGAAATGCTGATGGATCTGGTAATAGATTTGGGCCTGCAGGATAATGTAACTTTCATAAATCGGTTCCTGGAGCCGGAAGAACTGGGAAATTACCTGTACATGACCGACATCTACCTGAGTCCCTATCCACAAGCAGATCAGGCCATCAGCGGGACGCTAGCCTATGCCCTGGGATGCGGAAGAGCCATTGTCTCCACCCCCTATCCCTATGCTCAGGAAATGGTGGCACAAGGACAAAGAGGACTGGTAGCAGCTGATGCAGCGCCCAACTCCCTTGCTGAATTGCTTAATCGGATTCTATCCCAACCGGATCTCAAGCTCATACTGGAAAAGCGGGCGGCAAAGCTGGGAAAGAAAATTAAGTGGCCATATATTGCGCAACAATATGCAGCGCTGGCCGAAAGTATCCTCAACTCTAAGATGGCCGCTATCTAAACTGTTGGTTCACGGAAACAAGTGATTTTGATATTTATTTTATTAAGGGAGGTTTTCATAATGATTTTGAAAGATTTACTAGACTCGGTAAGCAAGGAGAAAAGAAAGAAAGAGAGAGTAAAAACCGTACAGAATTGGGCTGTAGGAATGGGCGCCGCAGCGGCTGTAGGTGTAGCAACAGGAATTCTTTTTGCTCCAAAGTCGGGAAAGGAAACGCGAGAGGATTTGAAAAAAAAAGCTGGAAATACTGTGGAAGCCATCAAGGATACATTCCATAAGGAGGCAAAAACGGTGAAGGATTTTGCAGATCATGCTGCACAGAAAGCAGGTGAGATCATCAAAGATGTCCATGGGAAAACAGAAGGTGAAATAAAGGACAGTAAGGACGGCAGCCATGAAATCCCACAGGATATTCATAAAATTGGTGAAGAGATCCCGAATGAACTTAATAAATAAAGTGAGGACCACACTATGGTAATTAAATTTACATTACAGGACCTAATGCTTTTTTTGCTTTGTGCATTTGGAATTGGAGCAGGGGCACTTCTGCTGCCTATCCTTTGGAATATAAATAAGATGGTAGGTACCTTACGGCTTCTATTAGAAACCAATCAGGAATCCTTTGACAAAACCTTCAGAACAATGCCGGAAATTATTGAGAATATGGGACAAATCAGCAGTAATGTCAGAGAGACTACGGATGAACTCAAAGTATCGGTTCCGGTGATTTTACAGGAAGTTGAGTGCGTTACCAATGCAGCAAAGGAAAGCATTGAATCGGCAGGTGTTGCAATAGAAAATATGGGTTCCGGAATTAATGAGACTATAGCTACTTACAAGAATGATTCCCCTGATTTTATGGCTTATTTTAATATTTTGGAAGAAATATTGCACATCTTATACCGTACCTTTTCTTCCAACAAGTAAAACTGGCTGGGCAACTTAAATGGAGAAAGGAGGATAAAACATGTTATGGACTATCGCGATAATTCTCATGATTTTATGGCTTCTTGGTATAGTTACTTCGTATACCATGGGCGGATTTATACATATTCTTCTCGTAATTGCTGTTATTATGGTTTTGGTAAGAATAATTAGAGGATAGAATGGGCTGGAAGTCCTGTAAGATTGATGGGGGAGAAATTTATGTTCATTAGAAAAGGATTGATACCGTATATATTTCTCATCCCAATTGTTGTCCTAATATTGATTTGCCATCTGGCAGGTCAAAAGGCAACGGAAAGCCGTTCTATTGGTTATGAGGTTCCTATTTATAAGATATCTATTTCAGAAAGCACACAGCGTGATATCTGGAAACTGTGTGAGGAAAACCATTTGTCTTATGAGACGGTTTTGGCACTTTATCAAGTAGAAGGCGACACTAAGCCTCAAATTGACAACATTAAAGCAGATATTGAAAATTTGGTTTATTTTCGCGACTATTGGACTGAGCAAGGATTTCCTGATGAAATTGTTTTTGAACTAATGTTATTGTCCAGACAAAGCGGAATTGAAGGTTGCATGGTTTTTATTAAGGATAGTGACTCTTATGATCTTGATACTTATGTTCAAAAAGTTACTGAATACAAATACTATCTTGAGCAAATTTATAGCAATCATCCAAATAATAATGAACTGGTAGCCGATCAAAATGACTGGAAAACTTAGAACTGTACTACCCAGTTTACTCAATCAAACGGTTCAACAGATATTTTCATATGTAGTTTCGTTTTAAATGGGGATATTAAGGAATGCGTAAACTAAAAAGCTGCTGCGCTCAAGTTCCTACAGAAACTATTAAAAAGCAGAATACTCATGAGAAATTGATTAGGGCCGTTCGTTTAATGATAGCTGAGGAATATTAAGCAGTGCAAAAACAACTATTGGCCAGACACATTTAGCGGAATGCTGGCCTACTATTGGGGCTGATTAGGATATGTGTTGACCGGGGAAGGGACCAATAGGGACCAAGCAGCCCAAGCAACAAAAAAAAGATTATAATATAATTAGAGTTTTTATGAAAAAACAAAAAAAGGAGGAAGCGATATGGAGAGCAAAGCGGATTATATACAAGGGTTGAGGAATCAACTTAGCGAGGTGGGTAGCGAGATTGGGAATTTGATAGCCAGTAATGATAGATTGGCAGTAAAAATCAAGCAGGGTTTTGACGAAATCGAAACCGCTCTACTGGCCAGGCAGTCAGCAACAGAAGCAAAACTTGCTGAATCATCAATGTCAGGGGATGAAGTCTGGGATTTGGTCTGGGACAATGTCTGGGATGCAGTTAAGGAATTCAATAGCAAAGTAACAACAGAGATCAAGCAGGATTATAGGGAACTGGAACCCACTCTAAAGGCTAAGCAGTCAGAACTACAAATACAGCTTCATGAATCAACAATGTCGGGTGATGCAATCTGGAATGAGGTCTGGGGTGAAGTCTGGAATGTAGTCCAGGTTGTAGTTGAAAAATTAAATCGTCAAGCAGCAGCAGAAATCAAGCAGATTGGCGAGGTGCTTGAAGCCCTAGAGGTTAAGCAGTCAGATCTGCAAGCAAAACTCCATGAATTACTAATATCGGGTGATGAAGTCTGGAATGTAGTTAAGGAAGTAACCCAAGGAATGGAGAAATGAGCTTCCAAATAGACCGTGATCATATTCTGATACAGCGCCGTACCGAAAGACACGTGGTCGATACCCTACTCTGCCGAAGAAATGTGTGATATGGATCTTACTTTTTTGCGCCTTTGCCTTTTGCACCAAAGAAGCATAGAGATGCGAACCTAAGCTTTTTGAAGTATTACCTAAGTTGAATGAAGATACAATCCATTGGAAGAATAACAGGAGGCAACATACATGAAGAATATTTTTTCCCAAACCCTGGATGCTAACAACAGTATTCTATTGCTGGTGGATTATCAAGACAGATTATTTGAGAGTATTGAGTCACACAACTGTACGGATATTAAAAACAACGTCATAGCCCTGGCAAAGGGTGCTCAGGTACTGGGTATTTCAGCTGTTCTAACTACCTTCCGGGCCCAAATAAACGGGCCCTTTTTACTTGAGATCGTTGAGATCTTCCCCCATGCTTCACTCATTGACCGCAAACTACCTTCATTTGATGTTCTTGAGGATCATGAGCTTCTAGAAGCCATAAAGCAAACCGGCAAAAAACAGTTGATCCTATCCGGTCTTTGGACAAGTATGTGCA
Organism: Syntrophomonas sp.; assembly: GCA_016841875.1. GTDB lineage: Bacteria > Bacillota > Syntrophomonadia > Syntrophomonadales > Syntrophomonadaceae > JAAYJK01. The sequence continues at coordinate 4,924 of JAENYG010000033.1, forward strand.
TGTGCCATACCTCCCTGCATGGCCTGAGGCTGGGATTCGATATCTTAGGAGTAATGGATACCACTGGTTCAGAGGCACTGGAGCCCCACACCGCTGCTCTTCTACGTATGCTTCAGGGTGGTGCTGTATGTACCTGTCACCTGGATGGAGTCCGTTCCAGTATATAGTCGGCAAAACCCAAAGCTGGTGAGCTGGAATAAATATCTTTCTATTTGTTTTTTGGTGTTTTAACTTCCCCAGCCAAAAAACAACGAACGTTGCAACAAGATTAGGCTATTTCTCCCCTATCCGCCAAGCAAAAGTGCCTAATTGTGACCTGTGCCGTGTCAATCCCCTTACCATTATCCTGCACCGACAAAACCACCTTGCCCTCTGCTATATATTTTGTTTGCCGGTATCTTATTGAAGATTATATAATATTTGCATAATATTATTTAAATGCAATTTTAACAATTTTGGGGGTCGGGATTATGTGTATGATTCTTTGGGCCAGTGATTGTCATCTTAAATACAAACTGGTAGTGGCGGCTAATCGGGATGAATTCTACAACCGTCCTACCTTGCCGGCAGATTATTGGCCCGACCATCCAAGAATTTTGGCTGGAAAGGATATAAAACATGGTGGTACCTGGATGGGAATCACCACTACCGGACGTTTTGCCACTTTAACCAATTACCGCGATCCTTCCAACTACGATCCGCAGGCCCTATCCCGAGGGCATCTGGTACAAGGATACCTGGAAAATGACCTTTCTCCAGCAAGCTACCTGAAAAATCTATCGAATGGAAAAGAAGAATATAATGGATTCAATCTTCTGACCGGAACTTTTGATAATTTATATTATTTCTCCAACCAGGAAAAAATCATTCATAAAGTAGAAAAGGGCTTTCATGGGATGAGTAATAGTTTGCTGGATGTACCCTGGCCTAAAGTTGCCAGGGGGATAAAGGCTTTGGAGGGCTGCCTGCAGAGTCGTGAGGTTAACGTGGAAAGCCTGTTCGCACTAATGGCAGATAGAACTCAGCCTCCTGACCATGAACTTCCACAAACCGGTGTCAGTTTAGAACTTGAAAGGCAGCTGGCTCCAGCTTTCGTTAAGATGCAGGATTATGGTACCAGGTCAACAACAGTAATATTGGTAGACCACAGTAACTATGTCCAGTTCCGGGAGCGAAGTTTTAAGCCGGGGCAGCCAAACACATGGACCGAAATTTGCTATGACTTTAAGGTTGAAGCTTACGGTAAATAATTACTCCATCTTTTCTATTCTCCTTCCATTTTTACATCAAACCAGCTGGAACAAGAGATGTGTATTCAATAACCATCCTCACCATCTTCCACCTTCAGGTTGATTGGACCTGGTAAGGGTATAAGAATCTGTATTGAGGCTAAGAAACGAATAAAAAGCCATGAAATAAGAGATATTAAAATCCATCAAGCAGACCTTCATAAATTACTAACATCGGGCAATGAAGTCTGGAATATAGCTAAGGAAATAACCCATGAAATGTCCTCGCATTTATATGCACTCTTTCCTATCTTAATGGGCGGTTCTAAAATGCAAATAAGAATTAACGGAAATAAATTCAACGGATAATATTGTGAACTACCCTAACAAACTAGAGACGGTTCTGCTATTTGCTGCAAATAAAAAGAGCAAATACTCGAACCGTCTTATCGAAATTACCTTAAGTCACCACAGAAAACCCTATTTACTCAACTGGATCTTCTGTAAAGTCTGCCACCAGATTAGTATCAGCATTCGGCATGGTATAGCTGAAAGATGCATTGGTGCTTACTTCCTCACCATCCACAGTCCAGCTGCTGAAACTGTAGCCCTCGGCCGCTTCTGCCGTTACATCGACACTGTCTCCGGCCTCATACGGGCCCGCATCAGTATCGTCGCTAACGGTTCCTCCATCACCAGGGTTGGCCTGCAGGGTCAGGGTATATTTCTCAGGTTCCACTGGATCTTCCGTAAAGTTTGCTACCAGGGTGGTATCAGCATCCGGCATGATATAGCTGAAAGACTCATTGGTGCTTACTTCCTCACCATCCACAGTCCAGCTGTCGAAAGTATAGCCCTCGGCCGCTTCTGCCGATACATCGACACTGTCTCCAGCCTCATACGGGCCCGCACCAGTATCGTCGCTGACTGTTCCTCCATCACCAGGGTTGGCCTGCAGGGTCAGGGTATAGGTTTCTGGTACAACTGGATCTTCTGTAAAGTTGGCCACCAGGGTGGTGTTAGCTGCCGGCATGCTGTAGACATAGACTGCGGCAGTACTTACAACCGTACCGTTCACACTCCAGCTGCCGAAACTGTATCCTTCGGCTGCTGCTGCCGTTACATTAACCTCGGTTCCAGCTTCATACGGACCTCCACCGCTGTTGTCGCTGACTGTTCCCCCATCGCCAGGGTTGGCCTGAAGGGTCAGGGTATATTTATCAGGTACAACTGGATCTTCTGTAAAGTTGGCCACCAGGGTGGTGTTAGCTGCCGGCATGCTGTAGACATAGACTGCGGCAGTACTTACAACCGTACCGTTCACACTCCAGCTGCCGAAACTGTATCCTTCGGCTGCTGCTGCCGTTACATTAACCTCGGTTCCAGCTTCATACGGACCTCCACCGCTGTTGTCGCTGACTGTTCCTCCGTCGCCAGGGCTGGCCTGCAGGGTCAGGGTATAGCTAACCGGATTTACTGTAAAATTTGCCACCAGAGTGGTGTTAGCTGCCGGCATACTGTAGACATAGACCGCGGTAGTACTTACGACCGTACCGTTCACACTCCAGTTGCTGAAACTGTAGCCCTCGGCTGCTGCTGCCGTTACATTAACCTCGGTTCCAGCTTCATACGGACCTCCACCGCTGTTGTCGCTGACTGTTCCTCCGTCGCCAGGGCTGGCCTGCAGGGTCAGGGTATAGCTAACCGGATTTACTGTAAAATTTGCCACCAGAGTGACGTCAGCTGCCGGTATAACGCAATCAAAAGTAGGATCCGTGCTCACTTCCATCCCATTTACCGTCCAGTTGTGCAAGCTGTATCCTGAATTCGCTGTTGCGCTGACAGTAACGATAGCTCCTTCTATATAGCTGCCGCCTCCATTCACACTTCCCCCGTTCTCAGGACTGGCCACAACACTCAGCGTATAGGAAGTAGGGGTGACTGCTCCACCGCCGCCGCCGCCTCCTCCACCGCCTCCTTCGGTGCTAGGGATAGCCGGGGGTGCCAATAATACAACCGGTGATGTATATACAGCCTCTTCTTTCGGCTCAGCCGGGATATTTCCCATCAATTCCATACTGCGCTGCAGGATGACCGCGGCCTGGGCCCGGGTTACATTGGCTTTAGGCTTAAAGCTGCCGTCCGGGTATCCGCTTAGGATTCCATGGGTTGAAGCACACTTAACTGCATCGAGCGCCCAGTAAGAAACTGCACCGATATCGACAAAATCCTGGCCGTTACCGGCAGTTATGCCCAGGGCCTTTACCAGTATAACTGCTGCCTGCTCTCGGGTGATAAAATCATCAGGACCGAACTTGCTCTGGTTGTAACCATCAATGATCCCATGTTCGCTGGCCGTCTTAATCGATTTTTCAGCCCAGTGCCCTACCGTGTCTTCAAATCCTTTTCCATTAATTTCAGACAAGCCTAGAGAATCTACTATCAGGTGAGCAAATTCCGCCCGGGTAATCACCCGGTCAGGCTGAAAGGTGCCATCCCCATATCCCTTCAGCCTTCCTTGATCAGCCATCTCCTGGATATTATTCCTGGCCCAGTGATTCTGAATATCGCTGAAAATAACTGCTCCCTGTGCTCCCGGAACTACTGCAGCCAGACTTGCAATGACAAGCAGGGCTATTAGCAACAGAGCACAAAAATTGTTTTTAATAAAAATCTTATGCAAATTGTAACCTCCTATCCTGAAATTATTTCAGGTTTTCTAATCTGTAGGTTTTCCTCCCGAAATTGCATTCTGATATTCCAGTGTAAATTAAGGATATATGGAGTACCAGCCGCGAATCGATTAATATGCGAATAACGGTTTGAATGTCTGTCTATTTTTATTCAGGTCTCACCTCCACCCAAACTTGACATTTCACGCTCATTGATTGGTTCCTCCTCCCGGTATGGCAAGCCCAATTGGTATCTATAACCACGAATGGTATTTTATTGTATATATTCTTATAAATAATATATCATGCCCAGCTATACGGGTACAGTTTCCTTTGCTTTATTTTCAGAAAATATCCCTCGCTTAAGGCACTTGATTTCCCATCCACGAACCATACTTGATTCTAGGAATCCGGCAACCTACAGTTTATCAACACTATTCCTGGTTTGGTTAATAATACTAATACTTGCTTATAATTAACTTGCGGAGCTACAGCGGAAGAATAATTAATCTCACTGGCCATGAACAAACAAGGAAACCGTTCTCCTGTTCACCTTTTTCTGTGCATAAAGCCTCCAATCCTTGGCAAACTAATTTATATGTCCCATATCAGGAAACTTTTTTCTGAAGGAGTCTTTATGCGCTATATTAATAAGAAGCTCAAACAGAATGCAGACCTTCAAATAGAAGCGCTTATTTCTCAGGCTATATCATCTGACATCCAGGAAAATATCGACCGTATGAACGTTCTGCTTAACAAATGTTCTGATGCGGTGATAAGAGAATTTACTTTTGGCCGGGAGCACAGTACCAGATGTGTGCTGTTGTACTTCGATGGACTGTCAGATAAAGCTGAAATCGAAGACCATCTGCTTAAATCCCTGCTCTTAGAGTTAGGTATGCTGGAGGAAGTTCCCCCTTCTCTTGACCAGACCGATCGTCTGCAGTCCATAAAGGAACGGGTCATATCTCTGTCTCAATTGAGGTTCCTGACTACCCTGGAGGAAGTGTGCCATCACATGAGTTCGGGGGATGCTGTGCTGCTATTGGACGGCTGCAATCAAGGATTAGCGGCCGGAACCCGGTTCTGGCAGAGCCGACCTATACAGACTCCTGAAAATGAACTGACTATCCAGGGTCCCAAAGACGGGTTCGGTGAAACCCTGCGTTTTAATACCGCCCTGATAAGACACCGGCTTAAATCGACCCAACTCAAAACCGAGATAATGATCCTGGGCAGGATAAGCAAAACCGATGTTATGCTCAGCTATATAGAAAACATTGCTCCAGAGAGCCTGATCAAAGAAGTGAAAGCTCGTCTATCTGCCATTGATATTGATGCAGTACTGGATAGTGGCTATCTGGAAATATTTTTAGCTGACATCAAATGGACTATCTTTTCCCAGGTAGAGTATACGGAGCGACCAGATCGGGTCTGTGGACACCTGCTGGAGGGTGGGATTTGCATTCTGGTGGATGGTTCACCCATGGCTTTATTAGCCCCTATCTCATTTCCCCAGTTCATGATATCGGCCGAAGATTATTATCAGAACTTTATCCCCGGTTCTCTATACCGTCTTTTACGGTTCATGGCCTTTTTTGCCGCCCTCTTGCTGCCCTCTTTATATGTAGCCATCATATCATTTCATCATAGCATGATTCCTACCACCCTATATTTAACTATCGCCTCAACCCGGGAAGGTGTCCCTTTTCCCGCCGTAGTTGAGGCCCTGATGCTGGAGTCAACTTTTGAACTGCTGAGGGAAGCCGGCTTAAGACTGCCCCGGGCTATAGGCCCGGCGGTAAGCATAGTAGGTGCCCTAATAATAGGTGATGCAGCCGTAAAAGCGGGCCTGGTGTCCAGTCTGATGGTGGTAGTGGTAGCTTTCACGGGTATTGCCTCATTCGTGATACCAGCCTACAATGGCAGCGTAATAACCAGAATTGCCCGCTTTGGTATCCTTATTGCAGCAGGAACTCTTGGTTTGCCGGGGATAATAATGGCCCTGCTGATAATGTTGATTAGAATGGAAACAATTCAATCCCTGGGGAAACCATATTTATCACCCCTCTCCCCTATCAACCTGGCCCAGCTTAGCGATGTGCTGGTTCGCCGTCCCTGGACTATGAATACCCGGCGGCCTTATATGCCAGGAATGCATAACCAAATAAGACAGAAAAAATCGCCAGGAAGCGGTGACTAATAGTGAGAAGAAAAATAATAATGTTTATTTTATTGATCAGCAGTTCGATTCTGTCCGGCTGTTACGACAATTTGGAGGTCAACCAGACTGTAGCAGTTGTTGCTCATGGTTGGGATATTGAGGGCCAGAACAAGCTTCTTTTTGCACAGTTAGCGCTGACCCCACCCCGAGAGGGTCAACTGACAACCGAACCAAAATATTTGGTGGTATCAGGCAGTGCTCCTTCCTTTGTCCAGGCTGACAGAAGATTGTCCCTTACCCTGCCCCGCAAACCCCTCTGGTCCATGGCAGATACTATTATAATTGGCGAAAAACTGGCTCGAAAAGACATTAGCCTGTTTGCCGATACTGCCACTCGCAATCCCAAGATTCGCTATAATGTCTTGCTGTTTGTATCCAAGGGAGTCACTCCGGAAGATGTTTTCAATGCAGAAGTGCCACCCGAGAAATATTCAGGTACTGCACTGGAAAAAATAATTCAGAATCAGACCGGCCAGGCAGGTATTTATTTCCCCATTACTATAAAGGATTTCCTCTATAAATCAGCAACTCCAGGCATCGAACCGGTAATCCCTCAGATCGTAATCGAAGAAAATGGGGGTCAAAAACAGCTGACCCTGCAAGGAATGGCAGTATTCAAAGGCCGCAAAATGGTAGGTTCTCTTGATGAACAGCAGTCCCGGGGGCTGGCCTTATTAAATCCAGGAGCTATAACGAAAACTATATTCAATATAAACAGCCCCTTTGGCAGCCAAGAAAATGAAAAGGTAAGTATACCTGATATCCTGGCCCTGGAATTGACCGCCTATCAAACCAGGATCAAACCAGTAATAAATGGAGAAAGTATAATAATGGAAATCGCAATAGAGGCAGAAGGCAATATCATAGAAGATAATTACACCCAGGAACTTGGTACACCAGAAAGGGTAAGGAAAATAGAACAAGCAGCCAGCCAGGCTTTGACTATGAATGTGCAAAGCTGTATAGACCAGGCTCAATCTTTAGACAGTGATATATTGGGCTGGGGTCAGATTATCAGCCGCAGCTATCCCAAAACCTGGCAGAACATCGAATCCAGCTGGCCGGAGATCTTCGCGGGGATAAAAAGCAATATTCAAATTGATTATAAACTCAGACAAATTTACCTGCAAAAAGATTCATTCAAGTTCAAGTGATAAATCATCATACTTCAATCTGGCAACAGGAGGTTTCTAAATGATATGGCTTTTTATTATCCTTATCGTAGGTATAATCGCACTGGATGTGCCCATACTGGTCAAGGAGCATGATTATAATGAATTGATCGTATTTACAGTTTTCTTGTTGGCCGGTATATACCTGGCTATGGTGCAGTTATATGATGTGCCCTTTTACAGTGCCATGTCAGAATGGGCAACCCTGCTTCAATATAGATAAATCATATTTTGGGAACAAGATATCATCCTAACAACCATTGAAATACGCCAAGGCGAGGAGGATTGACAATATGCAGCAGATAAATAATAAGCAGATATTCAGTATACTGTTTCTGGCCATAGCACCATGTTTTTTTGTATTTTGACCTAATGTGCTGGCAGAAGTTTCTGCTAATAACGCCTGGCTGTCGGTACTGACCACTTTTTTCCCAGGGCTGCTGCTGATCTATGTATATATCAATCTGCTGAAAAAGAGCTCTCAGCCTTTTCCCTTGATGCTGGAAGAGCATCTGGGCTGTATAGGAGGCAGAATACTGGGTCTGGTTTATATTTTGATTTTCCTGATCATAACTTCTTTCTATCTGCGGTTTTTCATAGAATTTCTCAAAATCACTGTGCTCACGGATACTCCAACTAGCCTGATCATATTGCTTCTGCTAATACCCGGTACATATGCCATCCGCAGCGGTATAGAAGTTTTGGCCCGGATCAGCCAAGTCATCCTGGTGGTTTTCATGCCCCTGTCCATATTATTGCTCATGACCGCAGCAACTGAGCAGCCAGATCTGATGAACCTGATGCCGGTAGGTTTTATCAGCATCCGGAATTTAAGCTATGCCGTTTATCTGAATATGTGGCATTTTGGAAACATGATGATCATACTTACCTTGGCATATTTTTCCAATGACCGTCATAATATCCCCCAGACCCTCCTGCAATCGATAGTAACCCTGGTACTTTATTTATCCATTGCGATGGCAGTATCCACCATAACCCTGGGAACTGCCCTTTCCTCGATTTCAACCTTTCCCCTTTTTGAAATCGCCCGCTCCGCATCTTTTGCAGGTTTTATAAGAAATACCGAGCCTCTGTTTGTATCCATATTCATGGCGGGAATCTTCATTTCTGTTACTACGTTCTGGATAATGAGCTGTTACAGTACACAACAGATCTTTCGCTTAAAGGATTACCGCTTTCTGGCTGCTCCATCGGCAGTTATAATAGGTTTTGGCAGTGTTCTGATCAGCCCCAATACTTTTATGGTTTTTAGCATACTGCAGTATGCAGCACCTTTAATCTTCGGGGTATTTTTGATAGCAATACCGGTACTATTGTATATACTGTTGCTGTTCAAGCCCGGTGTAAAACAGGAAGCAGGCAGCGGCCTGCAGCCTCCAGAAGTCTCGTAAATTGGTTTATCCCTGCCCCTGAAAATATATACCAAGGCAGGTGGTAGCACTGCCTTCCGTCCAGTAAATAATCCTGATATATCTTAAAAAGAAATCCGGAACGAGTATTTTCATCTGTCCTGCTCCAACAACATTATCGCTGCCAGCTTCGTGCATCCAGTTGATCCCATTGGGACTTAATTCTATTCGAGCCATAGCGGCTGAATCACCCTGGTTTAAAACACAAAAAGAATAGGTAGTCAAGTTTAACACATCCTGTATCCCCGATGCCTTGACTTCAGGTCCAGCAACGACCTCTTCAATTATATCCCGGCCTGTTCTTTTAAACTCGAAATTACCGATAACCATTACCGGGTCTATAATTTTTTTGATCACATTTACAGTGTTAATATTCAGCCGGCCCCGGGCATCAGAATCATACCTGTCTACCGGGAAAACCCGCCTGAATACAACCTTTGATATCCAAATGGTTCCAATTTCCCTAGTTCCCACTTCTAAATAGGCATATTCCGCATCGGCCGGCACTGTCAGCAGGCCGCAATAATAATCTTGGCCCGGTGAGAGGAGAAAATCAAGACAGCTATATAAAACCCGCCCAGAAGAGCGGCTTGTTAAATGGACTCTAATCGTGGCGGTAAGTTGCTGATGAGCCTTAAATATTGCCCCTACTTCCCACACCTGTTTTTCGTAAACGGCAACACCATAAGAACGCTGTTGACAAATACTGGCCAGGCGATTGAATAACCTGTTGCGGATTTTAATAGTGAAGTTCTGCTTATTATCATCTTCCCAATAAAAAGCAGCAGTTTTACTTTCTCTGCTCCTCTGCCAGCCAGCCGGAAATTCTCCTGTAGTATTTGCATATCTAAAATCATGATTAAATATCTGGTTCTCAGTTTTTTCACAATGTGCTAAATCGTTATGATCATACTGTATATCACTATTTTCATAATATGATGAATCCATATCTTTCCCTACCCCTTAAATTGCTTCCCTATAATATGATGCTGGATTATAGGAATTTTAACTTCTTCTCCACTAAAGTTACACAATAGCTTTCTATGTATACTATTCTCATAAGACCAATTTGGTTATACTCTAAAACCATTATGAATATATTTTTATTAGTCAAATGCCATATTTTATGTAGTTCTCGGGAGGTAAGGCAGTGAATCTGAAAAATCATAAAATCCTGGTAACCGGTGCTGATGGTTTCATTGGCTCACATTTAACCGAAGAACTGGTTAAATCAGGTTATAATGTACGGGCCTTCGTTTTTTATAATTCCTTTAACTCATGGGGTTGGCTGGATCATATACCCAGGGAGGTGCTAAAAGACCTGGAGGTGTTTCCGGGGGATATCCGTGACCCTTATGGAGTTAATACAGCCATGCAGGATTGTGGGGCGGTTATCCACCTGGCAGCTTTGATAGGTATCCCCTATTCCTACCATTCTCCCGAAACTTATGTGGATACCAATATCAAGGGAACATTGAATATACTGCAAGCGGCTAGAAATCTGGGAGTGCAAAAGATAGTTCATACTTCCAGCAGTGAAGTATACGGAACAGCCAGATACGTTCCTATGGATGAAGAACATCCGCTACAGGGACAGTCACCTTACTCAGCTACCAAGATAGCTGCGGATCAGTTAGCTTACTCATTTTACCGCTCATTTGATATACCGCTGGCTATTATTCGGCCTTTCAATACCTATGGCCCCCGGCAGTCAGCCCGGGCAGTTATCCCTGCCATAATCACGCAGATTGCCAGTGGGCAGCGCCAAATTAAACTGGGATCTATTCACCCTACCAGAGATTTCAACTATATCTCCGATACGGTACGAGGATTTATTGCTGCAGCAGAATCAGATGCCTCCATAGGTTCAGTCATGAATATTGGCAGCAGCTATGAAATATCTATAGGTAAGCTAGTTGAGCTTATAGCAGATATTATGCAGACAGAAGTTGAAATTGAGAGCGATTTCCAACGACTGCGACCGGATAAGAGCGAAGTAGAGCGTTTATGGGCAGATAACAGGAGGGCTCAAGAATTGATGGGCTGGGTTCCTGAATTTACAGGTCTGGATGGACTGCAGCGAGGTCTGAGAGAGACCATACAGTGGTTCTGTAATCCTGAGAATTTATGTAAATATCGTAGTGGTATATATAATTTATGAAAAATGGATTCAATTCATCGGCTATTATTGAAACCCTGCAAAATATCCTGCCTCAAAACCGGGATTTTATTGCCCTGCATGAGCCTTGTTTTAATGGCCATGAATGGTCATATATTAAAGACTGCCTGGACAGCGGTTGGGTGTCTTCCAGCGGACAGTATGTAGATCGTCTGGAAAAACAGCTGGGGGAATATACCGGAACATCCTATGCCCTGGCAGTTGTTAATGGCACTGCCGCTCTGCACATATGTCTGCAAATAGCAGGAGTATCTGCCGGTGATGAAGTCTTAATTCCTGCACTGACTTTTGTTGCTACAGCTAATGCAGTCAGCTATTGTGGAGCTATTCCCCATTTTATCGATAGTGAAGAAAGAACTCTCGGAGTAGACCCATTTAAACTGGATCGATATCTGAATGAAATAGCTGCAGTAAGCTCTGAAGTTTGTATAAATAAAAAAACTGGCCGGCCAATAAAAGCACTGGTGCCTATGCACACTTTTGGACATCCGGTAGATATGGACCCTCTAGCAGAGTTATCCAAGAGATATCGAATGGAGCTCATCGAAGATGCAGCAGAGTCTTTAGGTTCTTATTATAAAGAACAGCATACCGGCAGCATAGGTAAAGCAGCAAGTTTAAGCTTTAATGGCAATAAAATCATTACTACGGGCGGCGGCGGAGCAATATTGACTAATGATAAATCCGTATTTGTTTTGGCCAAACATCTGACTGCTCAAGCAAAACTACCACATATATGGTCATTCCATCATGATATGGTAGGCTACAACTACCGCATGCCGAATATCAATGCTGCTCTGGGTTGTGCCCAGATAGAGCAATTACCTGGTTTTATCGAAAAGAAAAGAGCCCTGGCCTTGCGATATCAGGATGCGTTTGCTCAAATCAAGGGCGTTAAAATATTCCAAGAGGCAGACTTTGCTCGCAGTAACTACTGGCTCAATGTTCTGATACTTGATGAAAAACATGCCGACCAACGGGATAGCCTGCTGGAATTAAGCAATAAGCAAGGAATCATGAGCCGGCCAGCCTGGACCTTAATGCACAAATTACCTATGTATCAAAGCTGTCCTCACATGGAATTGAATCAGGCCGAAAGCCTGGAACGCCGGATCATTAATCTGCCCAGCAGCGTATTTCTTTAAACATGATATCTATTCCTCACTGATTGATGATAAATATGTCAAGTATCCAGATACTTGGATACGGATTGATTGTCTAATGAATTCAAACCCAAATATCGAACCTGACATAATCAAAATATCAGGAGGCCTTATGTACGAAATTATAATAGATGATCGTAAAGTAGGAAAGAATCATCCCTGCTTCATAATTGCTGAAGCAGGGATTAATCACAATGGCAGTTTGGAACTGGCCTTGCGCCTGGTGGATACTGCCGTGTCTGCCGGGGCTGATGGAGTTAAGTTCCAGCTGTATCGATCAGAAGAGCAAGTATCTCACAATGCTCAGACTGCCTCTTACCAGTATAGACAAACCCAAACCAGCAGTATGCTGCAAATGAGTAAAGACTACGACCTGCCGTGGGAAGCTCACCGTATAATTGTAGAGTACTGCCGCAACTCGGGAATTGCCTATATTGCTTCCTGCTTCGATCCGCTGGCAGTCCAGTTGATACTAGAGCTAAAAGGCAGCTGTATTAAGGTGGGGTCCGGAGAAATTACTAACTATCCTTTATTAAAGTGTATAGCATCCAGCGGCCTGCCGGTTTTATTGAGCACTGGCATGAGTACCCTGCAGGATGTGGCCGGAGCTGTAGAATATATTAGACAGTACGGTGATAATAAGATTGTTCTATTCCAATGTGTTTCCAACTACCCGGCAGAACCATCTTCAATTAATTTGAGAGCCATGTCCGCTATGGCTTCCGCCCTGGGAACCTTAGCCGCCTTCAGTGATCATACTGAAGGCAGTATTGCAGCGGTGGCTGCTGCTGCCCTGGGCGCATGTATGATCGAAAAACATTTTACCCTGGATAAAAACTTGCCAGGGCCTGATCATGCCATGTCACTATCCCCAGCGGAGTTAAAACAGTTTGTGGACACCATCCGCACTGCTGAATCTGCACTAGGTGATGGTATTAAGCGTCCGCATCCCAGTGAAATTCCAATCCGAACAGCCGCCCGCCGGAGCCTGGTATCAGCCCGCCCAATAGCTGCCGGGGAAATTCTGGATCATACTAATGTTACTCTCAAGCGCCCTGCCACCGGTATCGATCCCCGCTTATGGGAGACAGTAATCGGCCGAACCGTCAGGCAACATATCGATGGGGATATACCTATAACATGGGAGATGCTTTTATGAGACATATATTATACATCAGCGGCTCCAGGGCAGATTATGGTCCCATCCGCAGAACCCTGCAGGCTATACAAACCGAACCGGATTTTTGTCTAAGTATATTGCCAACCGGCATGCATCTTGACCCTGCCCATGGAGAAACATGGCAGGAGATTGCCCGGGATGGGTTCACCATAGCCGCTCCTGTAAACGGATACCTGCATGGTAATTCTCTTAGCAATATGGCTTCATCAGTAGGACTTTACCTGTTTAGTATGAGTCAGGTCATGGAAGCCATTAAACCTGATATAGTCATGGTACTGGGAGATCGGGGTGAACAGCTGGCCGGTGCCATGGCAGCAGCTTTTCAGAATATTGTAGTGGTTCATCTATGCGGCGGCAGTCTATCCGGCTCAATTGATGATTCCATACGACATGCCATAACAAAATTTGCTCATTATCATCTCCCTGCATCTGAGGAACATGCCCGTCGGATCAGACAGATGGGCGAATGCTCATCCAGGATAAAGATCGTTGGCCTGCCTGGAGGTAATATTAAGCCAGATGTTGTTTATCCTCGATCAGCTATCTGCCAGGAGCTGGATTTACCCGAAGATGTTCCTTATCTGCTGGTAAACCAGCATGCAGTCACTCACTCCCAGGATAAAGCTGCAGAGCAGATCATAGAAACACTGGAGGCATTGGTTTCTCTGCCCTACCCGGCACTGCTGGCAAATCCCAATAATGACTCCGGCGGGCATCTAATACTGGCTAAAATGCACGAGTACGCAGCCAACTGTCCTCATCTTCATATTCTGCCGCCGGTGTGCAGCCGGGAGCTTTTTGCCAGCATTATGACCCACGCCGGTGCAATGATTGGAAATTCCAGCTCCGGTATAGCTGAAGCCATGAGTATAAATCTTCCAGTAATTAATGTAGGTAATCGCCAGCATGGCAGAGAGCATTTAGCCTGCCTTATAAATACCGATTATGACCGGCAGCAGATTATCCAGGCCGTGAACACTGCCCTTTTTGATCCTGTTTACCGGAAGCGTCTGGCTGAGTTCAAAAGTCCGCTTATCAGGAGCGAAACTGAAAAAGTAATAGTAAATTTTCTTCATGAAATAGATGTAACAGCCGGATCCAGACCAAAAGAGTTCCTGGACAGAGGGACGGTTCTCCCGTCCACAGAAAGGAGACTCAGATGAACATACATGGTAAGGTGGTTACCCTGAGAGCTATTGAACGAGAAGACCTGGCACTACTGCAGCTCTGGAGCAACGCTCCAGAGATAGCATACATGCTGGGTGGCTGGCATTTCCCCAGCTCGGCCTTGATGATGGAAAAATGGTTGATTGATCTGCAATCAGATCCATTGAACCAGCGCTATGCAATTGAAACTAAACTACAGAAAAAACTGATTGGTACTGCCAACCTGGTAAATATCAACTGGAAAGACCGCAACGCTTGTACCGGAGTTATGTTGGGCCCAGGTGAAATAAAAAACCAGGGCTATGGTACAGATTCAGTGCTGGCAATGATGCGCTATGCTTTTGAAGAACTGGGTTTTGAACGCCTGGATACCACCATAATAGAATACAATGAACCATCATACCGCATGTATACCAGCAGCTGCGGCTGGAAAGAAGAAGGCCGCAAGAAAAATTATTATTGGAGAAAAAACCGCTTCTGGGATCAGATTATCGTGGGTATCAATCGGGATGCTTATTTCGCATTTATGGAGAAATAAGTCACCTGACGTTCCTGTTCCCGGCCCATTATAAATCACAGTATAAGGAAACAAAATCATTCGCTGGTTTTCCTCCAAGGGGGGTCTCTATGTCAGCTTATATCATCGGCGGAGAATTCGGCTTATCAGATGATGTCTTTCTGCAGGCCAAAACAGATAACAGCCATATACGCTATGGAAGAAAGCATCATATTTATGTGGATACAGGAAGGTCTGCACTTCTCCTGGCTCTGACCGGTATTATCCAGCAGGGCGGAAAGAAGGAAGCCTGGCTGCCCTATTACTGCTGTTCTTCCATAATCACTCCTTTCAAACAGCTGGGTTTTAAAATCAATTATTATTCCATGGGGGATGATCTGCAAAATCCCCAACTGCTCCCAGACAGCCTGGATGGGGAGGTATTCCTGTTTATAAATTACTTCGGCAAAGAAAATTACGGAATTACAGGCTGGTTGGATAAACTCTCCGAAGATGCTCCAGGGTTTATTATCGAAGACAATGTACAATCTTTATTAAGCACCCATTTAGGCAGACATGGCGATTTTATTATAAACAGCTATAGAAAATTTCTGCCCCAGCCGGATGGTGCTGTACTCGCCTGCGATATCCCCATAGAATACAGGCTGCAGCCATCTGACGAAACCTTTATATCAAAAAAATTGATCGCCAAGATCATCCGGGAAAATCATGGAGACTCCAAATCTTTTCTAACCCTGTTGGCGGAAGCAGAAAACCAGCTCGATAATTATATTCGGCCTCGCTCCATGTCTTATCTTTCCAGATACATCTTGGACCGGACTGATCTTAAGGAGATAGCAGAAACCCGACGTTTAAACTGGTTTTATTTATCTGAGCTGTTAAAATCTATGCAGCTGACCAATGAGGAAGTTTTTCCATTGTATGATTCTCTGGCAGCAGCAGAAGTACCCCTGGGATTTCCTGTTCGAGTCCAACCGCGGCATCGTGATAAGCTCAGAGACTATCTCATGCAGCAGAATATATTCTGTCCGGTTCACTGGCCCCTTCCATCCCCAGCAAAAACAGCCCCCTATGAAAATGATATAAATCTGAGCAAATCTATTCTGACCCTACCTATCGATCAGAGGCTGGTGCCGGATGCTCTATCCTATATGGCAGAACAAATCCTGCGCTTCTATACTAAAATGTAATATGCATGTGCTGAATCCTGCTGAAACCAGGCTGGAATCGCTGCCCGTGAGAAGAACGGGTATCCTCCCCCCTGCTGCAAGGAGGTATATATAATATGCTGGTCAAACTTGAGGAAGCGGTAAAGACTTTCGAACAAATCAATAACACTATAACCGCTCCCAGCCTTCATCCACTTTATATAGCAGCTGATGCTCACCGAAACCATAAGCTGTCCCCCCGGTTTTTTATTTTCGCAGATGGCGGCGAGATCTTCTATCACGGGTTTCACCTATCTCCGATAAACGGAAGTGATTTTTTTGATATCCAATCCCCTTATGGATATGGGGGGCCTGCAGCAACCAGTGATAATGAAGAATTTCTGCGAAAAGCCTGGTCAGCCTACTCTGCCTGGAGTATGGAAAACAAGATATTGGCCGAATTTGTCCGTTTCCACCCCCTCCTGGAAAACTGGCGGTATTATGATGGAAATATTATCGACAACCGGCAGACGGTCTGGATAGATCTGAGACTTGACCTGTCCTTATCAAACTATAGTACCAGGGTAAGAACAGCGATCCGTAAAGCCTTAAAAAACAACCTCCGGATCGAATGGTGGGACAGTGCTGATTTCATAAAGGTATTTCCTGATATGTATCATAATCTGATGTCAGAATTGGATGCAGATGATTTTTACTATCTGCCGGAAGAATATTTTAAAACCCTGTTAAACTGGGATAAAGTATATAATGCTGTTTGCATCTATGAGAACCAGATAACCGCAGGGGCAGTTTTTTTTCATAATCATCATATTATGGAATACCATCTATCAGCTGCCAATGATCAGGGCAAAAAACTCAGCGCCACCAATCTGCTGCTGCATGAAGCAGTAAGGCAGGGTCAGAAACTGGGCTGCAGATTCCTGCATCTCGGCGGAGGCACCGATAGTTCTCCCGATAACCCGCTCTTATTCTTTAAATCCGGATTCTCCAAGCAAAGAGCATCATTTAAAATCGGTACCAAAATAAACTTTAAAGAACAATATGAACAGATGAAAGAAGACCACCTGCGCAAACACGGTCAAATCCCCGGCAAATTATTATTCTACAGGTGACTATACTCAGTGATTATCAGGGACATTCCCCTATACCCAGGGGCATTCTTACCACCAGGTCCTCCAAAGGTAGGTGTGTCCCTGTTCCTTACTCATAATATACTAAAACAGTATTTCTTCAAATTATTGGCAAATAATTACATCATCTATTAAATTCAATACTCTTCATTTCTTCTTCTAAAAATTCAAATTTCTTCTGAAGTAGATTCTTTAATTTGGTATTTGCTGTGGCAAAAAATATTTGTCTGTCCCTTTCTGTAGCTAAGAATCTTAAATAATCTAAAAACGATAGCATATTTAAGTCATCTATACTTACTATTGGGTCATCAAATAAAATAACTTTTGGCCCATTCTCAACTTTATTATTAAGAGATAAAAACAGGGACAATGCTAAAGCAGTCCTTTGGCCAGTACTTATTTGGGTTAGAGGGATTAAGTTTTGTTCTCCTTCCCTTTTTAATTTGATAGCATCATCATCCAAGATAATATCGTTGAACTCTTTAGGTGAATGAATTTTTTTGAAAATGTCAACGATTTCTTTTTTGTTTTCCTCAAGAAACTTTTGAAAAAACTCTTCTTTACTGTGATTTGTGAGTATATCATCTAATGCAGCAAATGCCTTAGTTGCATTGTTTTTTGGGGATTTTATAGCTTCTTTTTTAGACTCAAATCCTTTTATTTTTTCTTGACATCTATGAATAACCTTATTCTTTGTTTCATTTTCCGTTTTAGCCGTTTTGAATTTCTCAAAGATAACTTGTAAGTTCTTAACATCTTTCGTTATTTTAGACAGTTCATTATTGGAAGCTAAGCACAGTTTGATAGATAATTGGTTCAATAAATAAATTGATGTTTCTAACTTACCAATTCGTTTACTTATTATATTAACATCTGATAAGTCTTCTTCAATTATAAATTTAGATTTTTTATTTTTTTCATCTAATAATTTTTGATTACATTTCTCGGCGTCCTTTTCGTTCTTTGACAAGCTTGCAATAATGTCTTTTCTTTTTTTATCAAATATTTCTTTCATACTTGGATCGAGTTTTAATCCGTTGAATCGGTCTTCAATAGCTCTCATTAGTGTCCTAGCTTCACTTTCCGATAAACCTTTATGTGTGAAATTTTCACTTAATGAACTTAGCTGTTTAATTTTACTTTGAGTGTTATTTATTAAATCATAAAGTTGTTCTAATTCACCTATTATAGTTTTCAAACTGTCTTCTCTGTTTAATATACCTCTCTCAAAGAATAAATCGGAGACTTCTTCAACTTTAGATAAATTGTTTAAAGCTTCGTCTAGTTCCGATAATTTATTTTCGAGATCTAATATCTCCCCTTGAAACAAGTTAAGTACCGAGTTATCAAAATTTATATCATAAATTTCTATTCGTTTAATTAATTCATCTTTTCCAAATTCAGAATTGCATAATGGGCATGCTTCCACCTTTTCGGCAGAAAGGATGAACTTCTTTCCTAAGCTTTTAATGTCGGTAACTAATTGTTCAAACTCGTTAAAACTTTGACTAATTTGTTTGACCTTTAGATTTAGATCAGCTTTTCTTCTTTGGAAAGTTGTTTTTTGTTGATACAATTTTTCACGATAATCTTCAATGTTCTTTTCAATCAATTTAAACAATTGAATGTTAACCTGATTTAGTAGCTCTTTAGAATGGTTTAACCTAGATAACAATTTTGTTTCTTCTTCTATTTGTTTGTTTAATCCTATCAAATGTAATAGGTTGAGTTCCGAATAATATTTTTCACATTTAACCATAAGTTCATCAAGTTCTTGAAGTTCGCAAATCACTTTATCAAAGTCTTTTTTCTGTTTCTCAAGATCTTTTATCCGAATATTGAAATCTTCTAGTCTTGATAGCTTACTCTTATAAGATTTCAGTTCTTTTTGAATTATAGCCAATGATATACTTGGTATCCAACTCAAATCATTATCAATTGTATTTAAAGTAGTTTGCACTTCTATGAGTTCTCTTTCAAACAGAGTTATATCATCGTTTATATCTGATGGGATATGACTAGTCCATTGCATTTTATGAGCTTCATCTTGAATCAATATTAAAAGCTTTTCGTATTCATTTGGGATAAGACTAAGTTCTTCGATTGTTTTGTTTTCTTCCTCTATTGAATTTTTTAGTTTTTCTATTTCCTTGTCATATTCATTCAGTTGATCTTTGAACCTAGAAAAAAATCCTTTAATTCGTGTTTCCAGTTTATTTATATTTTCACCCAGTGCTATATCCATAAATGCTGTTTTAATTTCTTCTTGGTTATCACTTTTTGACAAACGATAACCCGCATCAGAATCAAAAAAATTATACTTCGCAAAACTTTCACATAATCTATTCCCTTTAGGATATATCTTGTTGTACCACCTTCGGTCTCTTAAACGGTATTTTTTGTTGTCTTTCGGATTATATTGATATGGTTTATCTCCCTCAAAGAAAAATCTAAATTTCCACTCCTGGATTAAATCTTTTTCTTTAAAGGTCTTTCCACAATAAAATAATTCAATTGCTTCAAGAAATGAAGTTTTACCGCATCCATTAACCCCATTAATAAGATTAAATGTACCTAATTTAAATTCTGTTTGTTCTGGGTAGGGTCTATACTCGTCTAATATTATTTTATTAATAAACGAAGTAATTTCTGTTTCCTCCATAATGGATTCACTAAATATATTTTCTTCTTCCTGAAGTATTGGGGCCCCCCCCAAATACCGATTAAGTCCATCTTTGTAACTCTCCCCAGTTAAGAATACAACGTCTAACTGTGCTTCTTTAAGTTTTTGTATCCAAATAGAATCCAAATCGCTGTTTGTAGGCACTCCAGGTGTTGATGAAATAGAAAAAAATGAGGATAAAGTTGTTAACTCCTGTGGAGTAACAATATATTTTCTTGTATATATTTTATTTTTTTCAACTTCAACCTTTTTAACCTTTTTGATTTTCCGTATGTTTTCTGGAGTACAAATATATATCAGATAAAAGTTCCATTGAAGATACCCCGGATGTGTATAGTAATCTGTGGAAATATATTTCTCTTGATAATCGTTTATATCAAAATCCGGATTGATTATGTTTTCGCTAGTATCAAAATAATAAATTGCAAAGGGGAGATCATTATATTTTTTTTCAGTTCTATAAACTTTTTCGTCAATTTGAATTACTTTGTCAAAACTATCACTGAGTAATTGATAAATGGTTTCATTGTTCATAATTAATCCCCCTTTGTAATCGATCTTAGGTCTTCCGATATATCTTCGTCATTCATTGGAGGTGGGCTACTGATTAAACTTAATGTTCTAACTTTATCAAACCAAACTACTAATCGTCTCCTAGAGTCTTCATCTAATAATGAAAACATCTGATCATATATTTTTTTAGCCCATCCTTCGGGCATTGCCCCTATATAAGCAACAGTTGCCGCTGGACTTCCATTATTAGAATATAAGTTGTGATTGAAATCAGGGGCACTGTATTCTACATAACAAGCATTCACCAAATCTTTAATGCAAGTAGGGAAATTTTCTTTATTTAGAATTATGTTATTAATTAATGCAGAGAAGTAACTTAAATACCTTACTCTGGATTCTTTCTCACATTCGTCTTGCGTAAAAGTTATTTTGTTTAAATTCTCTCTATCATCTATAATAAGAAATTTAAGATATTCTGGTTTGTACCAATCTTTCGTTTGCGCTTCCCCAGAGGACAACGCAATTAGGCGCTCTCTGTCTAAATGGGATAAATTACTCAACACGGTACCAGCTAAATCCGTTTCATTTAATAAATCTGTAAAACCATCATTGGGTATTTTACCATCAATCCACTTATCTCCATCCCAGATATAAGTTTCTAACATTTCAGGTCCTGTTCTTTTTTGTTGTTCTGGAGTCCCCGTGTCTTGAAAAACTTTGGTAGATCGGTAGTTAAACAGAAATTCATCTGAATTTAAAAAGTAACTACTAACCTTTTTATTTTTCCAGTTGGTAAAGTAAAGACCTTTACTGTGGTTAGCGTTTATTCTGTCATCTCTTTTATCAATTTCCTTTGTTTTCAAATATAAGGCAGATCCCGCAAAATCAATACAATCTTCTCCTGCTATATTAGTAGCTTTGGCCCAGTTAAGACAAAGGATTTCTTTAGTTTCCTCTTTTTTAGAATAAAAATCATTTCGGTAATTCTTAAAGTTATCTCCTCGAGGCTTCGGATTCATTTGTATATGTAATATCAAGGTTGCTTGTTGCTTATTAATCAGTTAATTTCTGTCAAATTTTAAACTATCGGAACAGATAAGGGTGAGTAAGAATATAGAACTTTCATCATTTTTTAATACATATACTTTTTTACCTGGAATTAAGTTGTCTCTTTCTAGAGGACTACTCTGAACACTCATATGGGTTGTTTTAAATTGCAGGGTGAAAATCATTTTCTGATGCCCATTGCCATCCCCTGTTTTAAAAATATACAAGAGTGGATCAAAGAAATTACGTGTAGTATCTTCGTTTACTAATTCTTCTTCATATATCCAAACAACCTGGTTATGAGATTTAATAAAATCTTTTAATTCATTTCTTGTAATGGATTCGCAACCTAAGACCCATAGTTTCTCTTCATTAGGGAAAACACCCTCAGTTATAACATAATCTATTACCGACCAAGGGCACGAATACTCAGGTGTCACTGCCAAATCAACATTCTTTTCTAAAGATAATTCAAAAAAGTTTTTGAACTTTTTGAAGCACAGTGGTACATCTTTATTTCCAATAAATCGCTCATTTGCCTCAATATCCCCTTGTACCTGTAGTAATAGTACTTCGTAAAACCCCGAATCGGGATTCAATACTTCCAAGAATGGTACTTTTAAGTTTTTAGCAGTAAGATAAGTATTAAGATATTCAAGTTCCATTGCTAAATCTCCTTATAAATATTGGTAAAACTATTTGAAAATCAAATAATCGTTTTTGCTTAAAATTCAACTATTCAATTCAAGCTTTAATGCAAATTTATATTTTCCAGCTAAATAGTATGAAATTATAATCAACAGCCTGAAGAATAAATAATATCTTCGTCTTTCATGTTTAAGTAACGTAAATCTATTGAGATGAACATGTTAATCTTCTTCCTCTTGTTCGGAAAAGGATGGAAAACTCTCTGATACTATAGAATCGTTCTTTATTACTTGAATAACTCTGTCTAAATAATAATGTTCAGCAATAATATTATTATCAAAGCCATACTTAAATACCATTAATACTTTAGCTTTTAATGAATCTCCTGGCCGAACATCCAATTTCCCTGTTTGAAAATCATTTAACCAATGTGAATCGGTAATCTTAACTTGAATGGTTCGATTATTATAATGAAAATCCCACATTGATGCTCCTAAATAATCAGGTTTCTTAATTCTTAAAATCATTTCTCTTTCGTAACTACGTTTTTCCTTTGTTAGTAGATTTTCGATTGTTTGTGCTGGAATGTACATACCTTGTGGGATTTGAACTGATCCTTGACTAGAAATAAAGAACGCAGAATCATTTGTTGATAGATTTGATGTCGCAAGATACATCTTAGAAAGACTCTCAAGAAGTATTTTGGATGGAATGGGGGTGTAAAATGGAATTTTATCAACTTCAGTTTCTTTAGCCAACTTTTTTAAATTGCTTTGAATTTCATTTATCTGTTCATTACTATTGATACCCTCTTTATCTTCCAAGTGTTTTAAAATACTTTGCTTCCCTTTTACAAGAAAACTCCCCACTGCCTTTTTCCAATCTAACTCTTTTAAAGCATCATCATCGATAGAATTTACAATAGTACGTATACGTGCTCTTAACGAACCTACCTCAATATCTTCTAAGATCAAATTTGGATCTACACTGGTACCAATAGAATATACTAATTCTTTATCAAGTATAGCTAACCCATCAATCATACCAGACATCGCTTTAAAAACCCGGGAAGGGTTTTTGCTCCCTTTTTCAAATTCAATCTTTATCTCATAAACATCTGATAGGTTTGACATAGCTCCCTCCCATGTTCTGTATCCATTTTTCCTGAAATGTAACCTAAACCTTATACATTTTACGGTTATATAGTCTATCCTTGTAGCTCGTAATAGTGCTTCTCCTAACTTACATTAGCCTCTCTCACAATCAACCATAACACATCATAATCATACCGGCTTGAATATAACAAACTTCCGCCCACATATCCCACCAACACCAAACCTATTTACTAATTTCTACATTATGTCAATAATTTCCTATGTAATCATTGGAAATTTTACAAGATCCAGCATATTTCTGATCGAGGCTTGATCGTCAATTAACTGATTACTTATATATAGCAGCAGTGAAAACAAGAACCGGGTTCATTATGCCTTATACAATCTGTTAATGAAAAGAATAAAAATCCGAAGACATTTGAACTTGAACAGCTGCCTCTTATTCTTTTACTTTGTTTTTAAATGATGTTTTTTACCACCAGCGGGTCGCAGTTTATATGCAGGATGAAAAATTGTTAACGAGCTTGCTGCTTGCAAAAAATTGTTTCCAGGTTAAAGCATGAAATTAAATCGACTGCCTGAAGAAAAAAATACTGCTCCTTAAAAAGATTTTCTGTCATCAAAATCTTCTGCTGCTTGCTTGCTGAAAAAGAAAGGTCTTTTCGGAATTGTATGCCCCAGGAACACATATGAGCTTTATATGCTCCAGGGGCATACAATATGGAATAATAATTTTAAAATCCTTCAGCTGAAATTTAAATTGAAGCACTGTAATTTTTTATTGAGCATCTATAGCGAAGATTAAAATCTCCGCTGCGATAAAAAGAATTAAACTTCACTGCAAAAAGTTTTAAATCAAAATTATAAATGGTATTTTGGAAAAGCAGAGAATGAATTCTCTGTTTAGGCTGTAGACAAAACCTGCTTCCCGGCTTTGCTTCTTGAAAGCAGGTTTTGTCTACAGTCTGACCCCTCCTTATATTGATGAGGGGTTCCTTTTTAATTTAATTAACTGATGTATACACATTATTATGTTAAAACCGGCTAACAGTAATACAAAAACTCCACCTATATCCCAATATTCCCAAACAATTACAATGTGCCACACGACAATTACAGGAAAGAAAATAAAACGAATAATAGATTGGTATTTTTCAGACAGAAAAATTGTTAGTAACCAGTAAATAAAGCAGATTAGAATTAAAATAGTTAATATCCAATGATTAAAATGCCAAGAAGGTTCCCATCCATATTTCATGCGTTCTTTTATCCATAAAGGAAACCTGTAAAAAACTAGGTAGCAATATACGGATAAGGGAATCAATGATAGATATTCGTGCATTTTTACTTTTCTTATAATATAGACCTTCCACTTTTTATACCTCGAATATTATTCGGCGTTCGCAATTGTCATTGGAATTGTCATGGGGACGGAATTGTCATGGGGACGGAGTTATTGTCACCCAGCATAACCACTTTTCCTCGGCTATCATATTGATATGTAATCTCTTCGCTGCCGGGTCTGTTAATTCCTGAAAAATATAATTCAGGCCGAGCATGATGATACCCGGCCTTCAATCTTTTTCATTTCTTCTGGTGCAATAATATGTCTTTTTCATAAGGCAATTATACGTTATTTATGAAAGTTATGAGATTGATGTAACCGTCAAGTAAAAATGAACAAAAAATGATAAATAACTTTGGACACCTAAT
>JAENYG010000034.1 GCA_016841875.1 Syntrophomonas sp.
GGCTTATTTTTTTGTCAAACTTACCATTTTGCTATTGAGTACTTTTGGGTACTGTGTCATAATATAAGGGATGGGAGGTGTTTTAATGCGACTAAAAGTCTCTAAGTCCAAAAATGCTGCTTCGCTTTATGTTATTAAGTCCACCTATATCAACGGTGTCCATTCTTCCAAGATTGTTGAAAAGCTTGGTACATACGATGAACTTAAAGAAAAATTGGGTGGGCAAGACCCTTATGAGTGGGCCGAAGAGTATATTGCGGAGCTTAACAAACAGGAAAAAGAGAATAAGCGCAAAATTATGGTGCCTTACTCTCCTAACAAGCTTATTCCCAAAGGTGAACAACGTTCTTTCAATGGCGGTTATCTCTTTCTGCAAAAAATTTATCACCAGCTTAAGCTTAATAATATTTGCAATAAAATTTCTGAGAAACATAAGTTTTCTTTTGACCTTAACGACATCCTTTCCCGGCTGCTTTACGCCAGGATTCTTTTCCCAGCCTCTAAACTGGCTACCCATAAGCTTTCCAGACATTTTTTAGAGCAACCTGCTTTCGATGTCCAACATATCTACCGGGCCTTGGAGGTTATCGCTAAGGAATCTGATTTTATCCAGTCCGAGGTCTACAATAACAGTCGTTCTATCCAAAAGCGAAATGCCGGTGTTCTCTTCTATGACTGCACTAATTATTTTTTCGAAATTGAACAGGAAAGCGGTCTGAAACAGTATGGATATTCCAAAGAACATAGACCAAACCCTATTGTACAGATGGGTCTGTTTATAGATAGTGACGGCATTCCACTGGCTTTTGACATACATGCCGGAAACACTAATGAGCAGGTAACTTTAAGGCCGCTCGAACAAAAAATCCTGAAAGATTTCGAACTTTCCAGGATTGTCGTTTGCACAGACGCCGGTTTGGCTTCTAATGACAACAGAAAATTCAATGACAAAGAGGATAGAGCGTTCATTACCACACAGTCCGTCAAGAAACTGAAAAAGCATTTACGAGAGTGGGCGCTTTACCCTGATGATTGGCGTCTCCCGGGCAAAAAGGAAACTTACGACATTGCCAATCTGGATGAAACAGAAGGCAATGACAATATATATTACAAGCAGCGTTGGATAAATGAAGATGGTCTGGAGCAGAAGCTGATCGTAACCTACTCAATTAAGTACAGGGATTACCAACGCAAAATACGCAATTCCCAGATTGAGCGGGCGAAAAAGTTGATTTCAACCAACCCAACTAAGCTAAAAAAGGCAAATCAGAATGATTACAAACGCTTCGTCAAAAAAATGAGCGTCACCAAAGATGGCGAAGTTGCCGGCAAGGATATATACTCTCTTGACACCGCCGTTATTGACGGCGAAGAGGTTTTTGACGGCTTTTATGCCGTCTGTACCAATCTTGAGGATGATGCTTCGGCTATTATTTCGGTAAATCGAAAGCGCTGGGAAATAGAGGAATGCTTCCGTATTATGAAAAGTGAGTTTAAAGCCAGACCGGTCTATCTAAGTCGAGATGATAGAATCAAGGCTCATTTCACAACCTGTTTTCTCGCTTTACTTATATACAGGTTTTTGGAAAAGAAGCTGGAGGATAAATTCACCTGTTCCGAAATCATCCAGGGCTTGGTGGATATGAACTTCTTTGAACTTAAAGGCGAAGGGTATACTCCGTCCTATACCCGTACTGACTTTACCGATTCTCTTCATGACGCGTTTGGATTCCGTACAGACTACGAGATTACTACTTCTTCTCAGATGAAAAAAATTTTTAAACTCACCCAAAAACAATAAAAGTTACTCACTTTTTATTAACGCGCAAAAAACTCGCAACCCCCTTGTTTTAGGGGTTTGCGAGCTTTCTTCTCTTCTCTAAGTGTCAAAGACGGGATTATATACGAATCAGAAAAGCCAGGAAAATTAACCTCCTGCTTTTGTTTTTGTAGGCGGTAGTTTATGAAAATGAACAAATTTCTTTTTGGCCTATTACATAAAGCACATCCAGTCACAGAGTGTGAGAAAAATGGGGCAGGAATTAGTAAGGAAAAATATCAATGGGTACAGATCTAAAAGCAAGAATACATAACCTAATGTTATGCTAAAATCCTCTCCAACGCCCTAAAAAATCATAATTTGGCGGAAGCGTGTGAGAATCGAACTCACCAGTGACGGGACCACCGCCACACGACTGGATTTGAAGTCCAGGCGGCCCACCAGGACCGATCCGCCTCCTTAGTAGTGTTAATGCGCAGCATTAACGCATCAGTGGTGCTGTTAAGTGCTTCCTTAATAGTGTTAATGCGTAAACCTTTCGACTAGGGTTGAGTATAGTGTCCTTAGATCAAATTGTCAAATCAATATTTTTCCTGCTCGGCATTGTTTTATACTATTCATCATTTTCTATCACCATAACCGATTCAATTTCAAAGCCTTTCTTCTTAAGCTCCTCTGCTATTTCCATGCCGTTTAATTCTTCTATCCGGATGATAATCTTATAGCGAAATTTCTTGGCGTCATAAAAAACTACTGTATTAATGATATTGATTCCATGGGAGGCTATGATGCCGGTGATCTCCGCCAGGCTGCCGGGACCGCTGGGTACATACAGGTCTATTCTGCTGTGGGGTTGTTTCACGCCTAGAATATCAATCAATGCATCGAAAATGTCTGTTTCAGTTACTATACCTACTAATTGGCCCTCATCTACCACGGGCAATCCACTGATCCGGTGTTGGCGCATAATTTTAGCAGCAGTTTCTATATAATTCTGGCTGCTCACCGTCAGCACTTGCTGTTTCCTGGGGATAATATCTTTTATTTTGGTTTTCGCCAGCAGGTAATTCAGTTCATGAATGCTGAGCGAGGTAGCCGCAGAAGGTGAAGCCCGATTTAAATCCGAAAGAGTTACGATTCCCATGATCTCTTTCCCTTGCATTACTGGCAGTCTTCTTATATTACTTTCTTTCATAATCCGAAAGGCCTCTGTAATGCTGGTATCTGGATTTACAGTCTTTACGTCTGCTGTCATACGATCTTTTACTTTCATTATTCACCCTCCCAGGTAAGCCTTTTTTACTTCGTCGCTCCTTAATAATTCACCGGGTGTCCCTTCCAGGACTATTTGTCCGGTTTCTATCACGTAGGCTTTGTCTGCTATCGAGAGCGCCATATTTGCATTCTGTTCTATAAGCAATATGGTAGTTCCCTTTTGGTTAATATCTTTTATTATCTCAAAAATTTCCTTTACCAGTAAAGGTGCCAGTCCCATAGATGGTTCGTCCATCAGCATTAATTTAGGCTTGGCCATCAAAGCCCGCCCAATAGCCAGCATTTGCTGCTCTCCTCCAGATAAAGTTCCTGCCAGCTGCTTTTTTCTTTCCTGCAAACGGGGAAAGCGCACAAAAACACTATCCAGGTCGTTTTCAATTCCCTTTTTGTCTTTACGCAGATATGCTCCCATCTCCAGGTTCTCTAAAACAGTCATATTAGGAAATACTCTTCTGCCCTCCGGTACCTGTGAAATTCCCATTTCTACAATTTTCTCCGGTGCCTGTCTGCTGATATCCTGCTGTTCAAATTCAATGGAACCGTTTCTAGGCCTTAATAATCCGGATATGCTTTTTAGGGTACTAGTTTTCCCCGCTCCATTAGCTCCTATTAGAGTGACAATACTACCCCGCTCTACTTCAATGCTAACCTTTTTTAAGGCCTGAATAGCACCATAATATACATCTATTTCCTTAACCTTGAGCAAGTTATTCCCCCCTATCCCCTGCAGCTTAATCAGTTATCACGTTTTTATTCTGGCATCTCCTACTCGATGAGTGAAGCGGATTTTATCATAATATTCAATCAGCGGCAGGGCATATTTACGAGTGGTATCAAGCAGATCTCGAAATGCCGCCAGACTTAATTCTCGTTCCTGTGCGAAATAGCTATCTAGTCTGGTTTTGCCCTCTTCTATCGCATCCTGCAGGAAAAACATATCCTGGCTTATTTTTATCAATGTCTGTTTCTCCGTCAAATAAGCGATAATTTCAGCAAACCTGGCCTCATCAACCCGAGCTGACTGTCTTAAAATTTCCAGTGAAGGTGGGGCAAATAGATTCTGTCTCATTTCCCGTTCTATTATTGTCATTACCCGCAGGTCTTCTTCCCCTGGAGCTGGTATATGCTCTGGCAGCTTGATCTGGTTGTTCCGGGTTTCTATCTTACCAGCTTCTTCAAGTTCTTTTAGGATTAAATTATATGTTTTGGTGTTAACATTTTTTAAAAAGCGGCTGCGGATTTCTTCCCGGGAATGACCCTGCCGCAATGGATATTTTTGATGATATTCCTCCAAGGCGGTTATTATTTTATTGGCAAATTGATACAGACCATAAGTACTCATATATTCGTCTTTTTTCAACGCCACCACCTTATTGTCTCCCAGCAGCAGCTCTAGTTCCTGTCTAATTTTGCCTTCTTCATTACCGGTTCTTTTGGACAATTCATCAACACTGATCACATCCTCGGGATTTGATTCTAATTCATAAAGCAGCATTTCCGAAAGATTGCCTTCTTCTTTTACAATCAGCTCATTCAAGGTCTCTTCTTTGAATCGTTTCTGTTTGGTGGCATTAGGATCTATAATGGTACCCCCTCCAATGGTGGTGACCGGGGAATAGTATCGTATAACAAACGGATCTCCTTTGTGCCCTACCACTGGTTTCTCCATAACTATCTGCACATAGCCTTCCTGGCCTGGCTGAAGTTCATCCTGATCCAGAAGGACAATCCTGGCCATGGTTTCATCAGTACCCAGATGGAATCTAATCCTGTTCCAGTTTTTTAATATCCTGCTGCTCGATTCTAAAAGCCGCAAGCGTGCATCCATTCGGTAGGTCGGGCTTAGATAATCTGGGGTTGACAACCAGTTTCCTCTTTCGATGTCGGCAACATCAAGGCCCTGTAAGTTAACGGCCACCCGCTGGCCGGCGTATGCGGTATTGACTTTATCATTATGGACCTGGAGAGTTCTAATTTTCACTTTCTTGCCGCTGGGCATTAATTCCAGTATTTCACCGATTTCCATCTGCCCCGACCACATAGTCCCCGTCACTACGGTTCCAAAACCTGCTTTAGTAAACACCCGATCTACCGGCAGTCTAGTCTTCCCAAAAGCTGGCTTTTCTGCGATCTGATCAGAGAGTCTTTGTATTTCATTTATCAATTCTGGCAGCCCTTCTCCCGTAACCGCTGAAACAGCAATAATCGGGGCATCTTTTAATATAGTGCCTGATATATATTCCCGCACCTCTTCCTCTACCAGCATTAACCAATCCTCATCCACCATGTCTTTTTTGGTAAGAGCAATAATACCGGTTTGCACTCCCAGCAACTCTATGATATCCATATGTTCACGAGTCTGGGGCATTACTCCTTCATCGGCGGCTATAACAAAAATAACCATGTCGATGCCAAATGCTCCGGCCAGCATATGCTTGATAAATCTTTCATGACCTGGAACATCAACAATAGCTGCCTTCTGCCCATCAGGCAAAATAAAGGGGGCAAAACCTAATTCGATCGATATCCCCCTTTGCTTTTCCTCTTTCAGGCGATCAGTTTCAATTCCGGTAAGTGCTTTTACCAGGGTAGTTTTTCCATGATCAATATGTCCTGCCGTTCCTAATACCAATCTTTTCATCGGTATCCCCCTTGTAAGCATATCTATGTTATAAATACAGTTCTGTTTGGTGCCAGCCTAATTTACGCTATCTTCCTCAATCAACTTGGCTATCATCTCCACAATTTCTTGTTCGTCCCCTGGCAGCAGGGTTCTCACACTGATCAGCATTTTATTGTCCTGCCTGCGGGTAACCAGAGCCGGATTTTTAAACCTCAGTTCTCTAGCTGCATTCTCCAGGCTTATTCTATTGAATTCTATCTCGACCCCTGCACCAGGCATTTTGTGGTTCGGATATGCTCCACCGCCTACCATATCCTCCAACGTAATCACTTTAATGCTGCTCAGAGCTTCCTTATGTTTTGAGAGCACAGGCGAATTTATATGGGCCTGATTATCCTTTAGTCTTGCTTTTAACAGGCAGAAGAGGTTTTCAGCTTTCTCCTCCAACTGCTCCGGGCTGTAAGTTAGCATCTGAATAATGGGTATATTTCCCCGGGGATGCCCAGAAAGGTATTCTAATAGAGTCCCTTCCAACGCCGAGAGAATCAGCTTGTCTACTCTCAGGGCACGTAGAAGTTGATTCGTTTTCATCTTTTCGATATATTCTTTTTTACCTACTATGATGCCGGCTTGCGGACCTCCCAGCATCTTATCCCCACTGAAGGTTATAATGTCTGCTCCTGCCTGCACACATTCCTGGACGGTTGGTTCCCCTTTTAATCCCCCATCATCCAAAGAAGTTATTATGCCGCTTCCCAGATCCATAAAAACGGGAAGTCCTTTTTCTTTCCCCAGACTTACTAGTTCCTTCATTGATACTTCGGCGGTAAAGCCGATAATCTGATAATTGGATGTATGCGCTGAAAATAGCAGGGCTGTCTCCTCGTTTATGGCCTGGGCATAATCGGAAACATATGTTTTGTTGGTGGTTCCTACCTCCATCAACCTGGCCCCACTTAGCTTCATTACCTCAGGAATCCTGAATGCTCCACCGATTTCTACCAGCTGCCCGCGAGAAACTATAACTTCCTTCCCAGCTGCCAAGGTGGTTAGTCCCAGCATTACAGCGGCTGCGTTATTATTGACTACTAGGGCTGCCTCTGCTCCGGTAAGCTTTTTCAATAAATCTTCGATATGATAATAACGAGAGCCCCGCTCCCCTTTGTCCAGATCCATCTCCAAATTATTATAGCTCCTGCCAATTTCCTGAACATGTTTAATAGCCCGTTCTGCCAGCGGAGCTCGGCCCAGATTGGTATGCAGAACTACCCCGGTTCCGTTGATAACTCTCTGCAGCGTCCCGGCATTGACACTTTCAGCCATTAACTTGATCTTATCCACAATGGCTGTGAAGATAACATTTTTATCTATTTCTTCGGTTACCGCCCGTAATTCTTCCCTAATTTCCGCCACTATCGTTCTAGCAGTTCCAACCACGAAGTCCCGTTTATACCTGGCAATCAACTGCTGTATCTCTTCCTGAATAAGTATTTCGTCTATGGACGGAATTTTTTTAAGGTTTATCATCCGGATCCTCCTTAATTACCTGTTAAGGATACTTACATACTATTTCAACTATAATTTCTTTAACAGCCTTTGCTATTAATACTACCAGTATAATTATACCCAGTAAACCAAACAAAGGGTACACCTTGCTTACCAGAGCTGAAAAACTCTGCAGGGAGATGGGCAGAGCCAGGGCAATGGTGATAAATAAGCTCAAACTGTAGTTCATGCTGGTAAAACTAGAAAATCGCTGAGCAAAACCATATGTATTCGCTATAGCGGTGGTAAGGATCCCTACCCATAATACAATAGTATAAACAACTTTGGTTCCGGGGGAAATAAATCCTGCAATATACAGCATGGGTACCTCATAATGCAGGATAACTGGAAGAAATTTACATAAGGCCATGTAGTTGAATAGAATCAGTACGCCTAAAAGACTCCCCCCCCAGATTGCACCCCAGATCCCATCCCGCCGGCTTCCGATCGATTGATATTCGGTTAGAACAACCATCGCCAGCGCAAAATTGTATGCAACGTATAGAACCGAAGATAGCAGCCACCAGCTCTTTTCCTGCGGGCATAGAAAGACTGTATAGGCTTCCACTTGTACTCCCTCCACTACCAAAGCAGCATATCCAGTTATTATAAGCAGCAGCACTAATTTAGCTGGAACCAAAATGTTATAGGATTTTATCAGGCCCTTTTTCCCCGTGAATAAGAATATTGCTACCAGAACACTGGTACTTAATATACCAAATTCTTTGGGCAGATATAAATGTTCATAAAATACGGCTCCACTAGCCGACAGCATCATACTGAGTCCAAGAAAAAGAAATACTGCCATTAATAGATCAACAATTTTAGATGCCTTTTCTCCCATCAGTTCATGAAGCATATCCTGGTAACTGCCGGTTGCATGTCGATGGGCCATATACATTAAAAGTCCTCCACATAAAGCAAAGAGCAGCATGGCCAATATACAGCCTTTGCGTCCGTCAATACCGTAAATCACAAAAAACTGGACTATCTCTTGTCCGGATGCAAATCCTGCCCCCACTACGGCTCCTAGATATCCCATTACCAGGGTCAATCTGCTTCTAATATTATTCATCTCCTGATCTTAAGAACATATACTTCATAAATACGCTTCTTAATCTGAAAATACCGCATAAAAATATTACCAAGTGTTAATGCTAACTTAGACTATTATGCGGTGGGGGTAGGCATTTGCCACACGAAACCAGTCACAGTACAACTATATTTTGTCAGCATTATACCGACCCGGCTTGTGTCAGCGGTTTATCCCATGCTGCCTACACTCTGGTTCAGGAGCTAAATAGGGATTTAACTAGAGAAGTAGTGTACTTATGCATTGGGACTGACCGGGCTACTGGCGACTGCCTTGGCCCTCTGGTTGGCACACGACTGCGATATCTTTTGCCATCGGCTCATATATTTGGAAACTTGGAGGAACCTCTTCACGCTCTTAATCTCTCAGATACCATGCAGCATATCTACGCTCACTATGCCAATCCGCTCATTATAGCCGTTGACGCAGGTCTGGGAGGTGCCGAAAAAGTGGGGTTTTTGAGCATTAAAAGAGGTTCTCTGGCTCCTGGTTTGGCTTTAAAAAAACAGCTGCCCCGGGTAGGAGATATTCATATGGTAGGGACGGTAAATGTTTCGGGTTTTTGTGAACATCTTGTTTTACAAAATACTCGCTTGTTTCTGGTTTACAAAATGGCGGAAGCAGCAGCTCGTGCTCTTTTTCTAGCCCATCACAGGAACAGTTCCCCCAGCTCACTCTCAGCCTGGAGTACTACGTTTCCGAAAGAATCGCGGTTTTCTCAGCGTTACAAGTAATGGTATTCTGGCCTGGCAGCCACTCACTATAATATAAACAAGGAAGCCCTGTACAGGGCTTCCTTGTTTATTTCAACATCTCAATCTCTTTGAATTATCCAGTTAGCCTTTATTTTGGTTTTTTTGGCTTTTCCTGCTTGGCCTCACTTTCTGTTTTAGCCCTGGTCATTTGGGTATTTCCTTGAATAATTCCACCTTCTTCTATGGTGATGATTCGAGCATTTATATCACCCAACATCACTCCGGTGTTAGTTATGTCCAGTCTTTCAGTGACGGTTACCGTTCCTTCAACTTGTCCGGCAAGAATCATGTTAGCGGCCTTCACGTCACCTTTGATCGCGCCTTTTTCTCCCAGCAGCAGGCTGCCTTTGATATCGATGCTGCCTTCCAGGCTTCCATCAACCCGAATTGAACCCTGCGAGGTTAACTCTCCCTTCAGCACCACCCCTGGAGATATCAAGCTTTCTATCTCACCAAGACCTGTTTCTTTTTTTCTCAAATTTCTTCACTCCTGTGGTATTTTTGATTTTCTTTATTCAGGCAAAAACAGCATTGGGTCCAGCGGAGTGTCATTTTTAAAAATTGTAAAGTGCAGGTGGGGTCCAGTGCTCCTACCACTGCTGCCCAGAGTTGCTATGACATCTCCTTTTTTAACCTGCTCGCCTTCCTGTACCAGAAGCCGATAATTATGCCCATACATAGTCTTAAATCCGTATCCATGGTCTATGGTTACCGTTCGCCCATAGGCACCCAACCACCCGGCTTGAATCACCGTGCCATCGGCTGCAGCCACTATATCACAACCCACATTATTAGCTATATCTATCCCATTATGGAAGGACTCACTTCGTCCTCCAAAGGGGGATGACCTCCAGCCAAAATATGAAGATATTTCACCGGAAACCGGCCATTGATTGGGAATGCTTCTGAAGTACTCCAAATCGTTGTTTGCTCTAGCCAGCAGCTCGTCTACTTCCTTCTCCTGCCTGTCCATCTCAGTCTTCAGCCGCTGTGCTCTTTCAGGCTCATCCATATCGCGCTGGGCACTGTATACCAGGTCCTGGCCACCTTGCCCACCTCTTGAAGGAGTTGTTTCGCTATTGTTTTCAGTACTTATTCCCATCAACTCTTTAAGCTTCGTCTGCTTCTCTTCGATCAATAGCTCCTGCTTTTCTATTTGCTCCAGTTCTTTCCCAAGATTGCGGATAGTAGTGGTCTGCTCAGAATTCGTGGCCTTAAGCGCGTTAACCTTTTGTATATCATTCTGGCTTTTGCAGAACAAATAGCTGATGGTAAATGAAGCGGAAATAAAGATCAGAACCCCCGCGGCAATTGAAATCATTGTTTTGGCAGATAAACTTATCCTTTTCGTTCTATCAGCATTTTGTGGGATTAATAGCAGAGTATATTTCTTGTTTTTCTGTTTCCATCTCTTTTTCATCTTCGGCCTCTATGTCAATTTAGTAAGACTTCAATATCATTTGTGAGCGCAGCGATCATAAATTGTGGTGCTGCAAGTGCTTCAATATCATTTGTGAGCGCAGGCGAGCATCTGAATTGCACCCCTAATTGTGCAGCAATGAAATAAAGTCACCTCAGTGGCCCCGGCACGGGGGTCCCCGGAGGGGGTTATTGTTGTTTGTGGCACGCCGACCCTCTGTTATATCCTAATCATGATTAGCATTTAGCAATAAGACAGCAGTTGCTCCGGCAACCGGAGCAATCCCTCAAGAGGGTGTCGCTGTTTTATAATAATAGTACCAGCTATGCTGCATCTTGTAAATCTCCTGGAGACTTGCCAGTTGGTCTTTAATGTCTCCTGCCTGCAGCTTAACGGTTAAGTATTCCTCTTGTAGGAGCATCTAGGATCGGCGACAATGTTTCACGTGAAACATTGTCGCCGATCGAATCTATATTCCAATTATATCGCATATTCTTTCCAGGTCATCCAGGCTGTAATACTCTATAATTATTTTGCCGCCCCTTTTTCCACTGGATACTTCGGCCCTGGTACCCAGACATATCTGCAGCTTCTCCTCTAGATCTTTAACCTCTGCGGTCTTTTTCGCTGGCTGGACTGTTTTTTCTTCTTCCCTTGCACGCGCTTTTTTTACGCTGCTCTCAATTTGACGAACAGATATCTTGTCTTCTACTATGGCATTGGCCATCTTGATCTGGTCTTTTTCATTACCTATTACTAATAACGCCCTAGCATGACCCGCAGTTAGTTTGCGCTGTTCCAATAGTTTTAATACTTCTTCTGGAAGAGCCAATATCCTAACCGTGTTGGCAATATGTGATCGACTCTTGCCTATTCGCACTGATAGTGACTCCTGAGTGTGCTCGTGCCTATCCATCATGTTTTTATAAGCCCGTGCTTCTTCCACAACAGTCAAGTCATCCCGTTGGAGATTTTCAATAAGGGATATCTCCGCCGCTTCCTCTTCACCTATCTCTTTAACAATTGCCGGTAATGATTTCAAACCCACCATCTGTGCAGCTCTCCAACGCCTTTCCCCAGCTATTATTTCATATCCATCTTCAGTAGGTTTAACCAGTATGGGCTGGAGTAAGCCATGCTCCTTAATGGAACTCGCTAACTCCATTAAGGAGTCTTCTCTAAAAAAACTGCGTGGTTGATCTATTCTGGCCTTAACCTGATCAATATCAATTTCCTGCATATTGTCGCCATCATAGATCGTATTATTAGTAGATAACAGCGCATCAAGTCCTCTTCCTAAACCTCTTTCCTTCTTAGGCACGTTTTAACACCTCCACCGCTAAATCTTGATATACTTCGGCTCCCTTGGATCTGGGATCATAAACCACTATCGGCTTTCCATGACTGGGGGCCTCACTTAAGCGAACATTTCTGGGTATAATGGTACGATATACCTGCCTTTTAAAGTGAGTTTTTACTTGATCAACAACCTGAATCGATAAGTTGGTCCTAGCATCAAACATGGTAAAAACAATTCCCTCAATACTAAGATCTCTATTCATTCTCTTTTTTACCAGTGAAATAGTATTAATCAACTGGCTTAATCCTTCCAGGGCGTAATATTCGCACTGTAGAGGGATGATGACCGACCTGCTTGCATTCAATGCATTCAATGTCAGTATGCCTAGTGAGGGTGGACAGTCTATAAATATCCAATCATATTCATCCTTTATCGGTTGTATAGATTCCTTCAAGTAGTTCTCCCGGTTATCCCGACTAGCCAATTCTACTTCTGCTCCGGCTAGCTGAATTGTGGCTGGAATAATATCTAGATTCCTTACCCTGGTACTGCAGACAACTTCCTTTATGGGCACTTCATTTATAATAAGGTCATAGATGCAGTACTTCAGCCTATCTCGATTAATGCCCAGTCCACTGCTGGCGTTGCCCTGCGGGTCGCTGTCTATCACTAAGGTCTTATAACCTTTTAGGGCAATACAAGCTGCCAGATTAATAGCGGTGGTTGTTTTACCAACTCCCCCTTTTTGATTTGCCACCGAAATAACTTTTCCCATACTAGCCAAATCATCCTTCCTTTTACTTATGAGCCATGCGTCCTTTTATTGCATCCATAATCATACCGCAATAAATTCAAGGCGCATCAGTTGCCCCGGAACGGGGTGATCCCCGGAGGCGTCTTCCTTAATCCCGTTAGCCGCCCTAACACACATTTCCCCGGTATTATTGTTGGCGCTTATTGATAACATAGCTGCTGCCCCGCAGGGGCGACACAATAAGCCTCAAACACTCCCCATTTGTAAGTCCAGTGGACATCTCTAGCGTCGTCAGCCGTCCACTGCCACCAAAATTATCTGCATCCTGCTAATCATTATCTCTTCACTATCTGTTATTATATCAAAGATGGATATTAATAGATTAAAAAGTAGCATTTTCCTCTATAATTTTTCCCTTTCTTAGGACAAAACCTTATTATCTATGCCGTATACAGTTGGCGTGGGTCCCTGAGCAACCTGGTTCTAGCAGGTATTATGTCAACCTGCCCGCTATACCTCCTTTTTGTTCTATATAGGATTATGGTCCTGTGTTTAAGTCGCTAAGCTAGACCAGCCTAGGCTTCCATTATGTGAGAGGCAACCGTGCTTTTCTATCTGTACTAAATCCCGGTATGGATTGAACTTGATGCGTTTTTACAAAATAATAAGCCTACCTGGATCAGCCAATAAAAAAAAGACTGCTATCTTCATCAAAGATAAACAGCCTCGCTTTACGCTATCTTTTTACACTTAACTTCCAGGTACTTTGCGCAGGTTCTTTTTGGTTTTGGCGATCTTAATGGTTATTTCATACTCTTCTTCCAGGTCTTTCTCCTCCATAACGATATCAACTCCCGTTTGTCGGGCCCTTTTTATGGTCTCTCTAATAGTGTTAAGAAAGATCCGGGCATCTCTAATAATCATCGAAACATTTTGACTGCTGCTGCTTCGTTTGCTTTCCCCGGGTATATTATCGCGACTTAATTTGTCAACCAGTTCTTCGGTCTCTTTAACGGTTAGCTCTTTTTCAAATATCTGCCGAATGATTTCCATTTGAGTTTCAGCATTATTTATTTTCAATAATGCCCGCGCATGTCTTTCAGTTACAACTGCCGTCTCAATCATTTCTTTGACGGCTTCAGGTAGTTTTAATATCCTGAGCTTATTTGCAATGGCGGACTGACTGCGCCCTATTTTCCTGGCCAATTCATCCTGGGTCATGCCAAACTGGTTTATTAGAATGTTGTATGCGTTCGCTTCCTCAAAATAGTTTAGTTCTTTCCGCTGGATGTTTTCAATTAAAGACACTGCCGCTGCCTTTTCATCGTTCATTTCCTGAACCACCGATTGTATCTCTTTCATCCCCAGCATGCAGCAGGCTCTATATCTCCTCTCTCCCGCTACAATCTGATACCCATCCTCTATAGCCCGTACTACTATCGGCTGTATCAAACCATAAGATCTTATCGATTTGGCAAGATCGATCAATTCGTTCTCATCAAACTCATGTCGGGGTTGATAGGGATTGCGTTGAACCTTTTCCAGCGGAATATTAATGATCTCCATGCTTTTGCTTTTTTCCACCATCCAGGGCCAGTTCCTTTTGCTCATTTACAAAACTCCTTTACAAAGGCCTCTTAACCGGTAAACCTGCTCTTCGCGGATATTTTTCAGGGGTTGGTTGAATCTTCCTGATTTGAATGATGGCTCTTTTTCGGTCTCCTCCAATTTGGTACAAATAGGTATCTTCCACTTGACCTCCCAGCACCTGCAGCGCATTTTTGGACTGCTCGATTTCCTCTTCATATCTGGGCCCTTTCCATAACAATACCATACCTCCCACCCGGGTAAGGGGCAGGCAGTATTCTATAATCACTCTCATGGCTGCAACTGCTCTGCTGATAGACAAATCATATTTTTCTCGATGAGTGTTATGCTGGCCTATCTCCTCTGCCCTGCCTCTTATGACTTGTACATGGTCCATTTTTAGTAGTTCGATGGTTTGCTGAAGAAAATTGCATTTCTTTAGGTCGGATTCCAGCAGGGTGTATTCATTTTCCTGACCGTACATAGCCATTATTAGTCCAGGAAAACCTGCACCACTTCCAACATCAATAATCTTTTGCTTTTCTAGCCTCCAGTGGTCAAATACCTTTTGGCTATCTTCGATGTGAAGATCAAGCTCGTCCTCAATAGTCCTTCTACTCACCAGATTAGTCTTATCGTTTTCTTGCAGCAAATAATTCTTGTATATCCTTACATTATTTTCCATAGACAGGTCTAATTCCTTCTTTTCTTTTCTAAATATATATATAAGACATTTATGTCTGCCGGGTTTACCCCGGTAATACGAGATGCCTGACCCATAGAGGTGGGCTTAACATCCTGGAGTCGCTGTCTGGCTTCGTTGGCTAGCCCATAAACCTCATCGTAGTCTAAATCTGGAGATAGTTTCCGATTCTCCATTCTTTCGAATTTTTTAACTTGTTCTAGTTGTTTGGCGATATATCCTTCATATTTTGATTGAACTTCTATCTGTTCAGAAATCTCAGCGTCCATTGGTTCAATCCACTTCATTTTTTCAAAATCCGCTACATGTATTTCCGGTCTCTTTAATAACTCCCATAGAGAAACTCGGTCTTTTATGGGGGCGCTCCCCATACCGGTAAGAAATACATTCATTTCCTCATCGGCCGGTGTAAAACTAACTTCCTGGAATACAGCTCGTGTGTTCTCTATAGAATCCATTTTTCTGTTAAACAATTCCCAGCGCGTATCGTCGACCAGACCTATTTCTCGGCCTCTCCTGGTAAGCCTGATATCCGCATTGTCCTGTCTTAGCAGCAGGCGATATTCAGCACGGGAGGTTAACAGTCGGTAGGGTTCATCTATTTCCTTGTTGACCAGATCATCTATCAGCACACCAATATAGGCTTCATTTCTCTTTAAAATAAATGGTTCCTTTTCCTGAATTTTCAGCGCTGCATTTATTCCCGCGATTAACCCCTGGGCGGCAGCCTCTTCATATCCGGAAGTACCGTTAATTTGACCAGCTGTGAACAAGCCCTGTATCATTTTAGTTTCCAGACTCAATTTCAATTGTGAGGGCGGTACATAATCATACTCTATAGCATATCCGGTCCTCATTATACGAACATTTTCCAACCCGGGTATGCTTCTTAACACTTCCATTTGAACATCTTCCGGCAGGCTGGTGTTTAATCCTTGAACATACATCTCTTCAGTATGTCTACCCTCGGGTTCTACAAAGAGCTGATGAGCATCTTTATGAGCAAAGCGAACTACTTTATCCTCAAAGGATGGACAATACCTGGGTCCCCGGCCTTTAATCACCCCGGTAAACAATGGCGCTCTCTCTATATTATCCATGACAATTCGATGGGTCTCCGGCGTACTGTGAGTTAACCAGCAGGACATCTGCGGTTTCTTTTGCTTGGGACTAATGAATGAAAAAGCTAATGCTCTCTCGTCTCCTGGTTGTTCGATCATTTTGGAAAAATCCACCGTTCTTCGGTTGATACGGGGAGGGGTGCCTGTCTTAAATCGGCCCAGGTTAATTCCATTTTTTAACAAGCTGGCAGATAATTTCATGGCTGGAAACTGGTTGCCAGGTCCTCCATCGTACATGACGTCTCCTATGATGATGCGTCCCTTTAAATATGTGCCGGATGTAATCACCACACAACGGCATTTATATCTGGCTCCGGTTTTGGTTATTACCCCAGTTATTTTATTGTCACTGGTTTCAATATCCTGGATTTCAGCCATTAAAACATCCAACTTTTTCTGCGTCAGCAGGGTCTTAAGCATCTCCCGATAATATTCGAGTTTATCGGCCTGAGCCCTTAAAGCCTGAACTGCAGGTCCCTTCCCGGTATTAATAATCCGCATCTGTATATTGGATTTATCTATGTTTATTGCCATTTCTCCTCCCAGGGCATCGATCTCTCTTACTACCTGGGCCTTGGCTGGTCCCCCAATGGATGGATTACAAGGCATTAAAGCTATATGTTCCATGCTCAGCGTACATAACAGGGTTTTGCAACCCATTCGGGCAGAAGCCAGGGCGGCCTCACAACCAGCATGTCCCGCACCTATCACAATTACTTCATAGCTACCAGCATTATATATCATTTTAGTCCTCCGCTCTTGTTCATTGGTGGCCTATATCTATTTTCCTATACAGAATTCTTTAAAAATCCTATTAATACTCTCTTCTTTCAAGTTTCTGCCGGTGATTTCTCCCAGACTAGCCATAGCGTTCTGCAAATCGACTCCCAGGCAGTCCAGCGTAACTTCCCCCATGGCATCTAGTGCTTCCTGAATGTACTTTTTTCCTGCCAGCAGGCTTTCTTTTTGCCTTAAACTTACTGTCAATCCAAGATTATCATAATCCATTAAGCCGGTTACGGCCATTTTTTCTATGACGTCTTCTAACTCTTGTATACCAATGTCTTCTTTTGTTGAGGCCCATATAACCTTTAATTCTGGGAAATTCTTCTTTGTATCCTCTTCACTAATGTTTTTTACCATCAGGTCATCCTTATTAATAAGCACTATAACCCGCTCTTTGTTTTCAATGTCATTATAAATAGCCCGATCCTCGTCGTTCATTCCTGCCTCAATATCCAGCAGGAATATAACTAAGTCCGAATCTCTTACCGCTTGCTGGGCTCTACTTATTCCGATTTGTTCCACCAGATCTCTGGTTTCCCTAATTCCAGCCGTATCAATAAGTTTTACGGGGATGCCTTTTATGTTTATATACTCTTCTATCAAGTCTCTGGTGGTTCCAGGAACATCGGTTACTATAGCCCTTTCTTTTCTTAACAAGGCATTTAGCAAACTTGATTTGCCCACATTCGGCTTACCACATATGGACACACTTATTCCTTCTTTATAAATATCGCCCAATTCTCCCGACTTAAGCATCTTTTCGATACCGGCGCTGGTCTTTAATAACAACTGTCGAAGCTGTTCATAGTCCAGATCACCAACATCCTCAGAGAAATCCAGGTTGGCTTCTACCAGCATGTTAGCCTCTACCAAGAAATCTTCCAGCTCCTTAACATAATCACTGTTTTTTCCTTCCAGCTGCTTCATGGCTAGTTTTAGGCCCCGA
The DNA here is from genome assembly GCA_016841875.1 of Syntrophomonas sp. Taxonomy (GTDB): domain Bacteria; phylum Bacillota; class Syntrophomonadia; order Syntrophomonadales; family Syntrophomonadaceae; genus JAAYJK01. The sequence continues at coordinate 17,689 of JAENYG010000034.1, forward strand.
TCGGTTTTAGCCCGGATAATATCTATGACTGCCTCAGCCTGTGCTGCGTCCATTTTCCCATTCATAAAGGCCCGCCGGGTAAATTCACCTGGCTCAGCCAGTCTAATTCCGGTACTTAAAACCCTCTGAAGACATCTTCTTGCAGGTATTACTCCCCCATGGCAGTTGATCTCTACCATTTCTTCCCCGGTATAACTCCGCGGTGCTTTCATGGTGGCAACCATTACCTCATCCAGGATTTCATCTTCCTCATCTTTTAGCCAACCCAGGGTCAACATAAACGGTTTTTGCACCAGGAGATCTTTGCTGCTGACCCTCGCTTGAAATATTTGCTTCACTTTTTTAATAGAGCCTTCTCCGCTAATTCTCACAATAGCAATTCCGCCCTCACCAGGCGGTGTTGAAATGGCCCCGATGATATCATCCCGCATTAATTCCATACTCCTATCGGGTTAATAAAGCTGTTTACCTTATGTTTCTAGCCGCAGTTATAAATAAGTATTTACTAGTAATTTATATCATAAAAAAAGACCCTCGCAAGGGTCTTTTCTTACTTCTTCATTGTTATAACCACCTTGCGATTTGGTTCATCCCCGGTTGAGTAAGTGGTAACCTGTGGGTCGCCCTGCAGCACAGTATGTATGATCCTTCTCTCCTGCGGGCTCATCGGCCTCATAACAACATTCTTATGTGTGGTTTTTACCTTATCGGATAATTTTATAGCCAGTTTTTCCAGTGATTTTTCCTTTTTCCTTCGGTAGTCCTCCACATCCAGCACTATCCTGAGTTTTTCTTCTCTCTTTTTGTTAACTATCAAGCTGGTCATATACTGCAATGCATTGAGGGTTTCGCCTTTCCTGCCTATTACCAGCCCCATGTCTTTGCCAATGATATTGATCCTTACTTTTTCTTTATCCCACTCGACTCGCTCGATTTTATAATCGATTTTCATTTTATCCAGCAATTCCACCAAAACTTCTTTTACATCTTCTTCTGGTTTCTCTCTCAGAGTTACCTTAATTATAGCCGGCTTTTTACCTACTATTCCTAATATTCCTCTATTAGGTTCTTCCACTATTTCTATTATTACATCATCTATTTCACAACCTAATTCATCTAATGCTGCCTTAATCGCTTCATCAACGCTTTTTCCTCTTTTTTCTATCGCGTGAGCTTCCATTACTTTTCTTTCCTCCTTTTTCCCTCCCTGCTTGATTCCCGGTATCTGAGGTACTATCTTCTTCCGAGTTGGTGGCAACTGGTTTTTCCACAACCCCACCCTCGATGGCTAAACTCGAGTTATTATCAATCTTAACCTGTTTACTATGCCAATTAACATACAACTGCTGTAATATCCCCAGAGTATTAAACATTACCCAGTATATAGGAAGTCCGGCTGGCATTTTTAAGACTATCCAGGCCATAAAAAGCGGCATTACATATAACATGGATTTCTGGGTCGGGTCCTTGGTATCGACCATAGAAATCCTTTGCTGCAGAAATGTAGTCACTGCAGCCAGAATCGGGAGATAAATAGGAATATAATCTCCTTGACCAATATAATATGACACTGATTGCCCAATATTATCTATACCTAAAAAAGATGCATGTTCAGTCACTGCAAAATCAAACTTAATCAGAGATTGGTAAAATGCAATAAAAATAGGCATTTGCAGCAGCAAAGGAAGGCATCCCCCAAACGGACTAACCCCTTTCTCCTTATACAGCTCCATCATTTTCTTTTGCATTATTTCCGGTTCATCTTTAAATTTTTCCTGAACGTATTTTACTTCTGGTTGAATCTCCTGCATTCCCCTCATGGATTTCATCTGTTTGTGGGTGAGCGGGAATAGCACTACTTTAATCAATATGGTAATTAATATTATTGCTAATCCATAATTAGGTATACCCAGAATCTCAGTGATTCCGTACATGAACTTAATTAATTCAGAAAACCAGTGTACAAAAGTCTGCCACAAATTCGTCCCTGCTATTTAGAACAAGCAGATAGCAGGTTTCACCTCCTTAACTAACTGGAGAAGCTGCTGCTTCCTTTTTAGATGTCCTGGAGAATCAGTCCGGCCTGCTTAATATCTTTTTAAGCAAGCGATTTCTCTTCTTTTCACTCTTCTGGAACTGGGTCATATCCTCCAGCATGAAATGGATGACATCTACAAATTCTCCTGACTGATAACCATCCCCCTTTAAATATGCCGTATTTTTGGATTGCCTCAATAGAATATGCAGAACAGGAAGGATAGAATCTACATGTAGGTGCTTTTTTCAGAAATTTATACTTCTGATATACCTTGATTGATCCTATAAATATTCCTTTTAACATAGCCCTGCCTTCCTCATGATTCTTATATATTCATTATTCAAATCATCCCAGCTTGCTTCATTAATCGCTGGTCGGGCCACGATGACTACATCCACACTATCCTTTATATTACTCATATTTCTATATATAACTGTTCTAAGCCGGCGCTTAGCACGGTTTCTTTGCACTGCATTACCAACTTTTTTGCTGGTTACAATACCATAACGGCTGTATTCACTTTCTCCTGTGATAATAAATACCACCATATACTTTCCTGGTATTTTTTTCCCTTTTTTATATATATTATTATATTCTTTTTTCTTATTTATTCGGTAATCTTTATTTAACATAAACAACCTTCTTAAGATAAAGTTTTCTCTTTATCTGATAAAACAAAAGGCCGCTTTTACGACCTATGCAGAAATTGCTTTTCTTCCTTTTTTCCTTCTACTTGCCAGTACCCTTCTTCCTTCAGCAGTTGCCATTCTCTTTCTAAATCCATGAACTTTTTTTCTCTGTCTATTCTTAGGCTGGTATGTTCTTTTCATAATATCTATCCTCCTCTTTTGTCAGCACCTTCTAATTATATTTATATGTTGCCCCCTATGTCAAGAATTCAAGGGGTTATAACCCTTCTAAAAATAAATTTTATCTGTTATGATTATACTATATTTTTACTAATATCCAAATTGGACGATTCCTGCTCTTTTTAGATAAGTTATCCAGATATCCACAACTTATAATATTTGTTAACAATACTTTTTACACAAATCAACAGGAGGATGCCCTTAATGTCATTAGATTATTCACTGGTATGGAATAAAGTCCTGGCCGCTATGCGTGAAGAAACTGACTCAACCAGTTTTGATATCTGGTTTTCAATGGTTAAGTTCCATAGCGTTAAAAACGATAATGTATATATAATCGTACCTAATACTCTTACTAAAGATTGGATAGAATCTCGTTACCTTACTATTATTCAGGCCAAGTTTAAGGAATTAACTAATCGAAATATAAACCTTATTTTAACTACCGAACCCTTTGCAGATAATGTGTCATTCTCACCTACATTAAACATGAAATATACCTTTGACTCTTTTGTGGTAGGTAATAGTAATCGATTTGCACATGCAGCCTGTTACGCTGTGGCAGAGTCACCCTCTAAAGCCTATAATCCCCTTTTTATTTATGGTGGTGTAGGTCTGGGCAAGACTCATTTGATGCAGGCTATAGGTCACCAAATATTACGTAAATATCCTCATTATACAGTAATGTATGTGTCATCAGAGCAGTTTACTAACGATCTTATTAGTTCTATAAAGGACGATAATACCTCCGGTTTCAGAAATAGATACCGCGGTATAGATGTGCTGATGATCGATGATATTCAGTTCCTGGCTGGCAAAGAAAGAACCCAGGAAGAGTTTTTCCATACTTTTAATACCTTATATGAGTCTAATAAGCAGCTGGTTATATCCAGTGATAGACCCCCCAGGAGCATCCCCACCCTGGAAGACCGGCTTAGAAGCAGGTTTGAATGGGGATTAATAACCGATATTCAACCACCGGATTTAGAAACCAGAATCGCTATATTAAGAAAGAAAGCCCAGTCTGAAAATTTGAACGTTCCTTATGATATTCTGGATTATATAGCTAATTCTATCGATTCAAATATTAGAGAGTTGGAAGGCGCCCTAATCAGATTAATTGCCTATGCCACTATTAGTGACAAACCCTTGATTATGAGCACGGTTACTGAAGCCTTGAAAGATATTCTTCCTCCTCCCAGTCCAAGGAAGATAACTATAGAGTTTATTCAAAAAGAAGTATCAGGTTACTATGGTTTGGATATCCGAGAGTTGGTATCAAAAAAGAGAAATAAACATATTTCTTATCCCAGGCAGGTGGCTATGTACCTATGCCGTAAGTTTACGGATGCCTCCTATCCGCAAATTGGAGAACAATTTGGAGGCAGAGATCATACTACGGTGATGCATGCTAATGACAAAATTGAAAAAGAACTCATAAATGATCAGGAAGTGTCAGTTGTAATTAGCGAATTATGTAAGAATATAGACCCAAATTATAGTGTATAATAATACAAGTTATGCACAAGTTTTCATGAGCATCTAATGCCCGTATTTTTATCGCCGTGGTCTATATCCACATATCCACTGCTACTACTACTACAACTACTATCTGTTAATAAATAAATAAATACAGCTATTTGGCTATAAATCCAAAAATTTTAATTCCCCGGAGGTATTTATTGATGAAATTTGTTATTGAAAAAAAAGAACTTTCTGCTATTTCAAGTTTGGTTTACCGTGCCGCATCCAATAAAAATACCATCCCTATATTATCAGGGATACTGATCCAGGTTAGCAAAGAAAAAGGCCTAACTATGACCGCTACTGATATGGACATCGGTATTATAGCTTCTACCCAAAATATAGAAATTTTAGATGAAGGAAAGGCCCTGGTTAATGCTCATTACTTTGCAGATTTTATTAAACTTTTACCGGATGGAACAGTAATTATTGAACTCAACATGGAGGCCTCAAAATTAAACATTAACTATGGGCGATCTTCTGGTTTTATAAACATATACCGTGATTTTGAGTACCCCAATTTACCATTGGAAAAAATGGAGAAAAAAATGGTGCTGCCCCAGGCGGTATTAAGAGAAGCCTTGCGTAAGACTTCTTTTGCTGCAGCTGCTAACCACTTCCGACAGGTATTTACCGGGGTTCTATTTGACCTCGCAGAGGATAATCAATTAAAAATAGTGGCATCTGATACCCATAGACTAGCCTATTTTAATTATCAACTAGATAATGACAATCTAAACCCGCTTAGTTTTATAATTCCGATTAGAACCGTTAATGAGCTTTTACGGGTTCTTAACGAAGAGGAGGAAGTAATTAATATTTCTTTCAGCGAAAACAATGTTATTTTCCATAAGGATAATTTTATTTTATTGTCTAGACTAATAGAAGGGAATTACCCTAATTATAAACAGGTAATACCATCAACATCTACATCCAGGGTTTTGATCAAGAGCAATTCGATATTAAATGCATTAGAGAGAGCTAAAACTATGCCTACCGATGACAAACTAAAAATACAGCACGTACAATTTAAATTTAATGAAAATGAAGTAGTTATAAATGCTTATTCAGAAATTATGGGCGAATTAGAAGAAGTTATCGAAGATGTACAAATAGAAGGGGAAAAAGAAGTAAAGATTGCTTTTAACACCAATTATTTTCTGGATATTGCAAAAATTATGCAATCAGAATGCAATGACATGGAGATAAGTTTGTCTGGGGCTATAGGACCTGCTATAATAAAGAATCCAGATAATAACAATTATCTCTATGTACTGGTTCCACTGCGTACCGGCAATTAAAGGAGAGTAGGATTTGAGGATTGAAACTCAAAAAAATAAACATCTCAAATTTTAGAAATATAAGCCAGCTTGAATATACAGCAGCACCTGGATTAAACGTTCTTATGGGAGATAATGCCCAGGGAAAAACTAATATACTGGAAGCAATATATGTTCTGGCGAACGGAAGTTCTTTCCGCACCAATAATGATCGATTGATGGTTCAGTATGAAAAAAAATGTTTTCATCTGAAAGGTACTCATCAAACTGAAAACAGAGTTATTAGTACGGAGGTTGAATATTGTTTAACCAACGGAAAACAAATCAAAATAAACTCTAAAAAGACTAATCAAAATAACCAAAATCGTCTGCGAGTAGTTGTTTTTACTCCAGACGATTTATATTTGGTTAAAGGAAGCCCATCCCGAAGAAGAAACTATATAGACTATATTTTGAAAGAAGTTTCAAATGAATACAGACTTTTGGTAGATAATTATTATAAAATATTAAGGAAAAGAAATGAAGTATTGAAAAAAAACCCTATCAATGATAGGACTTATAATCTTTTAAACGAATTATTTATTGAATATTCTGCCAAAATAATTACGGCTCGAATTAATTTTATTAATTTATTAGACAGTTTAGTTGCGAAGAACTTCGGTCAAATGAATCAGGAAGGGGCAATAAAGATTAAATATGCTTTATCCTTTCCGGTTCAGGATGGTAAGGTGAATTACAAAAACCTAAGCGATAATTTAATAAAATATGTGGAAGAAAATAAGGAAAATGAGGTAAGAAGGAAAAGCACTCTAGTAGGCCCACATCTGGATGATATTAACATCTATTTGAATAATAAACCGGCTCGCCTTTTTGCTTCTCAGGGCCAGCAAAGAAATATCGCGGTAAGTTTAAAAATATCAGAGGTCCATGCATTTAAGGAATTAAGTGATTATTACCCGGTCTTTTTACTTGATGAGGTACTGGCTGAATTTGATGATCAGAGAAAAAGCAGATTAATAGAACAGATAAGTAGTTCAGAATATCAGAGTTTCCTTACTTCGGTTGTTAATGATATGATTAGCAGCTTTGGGAGCAAAATTTCCCTGGTAAGAAATGGGGAAGTAGAAGGGAATAATTAGAAAACGGGTTACTGCTATACGGGTAGACCCAGACATAAGAACGCCCCTGCGGGGCTTCGGAGTATTTGGATAAGGGTTGGATACAGGTTAAAGGTTCGCTGAGCTTACAAAGAATAAAAGATGGAGGTAGTAGCATGTATGTTCATCTGGGGAACAATTACATCATATCTGGGGAAAAAATTGTGGCCGTTTTAAATTACCAATCACCAGTATCAGCTGATCTAAGAGAGATTGTTGATATAGCCCGGCTAGAAAACAAGCTGATTAACATAAGCGATAGCGGCAAAGAAAAAGCGGTTATAGTATGTGACGATAAGGTATACTTATCTCCGATATCTTCGATAACTTTATATAAAAGAGCTTTTAATCATTATAAGGAGGGTTAAGTTTTGGAAGGTCCCTTAAATGGATACAATGCTTCAGACATCCAGGTATTAGAAGGACTTGAAGCAGTTCGTAAAAGGCCGGGTATGTACATAGGAACAACCGGGCCTAAAGGTTTGCACCATCTGGTGTTTGAAATAGTGGACAATAGTATAGATGAGGCTGTGGGCGGATACTGCAACGAGATAGAGACGATTATCCATGAAGACAATAGTGTATCCGTATGTGACAATGGTCGAGGAATACCGGTTGATATCCATCCTCAGATGGGAATTCCGGCCCTGGAAGTCATAATGACGACCCTGCATTCGGGAGGGAAATTTGGTGGCAGCGGCTACAACATATCCGGAGGTCTTCATGGAGTGGGACTATCAGTTGTAAATGCACTTTCCAGCCACATGGAAGTTACCGTGAAGCGAGATGGATTTATATACCGGCAGTGTTATGAGCAGGGGATACCCATGGGGAAAGTTGAACAAATCGGCACTACCAATGAAAAGGGCACGGTTATTCATTTTCTTCCCGACCCGGAAATATTCGAAATTACTATATTTGAGAAAGAGATAATTGAACAGCGCTTAAGAGAGCTATCTTTTCTTAATAAAGGTTTAAGAATAACTCTTTTAGATGAAAGAGAAGAGGCTCCTGGAAAAAAGGATTTTCACTATAACAATGGATTAAAGGATTTTGTGGCTTACATAAACAAAAAGAAGGAAGTAATAAACGAAAAACCCATTTATTTCGAAAGCCAAAAAGAAGACGTCATCGTAAATATAGTCATTCAGTACAATAATGGCTACAATGACAGCATATATTCGTATGCCAATAATATAAGAACCCAGGAGGGCGGAACCCACGAAATAGGTTTCAAGAATGGACTGACCAGGGTCATTAATGATTTCGCCAGGAAAAGCAACTTTCTAAAAGAAAATGACACCAACCTATCGGGAGAAGATATTCGTGAAGGAATAGTGGGAATAATATCGGTTTTAGTTAAAGAACCGCAATTTGAAGGGCAAACCAAGACTAAACTGGGGAACACTTATATCAGAAGCATAGTGGAAAGTGCGGTCTTTGAAAACGTAGAAGACTATCTGAATGAGAACCCGGTGATAGCCAAAAAAATATTAGATAAAGCCATCTCAGCCCGGCGCGCCCGCGAAGCAGCCAGGAAGGCCCGGGAGTTAACCAGAAGAAAAAGTGCTCTGGAATCCACCAGTCTACCCGGCAAACTAGCGGATTGCAGCAGCAAAAACGCCGAACTGTGCGAATTGTATATTGTAGAAGGAGATTCAGCAGGAGGTTCGGCCAAACAGGGAAGAGATAGGAACTATCAGGCTATATTGCCCTTAAGAGGAAAAATCCTCAATGTGCAGAAAGCCCGTCTGGATAGAGTCCTGGCCAGTGAAGAGATTAAAGCCTTGATAACAGCAATCGGAACCGGTATTGATGAAGATTTTGACATTAAAAAAGCCCGCTACCATAAACTGTTCATCATGACCGATGCCGATGTAGATGGCTCACATATTAGAGTGCTGCTGCTCACCTTTTTCTACCGATATATGCGGCAGCTTATCGAAGAAGGATATGTATACATAGCCCAACCACCTCTTTTTGGTCTGAAGAGAGGAAATGATATGCATTATTTCCATAAAGAAGAAGAGATGAATAGCTTCTTGAGCGAAAACAAACAAAAATGGACGGTACAGCGGTACAAGGGTCTGGGGGAAATGGATGCCGAACAGCTCTGGGACACTACCATGGATCCAGATAATAGAACCATTCTTCAAGTTAATATAGATGATGCTATACGAGCGGATGAAATATTTTCTGATCTGATGGGGGAAAACGTACAAGCCAGAAAAGAGTTTATTCAAGAAAACGCCGTATATGCTACTAACCTGGATATTTAGGGGTGAATTATAAGTGGGAGAAAAAAACTTGTTTGAAAGAATAATACCGATCGACATAGAGAAAGAGGTAAAGAAATCATTCCTGGAGTATTCTATGAGTGTAATAGTATCCCGGGCGATTCCCGACTTCAGGGATGGCTTAAAGCCGGTTCATCGCAGAATACTGTACGCTTTATATGATCAGGGCATGACTCATGAAAAAGCCCATAGAAAATCCGCCACTATAGTCGGTGAAGTAATGGGAAAATATCACCCTCATGGTGATGCCGCTATATATCAAACTATGGTAAAAATGGCGCAGGAATTTTCTATGCGGTATCCATTAGTAGATGGACATGGTAACTTCGGGTCCATAGATGGTGATTCAGCAGCAGCCATGAGATATACAGAAAGTAGAATGTCCAAAATAGCTTCTGAACTCCTGAAGGATATTGATAAAGATACTGTAAACTGGAGAGCTAATTATGATGACAGCAGACAGGAACCGGTAGTCTTGCCCGCCCGGATTCCCAACTTACTAATCAATGGCTCGGCAGGTATTGCAGTGGGAATGGCAACCAATATCCCTCCCCATAATCTAGGGGAGGTGGTCGACGGACTTAAAATGCTGATAGAAAATCCTCAAATTGAGATCGAGGACTTAATACAGGCTATTCCTGGGCCGGATTTCCCAACTGCGGGAACAATAATGGGAACTGACGGAATTTACAAGGCATATAAAACCGGACGAGGCAGCGTTAAGATGCGTGCCAAATACGAAATCGAAGAAAGAAAAGGCGGAAGAAACGCTATAGTAGTAACGGAAATTCCCTATCAGGTGAACAAATCCAGGCTGGTAGAAAAAATTGCGGAACTGGCCCGGGATAAAAAAATTGAGGGCATAGTCGACTTAAGAGATGAATCAAATAGAAATGGCATCAGGGTAGTTATTGAAGTTAAAAAGGATGCCAATGTAAATGTAGTAGTAAACAAGTTATATAAACATACTCAAATGCAGGATAGTTTTGGCATAATTATGCTGGGGCTGGTAAACGGACAACCTCGGACTTTATCGCTTAAAGAGGTACTGGAAAACTATCTTGAACACCGTCAAGAAGTTATTAGGCGCGCTACGGAATATGATTTGAGGATTGCCAGGGATAGGCTGCATATTGTAGAAGGTCTGAGAATAGCGATCGAAAATTTGGATGAAATAGTTGCTTTGATCAGGAGCAGTAAAGATCGTGAAGCTGCCAGAACAGGTCTGATGAGCAGATTCGACCTCACAGAGAGACAGGCTAATGCAATTTTGGATATGAGACTGGCGCAGCTGACCGGGTTGGAAAGAGGCAAGCTGGAAGAAGAATATCTAGAACTGCTGGCCCGGATCGAAGAGTATTTAGATATCCTGGCTAGACCAGAAAGGATCATGGCTATTATTGAAGCTGATCTGGATGATATCAAAAGCAGGTATGGTGATGCTAGACGTACGGAAATAGTTCCCGATATGTCTGAAGATGAAATTGAAGACTTTATTGATGATCATGAAGTAATGATTACCCTGAGCAATCGGGGATATGTCAAAAGGCAGCCGATAGATGCCTACAAATCTCAAAGACGAGGTGGAAAAGGCGTAATAGCAAGTAAAATAAGAACAGAAGATGCCGCAGACAGCGTGCTGGTGACCAGCGTACTGTCCACTTTGTTGTTCTTTACCAATCAAGGCCGGGTTTTTTCCATGAAAGCCTATAAAATTCCGGAGTCTACTCGGCAGGCCAAAGGACTGCCTATTATTAATTTAATTGAGTTAAGACCGGGAGAGATGGTCACTACGTTGGTAGCCGCCAGGGTCCTGGACGATAAAAGACACCTTATTATGGTCACCAAACAGGGAATAACTAAAAAAGTACCCCTATCGGCTTTCGCAAATATTCGCAAAACTGGTTTAATTGCGGTAAATCTGCATGAAAATGACGAACTGGTAGGAGTAAGAAGGGTAGAAGCAGGGGACCGGATCATGATAGCCAGCTCCCATGGATTTTCTATAACCTTTGATGAAAAACAAGTGCGACCTATGGGCCGTACTGCTGCGGGTGTCAAAGGAATAAGACTTGCACCCGGTGATTATGTGGTTGGAATCGACAAATACCGAGAGGGAGCCGACGTTCTTCTGGTTACTGAGAAAGGTTATGGTAAGAGGACCCGCTTAAAGGAGTTCAAGGAGCAAAATCGAGGTGGGAAGGGATTAAAGACAATAGATATTACAGATAAAAATGGACAACTGGTGGCCTTTAAAGTAGTAACCGAAGACGAAGAACTGGTTATATTAACCGGGGAAGGTCATGTGATCAGGCTGCAGGTAGAAGATATATCGGTCCAAAAGAGGTATTCCCGGGGAGTACTGCTGATTAAGGTATCCAGCAACGACAAAATCGTAGGACTGGCCCGATTTAAAGCAGAGAAAGAAGAATAAAAAGCGGATAGAGGAACAAAGGCCAGGATAAACCAGGTTAAAAAGGTGACAGCCTGCCAATTGCATCGGATAGAGCAGTGGAGTTCATATCGCCGGCTATAAGAGCCCGGTATGGTTACAACTGCCCATACCGGGAAGGGATTCTGCTGGAGAGCGTACGGGATAATATAAAGGCTCCATTAATGATAAGCAGTTATGAGATATTAAAATAGAAAAACAGATATAAGAAAACGGTGGGCGGTCAACCTTAATGCAACCTTTGACAGAGTAAATTAGACTGGGTTGC
>JAENYG010000008.1:0-7849 GCA_016841875.1 Syntrophomonas sp.
TAATATCAATGCTTTTGCGGTATAACTCTCCTGCGAAAGTTGAGTTACTAACTTAATACAAATCAATAAGTCAGTAAGTTATTGCCTGACCCCGGAGGACACAAAATTATACCAGATTTAATAATATGTACTAAAAACTAAAGAAAGGGGTAATCATCCTGGCTGTTAAAATTATAACTCCATTCAAAGATGCTTATATATCGCAGTATTATCCTAATCAAAATTTTGGGGGCAGTTCTTATTTATATATCAGCCAATACAAGCAAAGTGGAGATGACTACCGTTCTCTGCTGCAGTTCTCGCTCGATTCTATTCCTGCCCACAGGCGTATTATATCTGCTCGCCTGCAGCTTACCATTTACCGCAATGAAATCCCATATGGTTCGAGTATCAGAGCTAGTCTGGGGCGTATCCTGCGGTTTTGGCAGGAATCTACAGTTACCTGGAACAACCAGCCTAGCTCGAGGAGGCTATTCAGCTTCCGGATATCTTCTGCCAAGTCTCCCGGTTCTACCATAACCCTCAATGTGACTTCTCTGGTAAGAAGTTGGTATAGCGGACGCACTTCAAACCGGGGAATAAAGCTTCTGGGTAACGAGTATGAAAATTCTCTGGTGGGTTTCTACAGCGGGGAATCTGGGAGAGCACCAAAATTGATCGTAAATTATGTGAAGTAGGATCAGCAAGGCGGGGTCAGGCACCAACTTGCTATAGGAGCGGTGTCAGGCACTAACTTACTAACTTATACCCAAATTTATAAAGCATAAGTTAGTAAGTTAGTGCCTGACACCACTCGTGGAATAGGTTAGCAAGTTGGTGCCTGACCCTATTTGTCCTATTTGTCTGGTATAATTTACAATATAAATACCATTTTGGAGAGGGGTTGTTCTTCTTGGGTGATTTTAAAAAATTTATTTTGAAAGGCAATGTTATCGATTTAGCGGTTGCAGTTATTATTGGAGGAGCCTTTGGAAAAATCATAACATCACTGGTTAATGATATTATGATGCCTATCGTTGGAATATTTACCGGAGGTATCGACTTATCCAATTTATACTTTAATTTAAGTAATACAGAATACGAATCTCTGGCAGAAGCTCAGGTTTCCGGCGCTGCCACCATCAACTACGGTTTGTTTATAAATAACATTATTGATTTCTTAATTATTGGTTTTTGTATTTTTCTCATAATTAAACAGTTTGAACGCTTCAAGAAGACTGAACCCGCTTTGGTAAATACCAAAAAATGCCCCTATTGTCTTACAGTAATACCATTGGAAGCCAACCGATGTCCTAACTGTACCTCGGCTTTAAGTACAGAATAAATACTCCCGATAATTATTGGCGATTGGAAATTGTATCAGCTTTTGGAAAAAATCTGTTTTCCACTCGTTGTATAAAGTAACGCACATTTTCAAAAAATATTATCGAAATCACCTTAATTTAGATAGAAGGAGACTAGATAATATGAAAAATAAACCAGACGATCGCCGAGATAACGTGGAAAAAATACAGGCCAGCATAGACCATACCATCCAAAACATGGAACTGGCTGAAGAAACGATAGCCATAACTCATGATGAAAAAAAGAAAAAAGCCTTAGAAGCAAAAAATGAGAGAAGAGAAGAAGCACTGGGAGGCTTTCGAAAGGAAATCAGGGATGAAGCAATCGATAGAGACCGTGGATATAAATAAATAAAATGAATAAATAAACTTGCTGCCTATTGATTTTTTATCAAAATGAAAATATAATAGACTCAGGTGGCGGAGAAATAATGTATCTCAAGGTAAGAAAGACTCTATACCCAGGAAATGTTATTAAATCCAAATCCAAATTAGTAAAACCAAGTTAGTTAGCCCAGATTATTTAACCCAAGTTAGTTAATTCAAGTTAGTTAATCCAAGTTAGTTAGCCTAAATCAATGAGTAAAAATCAGTTAGTCAAGTAAGTCAATCCCAAGTTAGTTAACCCAAGTTAGTTAATTCAAGTTAATTAATCCAAGTCAGGTTAAATTCGGTGGTTCAAAAAGAAGAAAGATTTGTAAAGTCCAACCCTTTCTCCGCCACCTATATAAAACAAATAATTCACAGGAGCCTTTTGATATAAAGGCTCTTTTTATTGGCTCAAAATAACTTAGGTCACAGAAAACCTAATTCATTTCCTAATTCATTTCATTTGATGCTGTTCATTGGTGAAAAACTACGAAAAAAGTTGTTTGGTTGGGGTTGGTTTCCACTTTTATGACGGCGTTATGCCTATCTGCAATGCTGTAACAGATGGCTAGTCCTAAACCGGTTCCGATATCTTTAGTGGTGAAAAAGGGAGTACCCAGTTTAGCTAAAATATCCGACGGTATTTCTGGGCCCTGGTTTTGCACCGCTAAGACTATTTCCCGGTTTTTCATGTAAGTACTAATTTTTAATCTGCCTCCTGGCGTCATGGCCTCCAGGCCATTACTAACCAGATTAAGAATAATCTGATGTATTTCTTTTTCATCTAGCAGCAAGTTGGGAATCTGATTTTGTTCGACCTCTATATAAATATCATTGTTACTGGCATTAGTAATTATTAACGGTAATATAGCATCTATTATGTCATTCAAGTTAAGGTCTTTTTTTATGATGGTTTTCATTTTGGCCAGGGTAAGGTATTCAGTAATGATGGTGTTGGCTCGGTCAAGTTCTTCTATCATCAGGTCATAATATTTCTTGTTTTTACTCGAGTCCTCCTGGGAACCCAGCATTTGTAAAAAACCACGAACGGTAGTCATCGGGTTTCTTATCTCATGACCGATGCCAGCCGCCATTTCACCTATTAATCTAAGTTTATTAAGATGGGCAAGCTTTTCTTCCAGCTGATTGTATTCAGTAATGTCATTTATGGTAGTAAGCAGGCATTCCATGTCTTTAAGCTTGATTCGTTCTATAGAAAAAAGTCCCTGACGTATTTCCCCTGTTCTGGTGAAGAAGCTGGATTCCAAGTTCAAGAGATAACCTTCTTTTTGAAATTCCTGTTTTAGATTCATATAATCATCTTTATTAATTATGTTGGACTCGAGAAAGGTAATTCCTATCAAGTCTATTTTGGTAAATCCAGTAATATTGGCAAAGGTATCGTTAACATCTATATATCGTTCATCCTCCTCCGAGTTGATACACATCAGGCAGGAACTGGCATTAAAAGCTTTAGAAAATCTTTCCTCTGTTAGACGTAATGATTCTTCTATCTTTTTGCGTTCTGTAATATCTGTAACAACAGCCATAGCGCCGGTAATATTCCCATCCTTATCTTTTAAAGGTGATTTCGAGAGTAAGGCGAATATTTGCTGACCCTCTTTGTTAATCATAGGTACTTCATATTGTCTGCTTTTGCCCTGCTGCAGGCATTTATCTCTGGCAAAGGCTACAGTATCCATATCACTTAAAGAAATGATGGAAAATATGGACTTGCCCAACAGTTCACCAACTTCATAACCAAGCATTTTATCCATGGCCGGATTGGTAAAAGTTATCTGAGATTGAATATCTAGGACAAAAATACCTTCATTCATTCGTTCCACCAGCAGGCGATATTTTTCCTCGCTCTCCTGCAGTTCCTCTTCCGTTTTTAGACGCTCAGCTTCTGCTGCCTGGGAAGCTTTATGCCAGGCTAGCTGTTCTCTTTCCTGCTGGTACTTAATGCCATTACACGTTATGAGCATAGCTGTAATCATGCCTGGATTTTCTTCAAGCAATTCTGGATATAAAAACAATTCGGTCAGTTTATCGGTTTTATTATGCTGCACTAAATCATCCAGGGATAGGGCAAGCAGTTCATCTCGAGAATATTCCAGCTGTCTGCAGGACGATTGGTTAACATCTGCCAGGCGGCCAGATGGAATATGAACCAGATAAATGGCATCATTAGTCTGATCCAGAAGGGATCTGAATCTTTCTAAGTCCTCGAAGCGATCATGAATTTGGGGATAATAGCTTTTTCGAACTGATTGTTCCCCCAGACTAATCAGTTCTTTCCCGAGAGAACCTAAATTCTGATTATCAACAGGCTTCTTCATAAAGCACCTCGATATCTTGTTAGTTGGCCCGCTGAGGGCTAGTGGTCATGCCGGGATCTTTTATGGCATTTCGGGCTAGTTGATAAGCACGCATTATACCTGGTATCTATAATTGCCTTGGTAAAATGTACCACAATTTGCAATAAAATACCATAAATGGCTCGTATATTCCTTCGAATGGAAATTGGTTACCCCCCCGCCCTTTCCATTTATTTTATGGAGGGATACATGCCATTATTTTCCTCTGATAAATACAAATGCCCAGCAGTACCTTAATACGGTTTCGCTGTAGGATAGCTGGTAAAATCTACAACTAGTCAAGTATATCCTGGATAGGTTAAGGTACGGACAAGGAGGTAATCTAATTATGAAGAAATTTCTAAGTAGTTTATTAATTCTAACCTTTTTATTGGTGCCGGTCAGCAGTATTATAGCATGCACCAGCACCACTCCTGCTACCAGTACCATAAAATTGGTATGGCCAGCTAATATTGCAGCCCAGTATACTTACTATTTAAGTATAAATTCTGGAACCATTAAGATCATCCAGGAAAAGATAAGCTGGATAAATAAGAGTACAAAATATTCGCTGCCGATAATCAAAATCAATGGCGTTCCCCTAGGTGTGGAAAATATTTACCAAGGAACACAAATTCCAGAACCACAAACAGTTCCGACTGTGCCAGAAACCCCAACAACAGTACCGGTTCCGGTACCAGAACCTGCCCCCGCTCCGAGTCCAGAGCCTGAACCCAGCACTACCCAGACGTCTATGCAAAGTGAGATGCTGGGGTATATTAACGCCGAACGGGCCAATGCCAATCTAGCACCACTAATTCTGGATGATAAATTATGTCAGGGAGCTTTGCTCAAGTCAAAAGACATGGCCGTAAACAAATATTTCAGTCACACATCACCTACTTATGGCAGTCCCTTTGATATGATGAAAAGCCTTGGTATCACTTATAGTTTAGCGGGAGAAAATATTGCCAAAAACAGCAGTGTGAAAGGTGCCCATGATGCATTTATGAATTCATCTGGACACAGGGCGAACATACTCAATGCTGGATTCAAAAAAGTTGGACTAGGTTTTTATCAGGATGGATATTATCTCTACGTTACCCAGTGGTTTACGAATTAAGGCGGTTGAGAAAATTAAGAAGTGATTATGATTTGAGATCATATTATTAATTAGTCCACAATAACAGGATCATTTTCACGTTGACAACTGTATATACTTTCAGAGGCTATTGGAGTAAAACACAATAGCCTCTGTTAAATAGTATAGAATATACCAATATGAACATCTTTTATTGGGAAAGCCCTTTAACTATTAATACCGGACATTTAACGGACCTGCTTATACGTTCACTGACGCTGCCCATCAGCAGGCCTTTAATAGCACCCAATCCACGGCTTCCCATCACAATTAGGTCATAGCCTTCATCTTCGATTTCCTCAAGAATTATATCCATTGGGTTTCCCCATGACAGAATTGTATCCAATTCTTCTTCGGTCTTTCCTATGGCAGACATAGCAGCAGCCAATATTTGACCACCTTCCGCTCTGAGTCCTGCAATTTCCTGTTCTAAATCAGGCATGGTAGTTTTGGTAAAAGATTTGCTTACCACATGAAGCAGGGTTAGCTTTCCTGAAAATTTATCAGCTATAGACGCAGCAGCCTTCGCAGCGTTCAAAGAGAATTCGGATCCATCAACTAGAACCAGGATTTTTTTAAACATTAACTGCTCCTCCTCTATTATAAATTACACTATATAACATTCGTAGTCACCCTGACATTTCCCTGCCGCAGAAGGCATTAAACAAGGAAAAAAGCTGGCGTTATTACCATGTGTTTTAATCATATTGAGCCGAGCCGCAATTTATCCATTAAGCCTCACCACCCGGTTTGAAAAGTCATTGCTCTCAGAAATATTCAGGCCTATAATTGTTGAAGTAACATCAACTAATGGAGCAGAAGTATGAAGCCTATACCTGATAATGAAAAGTATAAAGGAATAATATTTGCCAGTGGAGCCTATATATTATGGGGCATACTGCCTGTTTATTGGAAGCTTTTGCACAGTGTACCAGCACTAGAAGTGTTAGCTCACCGGATAGTCTGGTCTGTTATCTTCTTGTGGGTTCTTCTAGCGATCAACGGAAAAATATCAGCTTTCTGGATCGAATTAAAGGAGTTAGCCCGTCACCCTCGAACCTTACTGGGCATTTTCATAACTGGTCTCATTCTTAATCTCAACTGGGGTACTTATATATGGGCGGTCAACCATGACCATATTATTCAGACCAGTCTGGGTTATTACATTAATCCTCTAGTGAGTGTACTGCTAGGGATGGTCTTTTTGAATGAG
This sequence comes from Syntrophomonas sp., assembly GCA_016841875.1. Classification (GTDB taxonomy): domain Bacteria; phylum Bacillota; class Syntrophomonadia; order Syntrophomonadales; family Syntrophomonadaceae; genus JAAYJK01. The sequence goes on from JAENYG010000008.1 coordinate 6,427, forward strand.
CGACTGTCTCTCTGGCAGCTCGTGGCTTTCATTTTGGCTGCAGCAGGGGTATTAAGTCTTACTATACAGTATGGTGCTTTTCCCTGGGTGGCAGTAATTCTAGCACTATCTTTTGGACTGTATGGATTGTTTAAGAAACTAATAAATATCGGATCTATTACCGGCTTGACTCTGGAAACAATGCTAACTAGCATTGCTGCTGTCGCCTATTTAGTTTATGTAAATGATATCGGTATGGGAGCATTTCATTTTTCCCTATCCACAACTACATTTCTATTAACCGGAGCAGGAATAGTAACTGCGATACCCCTCCTTCTATTTGCATATGGTGCCAGACGTCTGCCGTTGTTTGTAATCGGATTTTTACAGTATATAAGCCCTACCATGACGTTATTATTAGGTGTTTTTATTTATCACGAGCCATTTACCAAGGAGCACTTAATATCGTTTGTAGTAATCTGGATGGGATTGATTATTTTCTCCCTGGCCAGAACCCGTGTGCTGGCGGACCTGGAGAATAAAATATTAAGTAAAGCCGGTGTAGATATAAGTAAATGATAGAATGCTCTATAAACAAAACAGGAAAGGTTCCTTAAATAATTTCTATATGCTTATCCTGATAAAATATAAACCTAAGTATTAAACCTGCAGTATATGTAAAATTAAATATAATTTATTCCTGCTTAGTCAAATGTTAGAAAGGATTTTGGGAAAGTTTTGTCGAAGAAATTCTTTTAACATTGCTATGAGGAGGGTGAGGTGTGGAATACCAAAAGATTTTATTATTGTTAAATATAACTATTCTAGCAATGGTTTATTTTTTTTGTAAAGAAAAACCCCAGAAGCTAAAATTATTTGTATCAACTACGTTGTATGCTTATATTCTTGCTATTCCTCTCCCCTATCTGCTAATATGGATACCTATAAAAGGGGTCCTGTTATTCTATGTTGCAGCTATAGGATTATCCTTCATTATCTTTGATGTGGTGATTGCGAATTTTGAAGATATCAAGCTTGAAAAGATAGCTAAGAAATCAGACAGTCAATACCCACCGCCAGATGATATTGAGAGTGGCAGTACACAGGAGCCTGAGGGGTTTTTGCCAAGCGTTAGGGCAGACATAGCTGACGGAGATGAGACAATTTCAGTGAAGATTGAAAAACAGACCAGGCAAATAGGCATGATAGTTGAAGCAGAACCTGAAATTGAGGCAGCCACAAATGAGCTGGTTACATCTGAGATAGAAGCAGCAGCAGTTTTGGATGCTGATGAACACACCAGGCAGATAGACATGATAGTTGAAGCAGAACCTGAAATTGAGGCAGCCACAAGTGAGCTGGTTACATCTGAGATAGAAGCAGCAGCAGTTTTGGATGCTGATGAACAGACCAGGCAGATAGACATGATAGTTGAAGCAGAACC
>JAENYG010000008.1:7949-177183 GCA_016841875.1 Syntrophomonas sp.
TTTTGGATGCTGATGAACAGACCAGGCAGATAGACATGATAGTTGAAGCAGAACCAGAACCAGAAATTGAGGCATCCACAAGTGAGCTGGTTACAGCTGAGCTGGAAGCAGCAGCAGTTTTGACGGCTGTAGGAGTAGTTGAAAGTTATAATGAAGAATCACATGACATTGAACACTTAATAGATAAAGCTTTCGATGCCAAGTGTAAAGATGATTATATATTAGCTATAAAGATTTTTGAACAAATACTGAAACAGAGGCCGCCAGAAGCAATTATACAACTTATTACGGAGGATATTGAAGTAATGCATAAGAAAATATCATAGCTTAGTAAATAATATCTTTAAAGGTTCCCCCCGGGCAATACCTGTACTATATTTGACTATAAGGGATATACCCTATTGGAGTCTACAGAGTTGTTTGAAAATCTTATGATACGTTTAGTTTAGTCTTACTCCTTTATTAGCAAGGTCGACCAAAATATTTAATAATTATTCTTAGGAGGTATATTTATTATGCGGAGTGCTGAAATTAAGGGATTAGCTGTATTTAGCATTACTGATGGAAAAGAGATTGGAAAGGTAAAAGATTTACTGATTAATCCAGACCGTAAGGCCGTAGATTATTTGATTGTTGAGATTCCCAATTGGTATTTTGGCTCACATGTTATTGCTTTCAATGTGGCCGTTGGAATAGGAAAAGATGCTGTAATGGTTGAATCCGGAAGTGCTTTAAAAGAACTAAATCTAGAGCCGGCCAGTATAGAATTGGTTGAACGGGGCATCCGTCTTGTTGGCAGCCGAGTGTTGACAAGAAAAGGGGTAATAATTGGCAAAATTGCCGAATATTATGTTAATGTTGACAACGGTCAAATCAGCGGCTGTGAGCTGGCAGATAATGAGAATAATATTAAAGGTATTATTCCCAGCAGTGCTGCATTAACGTTCGGGAAAGATGCCCTGGTGGTCGATAACAACATAGATAATCAGTTACTGCAGAGTATCGATGATTATGACGAAGAAGTTAATCTCCCCGGTGGTGAGGTCATAGTTGCGGAAAAAACTGATATTCCACTAAATGATGATGTGGAGAGTAAAGCTATCCTGGAGGAAGTAGATGCTAATGATGATGCATCGGATCGGGATAAAACAGTTAAGCTTTTTGAGCAAAGGCAGCGCGAGTATTTATTGGGCAGAGCAGCTAAGAATAATATTAAGGACGCTAACGGCTCTATTATTGTTCAGAAAGGTGAGGTAATAACTCAAGATATTATTGAGAAAGTTACTCTGGCAGGAAAATTCAAGGAATTGATGCTGGATGTCTAATAAAGGCCAACTCAGATTGCTTAAGGATAAGATAAATCCGAGAAAGCTGTTAATACCACTCATTATTGTCTTTCAGCTGATTCTGAATACCTCCGTTGGTGCGGCTTGGATTTTACCTCGTAATTCACAGACCATTCCATATGGTATTACTGTTGGTGGTCAGAAGGTTGGAGGTCTAAATCAGGAACAGGCATCTGCATATCTTGGCCAGAGCAATCCAGGTGATTTAAATGATAAAAAAATTGGACTAAAGAATGGGCCAATAGAATGGTGCCTACCCACGAAAGAGTTTGAATTCCGATATGATTATGCAAAAACTATCGATATCATACTGAAAGATACACCCGGGGAGGAAGGCTGTCCTAGAGTGCTCAACCTTTTGAAGCTGCAAGCCAGGAACCTCGATATACCGGTTGAATTATCATGGGCTAAGGAACGGCTGGATACATTTTTAGAATCTATCAATGAAGAGATAATGATACCGCCCAGGAATGCCAGTTTAAATGTTAATGATGGTAGAGTAGCAATTATAAATGAACAGGCGGGTGAAGAAATTGATATGAATTTAATGACCGCTAAAATCCTTCGGAGCATTCAACTCAATGAGATAGAAGCTATAAATATTGTGAAAAAGGATATTCAGCCTGACATTGTTAGAGAAGATATTGCAGCCGTGGACTGTGAACTAGCTGCTTTTGTTACAGAACTTAATAATATCGATCGTAATCATAATCGTACTGATAATATTATTCTGGCATCTCACATTTTAGATGGAACAGTTATCATGCCAGGTGATGTTTTTTCTTTTAACCAGGTAGTTGGAGAAAGAAACCTGGAGAATGGCTTTAAAAATGCACCTGTGATTATCAACGGTTATATACAACAAGATGTGGGTGGAGGTATTTGTCAGGTAGCGACCACCTTATATAATACCGCCCTGCTAGCAGGGTTGGAAATAATTGAACGTTCACCGCATTCAATTCCAGTTAAATACGCCCCCCATGGGCTGGATGCTACAGTATTTTATGGTCAAATCGATCTGAAAATAAAGAATAATATGTCAAATCCAGTGATGATCAATAGTACAATAGAAAATGATAATTTAAAAATTAGTATATACGGAAATCACCAGGATCAAAAAAACATCTAAACTACTTCTTCGTTACCCCTCCTTATTGTGCCTTTATTCCTGGCTGCTGATGGCATTTTTTAACAAAACAAGCAGATTTATTCCTTCCTGAAACTTCATTATTAAAAAAGACTTATGGAAAACATACCGTCCATAAATTCAATTCAGGATAGCTTATGTAATTAATATAAAATTTACCGGGCCTAGACTTTCTCCAAAATCATCAAACTAAATTTATGAAAGATAATAACAAATCATCGACATTTTATATAGCTGCCACATATATAGGAACTGTAGTCGGAGCAGGATTTGCGTCCGGACAGGAAGTGCTTCAGTTTTTTGGGCATTTTGGCGTATACGGGATTTTTGGCTTATTTTTAACTACCGTGCTATTGATATTTTTTGGTTACATGGTCCTCGAACTAGGAAAACGCAGGAAAGCATCATCGCACCTGGAAGTCATCCACTATGCCGGTGGCAGATGGCTGGGAACGGTAATTGATTGGGTCATAACCTTCTTTCTTCTGGGTGGAATGGTTACCATGGCGGCTGGAGCCGGTGCCGTGTTTGTTGAACAATTTAATCTGCCTTTCTGGCTGGGCAGCGTACTTATCATTGCTGCCGCAGTTATTACAGTTCTCTTAGGTATAAACGGAGTAATCACATCAATAAGTTTTACTGTTCCACTTCTTATCACTGCTGTATTTGGACTATCAATATATACAATTGCCTTTCAGTATAAAAATCTCTTGCAAGTATTGGCTGGATATTATAATCCCGGAGCAGCACCGACATCCTCATGGATTTTGGCTGCTATACTATACACTTCTTATAATCTGCTGCTGGCAGTGGCTATTCTTGCTCCTATGGGCGCTATTTCATCACCCCGAAAAATATTGAGAGGCGCTGTATTCGGTGGGCTAGGTCTGGGTGCAGGAGCAATGGCTATAACCCTGGCAGTTTTATCTACCCTGGGTTCATCTGGAGCTTATGAAGTACCTATGGTTTTTATTGCAGCTAATGTTTCTACTACAGTGGGTATTGCTTATACAATCATATTGTTGATGGAGATATATACAACGGCTGTAAGCAGTTTATATGGCTTTACCGCCAGACTGGCTGGCAGCAATCTAAAAGTCTACCGTCCTATTGCAATATTTAGCGGTCTGGCCGCCTTTGGGTTAGCCCAGTTTGGTTTTTCAAATCTAGTAGGGATCCTTTATCCAGCAGTTGGTTTTGCTGGATTGCTGCTGCTCGGTGCTCTAACCTATGTTTTTATCAGGGATAAATACAGACTATTAGTTGCATCTAAATTTCATCTTCAACCAGCCATGAAGTATGAAGCATCAAATATGATGAAAAAGAAAGACCAGCATAATAAAAAATAAATGATTTGAGATATGAAGTAAGATTGTCATTCACAACCACAGAGACGATGTTATTAATCCATGCATATAATTAAAAGCTGGTTTATGGGGAGAATGAATTCTCCCCTACTGGTCAATGAGATGTCGTCTGTTGTCCGGCTGGCATTCCCCCTTTACCCTGTCCCCTGACCTTAGCTGCTGCGGAACGCTTCCAAATACTACAATCTCAGCGGCCGCGAATTCAATCGATACCAGCTTTCACATAATTTCCTGCAAATTGTTAAGAAATAAACATAATCTTTTCATATTAGTACCGTATTCTTGGGGTAAATTAACTCTAGACGATAAAATCAACAGTACCTATCATCTGATAGGATCTAAAGGAGATGAAATTTTTGAAGAAGACTATTGCAGCCTTGGTAGTGGTGTCAGTAATAGCATTTATACTTGGGGGTGTTTTTGCTGCCGACGATGTTTTTAATATTAAGACAGCATTATGGTCTGGCAGCGATAATGCAATAGTGGAGGATAAAAATACCACCTATACTGTAGCCAGTACCGATGTAGGTCCAACATACACCGTAGCTGATATTGTCGAGCAAGCAGGTCCGGCGGTGGTAAACATCGAAATCACCAGCACAGTCAACAATCCATTAATAAATGATCCCTTTTATCGCCAGTTTTTTGGGGGAAATCTCAGAAATTCACCACAGGTACAGGAAGCCATTGGCAGCGGTTTCATAATAAGCAGCGATGGATACATTATTACCAACCAGCATGTTATTGATGGAGCTGAATCAATAAAGGTTACTGTATCAGGTAACGACGAACAGTATGATGCATATTTAGTGGGAGAAGATTATGATCTGGATCTGGCGGTAATTAAGATCACAGGAAATGATTATCCCACTCTAACCCTGGGAGTATCTGAACAGATGAGAGTTGGAGACCCGGTGATGGCGATAGGCCAACCCTATGGATTGGACCATACCGTTACTACTGGAGTAATATCAGCTAAAGAAAGACCAATTACCATTGAAGACCGCAATTATACCAATCTTATTCAGACAGATGCAGCAATTAATCCTGGTAACAGCGGCGGTCCCCTCTTAAATATGCAGGGGCAGGTAATTGGAATTAATACGGCGATTAATTCTGAAGCCCAGGGAATAGGTTTTGCTATTCCAATCGATACTGTAACCGAAGTGCTGGATGATTTGCTGGCTGGATCGAAGATTGAAAGAGCTTTTATGGGTGTATCAATGACCGATGTCACCGAGGAAGTGATAAAAAGCCAGGGACTGCCCGCTAACACTACCGGAGCCTTAATAGCTGAAGTTATTAAGGGCAGCCCCGCTGAAGAAGCCGGCTTACTTCCCATGGATGTCATCGTTAGCATAGATGATACTAAAATTTCATCGGCTTCAGATCTACAGACTGTAGTTCAAGCCAAGAAAGTGGGTGATAAGATCAATGTCCGACTGATCCGTGAGGGAGATCAAAAAACTTTGGTCCTGCAACTGCAGGCCAAAGCATAACTTAACTAATAGAAAACACATAACATAAACGGTAGGGTTTTTGCATTACATAACCACCTCTGCTTCAAAAACCCTACCGTTGTTCCTTGTTTGCAAGTCACTCTGTTTTTCAGTATTATTCATCCGGTTGAGTCTCAATCACTACTCCTTCCATATGATGCTTGCTGAACTGTTTGCGCTTCTTCCTGTCTTCCTTGCTTTCAAATACTATATCCAGATCATAGTTTTCCGGATAGAGATCCCTGGCTTCCACCTTAAGTGAGAGCCGCTTATGGTTGATCTTATATTTCTTTTTCATTACCATTACCACCACTTCTCCCCTGCTGTTTGCTGTTTCGCAAACTATGCCAGTTCGATTCATAGTGCTTATAAAGACACAATCCCCCTTTTGGAATTTACTTTCTTCTCGGTGTTTGGGTTTTTTGCTATCTTTGGTGCTTATCTGATTATCCACTTCAGTTGGCTCAGTGCGGATTATTCTTGTCTGCTCCACGATAGGCCGGGTTTTGAATATATCGTCACCGGAATAGTCTTTCTTCTCCCCGTAGGTTATTTCGTGGGCGCGCTCAACAATTCGCCTTTCCACTCCCAGCCTTAAAGCAATTAAGAAAGCATTGCTAGGGCCGGACTGGCCTATCTTGAGCTGATAGAGAGGCTGCAGCGATTCTATATCGAAAGTCATGCAGCCATTTCTAAACCCCGGGGTATTTTCGGCAAATTCTTTTATTTCACTTATATGAGTTGAGGCTATGAGAGTAGCGCCCTTATTAAAAACCTCCTCCAGTACCGCAATGGCAAATCCCATTCCTTCTCCCGGCTCAGTGCCTGCTCCGATTTCGTCCAAAACCACCAGCGAATTCGGATTGGAGCTTTCAATAATGCCCACTATATTTCTTACATGGGACGAAAAAGTACTCAGAGACTGCTCGATGCTCTGGCCATCGCCGATATCGGCCAGAATATCAGAGAAAACGGCAAACTCGCTGCCTTCCTGAACGGGCACATGCAGACCGGATTGTACCATCAAGGTAAGCAGACCCACTGTCTTTAAAGTGACCGTTTTCCCACCAGTATTAGGACCGGTGATGATCAAGGCTCGGTAATCGTCTCCAATGTAGAAATCAAGGGGTACTGCGTCTTTCCCTAGCAGGGGATGCCGACCACCTTTAATGTTGATGATCCTGCTGGTATTCAGATGTACAGCAGATCCATCCAATGATTTACTATATTTGGCCCGGGCAAAAATGAAATCATAATGTACCATGGCCTCAACATTAATGGAGATTTCCCGGGAACTGCTCTCAACCATTTCCGTAAGCTCGGACAATATCTGGAATACTTCGTTTTCTTCCTGGATTTTTAAAATATTTAGTTCTTCCTGAAACATGGCAATAGCCGCAGGCTCAATAAAAACAGTGGACCCACTGGATGAGACATCCAGTACATTACCAGCTATACTTTTTCGGTATTCTCTTTTTACTGGAATGACAAATCTCCCGTTTCTAGTGGTAACCAGAGCTTCCTGGATAATCTCGGAATAAGTGGAAGAAGATAATATGCTGTTAAGCTTCTGCTTGATCCGGTCATCGGTGAGCTTGATCTTCTTTCTCAGCCTGCTCAATTCCGGGGTAGCCCGGTCGTCCACTGTTCCGTTTACTATGCATCGGTCAATTTCATCATACAGCTGCGGCAGTTCAAACATGGATGAGGCATAAGATGCCACAGTCGGGCCAATAGTCTGCATGGAATCCATAAACTTCTTTAAACGTTTAACATACTGTAGCAGTCCTTTAACGGCTGATAGTTCTTCCGGGGTCATAACCCGCCCTTCGATACTGACTGCGGCTCCATCAACGTTTTCCAATGCCGTAAGAGGGACGCTGGAATTCACCTCCAGTATCTTTCTGGCCTCACTAGTTTCATTCATCCACACCTTGATTCTATTCAAATTTGTTGATGGCTTAAGCTGTTCTATTCTCCTTTTAGCTGGTTGGGACAAAGCGTATTGTTTTAGATCTTGCTTTACTTTCTCATACTCGAGTGCTTCCATCACATACGAATTCATTATTAAAAAACCTCCTATATATCAAAGCTGTTCAGCTTTTCCGACAATTTACAATAGCACAGAATAAAAAATGGCTGTTATCGGACCACGGGGATAGGTCAACAGCCTCCTAAGATTATGATTTAACTTACCGGAAAATTGAACAGACATGAAAATAAAAATACCGTGCAATGAGCACGGCACAGTATAATGCACTATTCCGGAAGAATGAAAATAACTTATACCCGTGTTCTCAAGTAACCAGTCTAATGGTATACCAACGAAGCCCAGCGGTTCCCGTTGGTTCCCTTTAGACTACCATATTCGGTTAAGGTTAATTGATAACAGACTCCGACATAAATTCATTCTCCTAAATATAACTTATGGTTTAATATTAGATTATGTTTCAGGTACAAGTCAAATGTTTATTATAAAAATAGGATCTAATATTTAATATATTCCAAACAGGCTTATTCTTTCCAGATATATAGATACCAGTATACAGGCATAGCAAACATGTTGCCCAGGAATATCACTACGGCCCAGAGAGCTTTTTTATCATTCTCAATACGGTCATTTCTGAAAATATTAACGATGTATACTGCTATAAGACCAAAAATCAATAACATGGTAAAAAAATGCAATCCAAATAAACCTGTGATAAATACTGGTGGACCGCCAGATGATGATTGTTGTGGTATCCATAAAAACATGGAAAACATGAAAATAAAAAATAAGCACATATATATAATAGGCCATAGTGTAGTAATACCAAGAACTATTTTAGCCGATTTTTTCATATTGATTCATCTCCCTCAATAATATCTCTAACCTGTCCATCAAAGAGGTTAAGTGCCTTTAACGAATATTGGCCGGATGAATTATTAGTCAGCTTTTGAGAAAAATATACTTCCCCATCCTTGAGCCCCTGAGGATACAGCCAGCAGTAGTCCTTCACCAGGTCTATGCTCCCCTCATCTGCAGTACTGCTTTTTCTAATGTAGAAGCAATCCCCTTCTTTTGAGTTCCTTACCGAATATATAAAATCACTGCTGCTTTCCTTCCAGATAAAACTTCTAAAATAATCCCCGTCCGAAATCTTCTGGACTGTTTTCGATGCTATATCCATCAACCAGAGTTCAGACCCCAGTCCTTGCTCCTTATCCTGACAGAAAAGAAGTATCTTCTCATCTGGACTAATACTCATAAAACGATTATTCGGACCATGTATATCACTCTTGGTAAGAGGATGATCCTGCAGGGTATCCAGATCAAAATAACCCAGCTGGTGCTGGCCCATATCAACACCGCCATAATTACCGGTTTGGTAATACAGCCTTTTGCCATCTTTAGACCAATAACGAGGAAAATATGGTCCTCCTTGCTCCGTAATCACTTGAACTGACTCATCTTTCAGGTCATACATGGCCAGGATGGATGTACTATTGTCAAGGAGTGCTGCATAAGCAAAACCAGTACTATCAGCTGTCCACAGGGGGGACACAATAAATCGTATATCATCTCCTCCTATTAATGGCAGCGTTTTGCCAGTTTGACAATCATGGAGCAATAGACAATCTCTCCAGTGTTTCATTTTACTATCAAAGAACCCGTATTCAAGCAGAATTTTCTCAGTGTCGGCTGACCAGTTTACCTCTACACGAGCATCACATTCCAGCAGTTCGGATGCAGACTGCTGCTGCAGATCGTACAACCATACGGCCTGGCGTATATTGTTGTAGTCATCATCCGGATAGCTGTCAGTTGCAAATATAACCTTTTCTCCATTGTCAGCCCATTTCACATAGGATTGACTCAAGTAGCATCCTTCAGGACAGGTCCATATTGTTTTTATCGCCTCACCATTTATTGAGTAAAGCCATAATTCAGCTCCCTGGTTCATAATAATATTATCCATGGTGGGAGAAATAGTGGGAGGGATTGGCCCGTGCCGGGCTGTTTTTGAGGGCAGATCAGGTTCAGGTTCCTGGGGATGATACTTACCCATGCAGCCGGACAGCAGGAAAATTATTATAAGCAGCCATACCCGCAGCTCCCATCGTTTCATGATAAATTACCTCTACCTTTCCATTTCCCCTGTTTATCATATATTACTGTAATTATAAGTTCGTTTTTTCACAGACCATTAACTAATCAAGGTGTATTCTCAATTTGCTGGTACTTTTATCAAAGAGTTTCAGCATTAGATTGCTAATCTTTAAACCCCAGTAAACTGACCAGGTTATCAGGCATTTTTCTTAATGGCACAGCAGGTCTTTCCCGGTAGTAAAATTCCTGTTCAGATTCATATATAACATAGCTGACCGAGGTGCCTTCTCTCCACATGGTGACCACATAACTATGTCCTGTATCAGGGGTCAGTTGATAGCTGTCTTCCGGATATACAGCCTTTAATTTATCGAACTCCCGCACTATGTCGATCAGATCCTGTTTATGCCTGAGTACTCTTACCGTCTTTTTACCTTCACTGGTATTCTCCTGCAGGCGGGCATAGAGGAGCTCAGCGCTTAAATCGGTATAAGGTTTGTTATAGGTGATAGATTTCTGGGGATCATACTCAGGCGGTTCATAATTCTCATTAAAATCGCCTATGATCAATACTTTATCCAAGGGACTAACATCGATTATCTGCCATTTATCCTGATCAAATACCAGGTAGATTTTCTGTTTGCCAATGATTTGGGCATCTTCCTCATGGCTGTCCTCGAAATACATATTGTAGGAAAAGACATCCTGGTAGTCCTGATAGCTTCCTTCATATAAAACATATTTATCATAGGGGCTGTCCCATAATTCATGATCTAAGGCTGACCAGTCGAAGGTGTCCTTACAATTTGGGTGAAGACAATTTTTCAAAAGTTCTGTATTTCCTTCAACGATGTTGATCACAAAATACCGAGCAATTTCGTTTGGCTTGCTTTTATCAAAAGATCCATAAGACACACGATTTCTTTCAAAATAATTGATAACTTCTTCATCCCATTCCGGGTGGATCGAAATGCTCTTGGATAATCCGGTTTGAGTATCTGTAACAGTAACCTTTACCGTCTCAATATCATCCGCTACAGGTATTTCATCATAATAAAAATAAAGTATATCTGAATTATCTGGTATATAAGCACCATTGCGGGAATCCATAGAAAAACGCTTATCAGAAGAATCGGTAATCCTTATATCATAGCGTTCACTAAAATCATCCATAATTTTATCCGGCTCTCTATTATCAGTTGAAGCAATTCTTAATCCTTTTACAGTCAAAAACCCTCTATCTCCATATTTTGTATAAGGACTGCTGTAGAAGAAAGCAGTTTCCAGGATTCTGTATAAAATTTGAGGCGGTATTTTGCTTTGATAATACCATGGAATATCCTCGGAGACGTCTCTTGTTTTACGCTGGTATTTGTCCAGCTGCAGCTCGGTGAGGATGATAGTCTCATCAGCAAAATCCATTTTTTCAAAAATAAGATCGTTTTTGACCGTGACTGTATGCTGAAAATAAAAGTAAACGCTGATCAGCAGCCAGACCAGTATTAACGATATAAGTACTCGATTTTTTCTGGATTTGAACAATTATCTCGTTCCCCCATAATCCTGGAAATAGTAATATACTCCAATGCTATGTCTAAGCAGATATGCTATTGAATATACTATGTGTGTCAAAATATAACATACACTACATATTTTAGCACATATGGTAAATGTTCAATTATCTTATTTCATATGTTTGCATCTGATCAATACAATTATGGGGTGAAGAAATGATTCTCTTTTGAGATTATGTAGATGTTTGAGATACTTAACTGTTTTACCTGGTAATATATGAAAGGTTGTTATATCTCCAATATTCCTGCTTTAAAAGTATATTATTCAGGTTTGACAACTGCAGGTTGTATTTATCTGCAATAACTGTATTAACCAGGCTTTTATCAGGCACTATACCATCTGCAGACTGGCTTTCATAAAATTCATGCCAGGCTTTCCATATCGCTGCCTCATCCACGGTTAGCTGTTTATTCCAATCCTTTTCCCGTAAATCCCATTGTAGAGACATCTTGTCATAGTCGCCGGTATTTACGGTATTGGCTTTTCTTGTGTCCCCTTCAGGGGCAAATACCACTTTACCCAAAGTAAACCCGTATCCTATATATTCTGGATAATCATACATCATAATAACCAGGGCATTAAAGCTTGTGCCCCGTTTGGCTTCACCTATCAATTGTTCTGCAATGTATTTTAATTCAGATGTTCGTGCTGACTCCTGTACCACAACATGCCAGACATACTGAACCACTTCCGGAGTGGAGGTGTCTTCCACCAGTTTTACCGTATAAGGAATAGAAACATTAACCGGTTTTTGATTAAGTACTATCACCAGCAGGAGGATTCCAAAGACCATGAGTATTAAGAAATATATCATTATGACCCTGCTCTCAGATTTAACCGCCGTATGTTTTTTTTCCATATGGGTTTGCTCCTTTCAAATAGTATTAATTAGATTACTGGTCTTATATCTATTATGACAGGACTTTCCATGATTGGGAATGCTTCTCTTCGCGCTGCAATATTGTTCTATCGAGTAAATCTAAAAGACCCCGGTATTTTTTAACCGGGGTCTTTTAGCAATATATCAAGTGATGTTCATAATATTACATTTGTATTGATACCAGTATACAATGAATAGCAATATGATACCCGATCCAGAAATTATAGAGCCTCTTCTCCTTCTTCACCCGAGCTTATTCTAACTACTCTTTCTACTGGAAGAATAAATATTTTTCCGTCCCCAACCTTTCCTGTTTGACAGACCTTTTGAATTACAGAAATAATTTCCGATACTGACTCATCGATACAGACTATCTCAACTTTTACCTTCTGAAAAAGGTCGACCACATGTTCCTTGCCTCGGTAATACTGTTTCAAGTCCTTCTGTAAACCTCGACCCAGAACTTCATATACGGTCATGCCTCTGACGTTTATGGCCTCCAGAGCAGTTTTTAGTTCTTCCAGTTTAGAGGGTCTAATGATGGCCTCAATTTTTTTCAAACTATTACCTCCCCATTGCTGTAATGAATTTATCCTAATTATGATTAACGATATATAAGGTCAGAAAAAAAGAATGTTTATTAAGTTCAATGCAGTTACTAGAGAGTATATCAGATAATACGGCATTCTAGAATAAGATATCAGAGGAATATCTAAAAAAAATATTCTTGAAGTTAAAAATAGCTTTTTTTATTGAGAGAATGAATCCCCCCCTACCAGCAAATGACGTATCAGGTATTGCCAGAGGGTATTCTCCTCTATACAGTGGGACCTAAACCAGTATATATTATAATTATGGAATATTATAATCAACTGGTTCTATCACTAAAGAAGGCATATGCTGAAATATCATGCTCAGAAAGATCCAGGCCCTGTATTTCTTCTTCAGCAGATACACGTATCCCTATCGTTTTTTTCAATACGGTAAATATCAGATATGTAGCTGCAAAGGCCCATATTGAAACTGCGGCTGCTCCTAAAAATTGCACCAGCAGAAGATGTATTCCTCCTCCATAGAAAAGACCGCCTTGTTCAGCAAAAAGACCGACGGCAATAACTCCCCATCCACCATTAACACCATGGACAGCAATAGCTCCTACCGGATCATCTGCCTTCATCCGGTCAAAGAAATTAACTGCTATAACTACCAGCACACCAGATACTGCACCGATGATCACCGCACTGCTTGGGCTAACAAAGGCTGTGCCGGCTGTTATAGCTGCCAGTCCGGCCAATGAGCCATTCATTGTCATACTTGGGTCAGCCTTGCCATACTTGAACATGGTAAACAGCGCTGCTACGGTACCACCTGCTGCTGCAGCCAGGTTGGTGGTCAAAGCAATTCGGGCAATATTTAGATCAAGACCGGATAACGAACTGCCTGCATTAAAACCAAACCACCCAAACCATAGTATAAAAGTGCCTAAAAATGCCAGATGAAGGTTATGGGGCGGCAGGAAATTAATAGAGCCGTCGCTATTATAACGCCCTGATCGAGAACCCAGCACTATTACAGCAGCAAGAGCGCTCCACCCCCCCACCGAGTGAACTACTGCTGAACCGGCGAAATCCAGCATGCCCAGATTCCCTAACCATCCGCCAACTCCCCATACCCAATGGCCCGCTACGGGGTAGATGATGGCAGCTGCCAGGGCAGTATAAATAATATAAGGACCAAATTTCATGCGTTCAGCAACTGCTCCAGATACAATAGAAGCCATAGCCATGGCAAAAGCAGCCTGGAATAACCAATAAGCATAGATAGGTATTCGCAGTTTAATGTGATTCAAATCTCCACCGATGAAGAAACCAGTACTGCCAAATAGGCCGGCCTTATCTGCTCCGTACATGATAGCAAATCCTACTGCCCAATAGCTCAGCATTCCAACTGTACAATCCATAAAGACCTTCATAACAATGTTCAAAGAATTCTTGGCACTTATAAAACCCGCCTCCAGGAAGGCAAATCCACCCTCCATGATGAACACCAGTGCAGCGCAAAGCAGTACCCATACCGTATCAATCGAGGAAGCAAGGTCCTGCAGGGTAAGTACTTCCATTGTCACAACCACTCCTTCTTAAATTTTGACAAGTAAAAAAGCGCCCTCTTATAAGACTTCAGATGCTATAATCTAGCCTTACAAAAGAGCGCCTTCGCCCGACAGGATATATCCTGATTTATTCTTTTGCTACAAAAATCTGTTTATATAACAAAGCTATTCTATCCTTAGTGCCAATTCTTATAATAAACCCATACACATTTTCTGGCAAGAGAAAAACAAATATGTTTATATGATAAGCAACAGGAGTGATCTAGTTGCTCGAAGACGTGAGGATGCTAATCTCTCATAACAGTATTTCTTGGTTTACCAGGATAATGAAACCAGCCCCACAGGCCGGCAAGAAAAATAATCAGGATGGGTAAAAGATCAAGGGTAACTGAAGATAATGTGTAAGGGAAAATAATGGGGGGATGTATTAATATGTCTGCGATTCGGGATAGTATCGGGTGATCGAATATTGGTGTAGGTGTCTTAAGAAATGTGCCTATCAATGCCATTAAGGGGTATAAAAATATGATGGTTACTAGCATTGAAAAAACATATTTTAAAGAATTTAATAATTTATGTATGTACATTCTAAAATTGCTCCTTGAATAGTGTAATTGTCTAACATACTTTGAGATTGTTGGGGTTTTGGGCATATTTATAGTATATCTGGTTATTTTGGTATTTCCAGTACTGCTGTTTCGGGCGGAATTATTCACATTTGATATCTGCAGATGCAGGTCGGTAACTGATCAATAATCGATATTTAGCTCTGAAGGGTTAAATATCGACTATAGGTATGTTTTAATTAAGTTCTTTTTAGTCTATTATGGCAGACCTAACCATTAATGAAAATAGGCAGCAAGTAGTTAGTGCGTCATATCGGTCCTTTACAAAAGCTGAAACCCTCAGTAAGATCTGGGGTTTCAGCTTTGATTGTATCAAGTTATACCTATAATACTTCAATTTCCAAACAATAAGTATGCAGGGGCTGTACACTTTCCCAGGGTCGCATATACCACAGCCTTAGAGTCGTAATGCCAGGGCTTACAGCTTTTATCTGCCAGCATTCCTTGCCGCCTGCCCCCATAATATTGGCTGTACTAGATGAATCGGTAACAAACTCAGGTCCGGTTAGGACTGAAACTGACGGATCAGGTTCCTCATTTATTACCCAGGTGAATCCTGTGGTCGGATTGCTGTTCAGTTCTAGCCTTATTTCTTCACCCGGATGCATGGTAATGGTCAGCCCATTATCTATTTCGGAGAACACTCTCACCAAGCTTTCATCTTCTTTATCTACATCCTCCCCTACCGCTTGATTCAGACAAACGGTTCTGGAAACCGGGTCCCAGCTAACCGGTACTGCCATAATGGCGGCCAGAAAACGGATAGGAACCATGGTTCGACCTTCCACAATAACTGGAACAGCGTTCTGCAGTTCATTGTTAGCAACCTGTATAATTTCATTAGATAGTGACCCAGTCACCTGACTGGAATCCGGCTTCAGGATAAGCGTAAAATCCTCACCACTGCTGGTTGTTCCTGCCATTAGCGCGGTGCGGGTGTCATCTTCCCATGTTATCTCACAACCAAGCGCTTCAGAGATGGCACGTAAAGGCACCAATAACCTGTCATTGATTATCAATGGCCGAATCTCTCTGTAAATAGTAACACCATCAAGATCAATGCTTACAGCACTTGCGGGCACCACCGTCTTCACAGAACTTCCGTTATCACCATCGATTACATAGCTTGAGACAGCGCTAATGGGCGGCACCACCATCCACAGGCTGATCAGCATCATAATCAGAAAGGCAGTGAGCAAAGTATATGATTTTCTTGGCATAGATTCCATCACCTCCTATCATTAATACAATATGATAGGGCGAAACTTACAGATAAATCAAATCCATTTTGTGTTATTAATGGGAAGCAAAGAACGTCCCTTTGTCTCCTTATTATTTCATGGCAAAGGCCTTAAGGCAAACACTGGCATTTTTTTCCTCCTCATATATATCATACCAGGTTTTGCCATTATTGCTGATAAAACCCTGACCGGTCTGGGATCGAGCCTTACTGCTGTAACCTGCAACAGGTATTTCTACTGGTATGGGATAGTTCCAATCAGGAGTAGTGAGTTTGATCACTACCGAAAATCTCTGACCTTTTTTAAAGGAAACGGAACTTGAAAATTTCTTTACAAAGTACGAGGAATCACTGATCCTACCCTCCAGATTTTTCACCAGTTCTCCGCTTCTGGGTTTAGAAGCAATAACATTTTTATAGACATACAGGCTGTAGGTCGAATCAGGAGAAGCCGTATAAAAACTGCATCCATTTAGGTACTGGTCAGTTTCTGCCTCGAAAATATTTGCAAACCAGGCTGTAGTTTGGTTATAGCCATAACCTGCGACCCAACCCAGTGAGTCATATTGATGTATGATATCACCGGCAGCGGGGTTATCAACCGTGCAAAATAATGAATTAGATCGCCCTATCCAGATATCGTAATAGGAGACGTAAAAGTATCCATTATCCCCCCAGTCCTTACCCCAGCTGTTACGTACAATAAAGGCTCCATCCCCTGGAGGGGCGCTTTTAAATTTAGAACCTGAATAATTGTCATCCCATCCCACCAGACATATAGCGTGGTTAGGAAATTCTCCACCTGAAGCATAGTAAGCTGCATTTTTATCGTTATAATACCCATTATTAAAATACATACTGCTGAACACTGCTCCGTAATTTTTAATACCCAGTTTCAAGCTGCAGTTATCTAGATAACTGCGTCGGTCCGGAATATAAATTACCTTGTTGATATGTTTTACAGGCACGAACGTATTACAATTACCCTGCCAGGAATCATATGGATCGGTACTTTCCCGGATGGGACCGCTCCAACGGGCAAGATAAGCGTTGACCATCCATTCATTTCCACCGCCGTCATAAGAACGATCATATCCCTCATTACAATCTTTGCTGAGCAGGTTCTTTATGTTGTTTTCTGAAAAGTCCCAGCTTTCACCGGGAAGCAGGCAGGATTCCAGTGAGCCATACGCGGCAAAGGCCCAGCAAGTACCTGCAGACCCCTGGTCTTTAATAGCTGTAAGCTTGTTCTCTTTTCTCAAATCATAACTGGACGGCAGGGCCATACTCCGGTACTTGAGTAATGCTTTATTGCCGGTCGGGTGAGTTAGTGCCAGCGGCGGCGGAATATATCCGCTCTTCACCGGCATGGTTGGTACAGCACCTTGATCCTGCTCGATAATATCAAAATATTTAACAAAGTCCTTATTTATGGGAGAACGTGATAAGCGAGGACGATAAATTCTCAAATAAGCCACCCCAGAACATATACCATACTATGAAATTATATGAGGAATGAATACATAAGGTTACCGGGAAGCAAGGGGACGTTCTTTTTGCTTCCTTTCACCAAAGGGAAGCAAAAAGAACGTCCCCTTGCTTCAGTTCCCCTTTCAGGTCAGGTAATTTCACCCAGTCATTCTATATTATTCCATTATCTATATTGTCAGATAACGCCCCATCCCTGGAAAATTGGAGCCTATGGGATATGTGGTGCTTATTTATTGCAGCTGTCATTTCAGTTTGTAAACATTTACCTGAAGGTATATATAGAATGAAATAGAACCATTTAATTCAGGAAGAGGTTATTATCTGGAATATTATATATCAAATTGGTTATTCAAGAAATATTTATCATCGACGTAATATTATAGTATTTTTTTGGAGGTTTTTATGATTAGAAAAGTTTTCGCTTTGTGTATCTGCCTGATGGTACTATTGGGCTCAGGTATAATGGATTCATCTACTGCAAGTGCTGCCAGCAGCAGCACCTATATTCAACGGTACAAAACCAATTACCCGGAGTATCTTATAAAAGATAAGGCTATTGCAGATGCTTTTTTGGCCAATTACAACAACAGTGAATCACAAGCTCTGGCTGCCAGAGCCATCTGGTATATGGAAAACGGATATATGATATACGGTCATTACAAATATTGGGATACAGGTTTCATAGATTGTTCAAATTTTGTTTCCCTGGTATATAAGGACTTTGGTTATAAAATCACCTCAGCTTCGAAAAATTATAACCAGGTAGGTAAAAAAGTATCTGGTGTATATTCCAGGAAAATTAAAGGAAGCAGTAAATATGAATTAGTAGGCATTGATAATTTAAGGCCGGGTGACATATTGACTTTCTGGAAAGAAGATAGTGACGGGAGTGGTACCCATATTGGACATGTAGCCCTTTACATAGGGAAAATAAACGGCAAACCTACTATTATACAGACTGTATCCGGTAGACCTACCGCAATAGGCATCACTAATGATTTCAGGTACTGGTATGGTGAACACTTTGCTGGAGCCCGCCGGGTACTTGATGATGCATCGCAGTATCCTGGCAAAGTCTGGAAGGCATCAAAACCAGTAATCCCTGCTAAATATCAACTGCCACCACAGAAGACGGTGGTTATGCCTGCCAGCAAGTTTATGGCCTATCAGGGTAAAAACAGCACGGTTGCTGCAGTTGATAACCAACCGACTTCCACAAAAATCAATGATAATACAAGTGCTGCTAACCCGGTAATTGAGGAGATTGTTGAACCAGTCAAATCTGAGTCCAAAGAGACCAGTGATAATAATACCGGGCACTTTATCTTTACCAGTACGGGATATTATCATTCTACAACGATTTTTCCCAGTTATTATACAGCCAGCAGCGTTTAAGAAAACTGACCTGCAAAGAGTATTATAGCAGGATCGGTCTTGGTTCAGGTTAGATTAATATACCCCATGCTTACATTTTATGCTTGCATGGGGCTCTTTTTACTGGCTTCTATGGTTTAGTATTATAAATCACTTGCTGTCCACCAATCGAATATTTCAATGTTATGCAGATCAGCCACAGATTTGGCATGAGCATAACAGCTAAAAGGAAGGGCTACATGTAAAGGATAATTGCTTTTGGAAAGCATATCCCAGTGCTCAATAGTCTCATGCAGGTCTATAGTCTCTTTTGTCTCAACATCACAAATTATATAAGAGCCATTCCTGGAAGCAACAACGTCTGGGCGATAGCCATGTAAGATGTGAGCAATATCATCAGGATAATCAGGATGTTTACTGGTCATTATCTCATAACCGTTAGACTTGTAGTTTTTGATCATACTTCGAAGAATTGTATAATATACAAATCCTGTCATTAAAATAGCCCCCTTATATTTTTACCTTATATGGTGCAGATGGTTTGCGCCTGGGCGACGAAAGAAAGAGATTGTTTGTACAACGTTGAAGGAAGTTGCTTGGTGAGCTTTATCTCTAAGGAAAGAAGTTATTTTAACCACATTCTCTTACTTACCTATTATATCACATATCATATGCACTTATCGATTTGGATTAATAAGGCTCATCTTTCAGCGGAAAACTGATAGATGAGCCTTTCAAGTGAGTCGATTTAACCATCAATTTCTATAATGACCTTCAATGTACTTCGGTTTATTGAGAAATATCCCAGGCGGCTTTCGCACCTTCATCCACCGCTTCGATTATCCGTCGGGGATCTGCAGCATCTCCAACTAAATAATATTTTATTCCCTGGTGATCAAGAAATTGCTTTAAATCGTTTACCGGTCGGGCACCGATTGCCATCACTACCTGGTCAACCGGTGATATTGTTTGGGTTTCGTGATCTTTAACCAGGACCACAGAATCCTCCGTTATTTGCTTGACTTCCGTATTAAACATAAAACGGCAGTCTGCTTTCTTCAGGCGATAATTCAACATGTTTCCATGGGAAGTGAGAGGATTGACTGGAGACTTTTCCAGTTTTTCAACCAGTACCAGGCTCCTGGCTCCTTTTCGGGCAATGAAGTCAGCTGTTTCCATACCGGTTAGTCCCCCACCTACCACTACTATATTATCTCCCACAGGCACCTCTGCCTTTAGTACGCTCCAGGCATCGGTTACTAATGGAAGATGAGTTCCTTCAATGGAGGGAATAAACTGTTCTGCTCCACTGGCTAAAATCACTACCTCGGGGTTGCCCTCTAAAAGCATGGTTTCGGTAACCTCGGAACAGGTGTTGATCTGGGCTCCGTACTGCAGGGCTCTAGCCTTCAGCCTATCGATCCAATCAGCATATGGTTCTTTATATGGTGCTTGTGCAGCAACAATGACCTGGCCTCCTACCTGTTCTCCTTTTTCAAACAGGACTACCTGGTGTCCCAGCCGAGCCGCCTCGGATGCGGCAGTCAAACCGGCCGGTCCTCCCCCGACGACCCATACTTTACATTTATTCTTGGACTGCTGTACAGGGTAAAGTAATTCCTGTCCGGTCTCAGGATTTATGGCACATCGCACTGATTTCCCCTCATATATCAGCCTTTCTATACAACCTTGATTGCAGGCCAGGCACTGGAAGGTACGTTCAGGATGTCCTTCTATAGCGTTTTTCAAAAAATCAGGGTCTGCCAGATGCTGGCGGCCCACGGATATCAAGTCAGCATCCCCGCGTTTGACAGTTTCATTCATCACCATAGGATCGGTGAATCTTCCTACACCTATAACCGGAACATCTAAGGTTTCTTTTATCTTCCGAGCCAGCCATACATTAAAACCCTGGGGATATTCTATGGGAGCCTGGATTATACCGGCAGGACTTCCGTGGGTGCCAAAAGAAGCATGAATAACATCAACGCCAGCCTCAATAAAGTCAGGTACTATTGCCTTCATATCTTCTATGTCATAGCCGTTCTTAATTGCTTCCTCTGCTGAGATGCGCAGAGATATGGGGAAATCCTGACCCACTTGGCGGCGTACTTCCTGAATACATTCCACGATGAAACGAGCACGATTTTTCATACTTCCACCATACTGGTCATTCCTTCGATTGGAATGGACAGAAAGGAACTGACCCAACAGGTAGCCATGGGCAGCATGAAGTTCTACTGCATCGAATCCTGCTTTACGGGATCTTAACGCAGCCGCACCGAAAGCCTCTATTATTTCAACGATGTCATCGTTGGTCATCTCTCTCGGGGTACCACCAAATACAAAGCTGGGTAGGGCTGAGGGTCCTACCGCATTCCCCTTTTTTAATTGATAGAAACTTTCCCGCCCGGCATGATGAAGCTGCACAGCAATTTTGGCGTCAGCTGAATGACATATCTCAACCAACTTGCTCAAACCTGGAATGCAGGTATCGTCGTAAATCCTCAGGGCACTGGGACTTACACTGCCATTTGGATGTACCGAAGAAATCTCAGTGATGTACAGCCCTGCACCGCTCTGAACTCTTCTTTTAAAATAAGCAATATTGGCTTCACTAACTGTACCATCTCTGTTTCCCAAGCCAGTCCCCATGGGCGGCATGACTATACGATTCTTCAGCTCCATTGAATTTATTTTTATCGGCTGGAGCAGGTGCTCTAAGTTCTGCATTATTATGTTTCCTCCCTTAAAAGGTGTTCGGTAGCTTTTATACGTATCTTTCAACTGAGCACAAAATTATCATCTGATGAATTGTCGTTAATGTAAGATTATTCATGGAGAAGATACTTTCCATCTACTCTAACCTGGGCTCCTCCCCCAAATAGCACATTGATCTTACCCTGCTTAATTAAGGTGCCAAGTTTAACAAGATTGGGATTATCATAACTGGCATTCTGTTCAATGACCAGATTCTGGCCGTCCCACTGATTTTCTTCTAATAAATAATAACCAAATGCCGAATTTCCTGAGCCTGTAGCAGGATCTTCCAGGTATCCAAATTTAGGGGCAAATACCCGGGTGCGATAATCACTCGCTTTATTAGATGTCTCTTGAGTATATACCAGGATAATATCTATATCATGATTTAAGCAGAAATCTCTCAACTTAATTTCCTGTGGATCTATATTGATACATTCCCTCAGTTTGTGTATTGGTACAATCAAAGTGTTTAACCCTGCATTAACAAGGGATATTTTATGTCTATTATCGATCTCACTGGGACTCATTTCAAGCGCTTCTGATACATCTCCTATACTCAAAGCTGTTTTTTGATAAGCTGGCTGGGGAGCTGATATATAGACACAATCATTTTTAGGGATGTCATTTATTACATCAAGATATTCCTGTTTTACTTTGATTCTTATTTTTTCTTGCATGATCAGCAAAGGCTCATTGATTATCAAGTCATACATGGCTGCAATTGTGCCATGCCCACAAAAATATACTTCGCATTCCGAAGAGTAATATTTTAATAAATAGCTATCTTTATCAGTAAACACATAGACAACTTCATTTACATAACCTTTCAATTCTCTGGCTATTTGCTGCATTTGAGCCGGAGTTATATCCGAAATATCTTCCAAATATACACACGCGGCTGGATTCCCTGACGATAACCCTCCAGTGAAAGCATCGATTTTCTTGAATCTAAAACAGCTCATTTATGACTTCACCTCATTAATTGGAAAAAACAAATACCATGTTTAGTCCTTTTTCTTTTCTTTTTCATTCAATGCTGCCTTTAACAGGTCACCCAGACTGGTGCCAAATTGTCCATTATCACTATACTGATTAATCAATTTCTGATTGATTCGAGCACTGTTTCTATCCTTTTTAAAAATGTCATCATTATTGCTCTTTTCCGGCTGGCGATGACCGCAGCTGCGATCCGGACAGACTAACATTTTACCCCTTTTCCCTTGAACCAGGAGCATATTCTTTCCGCAGGCCGGGCATTTGCTTTTAGTAACATTGTCCGGTTTATATTCACTGCTGTCCTGTTGAATATCCCTTACCATTTCCCGGGCGCTTCTTCTTATTCCTTCGATAAATGCTTTTCTGCTGCCTTTACCTCTGGCAATATGAGTCAGCTGCTCTTCCCATTGGGCAGTTAAGACAGGTGACCTGAGTTCCTCCGGGGCCAGTTCTATCAACTGCCTGGCCTTCGATGTCGGGACTAACTGCTTACCATTTCTCTCAATATAGAAACTGCTTATAAGTTTTTCAATGATCTCTGCTCGAGTGGCAGGCGTACCCAAGCCACTGCCGCTTATTGATTCTCGCAGCTTTTTATCATCTATAAACTTGACCGGGTTTTCCATGGCCGTCAGCAGAGCTGCCTCTGTATAACGTGGTGGTGGCGTAGTCATTCCACGGGTTATCTTGCAGCTTTTCAACTGCTTTTTGCTTCCCTCTTCCTGACGATTAAGGGTTTGTTCGGGCAGTACTTCACCTGTTTTCTTATCTTCTTCTTCAACTTTGGATGTGACTGTTCGCCAGCCCTGTTCCTTGACCACCTTACCCCGCGAGTAAAAACGTTCCCCGTTTATCAAAGTGCAGATGGTGGTTTTTTCATAAGTATAGGGCGGATAAAACATAGCAATAAATCGTCTGGCAATTAAATTAAAAAGCCTCTTTTCATCATTGACCAGCGCAGTTAAATTGACTGGTTCCCCGGTAGGGATAATGGCATGGTGGTCGCTGACTTTACTGTTATCCACAAACCGCTTGCCAGGATTCATTTTATTAGATAATAACGGCTTTACTATAGCCTGATATGGTCCGGTTGAAATACCTTGAAGCCTGCTCCCTAAAGTTGGTACTATATCTGAAGTTAGATAACGTGAGTCAGTGCGGGGATAAGTAACAATCTTATGCTGTTCATATAGTTTTTGCAGAACAGATAAGGTCTTTTGGGCCGAGAAGTTAAGTTTTCGATTAGCATCCCGCTGCAGCTCGGTTAAATCATACAGCATCGGAGGAGCCTCACTTTTGTTCTCTCTGCGAATATCTTCTATCCTAGCTTCGTGGCCTTCAACCCGGAATATTATTTGGGCAGCTTTTTCCTGATCAAAAATTCGGCTCTGGCCTTTGGAATCTCGCCAATCTCCATAGTAGTCCCCAAAATCCGCCCTAACCGTCCAATAAGGCTGCGGTTTGAATTCTTGTATTTCTTTTTCCCGCTGAACTACCATAGCCAGAGTTGGGGTCTGCACCCGGCCGGCGTTTAATTGGGCATTATACTTACAAGATAGGGCCCGGGTAACATTAAGACCTACCAACCAGTCTGCCTCTGCCCTGCATACGGCAGCATCATAAAGGTTATCATAATCTTTTCCGGGTTTAAGATTCTTGAATCCTTCCCGGATAGCACTATCAGTTTGAGAAGAAATCCACAGGCGCTTAAATGGCTTATTGTATTTAGCCTGAGCTATGATCCAACGGGCTACCAGCTCTCCTTCCCGCCCTGCATCAGTAGCAATCACCAGATCTTTAATATCTCCCCGGTGCAGGAGTTTTTTTACTATCTGGTACTGGTGAGAACTCTGCCTGATAACTTTTAGCCTCATCTTTTCTGGCATCATAGGCAGATCTTCCATCCGCCACTGTTTAAGTTTCTGGTCATAATCATCGGGTTCGGCTAGGGTGACCAGATGACCCAGGGCCCAGGTTATCACATAATTAGCACCCTCAATATAACCTTTATTTTTATTATTACAGTTCAAGACCCGGGCAATTTCCCTGGCCACACTCGGTTTTTCCGCTATCACCAGCGATTTCATGCTTATACCTCACTTGTATCATCCCCGAGGGCGGGAGAATTATTTTTCTTCTGTTTCTTGCTGCGATGGCTGCTGGTTCCGTATCGATCCTCAGGACCGCGCTTAACGCTGCCCTGGGAAGCGCTTTTTTGCTGCTTCTTTTCGATAATCTTCCGCATCATTTCGATGTTTTTATTCTTCTCTTCCATGTTATATCCTCCTATGTCTTATTACAAGTTATTATTATATCACAGGAAACATGAAATAGGCCGAAAGTACTTGACTCCCAAACACCTTTTCAGCAGCTATATATTAAATCATCCTTATTCATTATGCTATGATTCCTTAACTCTGATCCTGGTATACGATGTCCAATGAACCAAAATAATATTGATAATAAAAAAGGTAATATTACGCAGTTGATGGAAACTTAATATATTATTTGTAAAAAGGAGCATCGTTTAATCTATAAAAATAATCATCAGGAGGAGATGTAAGATGAGGATTAAAGTCATATTTATATCAGTGGTTCTTGCTTTGCTAGTATTGACTATAGGTGGTTGTGGAAATAAAGAGGGAGTTCAAACTGATAATAATACACTCGATCCAGCAGTTAACACAACTTCTGAAATCGTGTTAGATCCAGCGCAGCTTCTGACCAAAGATGATGCAGAAAAATTGCTGGGTGAAGCAGTAGGCGACCCTGAGATTGTTGAAAATAGCATGGGGCAAAAGGTATACAATTATGCACCCGCAAAAGAAGGTACTGCCGTAAGATTCGTACAGCTATCTCTGGTGCAGACTGCTGCTATGCCTGATAAATTAATAGATTCAGGATACACCGCGGCAAAACTTTATGATGATAGTATTGATCTTCTGGATGAAGCAAAGGAGATTAATGACCTGGGGGACAGAGCTTTCTGGGGAGGAAGCGGTTTAAAGATGGGTGCCGGCCTGCATGTCCTGCAGGGAGACGTATATTTTATCATTTCTGCAGCTCTGGGAAATGAAACTGACGATTACGATAACTGCAGACAGCTAGCAGAAGAAGTTTTAAACAGGTTATAAAATTTAAACAGAAGAAAATGTGCCAGACCGATGACAGAAGCCCACAGGATTACAATTTGGACTCGCTGCGCTCGGAATTATAAAGAAATGAAGATCAAGGCATGAGGGAAGCCCACGATTGAGGCGTACCTGAGTACGCTGATTGAGCGGGCTTCTCTATTATTTCGAACGCAGTGAGCCCAAACTGTGGTCCTGTAAGGGCTTTTTGAAATAACGCAGATATTCGTTTCCGCATGATACGTGAACCATGAGCGAACCTTAAATTGTGATCCCCGGAGGGAGCGTTTGTCATCGGTCTAAAGGGGAGCAGTTGCTCCCCTTTAGTGATATACCTTCTATTCCACCCAGCGAACTTTATCTTTCAGTTCAGGATCCAGGCGAGGAAGCGCTTCCGGAAAGCTAACCGGATACCCCAGCGGGGTAAGAGCTACAATTTCTTTGTTGTCTGGAATCTCCAGTATCCTGCGTAGATTAGGTTCATCCTGCAGAGGGCCGGTCATCCAGCAGGTGCCCAAGCCCATAGCTCGTGCGGCCAGGAGTAGGTTTTCCATGGCCGCACTGGCGCTTTCCAGGTTCATTTTGCTTATTCCTCGGATATCACTGGCATCAGTTAATACAACAATAAGTACCGGGGCTCCTCCATAAGTGCGAGCATAGCGAATGAATTCATCCCGCTGCGGCTGATCCCAGGAGGAAGTATAGCCATCAGCGATTATTGCATAACTATCCCCAAGCTGTATTTTCTTTTTTCCTGATACCACGATAAATTCCCATTGCTGATTATTCATCCCGGATGGAGCGTAATTGGCAGCATTTAGTATCTTCAATATGTCTTCACGACTTACTGGATCCGGTTTATACTGGCGCACTGCCCGCCTTCCATAAATAACCTCGAAAAACTCCATAATACAACCTCCTTTATGCTATTTCCGTATTTGGGATCAAGTCAGGGGCTGCTTGCTTATTATTTGTTTTGCTAATACCCCTATTACCATGATTATACATTAATTATCTTATATCGATCAGGATTAATTTTTACCTTGAACTGATAGCTTCTGGTAATAACACCTTCGCATTGACAAAACATGTGGTAAATATAAATGATCATTCTACTTTATTGTAATAATAATAAAACCCTACCCAGAAAAAGACTAGCAGTGCCAGCAGAAAACCAATCAGGTCCCAGGGAGTAAGCGGCCATGCCGGATCGAAAACGCTTCCTGCCAGTACCAGGCTGGCTAATACCAAAATATATATCCTAATTGCTGCCAGAGCGGCCTTGGAACTCAAGTATAAAGATCGTTCGTCATAAGCTACTTTACCTTCTGATTCAAGTTTTGTCATTTTCTTAAACTGGATCGATTTCGCGGTAAACACTCCTATCGCACCTGCGATCAATCCTGTTCCCATCCCGGAATCACCCCTGGTGATCATATAAACACCCAGAGCTATGAGCAGTATTACCGTAAGATAAAAAGTTGATCTGCTGTTTTTTATTTTCATCAGTCATCATCCTCCTCAAAGATAAAAATATCCTCAATAATTAGTCCAAATATTATGGCCAGTTTGTGGGCCAGCTGCAGAGATGGGTTATATTTGCCCTTTTCCAGGGATATAATCGTCTGCCGTGAGACCCCGGCTTTAATAGCCAGATCTTCCTGCGTCATACTATGAACACCCCGTAGTTCAATCAACCTATTTTGCATAATATCCCTCCAAAAGAAGTGCATTTAAAGTAAAGCTTGCTTTACATTTATTATATATCATTCTTCCGCAATGTCAAGCTCGCTTTACACATCGATAGTATAAGCGACTTGTGTTTTGCGACCAAATAGTATGTATATTGGAGGTTAGGTATATTAAATAGACGGGAGTAGTGGGAAACACAACAGTATGTTCGGGTATGTAAGGTCATTAGACCATTCCTATTGAAGAAATAGGGTACCCAATTATGATTGGTTTCCTAGTCTGAGCAAGGTAATCTGAATTGTTGTCAAATGGAACCGTCCCCATTGACAAAGGTAATCTGAATTGTTGTCAGATGGAACCGTCCCCATTGACAATCTATCTCACCGGTCCATAATGCTCTATAGAAAAATCACAGGATATGTTCACATCTATTCCGGGATAAATATCTTCCCACTCTTCGCTGATATTCTTCCATAATTCAGGGTTGTGTCGATGGATTTTGTCCCCAAAACCAAAGATATCTGATCGTAATTCCTTGCTTCTAGATAACGCTTCATAACATATACGAGTAACCGCCTGGTTGAGAGCCTCCTCGTACTGCTTTATATGCTCTGGGGTTATTTCGTTTATTGCACTGCCACCTTCCTGTATAGATCCGGTCCCCTTTATTTTCACGTTTATAATCAGACTATCCTGGTCATATTCCGTTTCAATTTTACTGCTGGCTTTCCCTAGGAGTATGGAATAATTCTGCCCAAAGACGGTCAAGGGGATAATGCCCGTCTGAAAATCATTCTTAATAAATAGCATACCCTGGGTTTCATTTGCACTCAGACAGCCCACCCGCTTATAATCCCGGTATACACCTGAACCACTTACCAGTACCACTTTATTTTGCGGAGCATTCTTATCAGTATTTCCAATTCCAATCTGGGACTGGCTGAGGCTTTCAGGCGGGGTGATCAATTGCACGCGGGGAAGCACCAGTTCTCTGCCGGGGGTGAGCAGATCATAAGTCATCTGAAATATGTTCACTGTCCCAGTTTTGGATACCCGGGGACCATTCTGCAATATTAACTGCTGGATCTCCAGAGAAGTTATGGTTTCGAATTCCGGCTGGGCCTGCAGTGCCTCCTGGGCCGAGCCATCATATGCTACTACCAGGGTCCGAAAGCGAATATCCTTATGCCGGTTCAAAAAGTCAAGTACCTCCCCCAATCCTTCCGGGGTGATACTATTCCCTAAGACTATTATCCAAGTGTGGCCGAGAAAAAGCTGCCGGGAAGAACGCAGGTTCCAATTTCTTACCGCATCATATATAGTGATACCTTGCGAAGTTATTACCCGGGCTGTGCCTGCAGTTGCCGGGTTGCCCATCTGCGATGTATCACCTGATTTTGGTGGTTGGGTTGTCTGCAATGCTAATACCGATAAACGGAACTGCGGTTTGCCATCCAGGTTTATCATATCTATACCCAATCCGGTGCCTATACTTAACTGCTGAACCTCACGCCGGTTCCAGCAGCCGGAAAATGTCATATTCATTAAAAGCAATAACAGCAATAATATCAGTATAAAAGGCCGTTTTCTCATTGCTCACTAACCCCCTTTTTCTTTAATAAGAAGGCCAGTAATAGAATGATACCGGGGAAAACCAGTTCGATAGAAAAAGCATAAAGAGGCCAAATATTACTAAAAAAGTAATCCGATTGTGCCTGGTTACCAAAAAAAGTTAAAGCCATGACCGTAGTTATGACAGCTGCACCCAGCAGGGGCCAGCGGTAATTATTTACGCCCATGGTAGTAGCTGCAGCAATACCAGCAGCATGCAGGAAAATTGCTAATTTCATTATGACTCCGGCTACCCAGATTATTACGATGAGTATGTCTATACGTTCAATAATCTGCCCGATAGAAATATACCGGGCTATTCTATAAACCGGGTAGAGCTGAGTACTTGCCACCACACTGCCGAATACCCCGAT
The DNA here is from genome assembly GCA_016841875.1 of Syntrophomonas sp. GTDB lineage: Bacteria > Bacillota > Syntrophomonadia > Syntrophomonadales > Syntrophomonadaceae > JAAYJK01. The sequence continues at coordinate 37,265 of JAENYG010000008.1, forward strand.
TACTGTCATGGTTATGATGGTGGAATAAATAACTGCCACGATAACCTTCCCATAAGCTGCTTTGGAGGCTTCTTGCTTTAGTTTCAGGTAAGGGTAGAACATTATAAGCAGAAATACTTCCCCCCTCCACGCTGATGAATCTTTCCCGCCCAATAAAGCTGGCTTGTAACCATGTTCCAGGATAGGCAGGAAATTTTCAGTATTAATGTCTGGCAATACCAGCAGGATAACTGCCAGTGTGGCGACGCTAAAGAAGGCAAATAGAAGCAGATTATGCCGGGCTATCACTTCTATTCCCAGGAAAGCACCATAAAAAGCTGCTCCGATCAAAATTATATTAAGCAGCAGAGGGGGAGTTTCCCTCAGGAAAGCGATATGGATAAATGCTGAACCCTCGCTTAGCACGCCGCTAGTTATATGCATCAACACAACTGCAAAGATACCGGCCAGTATTTTGCCGGGAATACGCCCTATAATATCGGGCAGGTATTCAGTAAAAACCTGAGTCGGGAATCGCTGGCTCAGCGTTAAGGCCACCCAGGCTACAATCAGTCCGTAAACACCACTTACCACCACTATTGATATCCAGGAATCAGGTCCAGCTGCCGCTATTACCCGGGACGGAACAGTAAATAGAGATGTACCCAACTCTGCCATTAGCAATATCAGCAGCAATTGGATGCTGTCAATGCGGCCTTTATCCAGCATTTATTGTTTTTCCCCCTTTCCGCCGGCAGGTGAGGGCGGTTCAGGTTTTTGTCCGCTGGCCTGCCTCTGCAAGTTATTACTGGCCATTTGCCGGGGACGTTTATCCATCATCCAGGCCGGCACCCTGATAAAGGTATCCTTTAGATCCGAGAAACTGACCGGTGCCAGGGGGGACAGGTAAGGTATACCAAAAGACCTGATGGAACACAGGTGAAACATTAATATGGAAAACAAAACCATAATGCCGAACAAACCAAGGCTGGCCGCCGCCAGCATGAATATGAAACGCATAATGCGTACGCTGTTTGCCAGTGATAGCGAGGGAGTGGAAAATGAAGATATTGCGGTCAGGGAAACTACCACTACCATAGCCGGCGACACCAGGCCAGCACTCACGGCCGCCTGCCCGATTACAATCGCGCCCACGATACTGATAGTTTGGCCAAAAGAGCGTGGCAGACGGACCCCAGCCTCCCGCAGTATTTCAAAACTCATCTCCATCAGCAGGGCTTCAACTAATCCGGGAAAAGGCACTTTTTCCCGGGAAATAATTATCGATAACAACAGCTGAGTTGGAAGCAATTCCTGGTGATATGTAGTCACGGCAATATAAAGGGCAGGAGCCAGGAGAGAAGTCAAAAAAGCCGACCAGCGCAGCAGACGAATGAATGAACTAAACCAGTAATTATCATAATAGTCTTCCGGGCTCTGTATGAGACTGGTCAGATTGACTGGTACAATTAAAGAAAAAGGAGTATTGTCAAAGATTATTCCAGCTCTTCCTTCAAGAAGCGCGGCAGCTAATACATCAGGTCGTTCGGTACTGTCCACAGTGCTGATTATAGACCAGGGGGAATCTCGCAGGAATTCTTCCAGCTGTCCGTCTGCTACAATTCCATCTATTTTGATATTATTGATTCTCTCTTCAATTTCTGTCACCAGGTCTTCTTCGATGATTCCTTTTAGGTATACCAGATTTATTCGGGTTCGTGTGATATCTCCCACTTCCATCTGCTTTATGGCCAGACGAGGGGTATGAAGCCTTTTGCGCAGCAACGCAGTATTTCTCCTAATATCCTCAGTGAAACCATCCTGAGCGCCTCTGGTCACAGTTTCTGAAGATGGTTCAGAAATTGTTCGACTGTTGTTTTCAAACACGCTGATCAAAACCATGCTGTTCAATCCTTCGACAAAAAGACCCGCCATACCTGATGATATTTTATTTATAACTTCTGCCCAACGCTGAGCTTCCAGTACCTTACCCATAGGAAGTTTTTCTTGTATCAACCATTTATTTGAGATGCCTTCTGGAGGTGAATCTTTTATGCTGAGTAAAGCTTCCATAACGTCGCGCTGGAATACATCATAATTTAAAGCTGGATCGAGAAAAACAATAAAAGCTGGTACCGGATGCTCATGACCGATCACAAACTCCCGGAATTGCATATCATCACAGGGGTTAAACATTTTATCTATAATAGCCCTATTTTCTTCCAGACTGCTGGTAATTGATTCATTTTCCAGTTCATAGTTATTTAAATCCATTTTCATAATCTCAGTTTTACGGAGTATTTTGCGCATATTGTCACCTCCTGCAGAAGTACTCGTTGTTATTCTAACCAGATAAATGAAATAAATTCTGGAAAAGGGGAGCCGGACCTAACTAATTAATTCAATATAGTCCTATCCCTTGGAATGCAATCAGTTCCCCTGACCACCATCTTCAAATGCAGTGTCAGCACTCTATTCTTTAAAAGTGGGTACAGATATGGAAAATTGATTTATTCTGAGCTGGCAATGAGACAGTATATATTCTTCATTAGAAGAGTTAAGCTGCTGGATAATAACTGATATCCTAATCAGTAATATATTTTTGCCCGGGTGAATAAATAGAAGTAGATTAAACGAAAGGTGGACAGTCATGAGTACGCTATTTACGACCGGCCCGATGGAAAATGCTGCCAGCAATTCAGCTTTAAGTGTACTGGTAAAAATCCTTAACAATAATACTGAGGATGCTTTGACTGCTGAAATAACACTTTACGGACTGGATGGAGCAAAGGAGCAGATATCCAGCGTAACCCTATCTGTACCTTCTTTAAGTTCTGATTACACCAGTTTCCAGGTAGATTTTATAAAGGAATATGAAATCCAGATTGAAGTAGATAGGGATGAAGCTGCATTGATCTCAGTATGGGGTGTGGATTCTGAAGCCAACCTCATCGCCGCCCAGCGTTTAGTTCACACTGAACTCAAGGAGTATTCGATATCACCAATGAAGAAAAACACTTATAAAATAAGAAAACCTGATAGAAGATACAATAAAAAACGCAGGTAAGTAATATTTGCTGACCACTGCTCAGGTAAGTGGGACGAACCACTGTATCAGCCAGGATTGCTCCTACTGCACATATAATAATATTTTCTAATATGATTATCATTTTTTAAAATATTTTTCCCTGACAATAGGTTCCCGGCATTTTCTACAGTAGATGACGGGTTTATGGTGAAATTCCTTCAGGTAAAATTTGTTCCCACACCTGGGACATTCACCGTTGCGACCTATTCTGGATTTGATAACTGAATATTGATATATTGGATTCATCTATTATTTCTCCTCCAAGTATAATTAAATTAAATTATATCAAAGAAAAAGTGTTGAGGGAGTATAGACCGGTATTTTAGTGCTTGCAAATTAAAAGGATACCGACAGGCATGCTGACGGTATCTATTATAACAAGTTTTCAGAGCCTCACCTGCTGGGAAAACCCTCTCAAGGCCGGATGGGTTGTCCGGAATCTACCCTGAAGCCGTTGTTTGATCATTATTGGTCTCTGGGTCTGGGCCGGTTCGGTTTTTTAGGATTCCTGGTAAAACCAGATTTTCTACCGAAACTGCTTTTACTGTTATCGTTTCTCTGAGCTTTCTTAAACTTTATCGGAGGAACATCAGACAGCTCCTTAAAAGGTGCTTTTTCGGGTTCTCGGGTCAGCATTTTTAAAGCTGCTGATAAAAGGGTTACTGAATCGTATTCTTCTAATAAACTCTCAGCTAGATTTTTGTAGGTCTGGATATTTTCCTTTTCAACTACCTGGAGCAGATTCTCTATAGCTACATGCTGCAAACCAGCAAAAGCTTCATTTACAGTAGGGACAGGCTTTCTAAGTATACGGTGTTTGGTTAGCTGTTCAATAAATCTAAGATGATCTATTTCACGCGGGGTCACAAAAGTTGTAGCCAATCCGGTTTCTCCCATTCGACCGGTTCTTCCTATGCGATGCACATAGCTTTCGGGATCCTGGGGTATATCAAAGTTATATATGTTGGTTACTCCGCTTATGTCCAAGCCTCTTGCAGCTACATCGGTTGCCACCAGAACTTCTACTTCTCCCGCCCTGAATTTGCGCATTATGGTATCTCGGCGGTTTTGGCCTAACTCACCGTGAATACCTTCAGCTGAATACCCGCGTTCACTCAAGGCTTCCGCTATTTCATCAACCCGGCGCCGGGTGCGTCCAAAAACAATAGCCAGTTCGGGATTTTGGATGTCAAGCAAACGGCATAATATATCTAACTTTTGTTTTTCCGGGGTTTCGATATATTCCTGCTTGATATTGGCTACCGTAACCTCCCGGGGGGCGATATGAATAATTTCAGGATTCTTCATAAATTTTCGGGCCAGGGTCTGGATGTGCAGAGGAACAGTAGCTGAAAAAAGAAGACTCTGTCTTTCTTCAGGCATATCTTGCAGGATGGTCTCAATATCCTCGATAAATCCCATATTTAACATTTCGTCAGCTTCATCCAGCACCACCATCTTAACCTGCTGGAGACGGATGGTCCTTCTTCTCATATGGTCCATCAGGCGGCCCGGAGTGCCTACAATTATATTGGGTCTTTTACGCAGTGCCTTTATCTGTCTGTCAATTTCCTGTCCTCCGTAAATAGGCAGCGACCTGACGTTTTTATAATGACCAATCCGGTTCAACTCCTCAGCCACCTGGATGGCTAGTTCACGTGTGGGTGTTATAACCACACCCTGGATTTGTTCCAGATCGGTATTACACCTATCAACCAAAGGTATGCCATAAGCTGCGGTTTTACCAGTTCCAGTCTGTGCTCTCCCGATCAAATCTCTTCCCATCAATGCGACAGGAATCGTTTTTTCTTGAATGGGAGTAGGTTCTTCAAAACCCATACTCTTAATGGCTTGAATTATGGATGGTGCTAATGCCAATTCATCAAAAGTTCTCAATATGAGTAGATCTCCTTTTCTTTGTAGTTCTTCTGTTATAATTACCCGATATTTTGTTTTTTATAGCCCTTTTTCAATAGGTAATTAGGCTGCGCCTGGGATTGCCAGACAAGCACAAGATACCAGGGATCACCTCCAGACTCTGATTAACCCTAGTAATATTCTCATATATCGAATGAAATGTAAATTTTAAACTGTCGCAATGCATATTATATCCGGAGACAGTTTCGAACTAGAATAATTTTTTTCATAACCGGGCATCTTCTACCTGAGCAGCAGAGTTATTTGAGCATGGCCGTCCCTTTACTGCCAAATCGCTTTCCTGTTTGGCCCTGACACTGGTAATGAAAACCGCCAATAACACCAGTGCCCCACCTGCCATCTGTACCACGGTAAGTTTCTCGCCCAGTATAAACCAGGCACCTATTGCGGTAACCACGGGAATGCCGTTAATAAATACCGATGCTCGAGAAGCTTCTATCCTGGTTAAAGCAAAATTATAAGCTAAAAAAGCTGTAATAGTACAAAATAGTGCAAGAAATACTAGGGCTGCAATAGATTGTATGCTCACCTGAGACCATCTTATATCCGGCAGATTATACAAAAAGAAGGGAGCGAAAATTATGGTACCGTATATGACCTGAAAACCGGTAATTTGCATTGAGGATAGAGTTTTACCCAAATCCCGAGCCAAAACCATGTAAAAAGCAGCCGAAAAAACTGCACCTAATATTAGTAAATCACCTAATAAAGATCCTTCCAAAGATAACTTCTCCCCGCCCCCTAAAACTAATACTATAATACCTATGACTGATAAAGTTATTCCCAGCAAGTTATTACGGGTTATTTCCTCCCCCAGAAGGAAGCGAGCTAATATCAATACTGCAATTGGCACCAGGGCCAGTATTATGGAGGCACTGGAGGCAGTGGTATAGGTCAAGCCAAACGTCTCACACGCAAAATATAGACCTGGTTGGAATAATGCGGTAAGTAACAGTTTCCTGTGCTGTTCAGGGCTGAGCTTTGGTAAACCGCTGCGCAGCATGACCATCAGGAAGAATACCGAAGCCAGGCTGAAGCGAAGGAAATTGCAGACCAAGGGAGTGAAACTGGTTAAGGCTATCTTGGTACCAATAAAGGACAGTCCCCAGAACAGCATGGTTATGATCAGTGCAGCATAGGTAGTCAAATTCTTATTCATCATTCTTACTCCTTAATTTAGAAAAACAGGCCATCATCTTCAATCCATTATATTATTTAGCTGCTCTCCTGTCTTTAGAATTCTCGCGGGATAATCTGTTATACTATATGAAAGTTACTGTAGCAGCTTAATGACCGGTTAATGAGGTGATTATATTTGGAAATGAATATGGGTTCAATAATATGGTTTTTGTTTATCCTTTTTGCTTTTCTGCCGGTTTTAAATCAGAGACGTATTATTTCAGCCCGGCTTTCTCTTATACGCAGAATTGAAGAGAAACGGCACAGCCGGGTGATCACTCTCCTGCACAGACAGGAAGCACTGAGTTTCCTGGGGATACCATTTCGCCGTTTCATAGATATGGAGGATGCGGAAAGGGTACTGCGTGCCATCCGTTTGACCCCAGATGATATGCCTATAGACATAATCCTGCATACTCCGGGAGGTCTGGTTTTAGCTGCGGAACAAATAGCACGGGCTCTCAAAAGACATCCGGCCAAAGTAACAGCTATAGTACCTCATTATGCCATGTCAGGTGGCACTTTGATAGCCCTGGCAGCTGATGAGATCATGTTGGATGAGAATGCAGTGCTTGGACCGGTAGATCCTCAGATAGGCCAATACCCGGCCAATTCCATAATCAGAGTTCTGCGGGATAAACCGATCAACAGAATAGATGATGAAACAATTATATTAGCTGATATCGCTGAAAAGGCTACCCGGCAGGTATATGAATCAGCAGTTGATATCCTCTCTCCCCGGGTTGAACACGAACAGGCTAAAAAACTTGCCCAACTGCTCAGCGAAGGACGCTGGACCCATGATTTTGCGCTGGTATGTTCAACCCTAACTAATATGGGATTAAATGTTAATTGTGGTGTTCCGGAAGAGATTTACCTTTTAATGAATCTATACCCCCAGCCAAACCGACAGGTGCCATCTGTTGAGTACATCCCCATTCCTTACCGCAGGGATAAAACATCCAGATAGATAAAACAGTTCATCATTTCTTCATAGTGCAAAAAAGCTCACCAAATGGTGAGCTTTTTATATCATCAATGAGGCTTGAGGATTTCCTTGTACTTATACTATGTTTGATCTTTTCCCAAGCCCTGTTTTTAATGCCTGCCTATCGCCTCTTCAATAGGTCCGTGTTCTATCGAAATAGGTTCTCCTTCCACTGTCATTTTTACTTTATCTATACCCGGAAATTCAGTCAGGGTATATACTATAGAATTTATCGTCATGCCTTCCCCGGTTGAACCACCCCAATGTTTGGTATGCATCTCAATAGAGAAATCTACCTGGGCGATATTATTATCTATCACCACACTGTTGACCTGGACTTCAGCCGGAATGGTTTTATGCAGGTCACTGTTAGTTGGTCCTTTTATAAGTTCTTCCAGCGTTCTTAGCATTAAATCATTCATAGAAATATCTGGAGCAACTGTAATTGTCCTGATTTCAGTTTCCAGAGCGGTTGCATCCTGATTGCAAAAATACAAGGTAATTTCTTTACTAACTTCTGGTTGATTTATGTTATTATCGAAAGGCTCCATAAAGCCCCGGGGATTGCCGCTGGGACCAATAAGTTCTTCACCTTCCACCAGTATCTTAACCCGGTTAATGTCCCGGTCCAAACTGGTTAGAGTATTAACCACTGAGCCAACCGCAATAATTTCAGCAATGCTTCCTCCGAAACTGCAGAAATCTTTACTAACATTGACAATCAGGTCATTGCTCTGCTTCATGGTGCCATAGACTATGGTTTTGGATGCTATGTTGCTGCGGTAATCCGAGTTTTCTGTGCCTTTGATTAATTCTTGCAGCACAATACTATATTTATCGTGGTCTTTGGGGAATAATATTTCTCTTTCTTCCACTACAAATTGTTCATTGCCTAAATCAGAATAGTACAATTGAACTTTTACCTTTTCTGTGTCATCAGGTGGGGTCGTACTACCTTGATTTGCGTCACTGGAACATCCTGTAAAAATTCCCATTACCATTAATATCACCAGTATTTTCACCAGACGATTTTTCAACTTTTCCTCCTCCTGTTTGCATAATCTTTAATAATAAAAACACCTGATATCAAAACAAATCCTGGAAACTACCTAACTGCAGCAGATATTGACTATCTTGGAGATTAATTGTCTGCTGTCTGACCTGAATCTCTTGAGACAGTATTCTTTTCTTATCTCTTTCAGTATTACTAGAAAATATTGTAACACAAGCCGTACTAAATTTTCACAGATACAGCCTATGTTAAATAATCGCAGAGGTGATTTTTGCTCACCGAGAAAAGCAGCAAATATATGTGTGGAAAGCATTACACAGAGATGTGGCAGATGAGCATGCCAGACTCTTGCTCCAGCAAACCCATAGAGTATTGATTGCATGGTAACTTAACCATTATATTTATGTTTCAATACTACAACGAAAAGAGGGTCACTCCATCACCATCATACTTAAGTACTTCCCCCTTTTCATTCAGGTATTTCAGATGGGCAATAACCTCGCCAATTGCAAACCATTTTTGTGGTAAAGGAAATTCATCCCATTGGTAATATTTCAGATCCCAGGTCATCATAGAAGCAATATCGTATGCGTTGGCCGGGCCATACTCAAGCATTCTAATTATCTCTTGACATCGAAGCTGATGATGCTTCTTCAGCTCCATTATCCGTTCCTGATGATCATAAATGATAGAACGGTGAGATGGAAGCGTTAGTTTTACAGCCAGATCATAAACTTTATCCAGGCTTTGCAGGTAATCCTGTAAAGGATTATAAGTGCTGGCAAATAGAGCAATATTAGGGGTTATGTCTGCTAAAATATGATCGCCAGAGAATAAGACTTGCTTATCTGCATCATACAAGCATAAATGACCCCGTGTATGTCCGGGAGTCAATATACATTTAAGGGAGAAACCGCCTATTTCTATGGTCAAACCATCCTCTACTATTTCAAACTCGACGTTATCCGGACCGGAATATTTAAAACCTGGATGACTAATTATGGCTTGCTTCCCTTCCAGAAAACCATTTTGGACTGCGAAAGCGGCCAGGTCATTCCAATATTGGCTTCCATTGGAAGCTGTAAAAAAGTTCAGCATTTTAGTGTCTGCTTCACTTCCGTATATCCTCGAGTCTGATGATTTTAGATATGATATCAAACCCACATGATCGGCATGAAAATTAGTTATCAGTATATCGGTTTTATGCAGGTCAACGCTCAATTCTTGTACAGCCTGATCAAATGCCTTCTTACATTCGGGTCGGTTCATTCCGGTATCGATGAGAAGGTTTTTCCCCTCCCCTTTTATCAGATAGGAATTTATAGTCTTTAATGGATTCCCTGGCAAAGGTATTTCTAATTTATATAGACCGGGAAATATTTTGTTAATCATCTAATTTCCCCCTTTTCCATGTTAGTTCCATTTTATCTTATATTTAGATAAACCGATATCGTTTCCAGAATATTTCAATAAATATATACGGGCTGTTTGTCCCTATTTGGTCGGAAGTTTGAAGCTTTATACTATTTAATACAGATATATTTACCTTTTTAATATTATTATAGGAATTTATTCACATATATGCAGGATATTCCGGATTTATGTAGAAGGAATAAGCTAGGAAGGAACGGGAGGGGTAAAGTGATGACTAATATTGTTATTGTGGGTGCCGGACAGGGTGGCAGCTCTATTTTGAAAGCGCTGCAGGGGATCGAAGGTATTCAGGTAATAGGAATTTGCGATGCTAATCCATCAGCTCCAGGTATGGTTCTGGCAAAAGAAATCGGAGTAAAAATTTATACCGACCTGAATAATGTGTTTTCCCTGAGCAATTGTGATTTAATTATTGAAGCAACTGGAAGCGAAAAAGTACAAGAAATCATTACTGCTGGGAAAAATGGTCATACGGCAGTAGTGGATTCTCATGGCGCGAATCTGATGATGACCTTACTGGAAAGCCGGGAAATGATGATGGTAAAACTGCATAACGAAGCGGTAAAGCTGTCCGATATGTCCAACGATCTTTCCGCAACCATGCAGACGGTTACCCGTGCGATGGAAGAAGTTGCCACTTATGCTAATGAAGTCTCCAAAAAGGGTGATGACCTGGTAGATTACGCCAACCAAGCTGTAGAACGTTTGAATGAAACCGGTGAAGTATTAAATATCATTAATTTTACTGCCACCCAAACTAAACTGCTGGGTTTCAATGCTGCTATTGAAGCCGCTCGGAGCGGTGAACACGGTAAAGGTTTTGCGGTGGTGGCTGATGAGGTAAGAAAGCTGGCCGTAGAAAGTACGGTATCAGTAGGAAAAATATCTGATATATTAAAAAATATTGAAGATTCTGTGAAGACCATAGCTGGTGGAGTGAATGATGCAGGTAGAACTATAAGAAAACAGGCGGATCAAACTCAGGCGGTATCGTCCAGCATACAACAGGTTGAAGCTATGGCTCAGGAGTTAACAGCTCTGGCTCATAGCCTGGCAGATCTTGCCTGATGTAATTCGATCAAATATCTCCCCAGTAATTTTGCAGGGGAGATTCTATTTTTTTGTGGAAATATCAAAACAACTGCCAGTCAATAATTTGTAACGCGCTCAGTGATAGGCTTCAGTCATAACCTTTTATTCTGTAGAAACATCCCCCTATTAACTCGTTTTCTTATTTATAATTCTATCCCCCTTCTCGATAGAGGAGCTTTCTTTTTCCAAGGAAACACAGGTCGTATCTGCCATATCACTATCTATATTCATATTCTTAAAAGCAACTGACAGCATGAGTTTGATTCTATTCAACTGATTTACCTCACTAGCACCCGGGTCATAGTCTATAGCTGCTATGTTGGCTTCAGGATACTGCCTTTTCAGTTCTTTAATCATACCTTTGCCTGTAACATGGTTAGGAAGACAGGCAAAAGGCTGCATACAAATGATGTTGGGTGCGCCCATTTCTATCAGCTCTATCATTTCCGCAGTTAATAACCAGCCTTCACCAGTATGATTTCCAAGCGAAACCACCTTCTCAGCGTTTTTAGCCATGTTATAAATTGAACAAGGCGCATCGAATCTTTTACTACGATTTAATGCTTTTATCATATCCCGGCGGCAATTATCAAAATATTTTATGAACCACATACCCAGCACTTTGCCCTTTAATGTGCCAGCTAGATAACGATGGCGATAAATAAGGTCATAAGCGCAATAGGTAAAGAAATCAAGTAGATCTGGTACCACAGCTTCTGCCCCTTCGTTTTCAATGATGTTAATTACGTTGTTATTGGCAGTTGGGTGGTATTTGACCAGTATTTCCCCTACAATTCCTATCCGGGGTTTCCTGACCTCCCTTATTTCCAACTGATCAAATTCTCTTACGATCTGTTTGACATACTTGCGAAAACTGTACATATCACCAATCATCAACTGCTGTTTACAAAGGTTTATCCACTTTTGGAAAAGAAGATTAGCTGAACCGGGTATTTTCTCGTAGGGTCGGACCCGGTAAAGTACTCTCATAAGCAGATCGCCGTAGATTATTCCCATGATTACCTTTTTAAATAAAGCTGGGGTTATTTTAAATCCGGGGTTAGATTCGAGACCGGTAATATTTGCTGAAATAACCGGTATATTTTCCAGGCCGGCATCCTTCATAGCTTTACGTAAAAAGGCAATATAATTGGTTGCTCTGCAGCCCCCTCCGGTCTGAGATATTATGACTGAGGTGTTATTTAAATCATATTTACCCGATTTCAGAGCCGAAATAAGCTGTCCAACTACTAGTATCGATGGATAGCAAGCATCATTATTCACATATTTAAGGCCCTCATCAACCGCATTCTTGTCCACTGAGGGAAGGACTACGATATTATATCCCTCGGATGCAAAAAGATTCTGCGCAAGTTCAAAATGTATAGGTGACATTTGTGGGCATATGATAGTGTGCTTGCCGCGCATTTCTTCGGTAAAGGGCCGTCTGCTCTGAACTGCAGGTGGAAAAGATGGCTTTATTCCCGATTTATAACGATCTTCCATGGCTGCCACCAGGGATCTAATTCTGATTTTCACTGATCCCAGGTTGCTTCCTTCATCAATTTTTAAGCAGGTATAGATTTTTCCCGCTGAATCCAGTATCTCTTCCACCTGGTCCGTGGTAACGGCATCCAAACCGCAGCCGAAGGAATTAAGCTGTATTAATTCCAGATCATCTCGACTCGAAACATAACTGGCAGCTGCATACAGTCTGGAATGATACATCCATTGATCCACTACTCGAATGGGGCGATTAACCGTGCCAAGATGGGAAATGGAGTCTTCGGTCAATACTGCAAAACCCATAGAGTTGATTAATCCAGGAATACCGTGATTGATCTCAGGATCAATATGATAAGGCCGGCCAGCAAGTACAATTCCCTTCTGATCTGTCTCTTCCAAATATTTAAGGGTTTCTTCCCCTTTTTTCCTTATGTCTTGACGGGCTTCTGCTTCCTCTTGCCAGGCTGCTTCTACAGCGGCAGCAATTTCTTTTTTATCTATACCATAATCTGCTAATTCCTCATAAAGTCTTTGGATCATACGTTTTTTGTTTTCGTAAGGAAGAAAAGGATTCATAAATTTAATGTGCTTATCCCTTAACACATCCATATTATTCTTAATAACTTCTGGGTATGAAATTACTATAGGACAATTGAAATGATTGGAGGCTTCTTCAATTTCTTTTTTCTCATATGTTATACATGGATGAAATATGGTTTTTGCTCCACGATTTACCAAGGCCATTATATGACCATGAACCATTTTGCCCGGATAACAAACCGATTCAGAAGGTATAGTTTCCAATCCCAGTTCATAAATTTTCTTCGATGAACGTGGAGATCTCTCCACCCGGAAACCCAGTCGGGTGAAAAAAGTGAACCAGAAAGGGTAATTCTCATACATATTTAGCACCATTGGAATACCAATGGTTCCCCGGTAGGCTTCTTTTTGCTTCAGAGGCACATAGCTGCTCAGCCGCCGCAGCTTATATTCATAAAGGTCTGGTAAATTACTGCCTTTCTTCTCCATACCAGCCCCTTTTTCACAGCGATTACCGGAAATATACTCTCTGCCATCATTAAAGGTATTTATGGTAAGCAGACAGTTATTTAAACAGCCTTCACATCGTGACATAGAACTTCTATAGCTGAAATCTTTTAGGGCAGAACTGCCAATAAGATTACTATCATGGCCGGGAAGATATTTCTCGGATGCAATCAGGGCTGCGCCAAATGCTCCCATTATCCCTGCTATATCCGGCCGAATCACTTGCCGGCCCACAATATTCTCAAAGCTTTTCAGGATCGCATCGTTATGAAAAGTTCCCCCTTGAACCACTATTTTATCTCCCAGCTGATCAGTGTTTCTTAGCTTAATTACCTTAAATAGAGCATTTTTAATAACTGAATAGGATAGACCGGCAGAAATATCGCCTACAGTGGCACCCTCTTTTTGAGCTTGTTTTACCATAGAATTCATAAAAACTGTACATCTGGTGCCAAGGTCCACGGGGTGCTCTGCTAGAAGAGCATTTTCAGCAAATTCCTGAACACTCATATTTAAGGATTGAGCAAATGTTTCAATAAAGGAACCGCACCCAGAAGAGCAAGCTTCATTCAAAATTATACTGTCAATAGTACCATTTTTTATTTTAAGACATTTCATATCCTGCCCACCGATATCAAGAATAAACTCCACCCCGGGCATGAAATACTGGGCAGCACGATAATGAGCAATTGTTTCTACTTCGCCCAAGTCTACTGAAAAGGCTGATTTGATCAAGCTTTCCCCATAACCGGTCACCGATGTGTTTCTAATAATTGCTCCTTCAGGTAATTTATCATATAAATCGCGCAAAAGATTCAAGGTGCTGGTCAAGGGACTGCCCTCATTACTGGCATAATATGAATACAGAAGCTTACCTTGACTATCTATCAAAGCTGCTTTGGTAGTAGTTGAACCGGCGTCTATCCCCAGGAAACAGTCCCCCTGAAATTCCGTCAGACTTCCCCGTTCCAGAGCATGGGACAGGTGTCTGGCTTTGAATTCACCCAGTTCCTCTTGACTGGTAAATAATGCATCCAGCAGTCTTACATCTTCAGATGGTATATCACCCAAGTTATGAATTCTCCGCAAGAGCTTATTAAAATTAACTGTTTCCTCAGACCTGGATGCCAATGCTGCACCAATAGCCACGTAATATTGAGCATTATCCGGGAATAGGGCATGCTGCTGGTCAAGGTTAAGAGTTTCGATGAATCTCTTTCTAAGTTCAGATAGAAAATATAAAGGTCCACCTAGAAATGCCACATGGCCACGGATAGATTTTCCGCAAGCCAGACCGCCAATGGTCTGATTAACCACTGACTGAAAAATAGAAGTAGCTATATCTTCTTTAGATGCCCCTTCGTTTAACAAAGGCTGAATATCAGTTTTAGCAAATACACCACATCTTGCGGCGATAGGATATATCGTATGATACTGCCGGGCCATTTCATTTAACCCGGAAGCGTCTGTCTTCAGCATAGCTGCCATCTGGTCAATAAATGCTCCAGTTCCACCCGCACAGGTACCATTCATCCGCTGATCAACGCTTCCTCCAACCTCATAGAAGGTTATCTTGGCATCTTCTCCACCCAGCTCTATAGCTACATCAGTTTGAGGTATATATTTTTCCACCGCCTGGGAACAGGCTATAACTTCCTGAATAAAACCAGCCTCTAAAAACTTAGAGGCAGATAAACCCCCAGAACCCGTTACCATTAGAGTTACATTCCTACCCGGGTATTCAAGATGAGCTTCCTCTACCATCTTAGATATAGTAACTTTAATATCCGAGTAATGGCGTTGGTATTTGCTGTATACGATAGAATTGGAATGGTCTAAAATGACTATCTTTACAGTTGTTGAGCCAACATCTAAACCGAGGTGCAGCAATTTATCCATATGTTACACAGCTATAAAGCTGCTCCCTCCTTTTTTCGCATATCTTAGACAGTTTTCAAACACTGTTTGAAAACCTGATTATATGGTATTTTATATTTTATACTTTGTCAATTCTCTGTGCAATAATTGACCCGATATGAATAATCGGATATTATATTAAAACAGTGTTTAAAACATTGGCGTCAGCATTATCAACTTAGTATTTCTACATAAAAGAGGATGTATAACTATGCAGTATAAGGAAAAGTATACAAGTACCCAAAGAAAAATCATTGAATCGACACTGAATATTATTTCAGCGGAGGGTTTTTGCAAGGTTACTATCAGGAAAGTAGCCTCCTCGGCAGGTGTTAATGTGGCTGCCATCAATTATCATTTCGGCAGTAAAGAACAGTTGATAAATGATGCATTACACAGCATTACCGAGCAGTTAAAAAGCTCTTTCGTAGTACTTGACCGGGAAGATCTAGTGCCCGAAGATAGATTGAGGGTTTTTTTAGATGATTATACCAAGACTCTCCTGATGTATCCCGATATTATGAAAAATTTCATCATGCAGTCTATAACCGAGTACCAGGTTAGCGGAGAATATGAATCCTTTTTGCAGGAGCAGGGTTATGACTTGATCAAAAATACTTTGATGCAAATCAGGCCGGATGAAAGCGAAGCAATTATCGGAATGAGGATAATGCAGATGCAAGGAGGTCTGGCCTTTCCTGTTCTGGTCGCCAATCGAACCATAGCGCTAAAGGATTTTGACTATTTTCATGAAGATGTAAGATCTCAATATGTAGAAATAATGATGAAATATATAACATCGCCATAAAAGCGCCAGTCAACCCTTTGCTGCAGCGCATACAATAAACTAAGCAATTGTTTAGGCATTGCAACGCCTTCATGTAAACGATGGGTGTAGCGGCTAAACATATGTTGCCAGGAACTTGCCTTAGTGTTTTATCGTTTAGGTAATGGTTTCAGGTTTGTTTTAGTCATCAAATCGATTTTATTCCAACCAACCAGAGATGCTTCCAGGTGATTCCTCATAAATATAAGAGTACATATGATCTAGTTAGCGTAATTCAATTCCTTGAAATAATCTTTGAAGTAGTACAAAGGATACGCCAGGGTTAGATTTCTTTCTTTCTCCCCCTGCTTGGCAGAAGTCACTGCATAAACAATCGCTATAACCTGACCCTGTTGATTAATAACCGGACTCCCGCTATTACCTGGTTGGCAGTTTATGTCCAGCAGCATAATGGGTATATCTCCTGTGGTGTAATACCCCATAATTGGACCCTGCAATATTACCTGTTTAAAACCCATCGGATTACCTATGACTGATACAATATCTCCTGGTTCTAAAATAGTGTCTGTTTGCAGGGTTATATGAGGCAGATCTTGAGTATCGAGGTTGAGCAAAGCAATGTCAGCGTTATCAAAAGTATGGATGTCATCGCTGTATAACACTCTGCCATCCTCAAACTGTATTTTGATACTCCTGGCGTTCTCGACAACATGTTGATTGGTTACTATTATTCCGGTATCAGATATATTAAATCCTGTACCCTGACGGGACGTGTAATTGAACAATTCTTCATTATATGCTTTTATAGATACTACTGCTGAAACGGCTTGATTCAAATCTGTATTATCCTGCGGATCAACCCTGTTCTTAAGAAAGTCTAATCTACCGTTGAGCAATGAAAAAAATTGAGGAATAGATAATGAAATAAAGGTCAGCAACACTATGACTGCTAATATTTTATAAGCAGGATGCCTTTTCTGATATGGACTTTCCTGTAAGTGGTCGTCATCTACACCACGGTCATTATTATCATCGAAATTCACCAGTAGTTCTCCTTAATTTTAATATTCAAAATAAAGCAGCTTATGATTATTATACCTAATCTATCTGCTGCATGGCGGGGCTTTGATCATTTATCCATAAATTATCGGTTGTAATGCCTGCATATTTAGGAGCGGTTTAGTGTGAGTGTTTGACCTGAAAGTTTAATCAGCTGAAAGGATCGATCCCCTGATGAAGTAATGAGCCAAATTATAATTGAAATTTGACCCAAAAAGTGGTGCCGTCAGAAGATGTTTTCACATCAATCAAGGCGTTATGACGGGAGGCAATATTAAAACAAATAGGGAGGCCTAATCCTATACCCATTTCTTTGGTGGTATAAAATGGAGTTCCTAAATTGTCCAGTATTTCATCTTGTATACCGGAGCCCTGGTCTTGAATCTGCAGTACTACTGCATTACCCTCCTGATAAGTCTTAATAGTCAATACTTCGCCCGCAGCCATGGATTCTAATCCATTTCGGGTCATGTTAAATATCAACTGTCTAATTTCTTTGGAATCAAGCATTAAATCAGGTATAGTTTTTAAATCCATTTTTACTTGTTTATCTGATTTAATAGCATCTGCAGAAATTAACGGGTATATGGCCATTAGTATATCATTGAGATTTTCTTTTTCAGAGTACAAGGGCTTATCTTTGGCAAGAGATAAAAATTCAGAAATAATACTGTTAGCATCATCCAGCTCCTCGATCATGAGATCGAAAACTTCCTTATAATCTTTAAAATCTAAATTGCAGCCCAGCATTTGCAGAAAACCACGCACCGTGGTCATGGGATTTCTAATTTCGTGTCCCAGCCCAGCAGCCATTTCTCCTACCGTTTTTAATCTGTCCAAACGAGACAATTCGCCTTCCATGCGTTTTCGGTCGGATATATCACGGCTAACCAGAACTGCGCCATATATTCTGCCTTTGTGATCATAGATAACGTTGACTACTGTTTCCATATACAGATAACTATCATCTTTGCGGCGATATCGATAATCAAATTTGGAAAAGGTCTTGGACCTAAAAGCACGTACAAAATGCTCTTTGACCTTGTCCAGGTCCTGGGGATGTACAAATTCATAGAATGAACATCCGAGCATTTCATCAGCTTCGTAGCCCAGCATACTGTAACATGAAGGAGTAATGTATTCATAATCTCCAACTATATTGACCTGTCCAATCATATCTATCATATTATCAGTCAAACGCCTCAGATTTGCTTCGCTGGCCTCCAGAGCCTCCGCGGATTTTTTCTGTTCAGTAATATCCTGTATCTGAACCAGAAAACCTTCAATACTTCCGTCGGGGTATCTTAGCGGACTTATATAATATTTAATAAATGTTTTACCGGTCTTTATAGTATTAAAAGCACCAGCATTTCTGATTTTATCAAAATTCAGTTCTTCTTCATAACTTAAAATAGCCAGATTACTTAGTATTCCTTCATCGGCCGGTCTAAAATGTTTATCGGCAAACAGGTTAAAATGTTTGACGTCATCAATACCTTTTATGCCAAGTATATCGATCATAGCCATATTTACATCTATCAACTGTCCATGAGGATTATAAACCGCAATTCCAATCGGAGATTGGCGGAAGATACTTCTGAACTTTTCTTCACTTATTCTCAATGCTTCCTGGGCTCTTTTTCGTTGAGTTATATCAATAAAAGTACCTACTACCCCAATAAACTCGTCATCTGAATTAGAAAGGGGGGCCTTATTAAAAATTACGTCATGCCGGTCCCCATCAGCATTTTGAAATTCCCACTCATAGGTCTGAATACCAGCATTAGAAAGCAGGTCTAGATCCATTTCGCGATATTTAGATGCCAGATCCTCAGGCAGTACTGTAAATAGAGACTGCCCCAATATATCCTTTCTGGCCAGACCTAGGGCGGTTTCGAATGCCTTGTTGGCGAACTGGAATTTACCGCAGGTATCTCTATAAAAAGCAGGCGTTGGTATCCCATCAAGAATATTTTCTAAAAAAATTATCTGTTCCTGGAAACGTTCTTCGATTTTTTTTACCTGGGTTACATCGACGATAACAGCAGCTAGTTTACCCGTAATCGGGGCGAAAATAATAATGTCTAAATATTTTCCTATGATTGGTTCATAGGCTTCAAAATAGACCTGCCGGCCGGTATTTAAAACTACGTCAATAGCTTCTAACCATAAGTGCAGGTTACTGCAGTTCAACTCGCTGATAGTCTGTTCATATATAAGCTCGCTGGAAATGTTCATAATGTTTGCACATGATTGACTAATTTGCACAATTCGGGCATCGCAAATCAAATCTTTCTTATCTCTAACTGGATCAAGCAGGATCATAGCACCATTGGAAGTATTGAACAATCTCTGGTAAAGACGGTTGTCATGGTGCAGAAGCATATAGTAGGTATCCGGTTCACCATCATAGTACTTTAATATATGGCAATTTTTATATCTCTCATCTTCCTGTAATAATGAGCACATAATCTCATCGGTAATTATAGAGGATCCATCTTTTTTAATATATTCAGTCTGAAAATGATATATAGACAGAGGTGAACTAAGTGTCTCCAATTGATAGCTGTTTACCGCGGGAAACAAATCTCTCCTTCCCGCTACTATATCACTGGCATTAAAGGAGCACATCTGGTCAATGGTATAGCCGGTAAATGAAGCAAAGACTGAATTACAGGCGATAATCTCGCCTCTTTCATTAGTTTCATATATTGGTAAATCAATAATATTTAGATTATTATCCTTACTCTCATAAGTTTTAATATTAAAATCTTTTTCAGTAGTCTTTTTATAGAGCCGATTAATGTTCATTTGATTATTTTGTATATTAATAGGATATAGAGAAACCAACATTTGTTGTTTAATGGGAGAAAACTGGCTCTTTTTAAACTGGGCCAAGAGTACTATTTTATAGTTTGACAATATATAGCTATTTATAGCGGCCAGGTTTTCCTGTAACGAATGTATGTCCATTATATTTTCATCATTCTGGTTCATATCAAGAATCATGTACGTTTTCGTATTGAGGTCATTTTTATTATTGCTAAAGTTTTTAAGCAAGTTTTTTATAATGGTGTATAAATTATCAATGCGAATATCCTGAATGATTAAAGCCCCGTTATTTTCCAAGCAATCCACATTTATATTTATTGATTTAAGATAGTCTCTGAATCGCTTACAACCAGACTTATTTGATAGATAGATGTATTTATTTTCCTCATTGTAGTCTGCTTCTAATAACGCAGCACATACCTTCTGTGCCTCTTCAAAAGACTCATAAAGATGACAAATAAAATCATCTGGTTTAATATGGTTAATTAAATCATTGTCTAATGTATCATTTTTATAAGCCCGCTTCATCAGACACCTTCTCCTAATTCTATACAACTGGTAATCACCTGCTTAATAGTAACATATTTCGTCATAAATAGTCATTTTCCTCTATAGTATAACATCAATTATCATAATCCCCTTGTTTTACTCATGCTTTTTGTTATTATTCTTATATTTATTTTCCAAATACAATAACAAAATATTGAAAACAGAATATTGATAATTATTTTATTGAAAATTGATTTTTAGATTATGACTCTTGTCCTAATCTGTTATAATTTTATTAATATAATATAGATTGTCCTTAATATGGAAGAAATACATTATTATGCTTCTTCCATAAATCAAAAATATGCTTACAGGGAGGAATATTCCTTTGCTGGATCAGCAGCTGCTTCATTCCTGCATTGATAAATTGAGTTATGGTATTATCATTTTTCACAGTGATCGACTGATTTATGTAAATCAGCGCATGATGGATTTACTTGCTTATGATTGCCAACAATTGAAAACAATGTCTTTGAATGAACTTTTATATAATGACGTCTCTAATGAACAAATCAATACCAATGATCAATGTGACCAATCCTTCCTAATAAACAAATATGCTTGTAAAATTCCCTGCTGTGTGACTAATGCAACCGTCCATCCTGAACTGGATCCGTTTTTCATTGTTATCGAAAATACCTGGCCCGGAAACGTGCAGAAACAGCTGGCTTATATGTATAGCATTATTCAAGATTCAGCTCAGTGTATTATAGGAACAGATCTGGAAGGTACCATTGTAAGCTGGAATTATGCTGCAGCAGATGTTTACGGATATACAGCTGAAGATGTGATAGGAAGAAACATATCTATCATTATGCCGCCTGATATCAGGTTTTCTATGCTCAATCGAATCATAAATGGTGAATCAGTACCAAAACAGCGAACTTATGCCTGGACCAAGCAGGGTATACTAGTGAACATAGAATTAAGCATCTCCCCTATCAAGGATGAACATGCGAAAATCGAAGGTATATCATTCTTTAGCCGGGATATAAGCCTGGAAAAACTGGCGGAAAAGAAAATATTTTATCAGTCCCGACTGTTGGAAGCCGTTAATGATTCTATTCTGGGAACTGATTTTGATGGCAAAATTGCCTACTGGAATCAAGGAGCAGAGCGTATGTTTGGCTGGAAATCGGAAGACATGCTGGGTAAATCATATTCAACTCTCTTTATTGATGAAGATTTTAATGATCTTTTCAACAATATGCAGCAGATCAATGCCGGTCAGTGGGAAGGCGTAAAAAGAGTCCACACCAGTGAAGGCGGTAATAAATATGTCCGTATCTCAATAAATACTATATATGATGAGACAGAAGAGCCCGACTTTCTGGTGATTGTGTTCACAGATATAAGCGAAATAATTGAATCTCGACTTAAAGCAGAAGAAGCAGTACGGTTCAAAAGTGATTTTATGGCCAATATCAGCCATGAAATAAGGACCCCCATGAGTAGTGTAATTGGATATGCTGAGTTGCTGGATGAAAATAAATTCGATGCCGAAGAAAAGAAGTATTTACAGGGTATCAAACAAAATGCCACTCAATTGCTGGATCTTATCAATGATTTTCTGGATTTATCTAAAATGGAAGCCAATAGTATGCTTCTCGATGAAGTAACTTTTGATGTTCAGGATCTTGTTTATTCAAGTCTGAAGGTATTCGAACCAACCGTTAAGAAAAAGAAACTAAATTTCACTGTTAAAATAGAGAAAAATGTACCTGAAAAACTGCGGGGAGATAGAGTCAGAATACGACAAGTATATAATAATCTGCTCTCCAATGCAGTGAAATTTACTAAGAAGGGCGAAATATATATTGTTGTTGAAATACTGCCTTCCCAGGGCAATCAATATGAGATACCTTTATCCATAAGCGTAATAGATAGCGGTATAGGCATCCCGATGGATAAAATGGCAGACATTTTTATGCCATATACGCAGGTAGATAGTACTACTAACACAGAATATGGAGGTACTGGCCTGGGGTTAGCTATAAGTAAGCGACTGGTTGAGTTAATGAAAGGATCGATCACAGTACAATCGACTCCTGGAAAAGGCTCCAAATTTGAGGTTATACTGCCCTTAAAATACGCTGATACCCAGGTGGATAAGACAGATCCAGGGGACAGCTCCTTCATGTCTCGACGTAAAATTGTACTGGTATCGGATAATAGTTTCTTGATATCTCAATTTAATGGAATATTTAGCGGCTCAGATTATCAGCCGATTATCATCGGTTATAATAGAAAAATCGAGACGGCCATCAATTTTTACCAGCCCTATGCAGTAATAATTGATATGGATAATATTAATGATGAGCACAACCGCTGCCTGCTCGAGATTAATCATCTGGTCGATATAGACAAAACCATTCTGCTGGTATACTCTAATTGCATGAGTGAAGCAGAAATTCATAGGTACGGATGCTTCGGCCTAATAGGCAGCCCCATTGATGGTCCCAGTTTAATCCAGCAATTGGATGAAATGCAAAAAGTGAATAAAGGCATTGAGGGATATTCATTCCAATATCCAGTC
Organism: Syntrophomonas sp.; assembly: GCA_016841875.1. Taxonomy (GTDB): domain Bacteria; phylum Bacillota; class Syntrophomonadia; order Syntrophomonadales; family Syntrophomonadaceae; genus JAAYJK01. The sequence goes on from JAENYG010000008.1 coordinate 60,208, forward strand.
CTTATTTTCGACAAAGATGAAATAAACTTGAAATTATTATCTACTGCCCTGCAGAATTCAGGTTTTGAAACATATACCGCGTTGACACCTGTCGATGCAGAGAATTATGTGCGCAATAAAGAAATAGGTATTCTGTTAATCGATATGGAGATTTTGGATTCTAACCTGGATTGGCTTAATACAACTTTGGTTATTCGTCCCGATCTTAAAATAATAGGATTAAAGAAAAATGATTTTCAATACCACGATAAGGTCAAAATATATATTAACCGGCCATATACAACCCAATCACTACTTTCTGCCATAAATAATTGTTTGATTTTTAATAATTTAGGGAGGGACAATATTAATGCGTAAACGGAGAATCCTGGTGATAGACGATGAAGAGAGTATAAGAAGTCTGTTAAAATCTTCGCTTATACATGAAGGTTATGATGTAATAACTGCATCAGATGGGATAGAAGGATTTGACAAAGCGGTAATTCTACCTCCTGATATGATTTTGCTGGACATCATGATGCCCGATGTCAATGGATATCAAGTTCTTCAGCGTTTAAGCAAGGATCACAGAACCACGGGCATCCCGGTACTTTTGCTGACCGCCAAAGCCGATGGTGAAGAACGAGTTATTGGTCTTGAGGCAGGTGCGGTAGACTATATCACCAAACCTTTTTATCTTCGTGAGGTGGTAGCTAGAATGAAGATACATCTCCGTTTAAAGGAATGTGAAGAGGAGTTGACCCGTAAAAACCAGGTCCTGGAAGAATATTCTGATCTGCTGCTGCAGCTTAATGCCAGGCTTGAAGAAATGGCTCGCATGGACGAACTAACCCAGATATGGAACCGGAGAGCTTTTAACGAGCAGATGAACAATACCCATAATTATTCAGTGAGATATTTGCGGCATTACAGCCTGATCATTATAGATCTGGATCATTTTAAGCCCTACAATGATATGTACGGGCACCAGCAGGGAGATATTATTCTTATGAAGGTAGCGCAAACCATCAAGACTGCCTGTCGGGAAACAGACTTCGTGGCTAGATATGGCGGAGAAGAAATCGTAGTACTGCTTATGGAGACTGATGAAGAATCAAGTCATACTATTGCCAAAAGAATAATAACTTCGGTAGAAAAGCTTAATATTAAGCACGAAGGAAATGAGAGTTACGGAAGGGTCACGGTTAGTGCTGGTGTAGCCAATTATTCTCCCTACAAAAGCCTGGACAAAGATTGGGAAACAGTATTAAAGCGTGCTGATGATGCCCTTTATTTGGCTAAGAACAAAGGTCGCAACCGAGTCTATAAAAAATAATATAAACGCAATCGTATCTCCACCTGGTGGAGATACTTTATGGTACAGCCGGATAGTCGTCATTATAAGAATCAAGAACGATATTCCGATAAGATTTGTTTTCATTCTGATTATACAGGAATATCACCGGTATTAAGTGATCCGTCTCTTGATATTCTAAAGGATTGATTCTAAGATATACCAGATAAGCATATTTCCTCATCTCCCTTAAACTCTTACCCCTCATTTCAGGCACATATTTCTTCAAGAATCCATCATCGCTTAATAAAGAATTCAGCAGATTTTGAGCTTCTGATGTCTTATGGCGCTGAAGCTGTTCAGGAACCTGATATACCCGGTTGTTTAGCAGATAATCATATTTTAGTAATTCACTTACTGCATTAAAGTATTTGCCGCAAATTTTCTTGACGAATTGGGATAAGGATATATAGAGAGTGTCACGCCGATGAGGCTGGTCATATAGGCCATTAATTCGCCAAAATGACGCATATTCATCCAGCAGCGCAAAAGCATCACCTTCATAGATCATATTCACAATATATTCCATGGTGTACCGGACCAGGCCAGCATTATAATATTTCTCTACCAGATCTTCTATATCATGAAGCTTGAGTAAATCAAGGTAAGTCATATAAGAATTGGCTAAGACCTCATATGGAGCTAATGTTTGAAATCTATAAGCATATTTATCTCTTTGGATATGTATTTGTGAACCTTTTAGAAGCTTTAAAAACCCTAGCTGAATAACATCAGGTTTAAGCCTGTAAACATCATTGAAAGATTGCCCGAATCGTCTATAATCTTCATAAGGCAGTCCCGCGATCAAATCAATATGGAGATGAATGTTGTGGTATGATTGAATCTTTTTAGTATTGTTGACCAACCTGTCCCAGTCAGTGATTCGATTGACGGCCTGTAAAGATTTCTGACAGGTAGACTGGACACCAATTTCGAAATCAAAAATCCCCGCTGGAATATCTTTCAGAAAAATTAATCCTTCATCCGAAAACAATTCGGCACATACTTCAAAATGAAAAGAAGTACTCCTCTTTCCCCCCATTTCTTCTAGTATGAATTTCATCAGTTCTATAGAGCGCTTCTCATTGCTATTGAAGGTACGATCAACAAATTTTATTTTCTTTATACCATTTTGAATTAGAAACCTTAAATCCTTTTTAACCCGTTCCATAGGGAGATATCTTACTCCTCTGAGAGTAGACGATAAACAATAGCTGCAGTTGAAGGGGCATCCCCTAGAAGTCTCATAATATACCATCTTGTGATCGTAATGTGACATATCTCCATGATAGGGGGATGGTATCATTGACAAATCATTAATCAAGACGGCTGGTTCATTTCGAATTATGGTATCATGACAGCGACAGGTAACGCCCTGAAGTTTAGTGTAATCACTACCAGAAGATAAATGCTCCAAGAGTGCTCTTAGGGTCTGCTCCCCTTCCCCGCTTATTATTATATCTATAGCTATATTGGTACTCATAATCTGCTCTGAATCATAAGAGACCTCAGGTCCCCCCAGAATTATTTTGCATTCTGGATCCATCTGCTTGTAATCACAGCACAGCTCCAGGATAAGCCTGATATTCCAGATGTAACATGACAAGCATAAGACCGCAGGGTGAATACGATAAATCTCTGCCATAACACTTCCCAGCCTATCATTAATCGTAAATTCACGGCATTCTAACGTCCATTTCTCATCCTTACACGATTCCCGCAGATACGCCAGGGCTAGCGAAGAATGGGTATATCTGGCATTTAAGGTAGTAAGTAATACTTTCATGTTTTACAGCCCATGATATTAAAGCAAATGACCGCCGAGCGGTCATTATTATTGTCTCTTAATCTCCTTTTATATGGGCCTTACTCCTCTCCAACAATTTTTATTTCCGGTACCAGGTCTACTTCATGTTTTTCCCTTGTTTTTTCCTGTATATAACGAATCAGATCAATAACATCTTCAGCGGTAGCGTTACCCTTATTGACAATAAATCCTGCATGTTTACTGGATACCTCTGCACCACCAATGGAAAAACCTTTGAGGCCTAATCCCTCAATAATTGGGCCCACATAGAAACCTTCCGGTCTCCTGAAGGTGCTTCCTGCGCTGGGTTGTTCCAGCGGTTGTTTTTCGCTTCTGCGCCGGGCAAACTCTCTCATGGTCCCTATAATATCTTCCCTGCTGCCCGGTTTAAGATGTAGCCGGGCGGAAAGAACAATATATTCGCCTTTTTGAAATACGCTACTTCTATATTCGAATTTTATCTGCTCCCGGGTAAATGTCTTGAAATTACCCTCAGTGTCTATGGCCAGCACCTCATAAACAAGGTCTTTCATTTCGCCATTATAGGCACCGGCATTCATGACCACTGCTCCACCCAGAGTTCCCGGTATTCCCTCTGCAAACTCTAAGCCGCTCAAACCATGCTCTGCTGCTTCCAGCGCCAGGGCTGATAGGTTCATGCCTGCCTCGGCATATATTTCCTGTCCAGCAATAGAAAACCGGTTGAGGCCATTACCGAGTTTAATAACCATGCCCCTAATTCCTTTATCTCTGACCAGAACATTACTCCCCTGTCCCAGCAAAATAAATGCTATATTATTTTCCCGGCAGAAAGTCACTGTCATACAAATATCAGTAATGCTGTTGGGCAGGACCAGTACATCAGCTGGACCACCAATATTAAATGTAGTATGATGTTTCATCTCTACATTAAGCTTAATCTGATCAGCTGATAAAAAATTATACAGTTTTGAATACATGTAAAATCTCCTGTTAGTTTATATATGCTCATTCTATTTAAGTATTTTAAGGTTTATTCCAGGTTGGTGACCTGAATCCCAGTTTTACTGGCTTCTGGCATTATAATAATAGAAGGATTATCCCCATGTTTCATATAAGCTATTCTTAGAGCTTCTTCCAGGCTCTCAGCATATTGCAGGAACATATCTACTACCATACTCTGGCTTAAACTGCTGACCAGGATAACGTCAGCCTTTCTTAAGGTCCTGCAGATAGCATAAGCTTTATGGCCACCCAGTTCAAAATTATTATAGAAACGCTCAACAATATCTTCCGGGGTATTGGCCTGCCTGATCCATTCCTCAAAGGTTTCTTCACCCAGCCCCTCACTGCATTCAGCCAGAAGTATTATGGACCCACCCTCCTTTACTGCCAGCGAAGCAGAATCTAAAGCTTTTTGAGATTGGTACATATTAATGTCTTTGGGATATCCGCCACAGCCTGCAATAACTATATCGGCTGGTTGTTTAATCGAAACAACATTATGTTTTTCACAATATTTTACGCATAACAGCCACGCCTCATACACATCTCCAGCAGCAGCAAAAAGAATTTCATCTTTTCCAGCCGTGACTACATTAACAATATAATCTACTCCCACCTTCCGGGCCGCTTCCAGCATAATATCGCTTACCGGGTTACTGCTGTAATTACCCAGACAGGCACGCTCATCACTCATCATTTTGTGGTTGGATTCAATAAGTCCCCTCCCGGCTACTCCGGGAAGAATTGATTTTCTGCCCCCGGAATAGCCTGCAAAATAATGCAGGTTAACCAGTCCAGTCGTTATTAACAAATCAGCATCCGCTACGGTTTGGTTGATCACTAATTCCATTCCATTGCTTAAATGCCCTAATGACACTAGATTCTCATCACAATTATGATTTTCGATCCGGTATTTACTGCATATCGCATCACCAAATATTATCCGGTTTTCCTCTGCAGTATGCGGACGATGAATTCCAAGCGCCACCAGCAAGATTATATTCTCTGCCGGTATGCCAGCATCTTCCAATTCTCTTAAGATCGGCGGTAGGATTAACTGGTAGGGTGTTGGTCGGGTAATATCATTTACAACAATTACTGCATTAGCAGCCTTTTTCTCATATATGATTTCCGGGAGATTTTTAGTATATACCGGGTTCGCTAGCGCCTTATTTAAGACTTCCCTGCTGTCGAATGCTGTACTGACAGGTGGCGGTTCAACAATCTGCAGTATATTGCGGTCTGATAGTTTTATTTCGATTTGTTCTTTTCCATAGGCCATTTTTATAATCATTTCAAAACCCCTGCTATTCATTGATTATTTGTGAATTTATTATAGTTTATTGCTCCTTTAAGCTAAAATCAACCCTGCCGCCCACCGTTATGTTATAAACAACTATAAATTTACAGGATAAATGTTAATATTCTTTGTGATATAATAAGCAGTGATTTGATTGCAAGTAAAAATGCCCACAAGGGGGAGAAAATATGGAAACTTCGAAGCTTAAACAGGAATTGGTCAAGCTGCTGGGTAAGGATAAGGTTCTGACTGAAGACCTTGATCTCATGTACTATTCATACGACAGTTCATTTTTAACTAAATTGGAGCCTTCCCAGCCTAATGCAGTTGTATTCCCAAAATCTACCGAAGATGTGCAGAAGGTAGTTGAATTCGCTTATGCCAACCAGATCAATATTGTGCCCAGGGGGGCTGGAACAGGTGAAACAGGGGGATGTATAGCCGTCCAGGGTGGTATCGTACTGGATCTATCCACCTGGAATGAGATTATCGAAATTGATGTAAAAAATATGCAGGTTATTGTGAGCCCCGGAGTAATTCATGCTGAGCTGAACAATGAACTGGCTAAACATAATCTCTTTTTTCCGCCTGATCCCGGCAGCAGTATGATGTGTACGGTGGGTGGAATGGTGGCCAACAATGCGTCAGGTCTTCGGGCGGTCAAGTACTGGGCGACCGAGCCTTATATACTGGGATTAGAAGTCGTAATGCCCAATGGGGATGTTATTATTACCGGTGGTATGAAGGCCAGGTGTATCAAAAATGTCTCCGGAATCAATTTAACCAAGCTCATGGTCGGCTCTGAAGGAATTCTAGGAGTTGTTACTAGAATAAGGCTGAGGTGTTTCCCGAAACCAAAAGCTCGCGGTATTGCTATGGCAGTATTTGATAATCTGGATGATGCACCAGAGGCGGTAATGGATGTCTACCAGGCTGGGATACTTCCCTCTGGTATCGAAATACTGGATAGTTCAGCTATCAAAGCGGTAAATGATTTTAAGCCGGAGATAAAATTGCCGGATGCAGAAGCGATTCTGCTTTTTGAAGTAGATGGAAACCCGCCCAGCGTTGAATATGAGGGGCAGGTAATACGAGAAGTTACTGGCCAGAGGGCTCGTTCAGTTGAATGGGCGACTGAGCCTAAACGTATGGCTGAGCTATGGGAAGGAAGAAGTGTTACTGCTGCTGCTTCAGCCAGGGTGCGGCCTGATGGAAGCAGAATATTTGCTGGTGAAGATATTAGTGTTCCGATTTCACGTGTTGCTGATACACTAAGAGCCTTACGTGATTTAGCCGATCAACATGGCATACAGATTGTAAACTATGGCCACATTGGCGATGGAAATGTGCATACTGCTCCCGTTATTAATCCGGAAATACCTGAAGAAGTTGAGAAAGTAATAAAATTTGTTGATGAAGTGCATTTACTGGCTATCGAAATGAACGGATCGACCACCGGTGAGCATGGGGTTGGAGCTGTGAGGCGTCCTTATGCAGAGCTTGAACATGGTAAGGCAGTTGAATATATGCGAAAAATCAAAGCGGCTTTTGACCCAGCAGGAATAATGAATCCCGGGAAAGTGTTCTAAGGAGTAGTGAGGTTAAGTTATGGAGTTTAAAAAATTACCGCCCGTTAAGGATCAGCTGATGAAATGTGTGCGCTGCGGCAAGTGCCGGAGTGTTTGTCCTGTATTTGCTGAAGTAGGGATTGAGACTACTGCTCCTCGCGGACATGTTTTTATGGTACAGATGCTGAGGGATGGCAAGGTCGAACCTACTAATGAAGTCTACGAAAGACTAGGTCAGTGCCTGTTATGTGAGACCTGTTCCGTTAACTGCCCGTCAGGCATAGATGTGCATGAATTAAACGCGGCAGCCAGATCATATATATATGAAAATAATCCTAGTGCCGGCAAAGAGTTGTTATTTGATACCCTTTGGACTAGACCAGGAATGCTGCGATCTTCTGCACGAGTCATGAGCACGGTTCAGAAACTGGGCTTACAGACCCTGGCACGAAAAACCGGACTTACCAAAATTCTACCGGGCGATCTCAAGGAAGCCGAACAGATGATGGATAATATACCATCTAAATCAGCCCGAAGCAGTTTGTCTGAGATCAATCCTGCCCTAGGTAAAAAGAAATATACGGTGGGGTATTTTCTGGGATGCGGGACTGACCTTTTCAACCCCAGTGTAGCAACTGCTACAGTAGACGTGCTGACCCGTAATGGGTGTGAAGTTATTATTCCTAAAGACATGAAGTGCTGCGGTCTGCCTCATATTGCGAATGGAAAAATGGAAACCGCCCAAAAGCTGGCCGCCCACAATATTAAAGTGTTTAAAGCTTATGATTTGGACTATATTGTTACCGATTGTGCTTCTTGTTCATCAGCTTTGTCCCGAAAAAACATGGAGTTTCTATTTGCCGGGCTAAAAATAGAAGATGAAGCCCTGGCCTTATCAGAAAAGGTTATGGATCTTACAGTATTCTTAATTAATGTACTTGATATAAGATTACCTGAAGATAAAACCGCCCCGAAAATACGGGTTACCTATCATGACCCCTGTCACCTGGCTAATGCCCAGTTGATCAAGAATCAGCCTCGAGAGGTTCTGAGAAGAATTCCCGGGGTGGAGCTGGTCGAAATGAAGGCCGCCAACACCTGCTGTGGTGGTTCAGGAACATACAGTACCACCCATTACGAGATGTCGATGAAAATACTGGATAAGAAAATGGATAATGCTATGGCCACCGGTGCGGAAATAGTGGCTACCTGCTGCCCCAGCTGCATGATGCAGTTAAACTACGGCTGTAAGCGTAATAATTGGGATATTGAAGTATTACACCCAGTTGAACTGCTCAGTCGTTATTACCGGAATAATTAAAGCTTTGTGGTCAGGCACTGACTTTCTGGAATGGTGCCAGGCACTAACTTACTAACTTATTCTCTTTAGTATTTAATGGAATAAGTTAGTAAGTTAGTGCCTGGCACCATGTTTCTGATTGATTACAATTTCTTTGAAATATTGTTTAATTCATCGGACATGGCGGTTATTTCTTCAATACTTGCTGTGATTTCCTCCGTAGCTGCTGCCTGTTCCTGGACTGCTGACAAAGATAATTTGCTCTTTTCATTTGCTTCCCTGGTTATTTCCTTTATGGTATTAGTTAATTGTGCTATCTTCGGTACTGTTCCCTTGGATTGTTCTGACAGATGTCTAATTTCTTCTGCAACGACACCAAAGCCCCGGCCAGCTTCACCTGCCCGCGCTGCTTCTATAGCTGCATTAAGACCTAACATCTTAGTTTCCTCGGCTATCTCTTTTATGAATACTGATACTTCGTTAATTTGTTCTGCATAATCAATTATTTCTTTAATGCTGGCATTCAGAGACTGTTCATTAGAATGTATGTCAGTTGCAGATCCTGCCAATTGTTGAATGGCAGCACCAATGCTGCTCAGACCTTCTCCAAGATTGTTGGACATGTCACGCAGTGTAACCGCCGTTTGTTTTGGAGTAACGAGACCCAGGGTAGCGACAAAATTTTCCTTGTTGTCATCCAGCAATGGATAGCTTACTACATTAACCGGAATACCATATCTGGCAGCATCAATTTCTACCGTTATCGGCTGTTGAGATTTTAAAGCTTTGTAAGCAACATCTTCCGGCTTTAACTCATGACCTAAATTAGTTGGCTCTATGTTGACATTCCAATTTTTGGATTCCTGTCTATAGGCAACTTTCTGTAAATCGGTCATATATATGATAGATCCTTCGTGAAACATCTCCGCCAGTATTGGTGCAAAATCACCGAAAGCTGCTGCAACTGGATGCAATTTAGGTACTACTATAGAAAATGCACCTAGCGTTTCTCCATCATCATTGATAACTGGTATTGATGAGATTTCCAATCTCATCCCATATACAGAACGTGGAACATTTTCATTCACTACCTTTTTTTCTTTTATTGACTTCATGGTAGTAGTAGTAGCATCTAATTTATGTCCAACTTTAAATAATTCAATGGTAAATGAATCTGATTGTTTCATCCAGACCACTGTGCTGCCTTCCACAATTACAAACAAAACCCCTCCAGGGATCATCTTCACCATTATTTCTGATAATACTTTACATGAATCTAAAGCTCGTGTCGAAATCACCACTATCTCCCCCTTCTTTGCCAATAGCCTCACCCTTACTGAAAATCGCCTCCTGCACATTACTAACTGCAGCAAATACAAAGACTTATAATAGCGAATATTGTTTCAATAGAATAATCAACACCTTAATAAATTTGCATGGGCATCTCTCCTTTATTGTATCCTAATACTTAATATTTTAGTTCTTATATCATATATCGTATTTTATTTTAGATTTATTGTCCTATTTATTCATTTATTTTAGCATAATAATAGTTATTTTGGCAGAATATTTTAATAATTTTATATATTTGCATTAATGCAAATATATATTAACAAACAGCAATATCCTTAAACTCCAAATATCCATACCCAACGATGTATTTTTTGTTTAGACCAGATCTCTTGATTATGAATAGGAATCGAGTAGGAGGGGGTGACTAACCCCCGTCCTCTCACACCACCGCTCATGCGGTTCCGCAAGCGGCGGTTCGGCTTTAGTAAATTTGGCGTATGCCGTGCGTGGTTTATCTTCAATAACTAAGCGTTCTTATCTTTTGTCATCGGTTTCCAACCTACTTTCAGATAAGCAACCTCTTTCGAGCAACTGCTATCTTCGTTATTTTAGTAAACCATGTCTAATTTACTGCAACCGTCGAGCCCTTTTCTCCATTAGCTTTCACTAACTTCTTCGATACTACGACTCGAACTGACTTCTGCATGTTCAGCTTTACCTTGTGATAAAGGTTACTAAGTAGCGAATATTTTATCGCTATGCAGAGCGTACCATGCAGATCTCCCCCGTTAAGGCGCATAGTCTTTCACTCCATATACCTGCCACATTTACACAGCATACCTTCGGATAGTTATTGGGCTTCAGTTTGTGTTGCAACCTTACCCGATATGCCATGCCTTCTATGTGATTTCTGTCCGTCAGGCCAGAGATTTGCCATCCGACTTCCTTCAGATTCCGTCTCGCGGCGGACACCCTTGTCTTTGGCTGTACACTTCCCACTATCAGGGTGTGTTAGGGACTTTCACCCGTTAGACTATGCCCATGCAGGGCGAACAACACAAATAAGTTCGGTACCAGGTACCGAACTTATTTGTGTTGTTGATTTAACGATAGTTTCTAATTCGAACTGATCTGCTTCTTGGTGAACGCTTCTTGATGATTCTTAGAACGATATACCTCAGACCACTTTTGAGTATTGCTTGTGCTCTTTTGTTCTTGCAGGTTATGTATACCAGGATTATGAAGAAAAACCACTTAAATAAGCTTGATGCGCCATCCACAAAAGACCCGGTCCAGTATGGTTTTAATTCTACAGAATCGGCAGCCACTAGATCGACACTACCAATTTCTTCATTCTGCTTATATATTTTGCAGACACCCAGCAGGTCGCCTTTTTCAACTGGAGCTGACACCTCTGAGTATGGCAAAATGCTGCATCTTAGCTGAGACCTTTCTTCCGGTGCAGCGGCTACTAATATATCTCCTGATGGTCGTACGATAACAGTTTTAGCCTGTCCCCCGGTAACCTTTACCAGCAATGGATCTTCACTGGTTGGTAGTTCTGTCATCTGGTAATTGGTAAATCCATAATCCAACATCTGGATTATATCATCATAAACACTTGGTGAATTCAGGCAAACCGCAATCAATATCATATTGTCCTTTTGAGCGGCCCCTACCACGCAATTACCTGCTTCTCGAGTATATCCGGTTTTAATACCTAATGCTCCCGTATAGCGATAGAGTAACCGGTTTTGATTCCATAAGCTGCGTTGTTCCTCACTATCGGGTGGACCTGTAATAATAATATTCTGGGTGCTGACCACCTCTCGAAATATTGGATCTTGTAGTGCCGTTCTGCTTAACAGGGCCAGGTCATAGGCACTGGTGTAATGTTCTTCTGCTTGCAGACCGTGAGGGTTGCAGAAATGGGTATCTTCCATCCCCAGTTCATCTGCTCGCTGGTTCATAAGGTCTACAAAGTCTTCTACATCAGATGAAACACTCTCAGCCAGTGCCACCGCCGCATCATTAGCTGAAGGCAGCATGCAGGCATATAGCAGTTCCCGTCGGGTTAATGTTTCTCCCGGCTGGAGATATATACTGCATTCAGGAGTAGCGGCAGCATTTTCACTAACTTCCACCACTTGATCCAGATTACCATTTTCAACGGTCAGCAAGGCAGTCATGATCTTGGTTACACTGGCAGGCGGCATACGTTGATGGCTGTTTTTATCATACAGGATGCGTCCTGAATTAAGATCCATTAATAGGGCAGCTTTTCCCTGTGGTTCAGGGAAGGCTGCAGAAGCGCTTAGAGCTGCTTGTGTACCAGTCAGGCTAGTTATGAGGCTGAGCACTAGAATTAGTAAACAGAAGAAAGCATATTTTTTATTTACTGATTGCATTGATTCAACTCCCATTAGTTCTACTAAGAATTGCGAAGTCCTAGGAATTGGTTTTACGAAAACTGAATTGTACACCTTATTATGACTCTTAACCTAAATAATTGTACATTAATGCAAGCAATTTTGGCAATATTATTTTACCATATTGTTTCCAGTAATACCCTGCTGTTTAAGATGATAATTATTTATCGGCGAGTGTCTATTTAATCTCGCTGCTGGTATAATGCAGGTAAGAAATGTTATAACATGATATTTGACAGGAGCTTTACTTATGCATAACCGACGAACTAAATTGGTTTTTAAACAGCTCAGGAATGCCAACTTAAATTATAATCTGATTGAAAATAGCGACCAAATAGCGGTAGGGATTTCAGGTGGCAAAGATAGTTTGGTAATGTTATATCTCCTGCAGCTCTTAAAAAAGTATACGCCGCTGGACTTCACCCTTTATCCAATTTTTCTGGACCTGGGCTGGGGTGTTGATACCACTCTGATGGGAGAATTCTGCCTTTCTCAAAACACTAACCTGCATATAGAAAGGACTAATATCGGCGAGGTAGTATTCGATTATCGACAGGAGAAAAACCCCTGTGCTCTTTGTTCACATCTCCGGCGCGGGGCACTGAACAGGACCGCTAAAATGTTGGGCTGTAATAAACTGGCTCTGGGACATCATGCTGATGATGTGGTTGACACCCTGTTTATATCCATGCTTTTTGAAGGTCATTACAATGTGTTTAAGCCACGCACTTATCTGGACCGGATAGGATTAACGGTAATACGACCGATGATATATATAAGTGAGCGAGATATACAACTCCTGAGCCAATCACTTAATATTCCGGTTATAGATAAATCATGCCCGGCTGATGGTAATACTAAGAGGGATGAAGTCAACAGTCTTTTGAATGAAATAGAGCAAAAATTCCCTGGAGCCAGACAGAAGCTGGTTACCAGTATCGAGAATGTTAACCCGGAAAGTTTCTGGCAGAAAGATCGGCACTAAATAATTATAGATTCTAATCCATCGAACATGTGTTTTTATATCCTGAATTGTGGTATAATTTTAGCCAAATAGTAGTGGAGGTTCATATTTATGAAAAATGAAACCACTCTCTCTGAAAGACAAAGGCAGATACTCAATTATATCAGGGAAAAAATACGTACTTCCGGATATCCTCCTTCTGTAAGAGAAATTGGACAGGCGGTAGGTCTCAGGTCCAGTTCTACTGTACACAACCATCTGGTACAGCTGGAGCAAAAGGGGTTTTTAAAAAAGGATCCTACTAAACCAAGAGCCATAATTCCCGTTGATTCTGAGGGAGATATTGCCATAAGCGAAACTATTCCCCTGCCGGTGGTCGGTAGTGTCGCTGCCGGTTCACCGATATTAGCAGAACAGAACATTGAAGAATATCTTCCCGTACCGGTAGATTTCGTTGGTCCAGGCAGCCATTTCATCTTACGCGTAAAAGGTGATAGTATGATTGAAGCGGGTATATTTGATGGTGATTATCTAATAGTAAGGCAGCAGCAGGAAGCTAATAACGGAGAAATCGTAGTAGCCTTAATTGAAGATGAAGCTACTGTTAAACGCTTTTACCGAAGAGAGCTGGGTATTGAATTAAAGCCGGAAAATACCGCCATGGCTTCAATATTCGTTAATAATGCCCAGATTGCTGGTAAAGTATCGGGATTATTGCGAAGATTCTAAAATTTGGTCAAGAGGTGAATCTGTATTCAGGCAGAGTACATCGGGTAAGGCGATTCGAAGGCGGTGCTTCACAATTCGGCAACGATTCTTAACAAAGGGCCTCTTTACCTTGGCAGACTTTATCATAAAAATCTTGAAGGGCTGGAAAACATATTTTCCAGCCCTGTTTATTTTCATTCTCAATTTTCTAAAACTTCTCCAGGTATTCCCTTATTTCCCAATCATACACCCTGGCACTGTATTTCTCCCATTCCTTAATCTTAGCCCGGGTGAATAGAGAATAGATATGATCTCCCAGTGCTTCTTTAACTATTGGATCATTAGTCAACTCAGTTATTGCTTCATAAAGATTACCAGGGAGAGAATCGATTTGGCTTAGTTTCCTCTCTGCCAATCCCATTTCATATATGTTCTGTTCTATGGGATCAACCGCCACCATCTGATTCTTAATACCATCTAATCCGGATTTAAGGATTACTGTCAAACCTAAATAGGGATTACAGGTAGGATCAGGGCTTCTTAATTCAATCCTGGTTCCTATCCCGCGTCGGGCTGGTATCCTAATCAACGGACTCCTGTTTCTATAAGACCAGGCGATATGAACCGGAGCCTCATAACCGGGAACCAGACGTTTATATGAATTAACAGTAGGACTGGTGATAGCGCATATAGCTTTGGCATGCTTCATCACTCCCGCAATAAACTGTCGGCATACTTCACTAAGTCCATCCTCTCGGGATGAATCATAGAAAGCATTTTCGCCATTCTTAAAAAGAGAAATGTGAAGGTGCATGCCGCTGCCATTGATTCCGAATATAGGTTTGGGCATAAAAGTAGCATGCATCCCATGTTTTTGAGCTACTGTTCTTACCACAATACGAAAAGTAACGATATTATCAGCAGTGGCCAGAGCCTCCTGGTACTTAAAGTCTATCTCGTGCTGTCCAGGTGCTACTTCATGATGGGCAGCCTCTATCTCAAAACCCATGCTGGAAAGCGTTTCCACCATATCCCGGCGGGCATCTTCACCCATGTCTACCGGTGGCAGGTCAAAATAGCTGGCCTTATCATTGGTCTCCAGGGTTGGCTGACCGTTTTCATCCAGATGGAACATGAAAAATTCGGGTTCAGGACCAACCATCATGGAATATCCCAACTCAGCAGCTTCACCCAAAACTTTTTGCAGGGCATAGCGGGGCGAACCTTCGAACGGCTTTTCGGCTGAATCATAAATATTACAGATTAATCTGGCAGTCCTACCATCAGAAGTTGGACTTATCCACGGCAGTACTAAAAAGGTATCCAGATCAGGTTTCAAGTACATATCTGACTCTTCAATACGAACAAATCCCTCGATAGAGGAACCATCAAACATTAGATCCCCATCTAAAGCTTTATCCAGTTGCTCGCTGGTGATGGAGACACTTTTCATTACCCCGAGAATATCAGTGAATTGAAGTCTAATAAATTTAACATTGTTCTCTCTTACAATCCTGAAAATTGTTTCTCTATCCATATCTAAACCTCTCCTTTGAAGCTTTTCAACTAACCTAGATTAACATAATAATATTACCATATCAATTAAACTTAACAATTAAAATTATTTATTTCCATTTAACAGATCACTTAGCTATATCAGCACGATAATAAACGAAATCAGAATTATTAACGCTAGTATAAGATTGAATATTATCCCGGAGAACAAACCCAGTACCGTTCCAAATCCGGTTTTGGCTGCTGCATTAGCATCCTGCAGTTCAATGTACTCTCCGATAAATGCACCTAACCAGGGACCTAGCAGTATTCCCAGAGGCGGAAAAAATATGGCCCCTACAAAAGTACCTATGAATGCTCCCCATATACCCTTTTTGCTTGATCCAGCGTATTTAGCACCAATAGAGGTAGATAAATAATCAACAATGACTGAGAGCACGGTTACGGTTCCTATAATTACTAAATATTTAGGAGTTATCTGCTGAAATCCTTCGTACCAACCATAAGCCGCAATGGAAATAAATATCAAGGGTATACCGGGAATTAAAGGAACTATGGTGCCTGCTATACCAACCAGAATCAACAAGAATACTACAATTAGTAAAACAACGCTTGAAGTCATCAGCCTGCCTCCTGTTCTATATTTTCCTATTTTCTAATAATCACCTGCATTATTTGTGACATAACATACCTGATATGTTCGTAGGTAAGACCACCCTGCAGGTATGCGCAGTATGGTCTGCGCATGGGAGCATCACAGGAAAGTTCGATGGACGATCCTTGAACAAAGGTACCCGCAGCCATTACAATTTTATCTCTATATCCAGGCAGATCTCCATATTCAAGTTTCACATCACAATCAACCGGTGATGATGCCTGAACTATCTGGCAAAACTTGATTACTTCCTCGGCATCAGTAAATTTAACTGCTTGTACAATATCTCCCCGCTTTTCATTCCATTTAGGAGATACTTCATATCCATGTTGTTCCAACAGGTAGGCCAGCAAAGTTGCCCCTTTTATAGCCTGTGAAACGGTATGTGGAGCCATAAACAGTCCCTGATAAAACCAGCGCTTATTGACCAGGCTGGCTCCTAGTTCTTTGCCTAATCCGGGAGCAGTCAAATACCAGGATATCTGTTCCACCAGATCCCTGGTACCGCATATGTAACCACCTGATGGAGCCAGACCCCCGCCGGGATTCTTTATCAATGATCCGGCTATGAGGTCAGCACCTGCTTCCAATGGTTCCTTGTCCTGAACAAACTCCCCATAGCAATTATCAATAAAAACAATAATACTGGTATTTATTGCTTTTACTATTTTGATTAAGGTTTCCATTTCCTCCAACGTCAACGCTGGTCGCTCACTATATCCACGAGATCTCTGTATAAGAACCATCCTGGTGCTGCTAGAAACGCTCTCCATTGTTTTTACAAGGTCAGGTTTACCCTCTTCGTTAAGCTCTATTTCTTTATATCGTATTTTTTTGCTCACCAGTGAACCTGGTAGATCTTTAATGATACCCGCCAGAGTATCATATGGCCGCCCGGTCAAAGAAATCAGTTCATCACCGGGGCCTAAAATGCCAAACAAACAGGCGGCTATAGCATGAGTTCCTGATACAATCTGTGGTCTGACTATAGAATCTTCAGCGGAAAATACTTGAGCATAAATGTCTTCCAGTACAGCTCTGCCAGTGTCATCATATCCATAACCGGATGAAGTATGAAAGTGATATTCTCTGACCTTGTATTTCTGAAAAGCTTTTAAAACTTTAAGTTGATTTAAATAAGCTGTTTCCTCTATTTGCAAAAACTTATCTGCCAGGTGTTTTTCTGCGGCTCGTATTATTTGTAAATTATCCAACATTAAGTCACTCTTTCAAGTTGATAGTTCTAAACTGCTCCTATATCTGGAAGGTCCATTTCGTCAATTAATACCAGATCTTTTTTGGTCAGGTATTCCCTGTTCACGACTCTTAATGCATGCAGCCGGATGGATTTTTCCACCAGATTCCTTACATAACGCGCGTTACCACTGTGAGGGTGCCTGCTTCTGGTGAATTCGGCGAGATGCTGCTTTATTTTCCACCTGCACCGATTATTCATTTGATAATCCCTCTCCTCGTACATATGAACAGTGATTTGAAATAATTCTTCATCATTGTAATCAGGAAACTCAATGTGAATGGGGAACCTCGATTTGAGACCTGGATTAGATGCAATGAAGCGGTTCATTTCAGATGAATATCCCGCCAGTATAACCAGCAGATTATTACGGTGGTCTTCCATAGACTTGACTATGGTCGCCACTGCCTCCTTGCCAAAATCCTTCTCACCACCCTGGGAAAGTGTATAGGCTTCATCTACAAACATAATCCCCCCCAGAGACTGTTTAATCATTTCCCGGGTTTTTTGAGCAGTATGACCGATATATTCTCCTACCAGGTCAGCTCTTTCTACTTCCAGAAGATGTCCTTTACTGAGAATACCCATATCGTTTAACACCTTACCCAATAACCTGGCTACCGTGGTTTTGCCGGTTCCTGGATTGCCTTTAAAGACCATATGCATAACAATAGGGCAGGTTTTTAGTTGCTGCTCTTCTCTTTTCTTCTGTACCAGTGAAAATGCAGTCAATTCTGCCAGGGTCTTTTTTACTTCCTCTAAGCCGATCAAATTCTCCAGTTCTTTGAATGAAGCACTTTCATTCAGATACTTGGGGAGAAGCAGTTCTTTACTGCCATTAGAGGATATGCTTCCAGACTCTGAAAACTTCATAGATATCTGCATTTTACCACCACTCTCAAATGTTCTGAATTATTATATGATAAATTATTAATAGTGGTGATATTTTTAATAGTTTAATTGATGCCGGCGGATTGCTTCTGCCAACACATAGGCTTCTAGCTAGAGTATTAACGAACCCGCCTGGGATAGTGAACAAAAACCCCGCTTATAACGAGGTTTTTGTTTGATCGTTCGCTTTAATAAGCAATAATTTACTCTATACTACTGTTCTTCACCCTTTGGCTCAAGATTTATCATCCCGATAGGTCTTAGGGGGGCTACTGTAGAAATAGCATGTTTATAAACGAGTTGTTGTTTACCATCTATTTCCACTATAACAGTAAAATTATCGAAACCTTTAACCAGTCCCTTTATTTGAAATCCATTAATAAGGAAAATGGTAACCGGGGTTTTCTCCTTTCTCACCAAGTTGAGGAATGCATCCTGCAGGTTAATCTGGGTTTTATTCATAAATTCCAGACCTCCATTCATATTTCTATATCTAATATTAGATTTTACACTGTGTGCAAGTGTCCTTCAATATAAGTACACATTTTTTCTAATAATATTTCTACTTTAGTGTTTTCCCCGGCCTCTATCCAGAATATGCGTTTGTCTTTATTAAACCAGGTAAACTGCCGCTTGGCGAATCTACGAGTTTCTCTCTTAATTTCACTTATCATACCTTCCCGGTCAATAAACCCGTTCAGATAAGCGATTACCTGTTTATACCCCAGGGCTTGCATGGAATTAAGATCATCCCTATAATTTGATCTTTGCCGTAAAGCCAATACTTCGTCTATAAGGCCCTCTTCTATCATCTGGTCCACCCGCTGATCTATCCGGCTATAAAGTTCCTGGCGCTCCTGGTATAAACCTACTACAGCCAGTTGATAGGTCTGCTGGTCTCTTTTTTGGAAGGTTGAAAACGGCTTTCCGGTCAGTTCATATACTTCCAGGGCTCGGACAATTCGTTTTCGATCGCTGCCGCTGATCATCTGACTATATTCTTTGTCCACTTTCTGTAATACCGAATATGCAAAATCAAGGCCTGATTGATCTATCAATTGCTCCCACTTTTTGCGCACTGTTTGTTTTGATTCTATAGGGAAAAAGTGATAGTTGTCCACTACTGCCTGATAATATAATCCAGTACCTCCCACCATGATAGGCAAATTACCCCGGTTATTGATCTCTGCGATGACTTGACTGGCTAACCGCTGGTATTGTGCTACATTGAAATCCTGGTCAATATCAACAATGTCTATCAAATGATGAGGTACAAAATAGCGTTCCTCAGGACTAGCCTTAGCCGTTCCAATGTCCATACCCCGGTAGACTTGCATGGAGTCACAGCTAACTATTTCACCACCCAACTTCCTGGCCAGTTTTAATGCTAAATCGGTTTTGCCTGATGCAGTGGGTCCTACGATAGCAGCTAATTTATGCATTCCAATCCATCCCAACATTCGCTTAGTTTTCTAAACATGTGATTAGCGAGTATTAATTACCCCGTATGCTACGTTATTGTTGGTGCTTCCATAAACACTGGTACAATTCAGCCTTTCAAATTCCATACTGCCCTTTCTTTCCTTTATTACAACTCTTCTTCTGGCTACCCGACAGGCTTGTAATACAGCTTCCTCACTTAGCGGCTCCATGTTGGCGGCTTCTCTCAATGGTGATATGGCCTGGCTTTTTAGCAATGGACTTCTAAACATAGGATCAAAGTATACAATGTCATATGTATTATCATCCAGGTCTTTCAGGTATTGATTATGATCTTGATTGATCACCTGTATTCTCCCAATCGCTTCCTGCAGCCAGGGCATATTCGATTTATAAAGCTGCATACCCCATTTGACTATGTGACTAACGGCTATTGACGACTCAACGCCAACCACTTTGCCCCGGGGAGAAAAATACGATGCAACAATGGCATCCGCCCCCAAACCCAGAGTGCAGTCCAAAAAATGGTCATCCGCTTTCAATTCGCAGGCCTGGACCAAAGGGTCCATAAGATCATTCTTCCTGTAGGCAGAGATTCTGACTTTGGCCATACTGGGATGAAAAAAGAATTTGGTGTCATTTAAATACATCACTGGTCCAGATGACTCCCATACTATGACAGCCTGGACCTGACTTTCAGCCTGAATCTTAGCCAGGCTTCTCCTCAGTCTGGGCACATATAGTATCTGGCTTTCCTCCAGAAATCCTTTAAAGTCAGGGGTTAGGTCATCGCTTGATTGGGTATTGGTTGCAACTATTTCCATATTACCGCCTCTTGAACATTCTTTCCAGGTCCTCATAACTCAGTCTGATTATAGTTGGTCTTCCATGGGGACAATGCTGATAATCCTCAAGCTGGAAAAGATCTTTAATAATTATTTCCATTTCATCCTTCCTTAAGCAGGTTCCAGCTTTTACTGCTTTTTTGCAGGACATAATGGTGAGTGCTTTTCTGCTCAAGTCAGGTATATTTTTGTTTTTCAACAGTTCATCAAGTATTTCGTACAGCACTTCCTTTTCGCGCCCTGATGCAGCGAAGGGCACGGTTCGGATAGCAATTGAGTTGTGCCCTATTATTTGGATGTCAAACCCCAGGTTATTAAAGGCAGTCATATTTTGCTCCAGGGTTTCTATCTGTGCTGCTGATAATTCCAGGGTAATCGGGAATATTAAGTCTTGAACGCTGCCTTGATCCTGCTGGTACTCATTCACTAGTTTGGAAAATATAATTTTTTCATGGGCTGCGTGCTGGTCGGCAATCCACAAAGAGTCACCCTTTTGCAAAATAATATATGAGTTGAATACCTGACCGATAATTCTTATCTCATCCCCGCTATCACCAGATTCCTGCTCAGACACAAGATTATCCGTAAGGAACGCCATGTCGACCGCTTTTTCATAAGTGATCTGTTCCATCTGTCTGGCAGCAGGTCTGCTATCGAATATCGGCTGTTGCTTAATAAACACCGGTTGAGCCTTTATTAGTCCCGGCTGAGGTTCTCCTGCATCCTGCCTATCCCGCTCGAAATAATTAATATTTACGCCCCAGTTGCTCTTTTCTAATCTATCTCTCAAAACATCGAGTACCACCCGAAATACTCCCTGTTCGTCCTTGAATCTTATTTCGCTCTTCTGGGGATGAACATTTACGTCAACGGTGGAAGGATCAAGATCTATGGACATGATAACAACGGGATATTCTCTTGAAAGCAGTCGTCCCTGGTAAGCTCTGTCTATCGCCCGATATAGAATGGGACTTCTAATTGGTCTGCGGTTGATAAAAAACATCTGATTTTTACGGTTAGTTCTTTTGATGTCTGGTTGGGAGATCAATCCTTTAAGCTGATAGGTATCCCCGGCATATGAAACTTCCATCAAGTGGTTGGCAAAGTCCCTTCCATATACAGCTATCACCGTGTCCAGCAAAGATTCATTGCCGGGGGTTTTGAAATAGGTCTTTTTTTCACTGCTGTAGGAAAAAGATATGTCCGGTCTGGCCAGAGCATATTTGCATATCAGTTCATGGATATGATTGCTTTCTGTTACTACAGTTTTTAAAAATTTCTTGCGGGCCGGGGTGTTATAAAATAGATCTTTTACTATTACTCTCGTTCCCGGTGGCGATGCATTAACCTGATGAACTGCCATCTGTCCACCCTCCAGGCGAGCGTAAACTCCCGGTTCATCTTGCGATTTACTGTACATATCTATGCGTGAGACCGAAGCTATACTGGGCAGAGCTTCACCTCTGAATCCCATAGTTTGTATATGCTGCAGATCCTCTTCCTGGTTAATTTTACTAGTAGCGTGACGGAGAAATGCCAGGGGGACTTCTACGAAGTTTATTCCCTGACCATTATCTTCCACTTCGATTTTTTCACTGCCGCCTGCGGTAATCTTAACCGTTATTTTATTGGCTCCCGAGTCAATGGAATTTTCAATAAGTTCCTTGACTATAGAAGCGGGCCGCTCGATCACTTCACCAGCAGCAATTTTATTGATCAGATCATCATCCAGCAGCTTAATAGACATATTAAAGGACCCTTTCCTCACCCGTCCTGGTTATAATCGATTTATATTCGTCTTTAACCCGGTCCTGCAGGTATACTATATCATAAGTGCCGCTGTTCAATGTCTTATAGGCATCGCGGGCCTGGGCTTGACAGGTGCTGCAGGCGTAAATAGGCAACTGAATACCGGCTATATGATATTTCTTGCCATTGGGGTGCTGGGCAGTAG
Source organism: Syntrophomonas sp. (assembly GCA_016841875.1). Classification (GTDB taxonomy): domain Bacteria; phylum Bacillota; class Syntrophomonadia; order Syntrophomonadales; family Syntrophomonadaceae; genus JAAYJK01. The sequence continues at coordinate 82,449 of JAENYG010000008.1, forward strand.
AAATTATTATTCTAAAACCTCCACAGGCAGGACATAGTCTAAGTTCATTCCTTTGATCTTCATTGATATAATCGGTATCATAAAAAATCCGTTCATGTGAAGTTTTAAAGAGTTCACCACTCCTGCGGTTTTTTTCGATAACATCTTCCCGGTTACGGAAAGTTTTCAATTGGGTGTCTACAATCTTATAAATCCTCTCCATGTTACCACCCGGTTCTTTCAGTCGGGCCGGATCGTAGTCAGGTTCCCGCAAATTAGAGTAGTCAATCCCGGCCATAGCCATGATGATTCCCATATTTATATATGGCAGGGCTGATTCAACTGAATACCCTCCCTCTAATACAGCTATATCCGGAGCCAGGGTTTCATTGAGTTTTGCATATCCCTGGGCAGAAAATGCCATATTAGCCAGAGGATCACTGTAGTGGTTATCCTGGCCTGCGGAATTTACTATTACATCAGGTTTGAATTCTTCTAGAAGCGGCATAACCAGGTTATCCAGCACATAATGGATACCTGTGTCAGTTGTGCGAGGCAGCAGCGGTATATTTATGGTAGTGCCATAAGCTAAAGGTCCACCGGCCTCTTCCATAAAACCGGAACCCGGATACAGAGTTCTGCCGTCCTGGTGAAAGGATATGAACAGCACATCGGGGTCATGGTAAAATATTTCCTGGGTTCCATCACCATGGTGCACATCGGTGTCAACTATGGCAATACGCTTGACACCATATTTCTGGCGGAGATATTCCACCATGATGGCCTCGTTGTTTATGTTACAGAAACCCCGGTTTCCGTGGGCTACGGTCATGGCATGATGTCCAGGTGGTCTTATTATGGCGAAACCATTTCGTACTTCACCGCTCATCACGGCATCAGCCATCACCAGAGCAGAACCTGACGAAACCAGGTGGGCTTCTGTGATCTGTGCTTCCACATCAGGTACACAGAAGTGCACTCTCGCAATATCCTTTAAACTGGCCAGGCCAGGTTTATATTCTTTGATCTGTGGAAGATCCATGATACCTTCCTCAAATATCTGGTCGCGGGTATATAGAAGTCTTTCTTCCCTCTCAGGATGGGTCGGAGATATAGCCCAGTCAAAAGCTGGAAAGAACAAAATACCAGTTGGTTTCATATCTTCACCCCCTTGAATTCTTCAATAAAACCAGGAGCAACTTGTATTCCCACTTCAAATAGTTTGCCTACCCGATCCCATCCTCGAATCATATTGAACTGTTCTTCTAAAAAGAAACTGGAGTCAGCGGTGTATTCTTCCATACCCAGTTCTTGACCTACAGTGAGCAGGTATTGTCGTGCCATCTCTTTGGCATCGGTAAGTTGAAAGCTCCTGGGTTTTTCAAGTTCTCCGCTCTTACCACCCGGATCAAGAGTATATTTATTGCTCTGGGTATCTACATGGAGCACCACCGTAAGGGTAGGTCTTACTACTGAAGCTCCCAGTGCATTGGCGACCGGTGAATAGGGATGGATAAACGACTCAACATTCATCATCTCCGCCAGGGCCGGAACCATAGCCGGAGCTGCGGCCCCAATACCGATAACCCGGTCTAATTTGAATCTACGCTGATTGATTACTTCCCAGACTTTATAGGCGGGTTCGTTTTCCCATTGCAGAAACATTTCGTTCACTGCTTCAAAGAGCCTATGGCTCACGTAATCTACTATCTGAGCACACAGGTCAGCAGTATCCAACTGCTGCTGGGCAGCTATTTCTCCCATCTTGCTTTCTGATCTTGATGTATCTCCTAAATTGAGATTAAGATGCAGATTGAAGGCATCGATTACAGTAGGTTTTTCTCCCCCGAAACACGCTGCTGGACCAACCCGATAAGGCTGAACCCCTTCTGTAGTTATTACGCTGTCACCACCCAGGGCAATGGACCTCACAGCAAATGAATTCACATGGGTGAGCTGGTTTTCTATGATTGCTCCCCTGGATGCATACAATGGCTCGCCAGCAATAATAAGAGATAAATCAGTGGTGGTACCACCCACATCAACGACCACGGAATTCAATGCGTCTCTGGTTAAGGCTGATCCTCCCATGGTACTGGCAGCCGGACCTGATAAGACGGTTTCACATGGTTTGGCCCGTGATGCCTGCAGGGGCATGGTTCCGCCATCTGCTTTCAATACATGTACATCAGTTTCAATTCCTCTGATTTTGAGGGCTTCTTCAATTTCATCTGCAAAACGGTTCCATGCACTTATGGTCATAGCTGTAAAATAGGTTGTGGCTGCTCTTCTTGGAAAATTAAGCTTACCCGATATATCTGAACTTATTGCTACGTATACTCCTTCACATTCCTCGATTATCCTCTTTTTTACCAATTTTTCATGAACATCATTACGGTTGGAAAATTTCGATGCGACTGCAATCCTGCTGATACCCGAAGACTTGATCCACTCCAGAAGGCCATCAATTTCCTGGTTATCGAGACGTTCAATTTCCCGGCCCCGGAAATCAACAGACCCTTTTAGAAAATATGTCTCTCCAGCTATATCATAGGAATCATGCGGCAGTCCGTAACCCGGCAGTAATACCAGAGCAGTTTTCTCTCCCCGCCCGGTGGCCAATAAGTTGGTGACTAGAGTAGTACTGAGAACGATCCGATTGATTTCTGCTGGGTCACTATGATCCAGCAGTTCGTCCAATACCTGCAGCAGGCTGTTCTTTAAGTTTTCTTCATCAGTAGGCTTTTTCACTGATGTTACTATCTCGCCCCGGTTGAATAGTACCCCATCGGTAAAGGTGCCTCCGACATCAATTCCAATTAACAATGATTGCCACCTCCTGTTGATATTATTTTAGCCTATAACTACCAGATAATTTCATTTTTCTTATACTCTTTATTAACTTAAGAGCTGTTTCCATTTGAATAATATATTAATCGCATCCATGGGAGTTAATTCGTTTACATTGATTTCTTCCAGTTCACTCAAGATTGGATTCTGGGGAGCAAACAATGATGGTTGGGAAACCATGTCCGCACCGGCAACCAGGGATTGACCCTTCTCTAACCCCAGCAGCACTGCCTGGGCTCTTTCAATCACCGGAAGAGGAAGCCCTGCTAGCCTGGCCACCTGAATACCGTAACTTTTATCGGCTTTGCCTGGCAGCACCTTTTTAAGAAAAACCACCGTATCTTCGGTCTCATGAACAGAAACCGATAAATTTATTACCTGGGAGTATTTATCTGCCAGATCAGTTATCTCATGATAATGAGTAGCAAATAAGGTTCGGGCTTTGATTTTTTCCAGGATATATTCGCTAACGGCCCGGGCGATGCTCATACCATCATAAGTGCTGGTACCTCGCCCAATTTCATCTAATATGATAAGGCTCTTCCGGGTAGCATTGTGCAGGATGTTAGATACTTCAACCATTTCTACCATAAAAGTACTATATCCGGCGGCCAGGTCATCTGATGCTCCTACCCGGGTGAATATTTTGTCTACTATCCCTATGCTGGCCGATGCTGCAGGTATGAAGCTGCCCATCTGGGCCATTAAGATCAAGAGAGCAATTTGTCTCATATAGGTACTCTTGCCCCCCATATTAGGCCCGGTTATGATAGCAAACGCAGTATCATCAATTCCGATTCGTGTATCATTGGGGACAAAACGGGATTCGGTCAAATTTTTTTCTACCACCGGATGGCGGCCGGATTTTATCTCGATTGCTTCACTGCTGCTGATAACAGGTCGAACATAATCATTATTATAAGCTGTTTCCGCCAGGCTGAATAAAACGTCCAGTACCGCTATTTTTTGCGCTGTTTCCAGCATCCTTTTTATATGTTCAGATAATTGATTTCTTATCTGAAGAAATTCTTCATATTCAACTGCATACAATCTTTCTCTGGAACCCAATATTTTGTCTTCATAATTCTTAAGTTCTTCACTGATAAATCTCTCAGTATTTACTAGAGTTTGTCTGCGAATATAATCAGCCGGCACCCGGCTTAAATTAGACTTGCTTACCTCTATGTAATAACCAAAAACTTTATTAAAACCTACTTTAAGGAATTTGATACCGGTTCGTTCTTTTTCTCGAGCCTCAAAATCCATCAGCCAGGCGGACCCTTTTTCTGAAAGAAGTTTCAGTTCATCAATCTCATTCTTATAGCCGGTCTTGATTATATTACCCTCTTTTAAGGTCAAGGGAGCCTCTTCATCAATACTGTGATCGATCATATCATATAGATCCTGCATTTTATCCATAGCCGCTATTTCACAAAGTATGTCGCTGTGGAGATCATTGAAGCTGTCCGGCATCTCATGCAGGGCTCGTAATGAGTTTTTCAATGCCAGCAAATCCCTCGGATTTGCAATATCGCTCCCTATTTTGCCGGCAATTCTTTCCAGGTCATAAATATTATCCAGTAAGACTTTTAGTTCATCACGCAAAACCAGATTTTCCTTTAATTCTTGAACCCCATCCAGCCTGCGTTCTATTTCCTTTTTCTTCTTCAGGGGCTGCTCTATCCATTTCTTTAACATCCGCTTGCCCATTGAAGTTCGGCATCCATCCAGTACAGCCAGCAAGGAACCTTCCCTTTTACTTTCTCGCATAGTAACCGTCAATTCGAGATTACGACGAGTGTAATAATCCATCTCCAGATAGTATCCAGTATCATAAAGCCTCAAACTCTGCACTTGCTTCAAGCTGCTTTTTTGGGTCTTATTTAAAAATGATATTATGGCTGCAGCAGCTTTAACAGCCGTCCCATATTCCTTTAAGCCAAAACTTTCCAGGCTGTGGACAGCAAAATGCCGGGTTAGTATATCCTTAGCCCGGTCATAGTATAAAATGTCTTCAGGGATATTACTGACTGCCATGCTCTCGGATAAGAAAGCTGGTTTCTGCCATTCCAACTCCAGGCTTGACTCAACGTTAATCAGTACCTCTGCTGGGGTCAGCCGCAGGAGTTCACTGTACAGTTTCAAATCTCTTTCTTCTCCGCTAAATTCGGTTACCCGGAAGTCACCGGTTGAAACATCTATATAGGCAAAACCGTTGGTGGCATTATCACAAACAATAGCAACCAGATAGTTGTTCTGGTGTTCATCTAGAATGTTATCATCCATAACTGTTCCTGGGGTTATTATTTTAGTGACCTCTCGTTTTACGATACCTTTAGCAGATTTCGGATCTTCCACCTGTTCGCAAACGGCTATGCGATAACCCCGGTTAATCAATTTAGCTATGTAATTGTTGGCAGAATGATAAGGAATGCCGCACATGGGTATCTTAGTTTCCTGTCCTCCATCCCGTCCGGTCAATACTATATCAAGCTCCCTGGAAGCTACCTTTGCATCTTCAAAAAACATCTCATAGAAATCTCCCAGGCGAAAGAAAAGTATACAATCCTGGTGCTGGTCTTTTACCTGCAGGTATTGTTCTATCATTGGTGTATATTTAGCAGCCAGTTCAGCAACCCCCTAGAATACATAATTTATGTTAAAGATATCAGTCCCTAAAAAGAAAGACCCGGTGACCCAGGTCTTTCTGCTCAAAAGTATGCGGCTGATTAGGTACTATGAGCAACCACCCTCGCAGGAAGCGCAAGAGCCACCACAGCTCCCGGTAATGGCCTGATTCATAGCAAAATACACTGCCTGCATTAAATTATCAAACTTTTCCTGGGCAGACATCATCTCCTGCAGTAATGGATTATTACTCAGCTGCTGCTCGAGTATATCAATATGATCTTCTTCCCCTTTGGTTATCATCAGACCATCATTCATCTTATGCTCTAATTTCATCTTGGCATCTTTGTATTTTATGATAAGGTTAGATGCTTCATAATCCTCATTCAATCTATTCTGCAGTTCTTTTAACACAATAATTTCCTCGGAATCACCTATAGATGAACCCAGATCAAACGCTAATTTAATAATATCTTCTTTTAACAAGTCTTTATCCCCCTTATTATTACTGATAGACACTAATTATACGATTTCCCCAAATAAAGAAAAAGTTTTTGCTTCTGTTATTCTAACATTTATTACTCGTCCGATTAAGTCTTTTGGGCCAGAAAATATTACGATGCGATTTGTACGGGTACGCGAAGTAAGCTTCTCTTTATCAGTTTTGCTCGATCCTTCAACTAAAACTTCCTGTATGGTTCCTTCCAGTGACTGGTTTATTTCTCTGGCGATGGAGTACTGCAGTTTATTAAGGCTTATCAGACGTTCCCGGCGCACATCCAATGGGACCTGCTCATCCAGGGTGGCGGCTTTGGTGCCAGTACGAACCGAATACATGAAAGTAAAGGCCGCATCAAACCGGACCTTATTCACCATATCGATAGTTTCCAGGAAATCAGAATCGCTCTCTCCCGGAAACCCAACAATAATGTCAGTAGTTATTGCCGCCGTTGGAATAACCTCCCTGATTCTCCGGGTTCTATCCAGGTAATGTTCTCGAGTATAGCCACGATTCATACGTTTTAATATTCTGTTGCTTCCTGACTGCATAGCTACATGAATATGCTCGCAAACTTTGGATTCTGCCGCAATTGCATCAATCAACTTATCAGTCATATCTCGTGGATGCGAGGTCGTAAACCGTATTCTCTCAATACCTTCAATTTGATTAACTAGATGCAATAGGTCTGCAAAATCACATGGTTCCTGCAATCCTCGTCCATAGGAGTTCACATTCTGACCTAACAGAGTAACCTCCTTAAATCCCTGCTCCGCTAAATCTCTGATTTCGGTGACAATATCACCAGGCAATCGGCTTCTTTCTCGTCCCCTGGTATAAGGGACTATGCAATAACTGCAGAAGTTGTTGCAGCCATACATTATATTTACAAAAGCGCTTATACTCCCTTGCCGGTGTGATGGGAGCTGTTCAACAATATCCCCTTCCCGATCATATACCTGGACTACCGGACGGGAAGTTCTTTTTACCTGTTCAACCAAATGGGGCAGATCATGAAGGTTGTGGGTACCAAATACAATATCTACTTTTTGTTTCTTCAATCTGACTCTTACGTTATCTAACTGTGCCATACATCCGCCAAAAGCGATCAGCATATCGGGATGCTTTCTTTTTAAAAGGGCTACTTCCCCCAATTTCCCATATACCTTATTTTCTGCTGAATGACGCACACTGCAAGTATTAAAAACCACTAAATCAGCATCCTCTAAATCAGGCGTCATGACATAACCCATTCCTTCCAAAATACCAGCTATTATCTCGGAATCACGTACGTTCATCTGACAGCCATAGGTTAGAATATGATACCTGCTGGGGAAATCGCTTTTTAAATCCATAGCCTTTTCCTTTCAACATGAGGTCTTTCCTCTATAATACAATGTAATAATCCTGCTCTCGCAATCAGTCATCATTTTAACAAAAATAGCATGCTTTTTCCAGGTCATACCTTATACGGCAGATAAAAATCCACTGGCACATTTATGTTGGTTACATAATACATATTATGACTATATTTATAAAACTACCGTCCAAAATACAATTTATAAAGACAATAAAAAGAGGCCCGTATCCAGACCTCTTGGAATTACCAGTTATACTTGCTTTAGTAACTGTTTCTCCTATTACGGAAACAATCCCGACAATATATCGGCCTATCTCCACTCGGTTCAAAGGGGACTGTGGTCTCCTCACCGCACTCGGCACAAATTGCCTTAAACATCGGACGGTCCTCTCTGAACCTTTGTCCGCCTCCGCCTCCGTTGTTGCCGCGTGCCTGCTTACGAGCTCTTCTGCAGTTTCTGCATCTGCTAGGTTCATTTTCGAAACCTTTTTCTGCATAAAATTCCTGTTCTGATGCTGAAAACAGAAATTCTTCTCCGCAGTCTTTACATACTAGATATTTGTCTTCCATCTTTTCTTATTATCCCCTTTCTGGAATTGTAACCCTTGACTCACTCACATCTCCATTTAAGGAGAATTGATTGTGTTAAGGCAAGTTAAATATAATTCAGAATAGACTCCATGTCAAGTCGGTACAGCTTAAATAATTCCCTTTTTTTCACATTATTATACACTATTCAATTCATTATTAACCTAAGTATTAAATTGCTTAGGGAGTACTTCTCAACTGGGTCCTGGTGCAGGTTAGTAAGGTTAAACATGAAGCTGACCTTGATAGCAATAATCATCCAACATAAACTTAGAGTCCCATACGCTTTTACTTGCTCCTCCTTGTCAGCATTTCCATATCACTTGCAACATGGGACGACATGGTGTCTTGCCTTTTTGTTAGTATCGAGGGTATAATTCCCTGCTGATTGGAAACAGTATACTTGTAAATAGCATGAATCATTTATAGGATACCAAAGGGAGGTGACTCTCTATGAATGTTATTGAGATCGACCATTTAAGTAAGTATTATGGTAAAGCCAGAGGTATTATTGATGTTAGCTTCACAGTAAAAGAAGGTGAGATATATGGTTTTATCGGACCTAATGGAGCTGGCAAATCAACCACCATTCGTACTCTTCTGGCTTTGATATATCCCAGCAGCGGCAATGCCAGAATTTTTGGCAAGGACTGTATTAAAGAAGGGCCCAATATACGCAGTGATATCGGTTATCTTCCTTCTGAGGTATTCTATTATGACAACATGAAAGTGATCGACTTACTTAAATACTCGGCTAGCTTCTATAAAAACATCGACCAGAATCGGATTTACGAGCTAGCTGATATTATGGACCTGGATTTGAAAAGAAAAATCGAGGATCTCTCCTATGGCAACAAAAAGAAAGTAGGTATAGTACAGGGTTTACTTCACCGGCCCCGCCTGATCATACTTGATGAACCCACCAGCGGGCTGGACCCCCTCATGCAGCAGAAATTCTTTGATTTGATAACAGCAGAAAACGAGCACGGAGCAACTATTTTATTTTCATCTCATATTTTAAGCGAAGTGCAGAAACTGTGCTCACGCGTGGCAATAATTAAAGAAGGGCGAATCATGAGTATCGAAGATATTAAAACCCTGCGCAGTAATAACTACAAAAAATTCAAAATCGATATGGATGAAACCGTTAGTGATGATTACTTCAATATAGATGGAGTTGCCAATCTATATGCAGATCAAAACAGCTTTTCTTTCCTTTTCAAAGGAGATATCAATAAAATGATCGATATTATCCACAGTAAGAAGATCAATAATCTGATTGTGGAAGAACCTGCGCTGGAAGAAATATTCATGCACTATTATGAGAAGGAGGCCTAGTACATGAATATTTTATCTCAAGAGCTTAAAATGTCGGTTGCTTCAATGCTTTACTGGACCGGGGCTCTAGTATTTTTCGTTTTTATATTCATGTTTATGTATCCCCCGATTTCCAGGGATGCGGCAATAATAGAAAATGTTTTAAGTAATTTCCCCCTTGAATTAAGAAGAGCCCTGGGAATAACAACCTTGAATCTATCTCAACTACTGGGATTTTATGGTTTTATTTTTGTATATGTTTTGCTGATCGGATCTGTATATGCGATGAAATCAGGTATATCAGTTCTATCGGAAGAAGTACGATCTAAAACAGTGGATTTTCTGCTGGCTAAGCCGGTGAGCCGCAAGACCGTCGTCAGCGCCAAAATATTATCAGTACTGAGCAATTTAATAGTCCAAAACATTTTATTCATTGTCATTTCCTATTTAATAATAAGTGCCTATAAACAAGATTACTTTGATATGGCAGTATTTACTCTTCTAGATTTGAGTCTGATCCAGGTACAGTTATTTTTTGCCGCGTTGGGATTTTTTTTGTCGGTAATCATTAAGAAAATAAAAAGTGTATTACCTATCTCACTGGCGATGGTATTTGTTTTTTTTATACTGCAAATGCTCGGTGAATCTTTAAATGATCCCAAACTAGTTTACATTACTCCATTTTCATATTTTAATGCTGCTGATATCATCAATAATGGGAGTTATCAACTTTCTTTTCTGCTTATCAATTTGACAATAATTCTAATCTTGACTGGATCCACCTATCTTATCTATCTTAGAAAAGACCTGCCGTCAATATGATGAGGGAGGAACCATCTATATGAATATCCTGATAAGAGAATTACAAGCCAACCTTAAATCCCTTACAATATGGAGCACAGGCATGATATTTCTCATTTACGCAGGAATGATAAAGTACTCGGGTTTTGCCGGAGCTGGGGAAAGCGTCAATGAACTTTTCAATCAATTTCCATCCGCTGTTAAGTCCATTCTTGGTCTGGGCAATCTAGATATTTCTTCTATAGCTGGCTTTTATGCGGTATTTTATTTGTATTTTATGCTTCTGGCTGGCTTACACGCTGTTATGTTAGGGGCGGAAATCATATCCAAGGAAGAGCATGATAAAACCGCTGATTTTTTATTTGTTAAGCCGGTATTGCGGTCTAAAATAGTAACCTATAAATTGACAGCAGTACTATTCAATATTTTAGTCCTGAATCTTACTACCCTAATCGCTTCTCTTGTTTTTGTAGATATGTTCAATACCGGAAAAGCTATTGATAATATCATATTTCAGCTGATGCTGGCTCTTTTCATCATTCAGCTAATATTTGCTGCTATGGGTGCAGGTATTGCTGCAGTAACCAAGAACATAAAAAAAGCTACTTCCTTATCTGCGGCAATACTGATGACTGCATTTATAATTTCTGTAGCTATTGATCTATATAAGAAAATCGATTTTCTAACTTATGTAACACCTTTTAAATATTTTCCTGCTGCAGATATCGTAATGACCAGCAGTTATAAAACCTCATCCTTGATTATTTCCTTTATATTAATAACCTTCTTCACCTTTATCACCTATCTGTTTATGGATAAAAGAGATATTCAAATATAAGCTGCACATAATCTATCTGGACATGGTCCCGGTCTTTTCTCTCCATAGATCCATTTTTACACATTTATTTTCTGGCAGTTGGTTAGAACAATCCACTGTAGCACACAAATTATCAATTTCCGTACCTGTCCCTATGGTAAAACATTCCAAATTGCTGCGCAATCCGTTGATATCAGACTGCATTGCTTTATGTTTCTCCTCAATTTTATTAAATTGGGCCTCTAACTGCTGCTGGTTGGTCTTAAATTTCTCCTTAAGACTGTTTGCCCATTCACTAAATTGATACATATCTTTTTCCACCTTTTCGGCTCGGGAACGTTCATAATCAAGCTGCTGCTGCAGTTTATCATTTATATCGATCTGAACTTTTATGTTATCCAGTTGTTTGTATATCACGTCAACTTCTCCCTTAAAATTCATGACTTTTGAGGTAGCATGGCCGGAATTTTCCAAGGCAGTACTAAGTTTCTGCTCCAACTCTTCCTTAGCCTTAAGATATTCCTCGGTTACCTTGGTATTCTCAATTAATTGTTCTTCCAACTCTGTGGTTTTTAATAATAGATCGTTAATAGTCTCATTACAACTGCCAACTTCTATTCTCTCCAACTCCAGTTCTTGTTCCAATTCTTCATTGACTTTAAGATATTCCTCAGCCATCTTCATGTTTTCGATTATCTGTTCTTCCAGTTCCTCAATTTTTGATACTAGAGTGTTGATGGTTTCCTTACCGCTGTTAACCTTACTTCTTTCCAACTCCAGTTCTTGCTCTAATTCCTTGTTTTTATGCTCTTCTTCCGCAACCTTGCTCTGACTTTTTTTAAGATCTTCTTCAATCACAGCCATCTTCTGTTTTAGAATGTTCATATCTTTAGCTGCTGTGGCAGTGCGGTTTTTTTCAAATTCTAAATTCCGTTCCAAATCCTCACCAAGTTTAATCTGTTCATCTAATTTATTATGCTTAGACAATATCTCCTGCTCAAGGTCAGCGATCTGGTTTATGTAAATGGTATTTTCCCTGGTATTTTCTTCAATATATGAGTTTAGTCTTTCTAATTCCTTTTCCAACTCCAAGACTTGATCGGCTAAATTGTTACGGTCATTCACGAGCTGATGGTTCTCGCTCACCATCCTATCTGTTTCCGAATTATACAGGACCGCCTGATCTTGACACTCCTTTTTATACCTGGCTGAATCATCCGCAGTCTTATCTGCTAATTCTTGCAGCCTGATCTTCTCTTCCTGGCTTTCCTGTCTGAAGTTTATAAATTCTTTGCGCAAGTTTTCTTTGGCAGATTCAAGTTCCTCAATATGATGTGATAGTTCGTCCTCCACCATTTGAGATTGCTGTCTTAAGCCATCAATATATTTTATTACATCTTCTTCGCTTAATCCGCCAATTACCTTCTTTCGGAAATCCGATTGAAGGGATATTTTTTCCAGATTGTTTCTTAGCGCACGCAATTTATCTTCATTTTGGGGAGCGAGACCATCATCCATAATTGTACCTCCCAATAACTCAATTTATTACTTTAGTCTCATGTCATCATTCTATTATACATTATTGCAAATATCTATAGGATTATCGGCCTTAATGGCATATGACTAAATTCGTTAAAATGATGGTCGGTACCCTTACTCCACTCCCACTCGAATGATCTCGAAATGATTGTATCAAAGAATTATACTTTCACAAATTGATTAACAGTATATAAAAGCCACACTTTTTTCTTGATATCACATTTAACCTATGTTATTATTAACCTATGTTAATAAATTAGGGGTGATTTACGTGTCAATCAAATATGCCATATTAGGTCTTCTGAGTTGGAAGCCTTCAACTGGATACGAATTAAAAAAAATATTTCAAGATTCCTCCATTATGTATTGGTCAGGGAATAATAACCAGATATATAAAGCACTTATTCATCTTCAGGATGAGGGATTTGTCACCAGTGAAACACAGCATCAGGAGAGCTTACCTTCCAAAAAGATATATACCATTACCGATGAAGGAATTTCCGAATTAAAAGAATGGCTTATATCCTCTCCTGAAGCCCCCGAGTTCAAAAAACCATTTTTGGTACAGCTGGCATGGTCAGATTTGCTGAGCAATCAGGAGCTAAATGAGCTTTTAACCAAATATGAAAATGAGACAAAAATGCAGCTTATACTTCACCAGGAAAAAAAGAGACGAGGAATTAATATACCAAATAGAACAGCTCGTGAAATTTTGTTATGGGATATGATTTCAGAAAATATTTTGTCTTCATATCGGAATGAATTGGAGTGGGTTGGGAAGATCCGCCAGGAGTTGTTTGAAAATGAAATTATTGAGGAGAGAATGAATATGAATCATCAAATAAACGAAATAGAAAATCAAAAATATATTGAGCTATTTTCATGTGCAGATCCATTAAATACTGAGCAGGATGCGCTGGATCTAGTTGCTTTATGTGGAGACTATGAAACCAATCTGCTGATGGTTCACGCCTCAGCTTTATCAGATGATTTTTTCAAATTAAAAACGGGCATCGCCGGAAAAATACTGCAGAAGTTTATTAACTACCATGTTAAAGTCTCTGCCATAATACCTGATGATAAAGTTGAAAAAGGCAAATTTAAAGATATGATTTTAGAGGCCAATAGAGGAAATCACTTTAGAGTTTTTCAAAGTAAAGCAGAAGCAGAAAAATGGCTTTTAAACGAATGATAGGAGTGCAAAAGCAATGAATCATAAACCTGTTTTTAAATCGTCCCAAGGCAGGTCTGAAGTATTAAAAGTATATGATACTATTCTTGACAAATGGTTGGTTCCTTATGAAGAAATGAACATCAATACCAGTTATGGCAAAACCTTTATCATCAAATGTGGTGAAAATTCATTGCCGCCACTTATTCTTTTACATGGCACTAGTTCGAACTCCGTCATGTGGATTGATGATATAGCGGAGTATTCCAAATATTATTGTGTATATGCAATTGATATCCCAGGTGAGCCAGGCAAAAGCGAAGAAAAACAATATCCACTGAAAGGTTCTACCTATTTTGACTGGTTAAATGAAGTTATAACCGTATTGCAACTTAAGAAAGTTTCGTTTATTGGTATTTCGTTAGGTGCCTGGATGGCAGCTGGATTTTCAAGCATATATCCACAAAAAGCAGATAAATTAGTATTACTTTGTCCATCTGGCATTGGTTCTCAGAGAATATCATTCATGTTCAAGGCATTACCACTTACCCTTCTGGGAGAATGGGGCTTTGGCAAAATAACGCGCCTTGTTAATGGCGGCCAGGTAATCCCCAAAGAAGCTCTGGACTATACAAAGTTGATAGCCAAACATTTTAACCTCCGTACCGAGCCAGTACCTATTTATATGGATGAAGAGTTGAGACAATTGAGAATGCCGATACTGCTGTATGCTGGAGATAAAGATGTTCTCCTGAATTCAAAAGAGACCATCAAGCGTATATCAGGATTACTGCCTCATGCCAATGTAAATCTTCTAACTGGTTATGGTCATGTTCTAATTAATTTAAAAAGAGAAATTATTGATTTCTTGCTAAATCAACCTATCCCCTATATATAGGTACGATAAAGCCGGCAAACTATAAGTACCCTGATAAGTTTGCCGGCTTTTTTTGTGGTTATCACCCCAATATCCATCTTGTCTTTCATTAAATTTAATCCTTTCTCCTGCCAATACCGAGTACTAGTTAATAAGGCAAGGTCCAAACCCTGCTTTCTAATGGTGAAATAGACGAACTCTGGTGAATGCCATGGCTATATTGTATTTATTACAGGTTTCGATCACATTATCATCTCGAATAGAACCACCCGGCTGGGCAATATAACAAACTCCGCTTTTTCTAGCCCGTTCGATATTATCGCCAAATGGGAAGAAAGCATCTGATCCCAGAGAAACGTCATTCATTTTAGCAAGCCATTCTTTTTTCTCTTCCCTGGTCAAGGCTTCCGGTTTTTCTATAAAGAAGCTTTCCCATATGCCATCAGCAAGCACATCCATATAATCGTCTGATATATAAACATCTATTGTATTATCCCGATCTGCTCTTCGAATATCTTTTTTAAAAGGTAAATGTAAAACCTTCGGGTTCTGGCGCAAAAACCAGATATCAGCCTTATTTCCCGCCAGCCGAGTACAGTGTATTCTGGATTGCTGCCCGGCCCCTATGCCGATCGCCTGTCCATCTTTTACGTAACATACCGAATTAGATTGGGTGTATTTCAAAGTAATCAGGGATATTAATAGATCTCTTTGTTCATCTGCAGGTATTTCCTGATTACTGGTAGGTCTTTCCTTTAAAAGGTCCTCTGATATTTTAATATCATTTCTCCCCTGTTCAAAGGTGATACCAAATACTTCTTTGGTTTCCACCGGATCAGGTTCATAATTAATATCCATCTGAATAATGTTGTAGCTGCCCTGGCGCTTGCCTTTAAGTATTTCCAGGGCTTTTGCTGTGTAGCCCGGGGCAATAATGCCATCAGATACTTCACGGGCAATCAGCTTTGCAGTTTGCTCATCACAGGCATCAGATAAGGCTATAAAATCACCATAAGAAGACATCCTGTCTGCCCCTCTGGCTCTGGCATAAGCTATGGCCAGCGGCGATAGTTCCAGGTCATCAACAAAATATATCTTTTTCAGGATATCACTCATAGGGATGGCTATTGCTGCCCCGGCCGGACTTACATGTTTAAATGAAGCCGCTGCCGGCAGGCCTGTGGCTTCATTTAATTCTTTAACCAACTGCCAGCTGTTAAAAGCATCCAGTAAGTTAATATATCCTGGATTTCCATTCATAACTTGGATAGGTAATTCTCCGTTTTCCATAAATATTCTGGCCGGACTCTGATTCGGATTACATCCGTACTTCAATTTAAGTTCCTTCATATTGCACTCTCCTCATATAATTATTTTTCAGGGTTCTAGTTAGTATATTGCCTTTTTTACCCAACCTTTAACCGTTGTTTTTCGGGATAAAAAAAGCCGCCAATCCATGTTGGCAGCCCAGACGGTCGGCTTTTATCAGTCATACTTCATGTGGTTAATTCCACTTCCGTCAGTCATATGACATCACTATAAATATAATACTATAAAAATGAACCTGTCAATTAAGAGACGGGCTCATGGTCTCCGTATCCTTTCTGGTATCCTGTTTCTCTGAATCCGAGAAATTGAAGATACCAATATCTTATTGTTGGGCAGGTTCAACTCCCGAATAGCGTTCGTAAATTCGATCAAACTCCTCCTCCACATCTAAAAAAACTCGAATAATCGAAGGATCAAACTGTGCACCACTGCCTTCTATAATAATACCCCGGGCTTTTTGGCGAGAATAGCTTTCCTTGTAAGGCCGTTCCGATCGCAAAGCATCATAAACATCTACCAGGCTCATGATGCGTGCTACGATAGGGATCTCCTCTCCTGCCAGTCCATCCGGATAACCTGATCCATCCCAGCGCTCATGGTGCCAGCGGGCTATGGCGATACCCATCTTGATAAAGCTGTTATGGGGATATTTCTCGTAAACTGATTGTAGATTCTCGGCTCCAATCAATGTATGAGTTTTCATGACTTCGAATTCTTCCGCTGTCAATTTTCCTGGTTTCATCAATATATAATCGGGGATACCAACTTTACCTATGTCATGCAGGGAACAGGCATAATGAATGTATTGAGCTGTATCACTCTCAAACAGGTCCGTATATAGCCCCAGAGCCTGCAGGCGTTCGGTTAGAACCCTTGAAAAAGCCTGCACTCTTTCGAGGTGCTGCCCGGTATTGTCATCCCGGGATTGTGCTAATCGTGCGAGGGCGAGAATGGTGGCTAGTTGGGAATCAGCAATTTCCTGCACCTGTTCTGAAACCAGCTGTTCTAAGTGTTTATTGTAGCCTTCCAATTCCGATTGCATGCGGTGAATTTTCAAATGGGTCTCTACCCGGGCCAGTACTTCCTCAAATTGAAAGGGCTTGCTGACATAATCAACCCCTCCGAGTTGAAACGCGTGCACTTTTTCCGAGGGTTCATTCATAGCGCTTATAAAAATTACCGGTATGTCCTTCAATGCCAGATTGCTTTTCAGGATCTTACAGGCTTCATAACCGTCAATTTCCGGCATATTAATGTCCATAAGGAAAAGATCGGGGGGGTTTTTCCGCGCAGCCTGCAGGGCCATGCCAGCGCGAGGAAAAGCAAATACTCGATATCCGCTATCGCTGAGTATTTTATCAAGTAATCTCAAGTTAGCAGGAGTGTCATCCACGATCATAATTTTGGGAGGAACCATGATATTATTAAACAAGCAAAACACTTCTTTCCCTTATTTGATAATGTTTCATTGTCGAGAGACAATAGTTGCTCCGTTTAACCTGCTTCACTACCCTCTTGGTCCACGATCATCTGCCTCAATGTCTTCATCAATCCACTAAACTCGTATTCTTCAGCAAGCAGCTGTAATTTGGTAATAATCCCCTGATCGCGGGAGGGTAATTGTTGGATTAAGTTATGTAATTCTTTCATGTCACCATTTTCGATAGCCTTTATCATAGTGTTGATATCTTCCTTAGATAAGTTGTGTTTATGATGTTTTCCTTTTATGACTGATGAAACTTGATCTATTTCAACCACCGGTTCCCTTCTATAGGTGTACTCGATCCCGGTCAAGTGGCTGATCACCTGCAGTAATTCCTCTTGTCGAAATGGTTTTCGCAAAAATGCATCGGCACCTGTTTCATGAGCCCAAGATCCATTTTCTACCGTCGCACCGGCTGATATGGCAATAATAGGTATCGGAGCCGCTTCCGAATGCGCTTTAAGCTGACTAATAGCCTCCCAGCCATCCATCTCCGACATCAACAAGTCCATCAGAATGATATGCGGTCGCCAATCTTCGATGACCTGGATTGCTTCCCTGCCATTCAATACCTGTCGCACTTCAAAACCGATTACCGACAGCATCTGCATCAGCCAGTCCCGGTTGCTAGAGCGGCCATCCACTACTAGCACCCGCACTTCCCTCTTTTCTCCGGCAATGGCATCCACTTGGGCTATTAGCCCGGGTTGCTCTTTGACCCAATCCTCTGCGCCAGTCTGTGCAGTAAATGTGAATCTAAAGAGACTCCCCTGGTTAACCTGGCTCCTCAGTAACCGCAGGTCACCTCTCATTAGCCAGGCGAACTCGCGGCTTATAGTCAATCCCAGCCCAGTACCACCTTCCTTGCGACTACCCGCTCCCCCTCGTTCAAACGAGTTGAAAACTATGTCTGCTTCCTCAGTGGCAATTCCACAACCGCTGTCTTCCACGTCAATAGTGATTCTCATCCATTCTTCCATCTCGGTGATCGGCTCAACCGGCTTCCTGCCCGATGGCAGTTCCTGGGTCTGCTGCACCCGGACTACAATGCTGCCTGCCTCGGTATATTTCACTGCATTGCCAAGAAGATTAACCATGATCTGGCGCACTTTGCTTTCATCTAAGATCAAAACTCGTGAAAGGGGAGTTGTTCTTTCAAAATGCAGTGCCAGTCCCTTTTCCTGGCAGCGGAAACGAAACATGGTTTCTACATCATTTAACAACATATCAAAATCACAGTTTTGCTCGTTGAGAGAGGCGTGCCCTGCTTCAATCCTGGCCATTTCTAAAATATCGTTGATGATAGTCAGCAAATGCTGGCCGCTGCGGCTTACAAAATCTAAATTTCGTTGTTGGGCTAGTGGAATACTGGGATCCCTCTTAATGAGCTGCACATAACCGAGTATAACATTCATAGGAGTACGAATCTCATGACTCATATTGGCCAGAATCATGCTTTTGGCCTTATAGGCCGCTTCGGCAGCTTCAATGGCCTGTCGGAGTTCCTCTTCCATGGCTTTGCGTTCGCTGAGATCCACGAAACTCTCCAGCAGATATTCCTTATTCCCTTGCGAAAGTCTGGTTACCGTTTTTAAAATGGGAATCCTGCTTCCATCCCATCGAGTCAACATGCTCTCAGAACAGACTTTTTCCTGCTGCTGATCCAGCACTGGACAACTCCCCCCTCCATCTGAGCAAAGTAGTGGATGACAAATACGGCCGGTTATGTCTGAGATGTTCCCACCATATAACTGCAGGGCCGCGGGGTTGGCGTCTACAATCTCTCTCTTTCCAGTATCAATGAGTACTATCCCGGTCTCTACAGAATCGAAAATTTTCCTGGCTCTATCATTACTTTCCTGCAGGGCCTTTTCAGTTTTCTGACGATGGGTGGTGGTCCAGGCTTTTTCTGCAAAATATGAAGTCACCCTGGCATCTGTTTTTGTATATTTGGTTTCTTTATTGGCCAGGATGGTAACAGCTGCCAGCTTTTCCTGGTATAAGGAAATGGGTATTACCAGCATTCTTATGATATCCTCATGCCCTTCCGGAAACAACATGGTGCTCATATCGTCTTTATTATTAAAAATTATTGGGCCGCCTGCTTCCACGCAGCGCAGCTTAAGTGTCTGTAATAAAGGTAGCATCTCTCTGCCTTCTCCCTTTTCTAAGCGGCAATCTCTTCCCCGGGGTGAATTAGCAGAAAATAGCTGCAAGGTCCGGCCAGATTCATCGGGAACAATGAGTACTCCCAGCTTACTGCCGGACAATCTTAGGGCTTCCTCTAGACTCGACATAAACAGGCTTCCGGATGATTTTTTATTGATATCGAGGGTTCTGATATACCAGTCGGCTTCTTCGATGAGCTTGGCCTCGGTGATTTCCTCGTGCACACCCACGTAATTGGTTATGTGGCCTTGAGTATCATGTACAGGAGCTACGATCGCTCTCTCCCAGAATATCTCTCCATTTTTCCTGCAGTTGCGGAACTCCCCTCGCCACTCCATTCCCTCCCGAAAACATTGCCACATTTGTTCATAGTTTCCATCATCGCTGATAGCCGCCTGGAGAACTTTGCTAGATTTTCCTATTAATTCTTCGTAGCTGTATCCGGTTACTTTTTCATAATGATTGTTGATATATTGAATGTCACCCTCCTCATTGGAAATCACTACCGAGACCGGACTCTGTTCTATAGCCGTGTAAAGCTGGCGCAGCAGTTCTTCATTCCGCCTCCGTACCGATATATCTTCGAAAAGACAGATCACATCCGATGGTATCTCTTTTGGGCTCACCGGGTGGAAAATGATTTTAAGGTTCAAAACCGGTCCGCCCCACGGCGGTTGGTACTCTCCTTCAAAACATGTTTTTTCGCCTGACTGTGCTGTTTGAAGCAATTCCATCATATAGTCACCGAAATCTTTCGCGGTTACAACCTGTCCTAAAAGGGGCTCCAGATGATTCATTTCATCGCGTTCAGCCATATGTTGATTGGCACTCACCATTCGACATTCGCGGTCAATATAAACAATACCCACCGGTGAGTTTTCAAATATGACCCGATACAGACGCTCACTGGCCTTTAATGCTTCTTCCGCCTGTTTACGTGCAGATATGTCACGGGAAATACATAAAATGACATTCTGTCCATTATAATTCACCAACTGGGAGGATATTTCCACCGCTACCTTGCTGCCATCTTTCCTTACATGAAGACTCTCATATTGAACACTGCCATTTTCTCTAAGGTTATTAAGCTGCTTGTTAGTATTCTCAATCCATTGAGGATCAACAACTCCCTTCATACCCATGCTTATATACTCTTCACGGGTATAGCCCAGCCGTTCAAACCCTTTTTTATTGGCGTCCATGAAACCACAATTTAGATCATACAGATATATGGCATCTTCGGCTTCTTCTAATAGTTTTCGATACCTTTTCTCAGAACTGATCAGTTCCCGGGAACGCTTTTCCAGCTCCGACTCCATTTCCTTCCTGTTCCTGCTCACCTGGCCTGTATAGAGATAAAAAAACAGCACGAAACCACCGGCGATAAGAATAATAGCACCTATAAAAGCCCCATAGGCATAACTGGCTGCCCGGTAACCCTGGGCTAGAAAATCCCCCGACCATGCAAAAGAAGCAAGGAGAGGCACTCCGCTCAAATCATTGATAGTGAAATAGGCCCGGGGGGTTTTATCATCCAGGTTCTCCACCAGAAGAGGAGTCTGCTGCAGTTTGTCTATAAGCTCCATTTCTGCTGCGGTATAGGGCTCCTGCCCTTCATATCTGATTTCAATATCCAATTGAGTTTGCTGTGACCATTTGTCAATGAGAAACTGGTCCAGGCTGCGTCCCATTATCAATGTCCCCCTGGAAATCCCCGAACCAGAACTGGGATAGATCAAATGTGCGCTGATAAGAATAGGGCCTGATCCTGAAGTAACCAGGAGTCCCTGGTATGGTGCAAGCCCTATCTGCTTGAAGTATTGGATCAATTCAGGATCTGAAACTGAATCGGTTAGGCTTTCATTCCCTGCAGCATCTTTACTATGCCCACCCCAGACCAACTCTCCCTGGGAGTTAATACAATAGATCAGATCGATCCCACTTTTTCCTTTTAGTGCATTCCATTCAATATTACTCTCAAGGTATTCTTGATTTTGATCCTGCATGAACTGATAGGTATCATCCCAGTTGGCCCAATCCACACACAAATTATCCAGGGATTCAAGCTCTGCCAGGAAGGCATACTCCAATATATCTGCATTACGTTCCAATTGCTCCTGTTCCAATTGTTTGAAATGATCCAATATCGTCTCTCTGGGGATAAATACGAGCAGTGCTGCACAGAGCAGCACGCAGGCGGCGACAAAGCACCATATTATATTATGGTTAGGATGGGTGATGTTCTTTTTCTGAATATGATGGTTTGGCGGTTTATTAAAAGAATAATCTTTGTCTGCAATAATACGATTATTTTTTTCATTCGTCATCTATATCGCATGGTCCTTTCTATAAAGTGCCAATTATTCTCTTTTATTAATATATTATCGAAAAAAGAACAGCCTACTTTAAATCAGGGATACCAGAGGACGTTTGGGTCATTATGACCTTATGGCAATATTAAGACTTACACTAATAAGGCGGTATGATTGCCAGACGCTTAATCCCCAAAATGGCTTGGCGCAAGGCTATTGCTGCCCAGGGTCTATTGCTTGTAACTCGCTAGTGGTACTTGTACTACAATAAAGGACAAAAGATCAACGGAATAAGAGACTTTTGTCATGGTTATACTCAGACCCGATATTCTGCACCTATATCCAAATGTTATTAATTAGTTTTCTACATATTGTCTAGTATTTCCTTTATATATACAATATTTCCTTTATATCCATATAATAGATTCACTCCTCTTCAATACAAAAATAAAATGCTTTGGTGAGATTTACTCCATTTTCTCAACTAACGTATAAAATACATTCTCATCAAATTCTTATGAACCATGAACATCAGTTAATTAATATTGTCATTCATCGGAATTTAAACCATCATCGCACATATCTTGAATTGCTAGTCCCATTAACCTACTGATTATAGTATTTTCCCCAGCACTTCCCTAATGGTCTCAAGAGTATAAGAAGACTGTTCGATTTCTTCTCTAATCTCGTGTTGAAAGGCAGGCTATCATGTGTTCCGCTAAAAATTGAGGGAACGAAACGATCTCAAAGGGCAGTCAGCTCTCTGCCTAACTCAATCATTTTACACAGTTTTCTTCTTTAATTCTTTTCATCTTAACCGATTAGAACAATAAGTTTGCTTATCATCATACACCAAGGCACACCTCTCTTATAAGTTAAGGGGGGCGTGCCTTTCGAATCGTTATTTATTTTGATAATTTTCATAATGATTCTGACTTATTAATGATGCCTAATTCTTTCTACAAATACATTTTTCTTTTCAATCAATTCATGAACCTCATCCAGAATCAAATTATGTTTCTCTCGGGCTTTTTCAAGAAAAAATAGTGAAACAGCACCCAAACCAACGTGAGTGCCAACCGCAACACCCATCTGCATGATAAAAATATCACCGGTAAAATCACTATCTCTAATGATCATGTGCTTCAAGTTTTCAGCAATACTTATATCCGATGTATAACCAATTATTATAAAATCTGTCATATCTGTATCATTTCTTTTTATAAATTCATCGACATAGTGTTTAAGCACTCTCTTTCGTCCCCGTTCTTTGGCAACAATGGCTCCCCTCCCATTTTTCATAGTCATTATCGGCTTGAGGTTTAGAATCTTACCAATAAATGCTGAAGCATTGGAAAGCCTTCCGCTTCTTATTAAATGATCTAAATCATCTACTGAAAGAAAGTGTTTTACCCTGGTTTTATTCTTTTCATTAAATTCAATCAATTCATCAAAGCTGGCTCCATATTCTCTTAATCTGGCGCTTTTTAATATCAACCAGCCGCTGCCATGGCTCATGGATTTGGAATCAACTACATGAATTGATACGGGTGTGTCGGGGTTATCCTCCAGGAATTTATCTCTGGCAATTAAAGCTGATTGATAAGCCGCACTGGTACCACTGGACATACAGATACATAATATTTCGGTATAGCCATCATCAACAGCCTTATTAATTATGCTTAAATACTCAGTTGGACTGGGCATAGAAGTGGCAGGCTCTTCAGCCAACTCTTCAATTACAGCATAGAATTCATCCGGCTTGATATCCAACCTATCACGGTAAGTCCTGCCTTCAAAAGTTATAGTCAACGGGGCTAAATCGATATCATATTTTTCAATAATTTCCTGTGAAAGATCACAGGTGGAATCTGCAATAATCTTTACCACCAAGATCCCCCTATACTAATTTAAATAAGTACACTCCATTGTAAGTCGATATTTGTAAGATCAAGTCAGTATATTATTATACTATATTTTATTATGATAAAAGGGATGTTTTTTATTCTTATGCTTTTATCTCATTTCATATATCTTTAGGGGCAGCAGGCTCTCCTGTGGCTTCTTCCAGTCTCAAGAAATGCATACCGTTTATTTTGGTTGTTTTAATCCATCTTAACATGGATGGAGGGAGTTTCAACCAGTGCTATAGTGGCGGAGGCTATCGTAATTCTATCCGGATATAGTTTGATTTCCTCCAGGATACGGGTAAACAATAGATCTCTGGTAAACCTCCGGTTCCGGTAACCGACAATATAACGAACTGTGAATTCCAACCAATTGTCGGTGATTTTCATGGTCACCTGCGGTGCCATAGTAACATCATCGATGAAATAGGAACGCTTCATTTCTTTCCAAGAATGGGCAGCCTCCGCAATGATAGGATCGCTGATTACCTGCGCGACTTTTTGCAGCAGATCTCGGGTCAGGACGTAATCACTCCCGTGCCGGATGGGAATTTTTAATTCATCCCAGAGAAATGGAAAGTTGGAGGTATAGTTAAAAACGGGTTCTTTGAAAACGAAGCTGTTGGCGATTCGTACCGTACGCCCGGTGGGTAAATCAGCTTCCAGCCACTCCCCGACCTCCATGATGGTTGTGCGCAGCACACTGATATCCATGACGTCTCCTTTTATTCCTCCTAGTTGGACGCGATCCCCGGGGCGATAAAACTTCCCCATGGTAACAGCCATCCATCCTGCAACGCTGACAATCACCTCCTGGAGAGCAATTGCTATTCCGACACTAACTGCACCCACAAAAACAGCCAAACCGCCCAGTTGATCACTAAATATAGCCAGAAGCACAAGAAGAATAATTATATAACTTAGATTTTTAATCCATTTTTTGGCGCGGAATCGTGTTTCGCCGTCTTCAACGTGACGTCCTGCTGATATCTGGACAAGGTATCCAATGAAATATATCAATATAACTGATATGACTGAGAGTACCAGCTTTTTTATGGTGGGATTAGCAAGCAGAGACCATATATAGTCTATCAAAGCAACTCCTCCTCCGGTAATACCCCATCAGTTCTTCTGCCAATTCCTGGAAGACGGTTTTTGTAAAGATACTGAACATGAAGCTGTTAACATGATTTATTTACTAATTCAATAATACTACGATTTGCATTATTGTTATACACCCCACCATGATAGCAGATTATAGTTTCAATATCGTATTCGCTAAGTTTTTTTAACGATTTTTTGGCCGAACTTTTATCAATAATAGTAAACTCTGGAGAAGAAACCAACCGCTCATGATCGACATTAAAAACATCTCCGGCAATCAGTATTTTCCTTTCTTTGAGGTAGAGGCAAATATGTCCTGGAGTATGACCGGGTGTAAAAATCACTTCAATTCCACCACAGTAAGGCAATTTCTCACCATCCGCCACTGTTTTATCCACATTTGCTCTTAAGCTTTTATAATTAGCTTTTAGGTTATCGTATAACATTTTCATTTGTAAATGCTGTTCCCCTTGAAGAAAATCAAGCTGGGCTTTAATTTGGTCAAGCCTAATTGGTGGCTGTTCACACTGGATATATGGTTTTTCTCCATTGTGGGAAAGCACTTCCACTTTTTGGGGTAATTCATTCAGAATAGAAGACAGACCTCCAATATGGTCCATGTCACTATGGGTAATAATTATTTTACTGAGCTCTTCAAAAGCTATTCAGGCTTTTTGAAATGCATCACGCATTTGTTGCAGTTGGCCAGGTAACCCTGCATCCACTAGTATTATGTTATCTTCATCCCATATACTCGAAGGGTATATAAGACTTGGCCCATCAGCAAGATGCGCTGATAATGCAAGCATTTCTACTCCAGCAGCTATTTTCATCATATACCTCCATACACTGTTTAGTTTTTACAAAACGTATCTGGACCTGCTTCTTTCACATAGGCTATCTGCCCGCCTCTTCAAAGGCCGCTTTTCTACCTGCAATTCTTCCCATGACCAGGCATTCAGTGACTGCGCAGCTGCCGAGCCTGCAGGCCCCATGGATGCCCCCGGTGACCTCACCGGCTGCATAGAGCCCTGGAATCGCATATTGTTCCCGGTGGATGACCCGGGCAGATGTATCTATCTGAAGTCCTCCCATGGTGTGATGAACTTTGGGCCAGATCCGCATGGCATAGAACGGTGCGCGTATCAAGGGAGCCACTCCTGGCAGGACAGGTTTTTGAAAGTCCTCGTCTACTCCGGATTGGATTAGGCAGTTAAAGCGGTCTACGGCGACTTTAATGGCAATGGGATCCATTCCAAAAGATTCAGCCAATTCGTCCAGGTTTTCATAGATCCTGACAACCCCCTTGGCAAGAGGTCTGCTCAAGTCCCAGCCTGCTGTTTGAACCGCGGTTTCATCAGCAATACCGATCACCGGATGATTCTGTTTTAGTATGGCTTGGGCCAGGAGATTCCGGTCAGTAAGTTCATTTACAAAGCGACTGCATGTGTCAGGGTCAATGATCATACCATATGGCAGCACTACATAGTCTCCAAATAATGGACCCGCTCCAAATCCTCTCTCATCCGGCGAGGTCCATGGCCCTAGTTGGATATGGGATAGTTGAACCGGATTAGCTCCGATTCTTATACACTCCTTCAATATCTCAGCAGTCGCAGAAGGCTTATTGGTGCTCAGCATTCTGCTGCCCAGGCGAGGGTCCTGGGCCTGGCGGAAGGCCACATCGCTGCCAAACCCGCCGGTTGCGACAATAACCGCCTTGGCCGCAGTCATTGTTTTCTGGACACCCTGATCTAGCTTTCCATACCGGTACCCTTCAATGATTCGGATTCCGGTGACCCGTCCCGTCTGGTCCTGAATCAAGGACTCTACAAAAATCCCCAGGCGAATTGGAACCTGGAGTTCTTTCAGCCGTGCCAGCTGTCGTTTGATGATATCCGACCCCGATATGGTCTCGGGGGTATAACATCGTGGCACCGAATGCCCACCGAAGATGTCCACCCGCTCTTTATACTTCACACCCAGGTGATCCCGGGACCAGAGAAAGGCCTCCCGGGCTCCTTCGGTGACGATTTTAACCAGATCCGGATAGTTCAATCCCTGGCCAGCGGCCATCATGTCCTGGTACATCAGTTCCGGGGAGTCGGATATACCGGCTTCTTCCTGGTATGATGTTCCCGGCGCGGCTATACCACCGTCGCTAATGATAGAATTGCCGCCGGGCGCCATCATCTTTTCCAGCACCTGGACCGAGACCCCGGATTCAGCGGCTTCTATAGCGGCAGCCAGGCCAGCAAATCCCGATCCTATGACAATGATATCAGTATCAGGATCAGACGGTTTTTTTTCATCCTCATTCTTTACAACCCAATATTCAGCTCCATTGGCTGTTCTTGCAAGTAACTGGAAATCGATCAGCAACCTTCTCAATATGAAATAATCTCCAAAAGTATGCCATTCATCTATTATTATGTTGATTTCTTTTTCGTTGTATATCCGGTCTTCCTCAAATTTGCTGGCCAAATAGGTCAGGACCGGGATTTTTGTTCTATTTGGCACAGGGATTTGTTTTATCTTACCAGCCTCATCCAAGAAGATTGAAATATTGACTTCTTTCTTTTTTTTACTCATTCATTAATATCCCATGTCTTTTAATATTCTTGATAGAGTACGCAGTCGTTCTCCAATAAGCTCGTCATCATTGCTAAGTGCCTGACTAAATAATCTAATATCTTCGTCAATCTTTTCATTATCAATACATACAGCTACTGTCATGGCATCGCCCTGCAATCCCACTCTGTCGATAATAGGTTTGCCGGTATCATACAATTTCTCATATCGATAAGCTTCACGAAAATGATGTTGTGCTCTGCAAACTAGAATGGCAAGGTCAAGCACACGATGTAATGGCAGTTCTTCTGACTGTCTGGACCATTTTTCTCCGGTATGTCTCCACACTTTAGCCGAGATATCTACCTTACCTCGATCATTCCATTGAGCTAACCCTAATGAAAGACCCTTGGCGTCCGAATTATAAGCATATCTGCCGTCAATGTTTTCATAGTTTTCTGATACAATGACTGGTTTATGTTTTAGCGTAGTTGGTATCTTCATGATTTACCTCCTAATATTTATAGTATTTTTATTATATACTAAATTACTAATTTACATAATTACTAAATAGATTGTGGTCAGCTTTAAATCCTTTGTTAATAACATGCCGAAATGACCCTTTTTTGAAGAGACTCCACTCATAGTTTACCCTGCCTCGTATTATTGGATCATATCAAACAAAAAAGCCGACCATGGTAACTCCGGCTACCCCAGCAGGCTCATGTTAACCTATTCTATTTCATAGGTTTATTATTTCCATACAGATTGATTATTCATCAAATCAGTAATGTTATTGGTCTTCTATCGGTTGAAGCGGATCACTCTTGAGGATATTTTCCACTTCCTCATATCCGCTTGGGAATGCATAGTTGTAACGGGCTGGAAGTGCAAAAACGTATCTGGTATTGCGTCCAATTTCGCCGGGGCCCATAGGTGCGGCACCAATATGAAACTGTTCTCTCTGTAGTGAGTCCCATTGAGCAAGAGTGAATATCATTATGGGGATATCCTGCCGCTGATTTTCGGAAGTCCATTGAGGATGTCTGATGGAAATCTGCGGTCCAGATTGATCATCCCCTTGCGAACCTTCAACAGCAAAACCCTCCCAGGTCTCAGTTATAATCGAATGACCCTGCCAGCTTTTCGGCAGGGAAAAACTGAAGCCATATTCTGTGTTTTTGTATATGATCGAATCAGTTTTTTCATACTCGCCTAGCGTAGCTTCATCAATAAGCCAGCGATTGTCGATTTTTTTTACTACCAGAGAAATCGGTCGCTTGGCGGCAACACCTCCGCTCACATTCTCCATGCTGGTTATTTCAATTATTTCACCCTGAACTTGGTACACGTTCTCCAATAGTTTATCAATGGTTAGAATTTCTATGCGGTCCGGCCACGGACTTGAAACCGTCCGCCCGGGAATATTTTGAGGATCGCTTAGCCATTGGGCCAGAAGTGCAGCAGATACATGATCGCTGTAGTTCTCCTGTATACTGTTATTTAATATGTCTTGGGGAGCTTGCAGCGATACGTTTTGAAGTTTGCTCCCAAAACTTTCAACCAAACTCACGACTGCCTCCTTATCTGCTTCATCGGTTTGCTGTGGCTCATCTTTCACCGGAGCCTCGTTTCTGCTATTTATACAACCCAGCAGAGAAATACTCAATAGTAAAAAAAGTGCGACCAACCATGGTTTTTTCATATTGCTACCTCCAAAATATTGCTTCATCATAAACGTCGGATACATATCCCCGATATTATTATACTATCGTTATCAAATACTTTCCTAATACACTTATACAAAACTCTAATCTCCCCTTCCATACTGTGAGTCAAGCTTTGCAGATTTATTCTAAATGGATTATAGTCCTCGATAAGATTGCAATGAGCCAAATTCAGTATTGCTCGATGTGGGGAATTTTGCCCATGGTTTTCTGTATAAGCTCGCCCTGCCGGTCATCAATGAGCGCAGTCAGGAATACCATAACCGTTACACCAATAAATATCTCTGGGGCTGTCATAATGGTTTGGACTTTGGATTTTAAGGAAATCACTGATTAAATGCCTAAAGTCTTCCCTGAAGGAGGATAGAAGTTATCACAGGTATGCAAATTCAGTTAACAGACGATGGAGTGGGAATAAGTATTGAAGATTGCCCTGGTTGCTGAAACTTTTATATAGATAAATCTTAACAACCGGGCAGTGAACTGGGACTGTCTATTTACAAAGAAATAATCAATCTGTACCGAGGTGAATTGGGAATAAGTAGCGGGTTGCAGGAAGGAACCACGAACACTATTATACTACCCATAGGAGCTGTGTTGAAACGCAAGTTTAGGGTCGCCTCAGGGTTATGCCCGCTTGCGGTTCTTCCTGGGGTTGCTTTTCTTTTTTCCCTCGGAATCAGAGTCAATTACAAAATTACAGCCTGCAGAACTGAACTTCATCATATGTGATAGGTTATCAACACCAAATACCACCTTAACTGAGACACCCAGACCATATTGAATTTCATATAATGCTGGAGGATCAAACCGTATAGTATCAAAATTTTCAGGTGCATACCTCAGGTTATTAAACTCAGCAAATCGCATTTCACCATCAAATAGGTGAACTTCCTGTATATAGGCATCCGATGATCCGCTCTCAAATCTGACAAAGACTGAACCTACCCTTGCATTCTTACTGGCAATAATATCCGGGGTAGGAATGGCAAAATGAAACCAGTTAGTCGTTCCAAGTTCTCCTTTTACCATGATATAATATCCTGCACGCCGAATTAGATCAAGTCGTTCCCGGTATTCTATTTACCATGAATCCACATAGATTCTATTAACATTATAATTCATGCCCCTTTTGTTTTTTTCTTTCTCTCTACAATATGAGGCTTGAAGTAATTAAGTTATTAATAAGAATCATGCTAAGTTTAACTACTTACGGATATAGGCTCTTTCTGCCCAAATTTGGAATGAGAATGGAAAGGGTAAGCAGGATGGTTCTTTTGACTGCATTAGAGAGGTTAGAACATTAAGTATGTTTCTTTAGATCGATGCTTGGATGGGAGGACAGCGGGGTACAAAAGCCATCAACATGAGGCAGTATTACGTCCAGTATGACTTAGACTTTTCTTTCTGCTCTATCTACTATCACGACCCTCAATGTTTATAATCAGCCATACTCAGATTCGAGGCAATTAATCTAATTTAAGAAAACATCTTGGTAGCACCAACAGTCTGGTAAAGACCTTCCATACTCTGAGTCAAGCGCTGCAGATTTATTCTAAATGGAGTATAGTCCTTGGCAAGATCGCTATAACGCGCATTCATGGGGTTATCAGTCAGCCCCAGGGTATGTATCTCAATTGATCTTAAAATTTCATTCTGTACTATGACCCGATTATTTTCAAAGTTCGCTTCACTTTCCATTTGCCGCCTGGAAAGCACTGCAATCTCGATTGCATGTAAGGTCTCGATGAATTGCTGAAGTAATAGCCTCACACCGGGCAAAGCATCATTTTCAGATAATTTCGGGTATTCCAATGAGAGTGCCGTAAGAACATCACAAAGTTGTTGATTATACCTAATAAGACCATAGAATCGTTTAAAGTTTTCACGTTTGGACTCCGGTTCATTAGCAAAGCGCTGCCAGGCGGCAGAAGCATTAGTACATTCGCGGATTGCCTGCTGGCGCATTTGTTCAATATCAATCGACTGGTTAGTTTTTCCGGAATACATATCTACAATAGCATAAATAAAACGACGGTTTGCTGATAGTGCTCTGGCAATCTGATCAGGCAGCCGGGTCTTCTCCCACTGTGGCAGGAACAGATACAAAGCGATGACTCCCAAAATACCACCTGCCAGTGTAAAGGCAATTCGCTCCAATGCAACAGTCCAATTCCCAATGTGATTAAGATCATTTAGGAAAACAACCACCGGCGTCCAGAAAAACGCATAAATCCCATAACTGCGGGAATAGTATGCAGAAGATAGAAATAGGAAAACTATTGCCAGCAGTAAAAGTGCTAGCCCATCGTGAATAAAAGCAGCAGTCATGAATGCCAGGATACCTCCGGCGATTGTTCCTAAGACTCGCTCTGAAACTCGCTGCCGTGAGGTATGGAAATCTGGCTTCAGGATAATTGCCACAGTCAGCGGCATCCAGTAACCATGCGGTATCTGATAAAAAGTATATATAAAAGTAGCGATGGATAACGTCACCGAGAGACGCAGTGAGTGGGAAAATACGTGCGATTTCAGGGATATATTATCAGCTAATAAATGCCAGGCTTCTGTGAAAACTGAATGCTGCCTCGATGGCTTAGCAGTCCTTGCTGGTAGTTTAATATCCTCATGATGGATAATTTCAATCATATTCTTTAAGACCCCTATATTTTGTTCAAGTATGGAAAAAATGTAACGGGCATTGAGAAGAGCAGCATAATCCCCGGTCTCCGGTGGTTTTTTCTGCAGATTGGCAAGGCAGACTCCAAGTTCATGAAGACCGATTTCCAAATCTCTCTTTACACCAACAGGTTTATCAAATTGAATAGATTCAGCAACATGCATAAGGGTATTATCAGTAATCTCCATTATCCTGACTACAGATTCCTGCACAGAAGTTTTATCATTAGGAAATGAAACAGCTTTTATGCTTTCATATAGCGCAATCTGACTTGTAAATAAGGAATCTGCTTTCTTTAAAAGCAGATACAGTTTCCAAGTAGTCAGGCTAAATTTTCCGTTCAAGTCACGGATCATAAGGTACGCTATACCCCTGCTGCGCTGCATACTGATTCGTTTCTGCCAGATATCTCCATCACAATGATCTTCTGCATCCATTAATTTCTCTCTGGAATGGATAAACTTTAATACTGATCTGATGGCACGATAATAATCGGCTACAGCATCACGAACTGGCTGATGCGGCCTAAACGGCCATGCCCAGAGTTTTATCACTATAGCCCATACAGCGCTGAAGGCAATCACACAACAGCGCAGCCAGACATGTGACATATCAGTAGGAGTTGACATAAATATGATGATACCGATAACGGCTATAGTACCAATCCTGGTGCCAATACCTCCGAAGACGTTCAGCATGCTTGCACTGAAAGTCCATAACAGGATCAAGCACACTATCAAAATAGGTACATTGCTGACCAGGGTTAATGACAAATATGAAATAATTAACAAGCATGCTCCAATTATCATGGTGCCTAAACGTTTGGGATAAATTCCTCCCGGGTCTGAGCGGATGGTGAAAAGTGCCCCGAATAAGCTGACTGCAAAGAGATCACTTTGCTTGAACAAGATAGTAATCAGTATCGGGCCTAAAAAAGTGCCTGCAACCGTATACAGTCCATTTATTATATCGTTTCTGTTCAGGCCGGTGATAATATTGATATTCTTGAGAAGCCGAGTTGGTATGCTTCGCAGACTTATCTTAATCATCTTATTTATCCTCTAAGACTAAGAGTTTTTCCAAAAGATTTTTCTCCAGTTCATAATGTGCAAGCAGATATTCTCGCATTGCTACTTTTCTTGTAGGGTATAGTTCCTTGGATTTCTCAAATATTTCATTGAAATCACTGATGAATACATTAAGTTTGTCAAGGCGTGTTTTGATCAATTCCTTAAACTCTTGTTTGTCAGTAAATCTTCTACAAGCAAGTCCTATACTGAGATCAAAATAATATGGTTCAATATTACTCAGTATATCTCTAAGCGAATCAAAAAAAAGTCCATCCCCTTTACTAGTAATATAATATCTTTTCCTCTGAGGCATATTGCCTTCCTTTTCAACCACATACTCTAAAAGCCCATTCTTATGCATTCTGTTGAGCACTTGATATACCGTTGTCCCTCCAATCTTCACCCAGTGTCGCAACTGCCATTTTTCTATTATGTTTTCAATTTCGTACGCGTATGATGGCTTTATTTTGATAAATCTCAGTATGATTATTTCCACATTAGTAAGCAAATGGTCTACCTCCTCAGTCTATCAGCATAAGTTTTTATAATCACTATGATATAGTTTACTATTATTAATATTACTATTGCTAATAGTATACTATATCATAGATTCTGTTGTGAAATCTAGTTGGTAATTTTTTGTTTAAGCAGCATGCAATCCCTTGGATAAACTCTGACTCTTACTGTAACAACAAAATTATTCACTAATATGTATTAAAGAAATATGGGAGAAAAAATTGAGCGGTTTTAAATCCGCTCTATCCAACTAGTGAACACCGCATAGGTGAACTAATATAAAAACCGGACCGTTACGGTCCGGTTTTTATCAATTGACTGCAATGCCATCCAGGATATTAATTCGGTGCTTGGTCTCATTAATCTGATCCCTTAATTTCATTAAATCATCGTATTCAGGGTCTCCCGGCTCGAGGAACTGCCAGCCCAAAGGCTGCTGATCGTATTGAAACTGCTGCACCAGTCTCAGTCGTATCCTCTCAGACCGAATCTTCTGGTATAGAGAATCCCTTTCCTCCATGCTGGTATCTTCTGCCCTGGATTTAGCCACCACGTCACGCCAGTACTGTTCGTCCCAGGTGGCAGTTGTTTCGTCCTTGCTGGGAACCTCACGAACTATGCTGCCTGTACCGCCACAATGCTGGGTCTGGTCCCCGAAGCGGGCCGCAGGTTTTCCGTTTATTAAAACCTCGCTGTCCCCTTCTACAATCGTAAAGGTATTGGGTCCGCAGCAGAGCATTTCGACATGAGTTCCGGTATCCCCCTGACGGGCAGCCGGCTGCCCATTGACAAATACATTGGGACTGCCCGTAGCGATTGGTCCAGCTACTGCATGGGGGCAGGCCGGACAGCCATGGGAATCAGACGGGCAAAAAGCTTTGGCACCCACATAAGCATAATTTTCAGGGGAGACCGCATTTACTCGAAAAGTATTGCTGAAAGACTCGTCTCCATTTTCATAAGTCAGAGTTATGTAGTTTTCTCCTTCACCTTTAAAAGTTGGACGGCTCTGCTCACCTTGTTCAGGATCAAAGTTTCCGCTGCCGCTCCATTTCACTTGGTCCGAGACATCTTTTTCATCCTCTGTTCCTGGATTGATTATACACTTGGCCCCAAACACCCATCCACTGGTGAATACCTTAGGACTTTGTCCTGCTGGGTGGGTAAGCTGGAGAATACACTTCGATTCATTATCAGGTAATAATCCCTGGCAATTACACCCCGGAACAACAGGTAGGATCAACAGCAGCACCACTAGCATTAACCAGGATATTCTATGTTTACTCTTATTCATAACAATAACCTCCCCATAATCATTAAAAGCACAGTATTACCAGTGTGGACAATAGGAAGGCAGAGAACCATCAAAAGCCGCCTGGCCATTTTCCACCCTCAATGAATCGACCGAAACCTGGGGCATCTTAGTTATACTATTGGAGACGAAGTTATTTATGTCCCCCTGATGTTGATTGACCAGGCTGGATGGAACCGGGAATCTTCCTACCTCCGCCTTTTCAATGGAAAGGTTGACCTGGTTATTGGTGATATCTCCCCTACCTTTTAGATAAACGGGTACATTACCCTTGATATGCAAAGTATCCAGAGCTTTCCGTACATCGCTGCTGGAGTATCCAGCCATGGCTGCCATATCGTTTATCAGGCTGGTCATAAGCACCCCCGAAGCTTCTGCACTCCCATCAGGATTGATCTTCACCTGGGCATCCATGATTGGCCAGCCCTGCCAATCACCTGTTTTCAGCATGGCTGTAATCTCCTGTGAAGTGAAGGAAACACTGACCGGAACACTCCCGGGTTGCGCTGCTGAACCGGAACTACCTTCCTGGTAAGATGAAAGCATTGTGAATTGAACTCCATTCATTTTTTCTTTTGCCGCGGTCAAATCCTCTGGTCGCGGATTAACCCCCAGATCACGGGGTTGATCAGTTCCCAGAACTGACGAAATGGCCGGGACAAAACCAAGGTATCCCAAAGCACCGACCAGCACCAGCACCAGAACCAATAATATAATTAATAATTTTTTCACCAGCGTTCCTCCCTCATTCGTTAAAATTTCTTTGATAAGGATATTGCTTCCACCATCTTATAATCAGTGTAAGCCAGGGACAAAAATTTGGTCAATCTACTTTCACATGAATTAACCTGATGAAAGACTACTCGGTTAAGTCAAAACAGTTGTTATGAATGCCAGGTCCCATAACATATTACAGGGCTGCAATCATTTTATGACTGCAGCCCTGCGCAAAATACTTAAATATTATTCAAGTACATCTAATACTCTGGTCAGCATGACCGCCGCTTCTGCTCGAGTAACTAATCTAGTTGGACAAAAATTCTCATTATCCCCAGCAACTATGCCCAGGTTTTTCAATGCCTGAACATAACCCAGGTCTGCTGCGGGGATTCCGTTCTGATCCTGGAATACTATTGTTCCTTCCGGCACCGTAGCCTGCTCTATTCCCAGGCTCTTTGCCAGCATCACTGCAAACTGCAGTCGATTCAACTGCTGTTCCCCATAATATTGGCATTGACTTGCTATCCTCAAGGCCGTTGTTTCCCGCATGGTCTCCCTGGCCCACAGTGGAACAACATCCCAGTTGATGTCCCCTGCCGTTCCTGTCCCAGCCTCGTTTCCGACAATGCAATTCATAAGGCGACTCATCATGATCACTGCTTCTGTTCCTGTTATATTGCCGTTAGGATTAAAATTACCATCTGTATAGCCATTGACTAGGCCCCACGAATATGAAGTCCTCACCTGTTCCCGGGCCCAATGCTGTTGTATGTCAGGAAAACAAAACGAATCTTGATCCTGTGTCTGCAAACGATCCTGTAATTGTATTTTCGCTTCATCGTTAATATACAGCCTATCTCTAAGTTGAATTCTCGTCTGATCCTGATCCATCAGTGGTGTCTGTGTCTGATCCTGGGTCCTGGTTTGGTCTTGAATCATATCAGCTGCGCCAGCCCAAGCAGGTACACTAAATAAGATCATACCTACCAAAAGCAATGTAACAATTTTTTTCTTCATTATGATTCACCTCCATTTTTTTGCCATCCTGGTATATTTTAATTTTAACATTCATAAAGAGTTCATACTATATCGATCCATCTTATTGCGGCAAAATCTTTCAGCTTTTGATTAAATCATAGCTGTCAAATAAATCACTGGTTTTATGATGACTTTTTCGATCACTAATCTATTATTAAATTTTCTGATAATAAAGGTGCGTCTCAAGCCAATATTGAGACACACCCAGGAGAATGGTTCTTTATTTAATTGATGAAATTCTGAATGAATCGCATGAAAATTGCTGCTGCTTCTCCACGGGCAAGAGCGGCCTGCGGCTCGAAACGCTTGTCACTAACCCCCTCAATAAGTCCGGCCTGCTGACAAACAGATACCGCATTGACCGCCCAGGCACTGATATCGGAGCTGTCACTAAAAGTTACAGTATCTATACTCGCTGCCAGCTCGATACCCCCGTACTTTGCGTAGTTAACCAGTATGAGACACATCTACTCCCTGGTGATTTCATCATATTGCCCGAAAATATCATAACTATAACCGGACATGATACCGTTCTCCGCAGCCCAGGCGATATACCCGGCAGACCATCCATCGTTTACCACATCGTCAAAACCAGTGGCTGCGCTTTGATCAACCTCATCGCCCGCAAGTCTGCCAAGCTTTGCATTACAATTTAAAGCCAAGCTATAGCCTTATTTCCGCTCTATCAACACCACAGACTCAACGTGTGATATGGCGGTGCTATGATACTGAACCGCGTAAAACATGAACAACTTTTATTTATTTCTGCCCGTACTGGCTAAGAAGGATCACTTCGATCTCTTCTGCAGGCAAGGGTCTATAGTAAAGAAATCCCTGCACCTCATCACACACTTGGTACGTCAAGAAATCCAACTGCCTTTCTGTTTCGACCCCTTCAGCAATCACTTTATGCTTCAAGTTTCTAGCTAGTTGGATGATTGCCATCGCGATGGCTTCATCCTTGGGGTTTACTGAAATGCCCCGTACAAACTGCATGTCTATTTTGATTCGATCAATGGGCAGCAATTTTAAACGCGCCAGAGATGAATACTCGGTGCCAAAATCATCGATAGCAATAGTCACTCCCAGGTCCTTCAGGGTATTTAATACTCGGACAATATAGTCTGACTCCTTAACAGCAATACTTTCAGTAATCTCCAATTCAAGGCATTCCGGTCTTAAACCTGTTTCGGCAAGTACTGTGCTCACAATATTGACCAGGTTAGGATTTCGAAACTGTTCCACAGACATGTTCACCGCCATGCGAAGTGGTGGGATCCCCAGTTCCTGCCACGCCATACTCTTATGGCAGGCAGTCCTGAGCACCCATTCACCGATAGGATTGATCAGGCCTGTTTTCTCCGCCAGAGGAATAAAGGTTCCCGGCATGATCATCCCCATTTCCGGGCTCTGCCATCGAATCAGGGCTTCAAGTCCAATAATTTTTTTTGTTGCCAACTCAACCTGAGGCTGATAGTACAACACCAATTCATTTCTTTCCTGGGCCCTGTACAGGCTGTTGGTCAGTTTCATCTTTTCCAGGGCTTCAACTTTCATGATTGGTGAACAAAGTGTGTATTTATTTTTTCCTTGAATCTTGGACGAATACATGGCCAGATCAGCATTTTTCAACAGCTCTTCCCCTTCTTCACCATCTGTCGGAAATATGGCAACACCAGCACTGGCAGCGATAAAAAACTCCTGCCCCCTCATAATCAATGGCTTTTCGAAGGACTTCATGATTTTCTCAGCGATCCTGGCGATGTCGTCTGCTCGATCCATATTGGTAAGCATGATCACAAATTCATCGCCTCCAAATCTAGATACGATATCATGCTTACGCACACACTCATTGAGCCTGGATGCCACCTGTTTAAGCAGTTCATCACCCGCTTCATGTCCCATGGTGTCATTGATGGTTTTGAAATAATCCAGGTCTATAAATATTATACCTATAGGTTTCACTGTCCGCCTGGCTAAATGGATCTCTCTTTTTAATTGATCAACAAACAGTTTGCGGTTTGCTAATCCAGTCAAAGAATCATAAAATGCCATATGTTTAATTTCTTTTTCTGCGTCCAATTTCGCCAAAGCGTCCGCCATTATATTTGCCAGGACCCTTACAGACTCTCGATGATCTTCCCGCCACGGTTTTGCGTTTTTCACTGCTTCAAATCCCAAGAAGCCCAGTACTTTGCCCCTGCTTTTCAATGGAATACAAAGCATAGATTGTATATGCTGTTTTTTTAGCTGCTCCTTTACTTCTCCGGCTTCCGACGGCAGCATATCCACGTTCGGTATGTAGAACTCCTCGCCGTTCAAGACACAATTCATCCCCCCCGGAAGATCTTCAAAAGACACCTCCCCTACCATGCCAATGGCTGGTTCAATACCACTATCACACCATTCCTGGAGGCAGATAATTGTCTTGGGACCTGGAGAAACGGCAAAGAGAAGGGCGCGATCCACTTGGTAATGCTTGCCGCTCAGCTTCAGCGTATCTCTGACTATTTCATCAAAGTTGGATTCGCTTAAGGTGACAAGATTCGCAGATATTTGGTAGAGCATCTTCTGAGTATTCGTTTTATCTTCATTTTCCTTAAGGCGAGTGATATATACGTGGTTTACATAAAAAGATATAGCTATGAGTACTAAAAGTACAAAGATTCTATTCAGATGGTCTGATCCCTGTACCTGTACCATGGCTGTCGGCACTTTGATCCAGACCCACACTTGGATGAGAAGGGTAGCGGCGCTCAATATAACCAGTGTACGGCGGTTGTTGAAAAGAACTGACAACATCAAAAAGACTGCGGGAACCGCCCACACGCTAAGACATGCATATTCAAGAAATCTGAGATAGATTAAAGGGATTGACAGGGATATCAGCAACGCCACCAGATAATCTTGATAATCCTCCTTTATTGGCATCTTATCAACAAATCCGATAATAAGGCTGCAGCACAGGAATATGCCTGCATTTAACAGGACAGATATTAATGAATCATGATAAACAAAGTGAGCAGAAATAGTATAAAACATAGCTCCAAGCACATATGATATTGACAAATACGTAAAAAGCCTTGCTCGGCTGTGTCTGCTTAAGATATTGCCTTCAACAGAGGTCTGGGATTTTACAGCAGATTTCAATATATCGTGATATTGAAGGGAATAAATAATTACCACGAATGGAATCAAAATAATCATTGGGGCAATTTGGGGATAGGCGACTGATAGATATGAATTGATTATTCTATCCGTGATCGTTCCCACTACCAGAGCAATTATTACGGAATACACCAATAACCTTGCTACACTTTTTTCCTTCTGATCTGTCGTCCTTTCACTCCAATTCACAAGCAACCCCAGGCCGACAAGTGTGAAACCCATATAATATATATTAAAATACCAATCCCAAATATTATTTGTTGGGATAATACTCCATCCCAGTTGGGTACTGGTCATGTTATACATACCCACCACCAGATCACTATAGAGGGAATAAATCAAAACATTT
This sequence comes from Syntrophomonas sp., assembly GCA_016841875.1. Taxonomy (GTDB): domain Bacteria; phylum Bacillota; class Syntrophomonadia; order Syntrophomonadales; family Syntrophomonadaceae; genus JAAYJK01. Next base: position 122,330 of record JAENYG010000008.1, read on the forward strand.
ACCAGTGCCGGTAAATATAGTACGAGGTAGATCCACCATTTTTGCAGCAGTTTGTATCTCGTGGTTAAGACCAAAATGAAATGTAATACAAAGCTACACAATGTTCCCCAACCAAGGGCGGACACCCGTTCCCAACACAAAGCCTGCCCATAATCGCTTGCTGAAATAGAAATTGAAGCGCCAAACGACCATATACACAATGACAGGCATATGAAGAAAAACAATCTATTTTTCATGGATTCTCTGTTAAGAGAAAGAATCAAGATTCCACTTAATAAATAGATAGCAAAACACGTCAAATATATCACAGATATTAATATAGGGATAGTGAGCATATCCATCCTCCCTGCACACACGAAGTACCCTGACAGCTAACAATTAAATGATTATATCGTTCATTTTCTATGGGAACATACATAATATATCGTTAAAGTTGTTATTAAAAATTAGATATAAACTTGAATATAGGATTTTTGCCTCAGGGCAGCGCCCATATGTTGAAAGGAATCAATGATGACAAAAAGTCATTTCAGGAACTGCACCAAAAATTGTTGAATATAAGAATTAGGCAGACTAATGTCGTCACACAGTCTGCCGTCCCTGTGAAACCCTTCTAGCAAAATTACATCATATCGTCCTACAAAGAGAGTCCCATCCCCTGCATAGGGTGCCCTGGAATCAAGACAGGAACCCCGTCCCCTTGACACTTTGTATCCTCTTGTCTAGAATAAACCAGAAGCAAATGATATGATTAAAGTATCTAAATATTGAAAGAAGATAATAATGAAAAGTAGTTTTAAAAATCTAAGCATTTCGCCTCCGATATTAAAGGCCCTTGAAGAGATGGGCTTTGAGGCACCTACAGAGGTGCAGAGAATGGCAATTCCGCATATCTTAAATCAGGAAGATCTAATCGTCATGTCTAAAACGGGCAGTGGCAAGACTGCTGTTTTTGGCGTTCCAATGCTGCAACTGACCGATTCCGAAACGGTTGAGCCCCAGGGTCTCATTCTCACACCTACACGAGAGTTGGCAGTCCAGGTGGACAGTGATCTAAAACAGATGTCAAAGCATCTTCGGCACAATACAACGGCTGTATACGGACAGCACAATATGAATGTAGAAATACAAGCTCTTAATAAAGGGGTTTCCATTGTCACTGGAACACCAGGCCGGGTATATGATCACATTCGTCAAAGGAATCTAAAAACCAGAAATATACGCTTTTTAGTACTTGATGAAGCGGACAGGATGCTGGATATGGGTTTTCTCGATCAGGTGGAGAGAATTATTAGAACCCTTCCCAAAGACAGGGTGACTCTGCTTTTTTCAGCCACCATACCTGCTGAAATTCGCAAAATATGCCGGGAGTATATGAAACATCCGGTGACTGTAGAGATTGAATCGCAGACCATGACAGTGGATACTACCGAACAAGTATATTACCGTGTGAATAATAATGAAAAGAGCATACAGTTGAACCGTCTTCTCCTGGCTGAGCAACCAGATAGCTGTATGATTTTCTGTAACACACGTAACACTGTCGATAAGGTCCATCGCTTTTTATTCCGAAAAGGGTATGCTTCTCAGGCGCTGCACGGAGATATCCCCCAGGTCAAACGCATGAAGACCCTACAGCAATTCAAGCAAGGACAGTTTCACTTGCTGGTAGCCACAGATGTTGCTGCCCGTGGTATTCACATCGATGATTTGGCCCTGGTGATCAACTATGATGTCCCTATCGAAAAAGACAGCTATGTGCATAGGATCGGGCGTACCGGCAGAGCCGGGAACGGAGGCCGGGCCATTACTCTGGTTACAGGGGAAGACATCATGAGCCTCTATGAGATAGAAGAACATATCGGAGCTATGATTCCTGAAGCGGAATTGCCCTCGGAGGATGTTATAGATGAGCGCAGAGCTTCAGTGGAGGAATGGATACAGGCCAATTCACAGCAGATCAATTTGTCTCAGGCAGCTTCTGGGTCTAATTTAAGAGAACCTCAAGCCAAGCGCACTCACACCAAGCCTCAGCAGCACCATGAGAAACCAAGGGAGCAATCAATTAAAGCAAGGCCACATGATAAAACGGTCCAACGGGTCAATATGGTGCATCCTGCCGAACAGGTGAAGCTGGTCCAGATAATCATTAAACCCGCAACTCCCGTTGAAAACAAAACGGATGTAATCCAGGCCGATGCAAGCAAAGATATCGACCAATTTCAAGCTTCTGCAACCAGGAAACCCTTCCTTCAGCGAGTACTACAGCGCATATTGGGTAAATAATGGTAGCGAATTCCCCCGTATAAATTTACAGATACTGCCCTCCCTACTGACGCATTTAAGGCAGGATACACAGAGTGCCTTGCTCCAGGCATGATCTTGATCGTCAGCTGATCTTGTATCGGTGCCATGGAGGCAGCAGTATAAAAAGTGCATATCAGCGATTACTATTGCAGTCACATTTACCTGGGCCGGGGAGTTTTTGGTAATAACCCTTGCCTCTTAATTTATAATATAGTGCTCCGGCCAGGATGGTAGGAATCAAGGTAGTAAAATACATGATTTGATAGCTGCTGGCAGCTGCCACATATCCCCAAAGAATTGTTCCCAACCCAATACCCAGATCAAGAGCAATAAAGAAGGTGCCCGTTGCTGCCCCTCGTCTATGAGCAGGCGCATAACGCACTGACAGGGCTTGTAACGTAGGTATACAAAAACCAAAACCAAATCCGAAGACTGCTCCAGCTATCATAAATCCCTCCATGGTGTGTGATAGACTAATGGTAGACACACCAATTATAATTGCTAGATGTCCTATGAATATTACCTTATTGGTACCTCCTCCATCTGCCCAACGACCCGATATAGGACGGGAAATCAGCATAGATACAGCCAAGGCGGAAAAAAATAGACCTACATTGTTGATGCCAGATTCTGAAGCAAATAAAGCAATGAATGAAAGAACTGAACCATAAACGGTGGAAAGCAAGAACATTACCGCTGATGCAGGTACGGATGATTTCTCTAAAAGATTTGCCCAAATTCCTGTGCCAGAATGAGCTGAAGTACTCAGCGGGATGGTAGTACCCTTAACCGGCAAACTGACAAGTAAAGCCACCAGGCTCATTACAATGACCCATGAAAATAAAGCTGAGTAACCGTAACCATCTGCCAGCCAAAAACCTATTATAGGTGCTACAGCCATGGATAAAGAAGAGGTCAAACCGAAATATCCCATTCCTTCACTCAAACGGGTAAAAGGCAAACTATCAACTACAATGGTGCCAATCGCTGTGCCAACTATCCCAAAAGCCAATCCATGAAGTCCCCGTGTAAGTATTATCATAATAGGTACCGAGGAAAGACGGTAAAGCCCGGAAACGGCTAACATCAAGACCATACCCAGAGTTATAATCTTTTTTCGGCCATAGGTATCCACTAACCAACCAGCTATAGGGCGCATCAACATAGCGCAGATAGTAAAAGCACCCATCGCATATCCAATATCCTGTTGGCTGCCGCCAACCTTAAATAAATATACTGGCAGAGTGGGCAAAAGGACCTGAATACTCATGAATAAAGCTATGTTGGCAAAACACAACAGAACGAAGTTCCTGGTCCATATAGTAGCTTGCGCGAGCAAGAGGGCATTTTCTTCAGCATCATTTTCAAAACTATTTGCCACACTAATCCTCCGAACATTGCTGGGTTTCCAATCAAGCTTAAGCCCTGAGCAATAATTAACCACTTCCATGAAAGAAAGACATATCCAACAGAAACTAAATCAACTTTACCATATTATCATCAGCAACTGAATAAAGAAATGTAAGTTGGAATAAAGCAGTAGCAAAGGCCCCGTAAAACCTATGTAACTCTTAGCTTAACATCCATATTGATCCAAGACCTATTGTCATCTGCAATACTTTCGTATAGCCTAATTAATATACCTAAGCGTTATCATTATTCTGTGAATACCCAACGTCAGGATCAATAAAAAGGCGAGGTGCTAGTATGAACCATGCGGGAATTTTACTTGTCATAGGCGCTATACTTGGCTTTTTCGGAGTTCTTGTCTCTGTATTCGCCGATGGCTCTCTCTCTGAAAGAATGGTTACTATATGTATAATATTGTTGATTTATGGTGTGTTGAGTGCTGTATGGGCATTTTTCCAGCCCAAATATTCCTGGTTTTGGGGACTAATCCTGGCTTTACCCGGAGTCCTGATACTGGGGGTCTTTATGTTAAGAGAATTCAATCCCTACTACTTGATTTACATGATCTTGATCATCAGCTTATCTTGTCTGGGTGCCTATGGAGGCAGCAGGATAAAAAGCCGCCAAAAAGCAAATTTATGACCATGACGGCATTTGACCTAACGTTAGCTTCTTAACTTGAATATCATTTTTTATAGCGATCCCATCTAAATTCCCGTGTATAAACTCCAGGTTAATTAGAACCCTCACCACCATACAGAATGTAACCCACCGAAGTATGTTATTAAGTACAAATCAGTCCCCCATCAATAATAACATGCTCTCCTACCATATAATTCGAAAGGTCAGAAGCCAGAAAAACAGCCAACGGGGCTATTTCTTCAGGATCTGCGAATCTCCTCATGGGAATCGCTTTCATTACTTGCTGTTTTGACTTCTCAGTTCTGGAATCCAGAAGTTCAGTACTAACGAAGCCCGGACCGATGGCGTTGATATTTATGTTATATCGAATCCACTCCAGGGCCATCGCTTTGGTAAAAAGTATCGCCGCAGCCTTGCTGGCGTGATAGACCGCATTGTTAGGGCTTGCCATTTCTCCTCCGGTTGAAGTTATGTTGACTATCTTTCCATATTTTTGTTCTATCATGTACTTACCTACTGCCTGGGTGCAGAGAAAAATACCTTTGACGTTAATATTCATAACAGAATCCCAGGTTTCTTCACTACAATCCAGCAGAGGACCGCGACTGATAATACCAGCATTGTTGACAAGAATATGAACGCCTCCTAGATTCTTTACAGTCTCCTCTACCATCGCAATAACCGATTTTTTTTGGGTAACATCGATGGCAAAAGCCAAAGATTTCCGGCCTTTGTCAAGAATCAGGTTCCGAGTTTCTTCCACCTGAGACAAAGTGCGACTAGCTACCACTACATCTGCTCCAGCTTCCGCTAGTAATAGGGCAATAGCCCGTCCGATCCCCCGTCCGGCCCCTGTAACTATGGCCACTTTCCCTGATAAATCAATACTTAGAGACATAAAAGTCACCCCCATCAATTATATAAACTAAATTATTAAACAATTCACGATAATAAGTTTATATTCCTGTTGTCACACAATCTGCCGTCCCTTTGATATTTTCAGTTACCTTCCCAGATAAGAAAAATGCATATAATCATTTGCCGATTTCCAAGCGTTCCCTCCCCAGGTAAAACCGTATTTATTAAACGCGGTCACGACATCACCTTCGACAGGTATTGAATATGGGCTATTCTCCGGATCCCAGAAAGATCCCGCAACAATCCCTCCGCTGCTGGTCACCATATAGTTCTCATTCGGGTTAATATCAATCGCCAGACCCCATCTATGCTCCGAAGTATTTTCAGGACGCCAGGCATACCCTTGGACAATGTTTATCGGAAATTTCTCTTGACCTTCGAATATTTCCTTGAACACAGCCTGAACCATATCCGCAATGGCTTTATTTACTGTTAATGTGCGCTGAGTTGCATATTTCTCCCCACTTGCACTTAGCTGCCATACATCGATAGTAATTTTGACCATGTTTGCTTCCGCTTCTGCACTGCTTTGATACACATCGTTATCCAAAGATCCAAAGATTAATGCATACTTTTCTTTAGTATATCCCAGCTTTAAGAGAGGATCTATCGATTCTTCCTGGAACGAGCGCTGGTGTTCTCTAATATGGCTGTCATTTTCCGAACTACTGGGATATGTAATAAATAATTTCTCCTGACTATTCCGCATGTTAATATTATCATGATACATACCTGAAAAGTGACCCCACTGAAAATCCGTTTGTACTGTCGATTTGTTAGACCATGCATCATCCCCAGTATGCGCTTGGGCGTAAAGTGGCGACGAAATAAGAGTTACTGTTGTTACTGCCATTAATACGATTACATTCAACAAGCATCTTTTCATAATACACCTCCATAAATCAAATGTTATTAGCAACTTCATTCATTCCTAAAAGCTATCACTACTGATACATGCAATATTTTTTCAATGTCAAAAAATAAAAAAACAAGCATGCTTTGAAGCATAGATGCTTGTTGAAATATCATCTATGTTTCGGCAGTCTGGCAATCATAGCAATTAGCATTAGACCCATGACTTTGCGGCCCAACCTTTCGGATGGTGTGCTATTGTCGTCATAAATAAAATATAGTTTTGTTAAATATAAGGTATAGAACATTTTGCCGATTGTCAACCCTTAAACTCGCATATTCATTGATATACAGAATCAATAAGAGCCGTCATTCTACGATTTCTGCTACCTCTGCTATCCCTTCCCATTCCAACAGTAAGTACAGATTTTATCCTTGTCTATACCAATAGCATCAAGCATGTCATGAATGTTTTGGTACTTTAGGGTTGAAAAATTGAGAAGTTTTTTGATGCAATTCACCATGCAATTGTACTTTTCATTAGCCGGATCACAATATCCATCAAAGGACTCCGGTTCTTTCCCTTCAAGTTCGATGATGGCCTGTCTTGCTATAAGATCCATTTCTGACCGAGAAGTTGAGAAGTTTAAGTATTTGCAACCGAATACAAGAGGCGGGCAAGCTGGTCGAATATGAACTTCACGGGCGTTGCATTTATATAGCAGATCCACGGTTTCTCTCAGCTGTGTGCCGCGAACAATTGAATCATCGCAAAAGAGCAGGCGTTTGTCTGAAACCAGTTCCGGAATGGGCATCAATTTCATTCTGGCAACAAGATTTCTTATATGCTGATCCTGCGGCATAAAACTCCTGGCCCAGGTTGGCGTATATTTTACAAAAGGTCGTCCAAAGGGTACTCTTGATTGGTTGGAGTAACCGATGGCATGTCCAACACCCGAGTCAGGTATTCCGGCCACCATATCGATTTCTACGTCATCGTTTTTGGCCATCGCTGCACCATTTCTATAACGCATAACTTCGACGTTCATTCCCTCGTAGGTTGAGGATGGATAACCATAATATACCCATAGAAAAGCACAAATTTTCATTTTATCCCCCGGGGGCGCAATTTTCTCAATACCATCCGGGGTCAGAAATATTATTTCTCCTGGGCCAAGTTCATAGTTGAATGTATATCCGAGATTGGTAAAAGTAGAGGACTCAAAGGAAACGCAGTAAGAACCTTCTTTCTCACCTACAATTAAAGGCGTTCTGCCCAATTTATCCCTTGAAGCATATATCCCTTGCGGGGTTAGAAGCAGAATTGAACAGGATCCCTCAATCAATTCCTGTGCTTTTAACAATCCATCCTTGAAAGAGTCTTCCTGATCTATAATTACAGACACAAACTCGGTTGGGTTAATAGTACCCTTGCTCGTTTCCAAAAAATGAATATTCCGGTCCAATTCCTTTTCTGCTATTTCATACAAATTATTGATTCTACCTACTGTACTGATCGCATATTGACCAAGGCGTGAACGTACAGTCAAAGGCTGAGGTTCTGTATCGCTTATGCAGCCTATACCCATATTGCCTTTCATTTTTGGCAGCTCAGATTCAAATTTTGCTCTGAACTGAGTATTTTCAATGTTATGTATTGATCTGTTAAAACTATTTCCACTCCAAATCGCCATCCCACCCGTACTAGTTCCAAGATGCGAATGGTAATCCGTACCAAAGTATACATCCGTAACGCAATCTTCTTTTGATACAACACCAAAAAATCCACTCAAAGTATCTACACTCCTTAAAATGGTTTTTAAACTGACATGTTTTGCGCATATATAATTACTCTAATATAATAATGCAACAATATTTCATATTCATGCCACAATAATAAGGATACCTCATACATCCCCATGCGTCCACGCAATTTCTATTGAAAATCCAGGAAGCCCTTAATTGCCAGGCTTCTATGTTACTTTTCTTTACAGGTAAACAACGCACCCGACGTGCAATATGGCAACTAAGTGATACTGAACCAAGTAAATATCAAATTTTGCGCATAAGTGTACCCCTCAAATCTGAAGGGTTCATAGGACTGTTACCGGGAAGAATCTGCCTTCGCGGTATTTCTGCGAGACGTATAAGAGCTTTTCCAACCAATGGAAGCAAGGGGCAGCGGGAAGCAGACTACAGAGCAACCGTATCAATCACTTACTCTCATCGCGGTTTATAGGGAGATAATCAATAGTAATAACTATGCAAAAAGCTTGATATTTGCTGTACCAACATAATGGACTATTGATGGATAATATGATTGGGGGGGAAAATCGACCCTAATCGAAAGTTAATTTCCTCAAAATATTATGAAATGTGACGCGGCTGGAAAATGAACTGAAAAGGTTGTTCCGTTAGCGCCGGTTTCAATCCCGATTTTAGCATGATGACGGGCCGCAATACTATAACAGACTGCCAGCCCCAGACCTGTGCCTTTTTCCTTGGTGGTGATAAATGGTGTTCCTAATTTTTCCATAAGCATCGGGTCAATGCCGCAACCTTCATCTTTAACAAATAGTACAATTTCCTCTCCCTCAAAGGTTGTTCCGATGGTAAGTATTCCCCCGGGTGACATGGCTTCCAGCCCGTTGCGAGCGAGATTCAGGATCATCTGACGGATTTCACTCTCGTCAACAAGGGGTATGGGCGGTTTACCCAAATTTAACTTTACATTCTTCTCCTGATAATTTGCGTCAGCCTGAATCATCGGATAAATGGATTTCACAATCAGATCAAGGTATTTCGGCTGCAGGTCGACGTTCTTATCCTTGGCCATGTTCAAATATTCTGAAATGATCTCGTTAGCTCGGTCCAGTTCTTCAATCATGATATTGAAGTATGTCAAATCTTTTTTATAGTTCTCCCTGTCTTTTAACATCTGAAGAAATCCACGGATAGCAGTCATCGGATTTCTGATCTCATGTCCGATGCTGGCTGCCATTTCTCCCACCAAATTAAGCCGATCCAGGTGGCCCATCTCCTTCTCCAGACGCTGCTGCTCGGTAAGGTCAATATAGCCTGTTATATGACAGGGTTTTTCATTATAATAAAATAGTCTGCTCCATATTTTACCTTGACGAATTTCTCCGGTTTTATAGCGCACTTCTAAGTCAAAATTCTCAAGTTTGCCATACTGCATCAGCTCATTTCTCAGATCCTGCCTTTTTTGTGGGTCTTTGAAAAGGTTTATATCGAGTGAGGTATAACCAATAATTGCCTCGCGTTTATAGCCGGTACCTGCGCAAAACGTCTCATTGACATCAATAAATCGTCCGTCTTCAACCGTAGCCAAAATCATCATTATCGGAATAGCGTGAAAGGCGGTTGAAAATTTTTCTTCCGATTGGCGTAGAACTTGTTCGGTGTTTTTATGGTCCAGTACTTCCTGTTGGAGCTCCAGGGTTCTTTCCTCCACCTTTTTTTCCAGTTCAGAATAAAGAAAAGAGTTTTCCAGGGAGATGGCTGCCTGGGAGGCCAGAATATTTAATACTCTCAGTCGTTCCTGGTTATAGGCTTCAGTTAACAGGTCATTTTCCAAATATACTATTCCTTGTAAAGTGTCATGAGATATGATTGGAAAACACATCAGCGATGCAGGTTTTGTTGCCCAGACATATTCATCGTTTATAAATCTGCTATCCTGTGCACTACCAACGATTAACGGCTCTCTGGTTCTGGCAATATAAGCTATTACAGAAACTGGAACCAGGGCTTCAGTGTCAACATGATCGAGGCATATTACCCTGTCATCAATTAATATTTTCGTCTCTCCATTAGCAAGCTCGTAGCTGGATAAGTTCCAGTTACTGTTATTGCTTAATAAAATACAACCGCGAGTACTACCGGAGTTTTCAATTATAATATCCATCAATATTTTCAGTAGTTTTTTTCTTTCTATCTCTCCGGAAATAGCCTGGCTGGCCCTGATTACCGCATCAAGATCTATAGAACCGTTATTATTGCTTGCTGATGAAAATTCGATCTTTGTTATGTCAATATTAGGTAATAATATATTAGGGTATTGTTCCTTCATGGCTTCGGTTTTACCGGTCGCTTCCCAGGATAAAAACGTCGCATATGCCTCTTTTATATAAAAGGCTGCGATACTACTTACCCCTATTTGCATGTAGCGCTGCCCGGCCAGTTCACACGCCAGTGCGTAATGATAAGGTCTTCTATTTTCTCTGGCTCCTAAAATAGCCTTTTCGTATAATCGTAAGGATTCCTTATAATCTCCCCCGATAGCTTTTATTTCAGCCGCTATCAGATCATAAAGGTGCTGAAAGTTGAAAGGGGCATCCTGAGCCCTTTGACAAAGCCACTCCTGGTTATCATACAATTTCTTTTCTAAAACAACCTTTTCGGCTGAATCGTTCATATTTTCAATTATCTTGCACAGGGAAATAGAATATAAAAAACAGTGCAGGGCTATGGTATAAAACCCACTCATATGCGGAAGATACTGTATTACCGTCTCTGTAAACGAAAGAGCAGTAACATAATCACCAAATATTACAGCAGAAAGTGCACGGTAAATCCTGTAATAACATATTCCTATGGCATTGTGCTCAATTTCCTGACAATGCAGTTCTTCTGAAAAACTTTGATCATTAAAGCTGCCGTATGTGAATGTTTCCCCTCTTAGCACTTTTACAACCTGCTGAAAAATCGCAAAGGATGACAGAGCGAATAAATTGTTGGTTTTACTTGCGAATGCATAAGCAGCTGCCACTTCATCCTGCATTTCTGAGAGTGATTCACATAACTCCAATACAGCTGCCTGTGAAGTAAAATAGCTGAAACAGGAAAATTCAAATTCTCCGTTCTGCAAATTTCCTTTAAAGGCTTCGTGAGCATAATAAATATCATTTTCGAGGGGTTCAAACCAGTGACAGGTAAAAAGACCGAAAGTATGATAAATACGGTACAATTCGCTATTGAACCCGTTTTTTTCAGCTATACGCATTATAGTTTTTGCTAAATGGTATCCATGCCAGAAATCGTTTCTTATATGTATCAACGCCATCATTAAAATTGCCGATGCCGCTAAACCCCAGGTTGTAAAGCCTTTTTCTACCATTAGATTAACACTTGAGACTGTAGCCCAAAATGCCGAGAATGGGTTAAAAAACAAGCTTGCCGGGATTATCCTGTTCAATAATTTGGTAAGAGCTAATCCCCTTTTGTCATTAAGCATTTTTCCCTGTTCTAGACTCTCAATTAATCCACCGCTTTCATATTGATAATATTTATCAATTTTTTCTTCAATTACAACTATTAAATCATCCTCAGGATAATGTACTCCCATCCTGGCCAGGAGTGCAATTCCCTGCATGAAGGCTTCTTGGAATCTGCTTCGATTGGATAAACTAACCACTTGTATACAGCAGGGATCTGTTAAATCAAGTGGATCATTTACTATCCTGTTTATCAAATCATATATTTTATCCATTTCATCAAAATCTGCCAGGCTAAAAAGAACCAGATGATATTCACTATACAGGCGTATTAAAAAAGAGTAATCATTTTTTTCTTCCTCTCCGGCAAGGTCAATTATTAGTTCCAGATATTGCCGGGCAGTATTGTATGCCGAGGAAAGAATTGCAGCCCGGGCTGCTCTAAAAAATATTTCTATTACCTTTTGGACTTCGTGTGCGGAATTCAGGCAATCCAACGCCTTGGAATAGTGTTCAGCAATTATAAAGAGGTACGAATTTCCTTCTTCATTAATATTTTCATAGTACCTGGCAATATTGAAATGAATTAGTTGCCTGAACTGTTCTGATAAGTTTTGATAGGCCGCTTGCTGAAACCGGTCATGACAAAACGTGAACTGCCTATCATCATTTTCGCCTTTTTTCTTTGCGGATACATATATCATTTCTGCTGAAACAGCTGGTTTCAGCGCCTCCTCGATCAGCAAGCTATCTTGACCAGATATAGCTGCCAGTATTCTGTTATCGAAGCTATTGCCAATACAGGCTGCCATGGAAATCAATTCTCTGGTAGAGCATGGAAAGGTATTAATTCTATTTATCAAATAATCGGCTACATTCTCAGCAATATTATGCATGTTTATTTCATTCGTCTTCCAGGCCCAACTCTTTTCGGTAAAATCATAATAAATTAAATTATCTATATAACATTGTTTCAAGATCTGTTTGGTGTAAAAAGGGTTTCCCATGGCTTTGTTATAAATAACCTTGCTAAGTGAGAAGACTTGTTCTTCCGACTGCTTCACAATATCAGCTATCATCTGCCCCACTGCAGATATATTAAGATTTCCTAATTGAATATGTTGAATATTTCCGTTATTTTTATTAATCTTTTCGATACTTCTTAACAAAGGATGAGAAGCATCAACCTCATTGTCTCGGTATGTACCAATAAACATCATTCTTCTTGTGGTTTGATCCGATAGCACGCTTTCAAAAAGATCCAGGGAGGCCACATCCGCCCAGTGAACATCATCCATAAAAAAAACTACCGGATACTCAGACTCGGAGATGGCCAGCATCAAGTTTTTAAGAGCCACCTTAAATCGAGCCTGTTCTTCACTAGGAGATACTGCCTGCAGAGCGGGTTGTACCCCAATAATCAATTCCATGCGAGGTACCACGTCGTTTATAAGTCTTCCATTTGCAGAAAGCGCTTTCAATATCCGCTTTTCCCAGGTTTTTATTACTGGTCCGGATTCAGCTAGAACATAATTGCAAAATTGGTCAATGGCCTGAAATATGGCTGAAAATGGTTTGTTTCTGCTATACTGGTCAAACTTACCCGATACAAATATACCACGATCTTTTACTATCGGCTTATGTAATTCATTGACCAGGGTGGTCTTACCTATCCCCGAATAACCACCAATAAGTATAAATAGCGCTGTCCCCGTGCGTGTATTTTCAAAGCTATTGAGGAGTTTATTTATTTCCAACTCTCGTCCGTATAACTTCTTGGGTATCTCGAATAACCCCGATATATCCTGGCTGGCCAGGTTAAATTCTTCAATAACTTGGTGTTTGTCCAGATTATCAGCACATCTTTTTAAGTCAGCAATAATACCTTTACAACTTCTATATCTGTCTTCAGGGATTTTTGACATGAGTTTAGATATGATAGCAGAAACAGCTTTGGGAATGGTTGGGGTTACTTCATGTACTGGTTTAGGATTAACGGCAATATGACAATGAACCATTTCAGCTGGATTTAATGCAGCAAAAGGTAGTTGTAATGATGCCAGTTCATACAAGGTGACTCCTAATGAGTAGAAATCAGTCCGGTAATCGATTGGTCTGTTCATCCTTCCCGTTTGTTCGGGAGACATATACGCTATAGTCCCTTCCAAAATATTTGGATTCACAATAGTCAAGGTTTCATAATCATATTCTGACGAAATATCAAAATCTATCAGTTTAATAACGCCGGTACCGGAATTATATACTATGTTCGATGGGTTAATGTCTTTGTGGATAATATTTTTTTGGTGGACAAATTCGAGGCATTCACATATTTTTGTAGCGATACAAAGAAATTCATTTAGGTCTAATTTCCTGCTTTCTATATATTGAGCCAGTGAAATAGCGCCAAAATCTTCAATCACCATGGAAAACCGGTTTTCCATACTTATAAATTCAAAGGCTTTTACTGTAAAATCTCCCTGTAATTCTTTTAGTAATTTGTATTCATGTTTCAGTTTATTGAGAGCATCAAGGTCATAAAGGTCTATATTTAGGGTTTTAAAAATCACCTTGTTATGATTAGCATTATCTAATGCACGAAAAATAATGCTGCGGGAAGAACGATAAACCGTTTCCAAAATATTGTATTTTTCTGAAATATGAATCATCTCAACCCTTCTTCACTCAAGATATGCTCTTATTTGGCAGGTAAAATTGAACCATATCACCATTTTCTGTAAGGTACTACTAATTTAACATATTAAATGTGATTGACTCTGTCGAAAATTATTATTGCATACGCGCTTTTAGCAAATGCGAATCATCCTGGTTATTCCATTTGCACCATTTGTTGGTTTAGTGTAAGTGTTATTTTGTTAATATTATCTATTCTTTTAATAATTAATAATATTTTTGCTGAAATGAAGTACTAAATAGATTGTTTTGGTGCAAATATTATAACCTGAAACTAATATAACCTTGGCAACGCAAGGATGAATGTTATGTGTCTTGCCACTTTGTACCACATCCATTATTTTTACCATTATAGAAGACAAAAGGGAAACAAAAAGAACGTCCCCTTGCTTCCTTAGTTACGGATAATGTTATAGAATTATTAATATGAAAGAGGTGAAGATGCCTGATTTCGGAAATAACTATGTCCTTAGTATTAGAAATCAGAATTAGATTATGATAGATCAAGCAAGAAAAATTGTAATTATAGGCGCCGGCCATGTAGGCTCTCACTGTGCATTCAGTTTAATCACCCAAGGGGATGCAAGTGAAATTGTTTTTATTGACATAGATGAACCAAAGGCTGCCGCACAAGCCGGTGACATAGCAGATGCAGCCTGCTTTATGCAGCATCCCATATGCGTGAGGTCTGGAGATTATGGAGATTGCAAGGATGCAGCCATCGTTGTTATAGCAGCAGGGGTTCCAAGAAAACCCGGACAAACCAGATTGGATACCATGGGCGATTCTGTCAGGGTAATGAAGGAGATTGTTGGCCCCCTGAAAAACTCTGGATTTGAAGGTATTTTAATCTGCATTTCAAATCCGGCCGATGTCATCGCTAATTATATAAGAAAGCATATCGGGTGGGCCAAGCATAGAGTGTTCAGTACCGGGACTTCCCTTGATACCGCTAGACTCAAGCGTGTATTTAGCGAAGAAACAGGGATAGACGCCAGAAGCATACAATGTTTCTCCCTGGGAGAGCATGGGGACTCCAGCATGATACCATTTTCTCATGTCAGTATCAGCGGAAAGCCTCTATTTGAGTTAATGAAGGAAAAGCCGGATGTTTTTGGCAAACTTGATTTGGAGCATGTTTTACACCGTACCCGTACTATTGGCATGGACATCATAAACGGGAAAAATTCCACGGAATTTGGAATCGGTTCTGTACTTGCTGATATGGTCAAAGCAATTTTACATGATGAACATCGGGTTATGCCAGTATCTGCTTTATTAGAAGGAGAATATGGACAAACGGAAATACATGTTGGTGTACCGGCTGTGCTTGGGAAAAATGGAATAGCGGAAATAATTGAACTGCATTTAACCGGGGAGGAACAGAAGTTATTTGAAGAATCCTGTGAGATGATTCGCAAGCATATTGCTCTGGCAGATAAAATATAATCAAAATTATACCGACCGAGCAAAAAACATAAAGAGCAAGAAATTAAAGAAGCCCGTGTTTGAGGCGTACACAAGGTACGTTGATTAAAACGGGCTTCTTCCATTTGCTTTTTTTGATGAAGGTCATGGCAAAATACTAACCTTCATTAAGTCATGATAATAAAATTCTATCATCTGTCAGCTGTTTTTTTCTTTCCCTGGAGTAGTAGGTCAACAATTCCTCTATGGTCATCTTGCTGCGTTCTTCACCTTTAATATCCAATATGATCTCCCCCTCATCCATCATAATGGTACGATTACCAAGAGCCAGGGCAGATCTGATATCGTGGGTGATCATCATGGTAGTTATTTTTGATTCAACAACAATATCCCTGGTTATTTTTAATATTTTTTGTGCTGTATCGGGATCAAGGGCGGCAGTATGTTCATCTAAAAGTAACAGCTTAGGTGATGATATTGTGCACATGAGCAGGGTAACAGCCTGCCTTTGACCTCCTGATAAATTGCCAACCTTTGTTTTCATGCGCTTTTCCAAACCTAAATCAAGGCGCGCCAATAATTCCCTAAAGTATACCAAATCCCTTTTATTTAATGCAAAAAAGCTTTTATGGGCTTTTCTGCTGTAAGCAAGAGCCAGATTCTCCTCAATAGTCAATGAAGGAGCAGTCCCTTTCATGGGATCCTGCATTAGCCTTCCAATGTCATATGCCCTTTTATAGTCCGCCATCATGCTAATATTCTTGTTATCCAGAATAATGGCACCACTATCAATATAGAATGCTCCGGATATGGCATTAAACACTGAGGACTTTCCGGCACCATTTGAGCCGATTATACTTACAAAGTCTCCCGGTTCCAGGTGGAGGTTTATTGAATTTAAAGCCTTTTTTTCATTTATGGTTCCAGCAAAAAAAGTTTTACTGACATTAATTAAATCCAACATAATAAATCAACCATTTAATAAAATCAGTCCGAGCAAAAAAGCTATTTATTAATTAAATGGTTGTTTACCTCCCTTCTGATTCTATTCTGCTGTATGATTGTTTTTATTGACGGCCCGGAAAGAGCAATAATTACAATGACTGCTGAAATCAGCTTTAACGAATATGCAGGAAACATATCTATTTTCAGGGCAAATGCCAGAATAATTCTATACAGGATAGAACCAACTGCTGCTGAAACCAGGCCGATGGTAACAGAACGTCTGCCAAATACAGTTTCACCAATAATGACTGATGCCAGGCCAATTATGACCATGCCGCTTCCGGAGTTCACATCCGAAAACATCTGGTATTGACAGATTAATGCACCTGACAAAGCAACACAGGCATTGCCCATTGATAGGGCAATGCACTTTGAAGCATTGGCATTTATTGAAGACAAACGAACCATGTCCTCATTATCCCCTGTTGCCCTAATGGCAAATCCAACTCTAGTTTTAAAGGCTATTGCAAGCACAGCTATAATGACTATGCATATTAACAAGGCGAGCAGGGTTTTCCCCATTCCGCCTGGCATAGCAATTATGGATTCCACAGTAGAAAAAATGGTCTGACTGCCAACTAATGACAGATTAGCTTTTCCTCCCATAAATGCAAGGTTTATGGTATATAAGCCGGTCATAACCAGAATTCCGGCCAATATGGGGTGTATACTCAACTTGGTATGTAATAAACCAGTTGCTAAGCCGGCTGATGCGCCGGCTATAATTGCAATAAATAACGCCAGAAAAGGATGACCACTTATGGTTGCCACAGCAGCACAAGCCATACCAAGAGAGAAACTGCCATCAACAGTCAGGTCAGGCATGTTCAGAATGCGAAATGTTATATAAATTCCCAATGCCATGGGGGCATATAGCAAACCAAGCTGTAAAGAACCAATTAATAGTGTCATATTGTTTTCCTTTTATTTTGATTTCAGGTGATTCTATTCACCAAGTATTACAAATTTATCCTTTAACTCCTCGGGAATGGTTATGCCCAGCGTGTTCGCCGTATTGATATTAATCATATTGGCATATTCAGCAATCTGCTCAACGTGGTTTTCTTCGATAGTTTGACCATCAAAAATACGTATAATCATTGCTGCAGTTTGTTTTCCCAATACAGTATAGTCTATACCT
The DNA here is from genome assembly GCA_016841875.1 of Syntrophomonas sp. Taxonomy (GTDB): domain Bacteria; phylum Bacillota; class Syntrophomonadia; order Syntrophomonadales; family Syntrophomonadaceae; genus JAAYJK01. The sequence continues at coordinate 139,964 of JAENYG010000008.1, forward strand.
ACTGTTGCCAGAGCCCCATCTTTAACCATGGAATCAGCACCGGCATAAATTGGTAGTTTGGCATCTGTTGCAACCTGAACATAAGTAGCCATGGCTGATGCTACCGTATTGTCATTTGGTGTAAAGTAGGCGTCTACCTGGTCAACTAATGAAGCTGCAGCCTGCTGCAGATCGGCGGTACCCGTAATTGTAGCTTCTTTGTATTCAATATTGTTTTTATCGCAATAAGCCTTGGCTCTTTCAATTCCGGTGGTTGAATTTATTTCACTGCTGTTATACACAAAACCAAATACTTTTGCCTCTGGTGTTAATGTACCTGCTAATTCAAAAATATCTTCTATGGCAATGGAGTTGGAGACGCCAGTAATATTTCCGGTTGTTTCTTCAAAAGAAGTAACCAGACCTGCTTCCACCGGATTGCTTACTGCAGAAAACACGATCGGAACAGTTTGGGTAGAAGCCAGTGCGGCCTGCGCAGTAGGGGTTGCGATTGGAACCAGCATGTCCACATTATCATTCAACAAATCTTGCATTATAGACGGCAACAGGCTCATATCGCCATTAGCGTTTTTAAAAATCACTTCAACTTTGTCTTCCATGCCTTGTGCGTTCAATTCTGAAATGATCGTCTCCCGGATTTGATTCAAGGAAGGATGATCCATTGGCTGTACAATACCGATTTTAAAGACTTCTTGCTTGGCAGTTTCGCTTTCGCTTGAGCATCCGCTCAATGTTCCCAATCCCATAATGAGAACGAGTAATAGTGTTAGTAACTTTTTCATAATACCCACTCCTTCAAATATTTTTTTATACTCAAATAAAAATTGAGGATCCGTAATCCCTTCTGGTACCATGTTTCTACAAAAAGAATATCAATCTAAAATTAACCAGTAAAATAAAAAAACTGCCCTAATTTAAGGACAGATATTATCTGCTATACCACCTTAATCCATTTAGATTCAATAATTTTACTCATCAGCAAATTTATTGATACCTAACAAAAATGCTGAATACTTTTGTTGTTAACGCCAACTTACGTCTTAGCTACTTAATTTACAGTGTTTATCTTTCACTTTGCCCTCAGTGGTCCATTTACCGAACAGCGTCTCCACAGGTTTTCCACCATCCCCTGCTCTCTATTGGTGCTTAAACGGTTTTATCTCCACATCATCGGTTTAATTATTTTATTATAATGAGGCAGCTAAAAAGTGTCAAGTAGTGTCACGGGGACGGTTCTCCTGACACCTTTTTTTTCGTGAGGTGGCATTTATCTCTTGGCCTTGGTTTTCTGTACTATTCCTCGATTAATACCCAATAAATCAGCGATCACCCTGATGGATAGATTAGTGTTTAACTTCAGGTCCATTATCAGTGCTGCACGGATATCTTTGTTATTAATTAATTCTTGCAAGCTTTTCCCTGGCCATTCCTGCTTAAGATATTCCTCCAGGTAAGACTTTCCTGTTTCTGCTGTCCAGATGATTTGTTCATCAACCTCAAGGTACTTTCTTTCATCTTTCTCCATCGAAAATAGTCTGAATTCCTTTATTGCTGTTTCCCGGTCATTTGCCAGAATAGACAGAATGAAATCTGTATCCACCATATTTGTTTCCGAATTATGTTGAAGGAGATAGAAGTTGTAACTGCTCCACTTGTACTGCCCGGGTTTGGCAACAATCCCTGCTTTTACAGGATTGTTATGGATGTATCGAATAACAGCAAGTAAATAGCGGTCATCATTTACAGGTTCGCTTTTAAAACGATCTTGAAAAACGTGCCCTACCCGATGATTCTTTTGATTGAAGTAATAGGCATAGCTGACATTGATCCGTTTCATCATGGTCGCTATCCCTTCTGCACCTTCTTTTACCAGCAGGTGGACATGATTATCCATAAGGCAATATGCGTAAGTTAGAAAACCTTTCTCTTTCTTTTTATTAAACAGTATTTGAATAAATCTGTTTTTATCTTCTTCATCGTAAAATAGGTTTTTTCTTTCGTTTCCCCGCATTATCACATGATAAATTCCGGTTTCGCTAAATATCCGTTGTTGTCTTGGCATGGGCTCCCTCCTCTTTGATCCAAAGAACGCCTATACTTATGTTATCTCCAAAGATTATAAGGTGTCAGGAGAACCGTCCCCTTGACACTCTCTTATAGGTTAATCGTTAATCCGTCCCATTTTAAGGAAATCTTTTTATATCCACCCATATAAAAAAGCACCTGCCAGTTCATTTCAGCAGATGCTCCAAATTCTTATTTGCTTCTTATTCTATCTCAACTACTCTGGCAACTTCGCTTCCACAAACGCCGCATTTGCCACGTATTATCAACCCTAACTTATCATTCTCTATATAATAATCAATAACCGATACAACATCCCTACAATTTGAACACCATACATTGCTTAATATCATTTGTTTAATGTCCTCAGGCATTCGTTTCCATTGCATATTTACAACTGCCACATCAATCACACCTGTTCTTTCATATTCCTCGAAACTAATGTATTAACAAATTCAAATGAGCGTTGATTTGCATCCAGATTTAACCCGAATGCTTCACTCAACTTTTATATCAAATTACGATATTCTCTTCTTCCATCTACAATGGCATATATAATTACTAACTTATCTGCCTCATTTATCTTATAAAAAACAAGATGCCTTTCAACAATCACTACTCTATAGCCTTGCTTTTTCAGAATCGTATATCGAGGAACACTTCCCGACTCTGGAAACTCCTGAAGACGATTAATTGCTGTTTCAATCTTGTCTAAATATTTAAGTGCAATATCAATATCACCAGAATCATGGGCAATATAAAAAATGATTTCACGGAGCTGTTCCTCCGCTTTATCCGTTCGTAATATATTGTACTTCATCCATTCTTCCTTTCCAGTAAAGATGCACGAAGATCATCGAACGAATCCTGCATTGGTGCCATTCTCCCATTTTTCACATCATCTTCTGCCTCGGCAAGTGTTCTAAGTAGTTCCAGTTCCGATTTCATATTATAGTAATCCTGTAAACCAAGAACTGCTGTATCACCTCGTCCATTTACAGTAATAATAACAGCATCTCTTGTTTCTTTGCACTGCTTGGAGATTTCACTATAATGATTTCTTAAATCTGCCGATGGTCTAATTGCTTCTCCCATGGTATCACCTCACTCCAATAACTCTACGGTCATATTATGATATATTATAGTCATACAATATCATAATATGACTATATTATCAAATTGTTATTCTTGCTCTACAACGTACCCAGATGCGAGTTTATGACAAAGAGTTGAAGCTATATGATAACCATATTCTGAAAGCACTTATTATATGGTCTATGTCCTGTTTATAACCAAGGTGGATAAGTTTTCATTGCTAGACGGCAAAGTTTGCATGAGGGCAAAGAAATGGTTAGGCTCACCGGTACTAAAATATTCATACCAAGATTCCAGTGTGTTTGATTGAAAAACACCTAGATGCTCAATAATTTGTTTCGCCCACAACAAAGCTCCGGTGGAACTTGCAGTAATAAGGTTGTTATCCGCTACAGATGGCTTGTCTATATAAAAACTTTGCCCTTTATAACCAGGAGAAGCCATTTCAAGAAATCCCGGTCCATTACTGGTATGCGGACGCTTATCCAATAGCCCAAAGTTGGCAAGCGCAGCGGTAGCTCCACAGATTGCACACACCGTAGCGCCTAAAGAGAGAAATTCGTTTGCTTTTTCGATGATAGCGCCATGCTTTGGGTCGTTCCATGTATCTGCGCCCGGCAATAGCAACATGCTTGTTTCACTCACAACAATATCATCAATTAAGCAATTGGGCACTATTGTCATCCCGCCCATTGTATTGATTGGCTCTTTAGAATAACTAACCGTTTTGAGCGATACACGTTGCTCGCCCTCTTTGAAAAATCGACCAGAATTCAGCTCCGAAATAACATACCCCAGTTCCCAATCGGCTAAAGTATCAAGAACGTAAACATAGATTGTAAACATAAATTTCCTCCATTTTCATTGTATTTCTAATTCGCCGCCTCTATAATGTTTTTGTGCTTCAAAGATGTGATTACGTAACAAGTCATTTAAACTAATAATTTTACTTTACTTTCATAATACTAAGGCTCTTTTCTGCATAGTGTTTCCTCCTTATAGGTAGATTGATTTGCTTGCTCTTTATTGTACTATGTAATTGTTGCCAACAGTATGGCAACAATCTATAATGATAAAAAGAAATTTTGAAAGGAGCCTATCAGATGAAAGTTGACAGACTTGTTAGCATTATTATGATACTCCTTGATAAAGAGCGTATAGGCGCACAGGAGTTAGCAGATATGTTTGAAGTTTCACCCCGCACAATCTACCGCGACATAGACACTATCAACATGGCGGGTATTCCTGTTCGCTCAACATCGGGAGTGGGCGGCGGCTTTGAAATCATGCAAAAATACAAGATTGATAGAAAGGTTTTTTCGACTGCCGACCTTTCCGCTATCTTGATGGGGCTTTCCAGTCTTTCCAACATGATACGAGGTGATGAACTGGTAAACGCCCTTGCGAAAGTCAAGAGTTTTATCCCTGCCGACCGAGCGAAAGACATTGAATTAAAAGCAAATCAAATATATATAGATTTAAGTCCGTGGATGGGCAACAGGAACATACAACCATATTTAAAGATTATCAAAACAGCTTTACAGGAAAGCAAGCTGCTTTCGTTTGAATATGCAGACCGCTACGGAAATAAAACCGCACGAACAGCCGAGCCGTATCAGCTTGTGTTGAAAAGTAGTCATTGGTATTGGCAAGGGTATTGCCATAAAAGAAATGATTTTCGCTTATTCAAACTATCCCGCACATCAAACCTACAAATACAAGAGGAATTTTTTACGCCACGAGATTATCAAAAACCGCAGTTAGATTTTTCTGATATTTTGGCAGCTATGCAAACAAAAATCAAAATTCGTATTCATAAATCTGTCATAGACAGGATGCTTGATTATTGCACTTATGAACACTTTTCGCCAGATGGTGATGAGCATTACATTGTTAGTTTTCCTTTCATAGAGAACGAATACTACTACAATATTCTTTTCAGTTTTGGGGATAAATGTGAGTGTTTAGAGCCGTTACATATCCGCGCAGAAATGAAGCGTAGAATACATGATATAGCTACCATATACGAAAGTTAATACATGGAGTAAGACGAAAAAGGCAAACGAGTTGCCTTGCCCTTTTTATTCCGTTCCAACTATCAAGCCTCAATGGACGGCTAGTATTTTCGCTTGTATGCGGCGAAAGCATCTCGACCTGTTCCCGCGCATTCAACCACACGACCCTACCCCTATTTCACGTCTGCGGAAACATAATTTCCAGCATTACAAATGTTACTATTTTCCGCCCTTTACCCTCGATATATCCTTACCACCGTCTCAACGTGACTCGTTCTCGGAAACATGTCCAGCGGCTGCACTTCCTGTACTTTATATTTAGATTCGGTAAAAACCTTGAGGTCCCGGGCCAGTGTAGCGGGGTTGCAGGATACATATACTATCCGTTGGGGCCTGGTTTTTACTATCGCATCAATTACTTCGGTTTTAAGACCAGCCCGTGGTGGGTCTACAACGACCGCATCATACTTATATTTTCCAGTCCTTAAAACATTTTCGCATGAGCCGACTATAAACTCACAATTGCTGATATTATTTAGTACCGCATTATCCCGGGCATCTTCCACCGCGGCCGGAAAACTTTCGATACCGGTTACTTTCAAGGCCTGGTCTGCGATGTTCAAAGCTATACTGCCTGCTCCACAATAAGCATCTAATACTCTTTCATAACCCTGCAGGTTCAAGTATTCTTTTACCTTAGACAGTAGTATTTCAGTTTGATAAGGATTGACCTGGAAAAATGAGCCTGGTGAAAGTTTAAAAATATTATCACCTGCCTTTTCCAGCAGTCTGGGCGGTCCAAAAATGTGTTTCAGTTGACTGCCGCGATAGATGAAAAGTGAGTCAACCATACCGTTCAACCTTTTTACCAGGCTCTTATCGGGCTGGCAGTCTAAAAACAAAACCATGGTTTTCTTATCGTAACTGGACTGCCTGATAACTAGGGAAGCACCCTCACCTCCCGAGATACTGCTGACATTATCAGCCAGCAAAGAACTAATAGACTTAATTTTTTCTGGTATAAGCTGGCATTCTTTTATAGGACTAACCCGTTTACTCCCTGCTTCATAGTATCCCATTAATTTTTGTGCTCCCGAAGCCATACCTATGTGCCAGGTAACTTTATTACGGTAATGCCAGGGATCCTTCATCCCGATTACGGGATGGACGGGCACATCTAAACCGCCAATTCTTTTCATATTGCTGATTACTACCTGCCTTTTCAGGTCTAATTCCCGCAGATAGTCTACATGCTGGTAGGCACAGGCCCCGCAAGCATAAAAATCCGGACAGCGGGGAGCAACACGATCCACAGAGCTTTCCAGCAGCTCTTTGATTACCCCCCGTGAATACTTACGTTTCTCCTGGCTTATTTCTACATCTACTACTTCACCGGGCAGGGCGAAAGGGATAAATACGACTTTACCCTCTATCCTGGTAACCCCTTCACCTCTATGAGTAATCCCAGTTATTACACACTGCAATCAAATATTCCTCCTATACATTAAGGTTTAGTCAGCAATTACTTGTCCTCATTATCCTGTCGTTTTTCTCTCTCAACACACCTGTAGCTGCAGATATACCGCCATATTGGTGTGTAATAATACTCATCAATACCAACCTGCTCCTCGCTCAGCAGTTAGAGAATTCCGGGAGTGTGGCCTGGCATCATCAGCATTTTATCTCTTTTCATTGCAGTTTAAGCAATAACCTCTATGTACACAAATAATGGCACCGCAGTTTTTACAGGTCCACTTGTTCGTTTCATTCTTAAGGAATTCATCCATCCCCAAATTTTTAATCTGTTCCAGGTTCTCAATCATACTCATGGCATATTTTGTTCTGTACCTTTTATCCAGCTGCTTTAACCTTGTGCATGGGAATTTATCACACTCATAACATAATCCTGAACTATTTTCTTTGATGGTGCCGCAGTTTCTGATTCTGCATTTCTGGCGGTAAACAGATTTGCCTGCATCATTCGCATTGCAGCCTGGGCATTTATTTTTATCCCTGAGGTATGCCAGGCATATTCCACAGTTCATACCACATGGCGCAATTAAAGATGAATCAATTGATTGATTTTCCATATAAATTCTCCTTACCCTCATGGTCCCTGATGATTTTTACATGGAATTGGGACATTGCCATAATCAATAAGATAAGCTTGACCCAAAGGACATGTAAATCCCCCTTCAGTTAAAAATACGGGGGATGAACTAACTCACCCCCCGCATAATAGATACTAATTAGCAATAATCTTCATGCCTTCTTCAAAGGCTTTCAAATTTATATCAATCGCCTTCTCAGGAACCAGGCTTCGGATGGCATTTTCCATTTCCTTGACCGGCAGTCCGGCAACTGCTGCCAGCACCCCAACCAGCACTACATTGGCGGCCCGTGTATTACCGCATTGGCCGGCGATTTCGGTAGCATTGATCAAACGAGTATTAGGAATCAGTTTTTGTATTTTATCTACTATATCTTCGGGATATTTTACCTTACCGCTCATTACCGGCAGGGGGTCTACCCTTTCATCATTTATTATCACCATTCCATCTGGCTTTAAATAATCTAACCAGCGGGCTGCTTCCAATTTCTCGAAAGCCAGCAGTATATCAGCATCCCCTTTTTTAATTATGGGAGAATATACTTTCTTTCCATATCTCACCTGGGTTACAACACTTCCGCCCCGCTGAGCCATACCGTGGACTTCGGATACCTTAACATCATAGCCCATCTGTACCGCAACATCGGCCAGAATACGGCTGGTCAACAGTGTACCCTGTCCACCTACGCCTACTATCAGAATATCAGTTACCTGTTTGCTCATAAGTTATACCTCCAATACCTTTATAGCATCGAATTTACATATTTGTGGACAGAGTCCGCAGCCCACGCAGTTGTTATCGTTCATAACCGCGATCTTCTCCTCATCCAGGAAATTGATTCCGGTACAGCCAATTCTAATGCAGAGTTTGCATCCCGTACAGAGTTCCGGGTCTACATAATATCTGACTCCAGACGGTTTGCTTGCTATTAGGGCGCAGGGACGTTTGGCGATGATCACTGAAGGCTCACGTTTCCCAAGTTCTTCTTTTAAAGCATTCTGCAGTTCATCCAGTTTCAGCGGGTCAACTACCTGCACGTTCTCTATGCCAATGGACTTCACTAATTCCACCAGGTCCAATTTTCTGGTCGGCTGGCTGGTAATGGTTTTGCCGGTAGCAGGGTGTTCCTGATGCCCGGTCATAGCCGTAGTATCATTATCCAGTATTAGCACCGTGGAAGTTCCCTGGTTATAAACGATATCTATCAAAGGAGTGATTCCAGAATGGACAAAGGTAGAATCCCCTATTACTGCTACCATTTTTTCTGCAAACTCTTCCCCCCGAGCTTTTTCCATCCCCATGGCAGTACCAATGCTGGCACCCATGCAGATGGTGGTATCCATCCCATCCAGGGGGCTTAAAGCTCCCAGGGTATAACAGCCGATATCGCCAGCCACCATTAAGCGCATTTTTCTCAAGGTATAAAATACTCCGCGGTGAGGGCATCCGGGACAGAGCAGAGGAGGTCGACCGGGTATTTCTTTCACCAATCCATAACGGTCTTCATTACTGATCCCCTTTAAAACCTCTTCTATTAATTCCGGGCTGTATTCCCCTAACAGAGAAAACAACTCCTTACCTTCTACCTTAACACCCCAGGATTTTATTTGTTCTTCTATTACCGGTTCCAGTTCTTCTATAACTATCAAGCGCTCCACCTTGTGGGAGAATTCCTTAATCATATTCTCTGGCAGCGGGTTGACCATTCCTAATTTCAATATCGATACTTCAGGTAAAGCTTCTTTAACATACTGGTAAGGTACACCGCTGGTGATGACCCCAATACTGGTATCGCCCCACTCTATCCTGTTTAATTCACTGCTTTCCGCATACTCTTTTAGTTTTAATATGCGTTTTTCAACTTCCACATGCCGGGCCCGGGCATTAGCGGGAAGCATCACATATTTGGGGGCGTTCTTTTTATATCCTTTGATCTCATATTCCTGTTTTTCCCCGGTTTCCACCATGGTCTGAGAATGGGCCAGACGAGTCGTTATTCTCATCATGACTGGAGTATCAAATTCTTCACTCAGTTCAAATCCCTTTTTACAGAATTCAAGTGCTTCCTGGCTGTCGGAAGGTTCGAGAACTGGTATCTTAGCAAATTTTCCGTAGCCCCGGTTGTCCTGTTCATTCTGAGATGAATGCATTCCCGGGTCATCCGCTGAAACCAGAACTAATCCCCCATTTACCCCGGTATACGCAAAGGTGTACAAAGGGTCTGCGGCCACGTTTACTCCTACATGTTTCATTGCTACCAGGGTCCGGGCCCCTCCAATCGAGGCTCCAATCCCGACTTCCAGGGCAACTTTTTCATTAGGAGACCATTCAGCATATACATCATCGAATTTTGCAAAGCTGCTTACTATTTCCGTACTGGGAGTACCCGGATAGGCTGTGGCTACTGTAGCACCAGCCTCATAGGCCCCCCTGGCAATAGCTTCATTTCCAATCATCAGTCGTTTCATGGTATTCCTCCTTAGCCATTATCGAATAAAAACCTCTCTTCCAGACGGAGGAGAGGTTCCCTGACCTGAATAACAGTGCCTGGTCTAATCTGCTTAACTTTTATATGAATGATACCACAGGTCACCGCATTATACACTAAGATTAATAGTTACCTGGTTTCGGTGCCAGGCACTAACTTATTAACTTACTAACTTATTCATCTGGTAACTTGGCGGAATAAGTTAGTAAGTTAGTGCCTGGCACCGTTTCTGCATTCTTTTTCCCAGCTGATTACAGCATCACTGATCACCCTGGACATACTGTAAACATGAGCCAGACTGATTACACCTGCTGCAGATGCTGGCTGCCGGCTTGCGCGGTTCCCTACCAGGCCAGTTATGGCAAAATCGCCTACTCTAGGTAAGTTCTTTTGTACCGCTTTACCCGGCTTGATCGGACCGGTCTTTAGTTTAATCAGCCCCGGTGGTTCATTATTGCCTATCGAAGCGTCTATAGCTACCATGGGCCGAAATGGATATTGAACTCTGAGGTCCCGCAGCTTGAGTCCAAGATTGCCAGCGTGCCATGGTTCCAGTAAAGTCCCCAAAACTACGATGTTAGTGTTCTGTTCGGTCAGCATAGTACCTGTCAAGGGCCCCAGACAGTCCAACAGGTGACGGTCGGATCCAATGCAGATAAATACTGGCGGTTGATCCGCATCATTAAAACTATCCATGAAGGCACGGGTTAATACCGACCTGGAATCAGGCTGAGCATAATGCACGGCAGCAATTAACCTGGATTCCATTAATTATGCCTCCAAAATCTCCTGCAGGGCCTTGATAAAACGCTGATTCTCAGATGAATTCCCAACCGTTACTCTGATATAGGTGGGATACCCGAAAATATCTCCGGTTCTGATAATAACCCCTTTAAGCATGAGCTTTTTAAATACTTCCTTACAGTCCTGGCCAGTATCAACAAAGATAAAATTCGCTTCCGTAGGCACGTATTTAAGCCCCATTTTATCGAATTCTGTATATAGATAAGCCTTACCTTCAGAATTCATTTTTTGACTGGCCTCAACGTGGTCATTATCATCCAATGCTGCCAGAGCAGCGATCTGAGCTAAGAGATTCACATTAAAGGGCTCGGTGACTCTTTCTACTGCGGCAACGATATCCGGGGTAGTAACCATATAACCTATGCGAAGCCCGGCCAGGCCATATATCTTGGAAAAGGTGCGCGATACTATTACATTCCTGCCCTGCTGCAGATAATCCAGTCCATTAGGGAAATCTGAGCATTCATTGTATTCAAAGTAAGCCTCATCAAAAATCACTATTACATCATCCGGCACCCGGGTCATGAATTCATCTACCTCTTCCCTGCTCACTGCTGTCCCGGTAGGATTATTGGGATTACACAGATAGATTATTTTGGTTTTATCTGTTATCGCATCTGCCATAGCTGGCAGATCATGTTTGAAGTCGATAAGGGGAACGGCAATGCATTTAGCTCCCATAATGGTGGCAGTAAACTCATATTCTGAGAATGAGGGCGAGCCAAATATAACCTCGTCCCCCCTATTAATGAAGGTCTCCACCAGCAGTTTTAATAACTCATCAGATCCATTGCCGATCATGAGCTGATTGTCTTGAATGCCTAGAAATGTGATCAGTCTTTGCTTCAGATAAAAACAATTGCTGTCAGGATAAAAATGAATCGTGTTCAGCGAGTCTCTGAGTGCCTCTATAGCCTGTGGTGAAGGTCCCAGGGGATTTTCATTGGAAGCCATTTTAATTATATCTTCCAGACCCAATTCTCTCTTCACTTCTTCGACCGGCTTTCCTGGAGTATAAGGTTTCAAATCAAATATTTCGGCTCTGGCCTGTTTTTTAATAAAATCACTCATAGCTTATCCCTCCTGCTTTTCCTGATTGCGTAGATCTATTACTCTTTTGGCTTTGCCTGCACTTCTTTCAATGCTGAACGGTTCTACAAATTTGAGTTTAGGATTAAGTGACAGGGTTTTATATAACTGTTGACTGAGTCTGCGTTCAATAGCCTCTATTTCGCCGTAATTGTCTGAGAATATCTTCTCTGATACTTCTACCTGAATTTCTATATCTTCTAAATAGCCCTTATTATAGCGAATAATTTGATAATGAGGTGAGAGTCCTTCTATATTCATGAGGACGCTCTCTATCTGGGAGGGAAATACATTAACTCCCCTGATAACCATCATATCGTCGGTACGGCCTGCTATCTTACTAATCCTGGCGGTGGTTCTCCCGCAATCACAAGGTTCATAAGTTATAGAACTGATATCCTTGCTGCGGTATCTTATGACTGGTATGGCTTCCCGACACAGGGTAGTAATTACTACCTCCCCTTTTTCTCCCGGTTTAACCGGTTCTAGAGTTTCAGGATTTATTATCTCAGTAAAGTAATAGTCTTCAGCCACATGCTGTCCATTGATCAGATGGCACTCACCAGCAAATCCCGGACCCCCAGCTTCACTGAGTCCATAATTGTCGGTAGCCAGCATACCCCACACTTCCTCGATCTGTTTCCGATATTCTTCGGAAAATGCTTCTCCTCCAAATAGGCCGATTTTCACCTTAAGATCCTCTTTAGGGTTGATACCCATATTAAGAGCTACTTCGCCCAGATGCAGGGCATAGGTAGGAGTACTTACCAGAGTCGTAGTCCCAAAATCTTTCATTACCATCAACTGCTTTTCGGAATTTCCGCCGGATATGGGAATTACCGTAGCACCCACCCGCTCCATTCCATATTGCAGTCCATGGGCCCCGGTAAAAAGACCGTAACCAAAAGCTATCTGGGTAACATCTGAAGAATCCACCCCGGTCATACTGATCATACGAGCCAGTATTTCTGTCCATATTTCCATGTCATTGCGGGTTAAACCTACCACAGTCAATTTTCCTGTGGTCCCCGAGGATGCATGCAGCCTGATTACTTTGTCCATAGGTGCCGCAAACATTCCGAAGGGATAATTGGCTCTAAAATCTTCTTTACTGGTAAAGGGAAGTTTTCGGATATCCTCCAGTTTTGTTAAATCCCCCGGTTTAAACCCTACCGCATCAAATTTGCCGCGGTACAGTGGTGAATGCTCATAAACGTATTCCAGGGTTTCCTTCAATCTCTGCAACTGCAGTTCTTCCATTTTATCCCGAGGCATACATTCTATTTCTTTATTCCAGACAGCCATATCATTCTCTCCTATCCTGTTTTCTATCCCTGAACAGCATAAATCTTAAATCGCCTGCAGTATAACATCTTACCTGATTATGCAGCTGAGGAGTTTTCTTTGTTATAAACCCGCTCTATATGTTCAGCCGGGTAAGACCTGGTAATAATACTTACCAGTGGCACCACTCCTAATGGTATTATCATGGCCAGGGACCCAAAGAAGGGAGTACCCCACTTCTTTAATAATTCCATAATATCGCTGCTGATAAAAGACGGGCTGGTATTTAGTATTAAATAACCCCCTACCGCTATTAAAAGGCCGGTTATCATCCCTGCCCAGGCACCTGCCCTGGTAGTTCCTGGCCAGAAAAGGCCATAGAGATATGGGGCCAGAAATGATCCTGCCACTGCTCCCCAGGAAAGGGCCATCAGGGTTAAGATTATTCCCGGGGGGTTCAATGCCACATAAAGGCAGAACCCAATAAAGGCAATACACAAGACCCGCATCAGGCTCATAGTAGCTTTTTCGCCCAGGTCTTTTTTAACCGCCCCTTTTATCAAATCAATACTGACTGAAGAACTGGCGGTTAATACCAGTGATGATAGGGTTGACATAGATGCTGACAGTACCAGTATCAAAATCAATACTCCGACCAGCGGGGGGAGGGTCTGCCCTATGATGGTGGGCATGATCAAATCCGGTGTAGCGGTACCATTAAATACCGGTAATTCGCTAAAAAACAAATGTCCGGTAGATCCCACATAATAAGCTCCCATGGTTATTATCAACGAAAAGATAGTTGATACCCAGGTAGCCACCGGGATAACCTGTTCATTTTTAATTCCATAAAATTTCTGAACCATCTGGGGGAGACCCCAGGTACCCAGACTGGTTAGAATAATAAGTGATATCAAACCTACCCAGCTTATCGATGATGCGGGTGTTATCAACCCTGGATCAATGGCTTTTAGAGCTGCAAATCCATTGGCAAAGCCATTGACCACCTCATGTCCCACCACAAAATATACCATTAAGACTACTCCGGCTATCATTATCAATCCCTGTACAAAATCTACCAGAGCTACCGCCATATAACCCCCTAGTACCAGGTACAGACCGGCCAACAATGCCATTATGGACAGAGCCAGCACATAGGGAATACCAAAAATCTGCTCGAATAAATAGCTTAAACCCATAAATACAGAAGCGGCATAAGGAACAAAAAATATAAATATTATTAAACTGGAAATGATTTTCATACTGGAAGAATCATACCTATTTTCTAAGAATGAAGGCATGGTTAAGACATTGAGCCTGCTGGTCATTTCTCGGGTTTTTTTGCCCAAAATGCGCCAAGCAAAATAGGTCCCGATTATGCTGTTGCCCAGGGCTATCAAGAGGGCGGACATTCCGTATCCCCATCCGACCTTACCAGCAAAGCCAATTAAAAGAACTGCGGAAAAATATGTGGTTCCATATGAAAAAGCGGACATCCATGGCCCAACGGCCCGGTTTCCAACCACGAAATCATTAACCGTATTAGTTTTACTGCGGGTATAGAAGCTCAGACCGATAATCACCGCAAAAAAACACACCAGCATAGCAATTTTAGCAAACAACAATTCTACCATCCTCCCGTGCAACTATCCACTTCATCTTTGATCTTAGGCTAAACTACCGTACTACCTCAACATTTCCTTTATGAACTGAGGTAAAATAAATGCACCTTTATGCACATATTCATTGTAATATTTTAAACCATTTATCTGCTTTTTGTCACCAGCAATTCTTTCCGGGTCCCATTTTTTACTGCCCACAGTGAATGACCAGGGCCCTGCCGTATAGGTCATTACAGGTGCCAGACAGACCTTAACCGTATCAAAAACCGAACTTAAGTTTTCAAAGACATTGACAAAGACATCCTGGTAAAAAATCGGTGATTCGGACTGCACTGCTATCATGCCATCGGTATTAAGCCGATTATGAACATCTAAATAGAATTCTTTACTGTATAACTGTACAGCAGGACCTATGGGGTCAGATGAATCTATAATGACCATATCGTAATACTCTTTAGTATTCTGAACGAATTTGATACCATCTTCAATGTACAGGTTTAGCCTCGGATCCTGAAAAGAGCAGGCCATAGTCGGCAGGTAGATCTTGCTGTTTTCAACCACTCTACTATCAATCTCTACCAGATCAACCTGCAGGACGGTATCGTGCTTGAGTACTTCTCGTGCCGTTCCCCCATCTCCCCCACCAATGATTAAAACCTTCTCTGGATGGGGGTGTGAATTCATTGCGGTATGAGCAATCATCTCATGATAAATAAATTCATCCATTTCACTTACCTGTATATTTCCATCCAGCACTAAAGTTTTACCGCATTCAACTGTATCTATGATCGCCAGTTCCTGATATTTTGTTTTTTCGGCGTGTAATACCTGGTTGACTCTCCAATGCACCCCATATCCTGAAGTATGTTTTTCATAAAACCATAGTTGATTCATAACTGGTATCCCTCCTTTGAACAGCCTGTTTACCTCACACCATCTTTAAGCTTCTCATTTATCAATTCCCCAATCATATCTTGATTTTCTTCTATCGAAAGGGAGTTTTTGAAATCAACGTTTAACAAAGTTGCTTTTATGATCTGGTCTATCTCTTCATCCCCCTGACCTGGGTTCCAGTGTTTTAACATGTTGATAAAATCTCGTTTATCTTTCTTAATCAAAACTAGTTCCAGGAGATCCAATAAAAACTTCATTTCATCTATAGAAATCCGCCCCCGTATGCCAAGATCGGCTATAAGACTGGCGGTCTCGTCATATATTCTCAGGATATCCTCATCGCCTGCGCCCATTAATTCCCAACCCTTTCAGCATCTTTCATAGTCTGTTTCTGCAGGTCGAAGTTTATAGGAATTCTAACCCCGCTTCGTCCATCTCGGTTTTTTTCGATATATAAGTAGTAGTTGGGTTTCCGGGCATATTTATTGAGCTCTTCGTTTTCTTCCAGTTCTTCCTTGGAAAAGGGACTGAGCTTCAACATCAAATCGCATTCATTTTTCATTCTCTTAGCCCCCTGCAGACTCCCATCAGGGTTGAGCTGTACCAGAACCATCACTGCAATTTTGAGGTTCTGGGCCAGGATTTTCTGGGTCTTTATTATCTGTTCCAGGATCTGCCACTCCTGAAGTTTGGGATCCTGTTTTTCCATTCGTCCTACATAATCGATAATCATCATATCGATATTTTTTTGGGCCCTGAATTTACGGGCAATAGAAATAGTTTTTTCCGGAGTGAGGTTGGGGCAGGGATAAGAATAAAAACCACTGGCCCTTAATTTTGAATATCCATTTAGAATCATGGATAATTCATTCTGGCTTATGTCCCCCATCCGAATCCGGTCATGTTCAATTTCGGATAGTATTGATGCCCACCTCAGGGCAATCTGCTCCCGGCTCATTTCAGTATTTAAATAAAGGATGTTCTTGCCATAGTTTACAGCTATTGATTTAGCGGTATGAAGGGCGAAGGCTGTTTTTCCATGCCCGGTTTGGGCACCCAGGATAATCAAATCTCCGGCTTTATAGCCCAGAGTAATATGATCCAGGTTATCAAAACCCGTGGCCAAGCCATCCAGTGGTATTACCCCTTTATGCTTTAATTGTATTTCCTGGTATCTAAGAAAACGCCGTTCAACTTCGTCGTAACCCAGATTAGCCATATCTTCGGGGGTATCTATTTTATCGTCGATTTCCAGAGCAGTCAGGTTGGTCAGGTGGTCTTCAGCATTCATCAACAGCTGCTCGATATCCTGCTCCTGTCTTTCTCTTAATATCTGATAGTTATTTTTTAAAAAATCAACAAATCTCCTGATTTTGGCTTTATCTTTAACTCTTTTTATCCAATATTTGATATTTTCATCATCGATATAGTGTTCAGCTATGTATTTTACTTCTTCAATATCTCGAGGATTATTCAACATCCCCAAACTGTGGGCTTCCTTTAATAATTCCACATAAGTGGGCCGGATCTCCCTTTCGAATAAAGAACTAAGCAGATCAAATATGGCAGCATGTTTGGGTGCATAAAAATCAGTCGTCTGCATACAATGGTAGGCTTCAATACATGCATCCTCTGAATGCAGCATAGATGACAGAACCCTTCTTTCACTCTCCATATCCATTAATAATTCATCCGGTAATGCCGATTGAAAATTGACATTCACAAAATCACCATCCAGCTATATTTACTTTGCTCTCTCTACAACCAAGTAGAAGCTTCTCTTAATTCCAGCTATAATCAGATAGCGGAGAACATAATCCTCCGCTCAGATCGATGACCGAAGCGAATATCTGCGTTATTTCAAAAAGCCCGCTCAATCAACGTACTCAGGTACGATTCAATCGCAGGCTCTTCTCATGCCTTGATCTTCACTTCGGTCATCGATCTGGCAGCTAGTCGTCTTTATCGACAAGCTGAGCGGAGAACTAATCCTCCGCTATTTTTTAGCCTGTTCCGCACCCACCTATTCTTATTTTACTGTATTATCCCATAGTATTGGACTATTATTTTACTGGAGGAATAAATATTTCGTATTCTTCCCCGACAACGACAGATGTTTTGGCCGGCTTAGCACTGGTATTTTTTTTATCGGAGCGCTTTTTTTCCTTAAATTCCTTTACTTCCTGGTCGGCCTCATGAACCTGGCGTATTTCCTTGGCCATCCAATTATTTAAAACACTATCCATGTATTCCAGTCCACCGTTTTTGGTGCGCTGACACATTACTTCACCGGCTTTCATAATCATGGAATGAGAAAAACCCCAATCATATCTCCATTTGTAATAAACCCTGCGTCGGGCTTCAGCATTCATATCAATACCGGTAAAATTGCCAAATTCTACGATGTCAGGATCAAACCTCCTGGTCCGCAGCGATATATTTTTACCAGTGTCCACGTAATTCTTAAAATACATTTCCAGTCCATCCAGGCTGTTTATAGAATACTCTTTTAAATCACGGGCGATTTTTGAAATATCGGTAGGATTCACTATCTTTCTCTCAAAACAGAGTTCCAGTAGTACCAGTAGAAATTCTGGTGAAAAGGCCATTTCATCCAGCCATATTCTTAATTCATTGGACATCTTGACGCTCAGGAGGTTTCCAGTTTTGCGAGCCACGAAGTCAGCTACCTTCCTAAAATTATCATCACTTTTTATAGGGACTGGAAGTGAGCGGTCCGGTTGATGGTTTTCCTCCAGTTTAAGTTCTAGTTGTTCTATTTTGAATTTATATTCATCCAGCATATCTTCCAGTTTTTCTATTTGTTGTTTTTTGGCTTTGTCGCTATTCGCTTTATTTGATAGGCGGGGATGATCTCTAACGATAAGAGCTTCCAATTTGATAATCAACGGCTGCAGGGATATTTCTTTCTCCGTAAAGCTCTTCTTGCCATTATCCAGACTGATAATACCGGCATTGTTGAGACTATTAAGCTTACGGGATAATTTCTGCCTGGATAAGGCGGTGCATGATTCCAGCACCTGCCCTACTTCCACACCGCTCTGAGCCAGCGGTCTGGTCTTCTCATAGGCACATATGATAGATGCTAGTATGCCTATATCTTCCAGATCTAAGTTCAACTCTTTGGCATAAGCGAACAAAACGCCGGGTATATTAACATATCCCCAGCGAAACACTTCTATAATTGCTGAGCTTTGAATCATGCATTCTCCTCCTGCAAAATATGTATGCAAATTATAGCACTAGGAATGAAAGTATAACAAGAAAAGATAATTCTTGATTTAACCCAAAAATAGCATCTATTTGAATATATTTCATTAGCACCAATGCTGTATCCTGTTTTTTGCTCTTAACTGGACTTGACGATTCTTATTTCCCAATACATCAACATTGGCAGTATTTATAAAAAAACGCCGTTTATAAAAAACGGCATTTTTTACTATTTACCAATTACTTCTTCAATTTTTTCAACCGTTCTAATAATTTGCCTATAATTTGAGTCCTTGACACTATCCCGGTACATATCATGCAGTTGCAAACATAAGTCCAAATATGCTTTTTCAGCCCGACTGGCTTGATCCTTTCGTTTATCCGTATAATACTGCAATTTTGGGGCTTGTTCCATCTCCTCCAAGACAAACTCGTCAAGTATCTCTGGTATATAAATGGGAATATCATATTCCGCTTTTATGGCTGCCGCGAGACCATCTTGTGATTCTTCCTCTCCATGCACCAGGAATATACCTTTAATATTTGACTTGAAATGCCGCAGCCAATCTAGCAGACCTTCTTGATCAGCATGGGCTGAATAGGTTTCTATATTATTTATTTCTGCCTTAACCGCTATCTTTTCCCCATGAATGGTTACCAGTTTCTCGCCATCCAGTATTTTTCTTCCCAGGGTACCCTGCGCCTGGTAGCCTACAAAGAGAACCGTTGCTTCGGGACGCCAGATGTTGTTTTTAAGGTGATGCTTGATCCTCCCAGCCTCACACATGCCACTGGCGGAAATGATAATCATATTACCCAGTTTACAGTTAAGAGCCATCGATTCCTGATGGGTATGGGAGAATTTCAACTGATCCAGCATCAAAGGATGACTCTTGTGGTCCTCTAATATTTTTCTGGCATCGTCATCATACAAATCTATGTGTTTTTGAAAAATCCGGGTGGCTGCTATGGCCAGGGGACTGTCAATATATATCTCTATATTAGGGTCAAGTCTGCCTTCCGCATTAAGTTCATACAGATCATAAAGGAGATCCTGGGTTCTTTCCACTGCAAAAGCAGGAATTATCAAATTGCCCCCTTTTGTCATAGCTCGGTCAATAACCGTTTTTAATTCTTCTTTACGGCTATCAGTCTTGGGGTGCAATCTGTTGCCATAAGTTGATTCCATGATAATATAATCGGCATTTTCAATAATGGTTGGATTCTTAATAATAGGTTGGTCCGGGGTGCCTAGATCACCGGTAAAGACCAGTTTAAGTTTCTCACCCCGTTCTTCTATCCAGAGCTCTACGATGCAGGCCCCCAAAATATGTCCGGCATTTCTTAAGCGGACCTTTACCCCCGGTGCCAGCTCAATGATTTCATCCATATTAAGAGAACGAAACTGATCTAAACATTCCACGGCATCTTTGGCAGTGTAAATAGGCACCAACAAAGGTTTACCAGCCCGTTTGTTCTTACGGTTTTTTCTCTCTACTTCAAATTCCTGTATGTGTCCTGAATCCGGCAGTAAGACTCCAGCCAGATCTTCAGTTGCATGACTGCAGTATATTTTACCCGTAAACCCATGCTTGCACAGTTTGGGAACTAATCCTATATGATCAATGTGTGCATGAGTTAAAATAACAAAATCAATCGATTCCGGTTCTACTGCAAAATCGCGGCAGTTTCTTTCCTGCAAAGCCCGTGGACCCTGAAAAAGCCCGCAGTCTATCGCAAATCTGCTGGTCTCAGTCTCGATAAGAAAAAAAGACCCAGTTACAGTCCTGGCCGCTCCCAGGAAGCGTAATTTCATGTTTATTCCCCCATAACCTTTTTATCTACCTTTTTATCTCTCTAATTATATCGCAACCAGTCTTCTGGCGTCTTTTTTTCTGGAAAGTTTACAATATTGTTCATAAAAATCGATAACCTCAGCGCTTATCACTTTTCTGTCCTCAGTTTTCAGGGCTCGTAATAAGTTATCGAAACTGATCCGTCCAAAGTCTTTTACCACTTCATTGCTATCCAGGTTTTCTACCACTTCACAATAACGACCGTGAACCTGTTCAAATACTCCGAAATACAATTCCCGAATCTGCATGACCCTTTTCATGATCTGTTCAACTTCAACCCCCTCCAGATCCACCATTGCCACCAGATCATCTATCAGATTGTTAAGCAGTCGGTTATTAAATATGGCAGCCATTACTTCCTTGCGGTACTGCTTGGATAACAAGTACCTCATATAATCCAGGAAATCGCCTTGAGCCGACGATCGAAGCAGTGAGTATCCATTCAGCAGCTCCAGTTCCCTTTCAGACACATCTCCATTCACCGTACCTCTCCCCTTTGTTATATTATTTATTTACTAAGGAGTTCAACCCGGTATAGCTTTAATCCTCCAGGGAATTATCGTAATATTAGTAGCAAATCCTAATCTATTCGTATACTTTCGACACCGCTGCTTGCTTTATTTGGAAGATTATCCTTTTCTATGTCGAGCCAGAAAGGAACCAATTCTATCCAGGGCTTGCTCGATATCAGCCACACTTGCAGCATAGCAGCATCTTACATGTCCATTGCCCATGACTCCGAAGGCATTACCCGGCACTACCGCCACTTTTTCTTCCATAATCAGCTTTTCGCTGAATTCTTCACTGGTCAGGCCAGTATTTACTATGGAGGGAAAGGCGTAGAAAGCTCCCTGGGGCTCAAAACACTCCAAACCAATTTCCCTAAAGCCTGAAACCATGATCTTTCTCCGGTAATTATAATTCTCCACCATTTTTCTCATTTCGCTCTCTCCATGACGCAGAGCTTCCAGGGCAGCTTTTTGAGCCATAATAGGTGCACACATTATAGTATACTGGTGAATCTTAGTCATAGCCCCAATCAGGTCAGGATGACCACAGGCATATCCAATACGCCACCCGGTCATAGCAAAAGCTTTGGAAAAACCATTGAAAACGATGGTTCGATCCTTCATGCCCGGCATGGCAGCTATGGAAACGTGCTGTCCATTATAGGTAAGTTCCGAATATATTTCGTCAGAGATAACAATCAGATCATTTTTTATAATGATTTCTACCAGGGACTCCAGGTCTTCCTTCCGCATAATACCGCCGGTAGGATTATTAGGATATGCCAGTATGAGCACTTTACTTTTAGGAGTTATGCTTTTTTCCAGCATATCGGGTCGAATCCGGTATTCATCTTCAGCAAAGGTCTCCACCGCTACAGGAACACCAAAAGCCAGAGATGCTCCAGGCGAATAAGATACATACGAAGGTTCCGGAACCAGAACCTCATCCCCCGGTTCAATGATAGCCCTTAAAGCTAGATCTACTGCTTCGCTAACTCCCACGGTTACCAGGATTTCTCGCCCCGGTGAATAGCTTACCCCTATATGTCTTTTCATATAGAGTGCAATCTCTTCTCTTAGTTCGATCAAACCCTGATTAGAGGTATACATGGTATAACCATTTTCCAGGCTGTAAAAGCAGGCTTCCCTTATGTGCCAGGGAGTGACGAAATCCGGTTCACCCACACCCAAAGATATGACTCCCTCCATCTGGGAAACGAGATCAAAAAACTTTCTTATCCCGGAAGGGGGGATAGCCTGCACGGTTTTAGATACATATTTATCCATAGTACTCATGGACTGATCACCAGCCTTTTATCTTCCTGCGGACTCTCAAAAATAAAGTTATCCTGTTTATAGCGCTTGAGAATAAAATGAGTAACTGTGCTCTGCACTTCATCCAGGGTAGAGAGTTTATGGGAAACAAACAAGGCAATTTCCTTCATGGTGTCAGCAGTAACCACAATTGATAAATCATAAGTACCACTCATCAAGTATACTGATCTAACTTCGGGAAAACGGCTGATTCTTTCGGCAACACCGTTAAAACCCACTTCTCTCACCGGGGTCACCTTGACTTCAATCATGGCCTCTACCCCATTCTCACCAAAACGATCCCAGTTGACCACTGCGTTGTATCCTAATATATATTTTTCCTTTTCCAGATTCGCCAGTACTTCCCGGACATGTGCTTCGTCCTCATCCAGCATAATAGCCATAGTCTTGGGACTGATTTTCGCATCATGCTCCAGGATTTTTAATATCTTCTTCTCTAGTTCCATTTTTCTTAAAAAGCCCCCTTAGTTAATTATTTATTTATAAAAAAATAAAAACCCTCATCCCACCAAGGGACGAGAGTAATATTTCCCGCGGTACCACCCTAATTGCATAAATGCCCGCTCTGTAAATCATAACGGTTTCCATGAAACCGTCCGGCTTAGTACCTGTTGAAGTATTACACCGGCGCTCCCAGGTGGCTTTCACTGTTAACCTGCTCCCGGATCGCAGCAACCCCGGTTCTCTGCCAGCAGGCCTTCAGATACTCTTCTGATCATCGCTTTAAATATGGGTTTTAACCATGCTATCACTACCAGGAACCTACGTCAAGTCGAAAATTATGGACTGCTAAATCAGGTATAGATTTCCTGCACTATTTTTTCGAATTGTGCATATTTATAGTTCTATCTGGAGGTGATGCTGATGTACTATTTATCAAATCTGAGCCAGGAAGAACTTAACGTAGCTCGTAAAATAGATGAATATTTTAATCTTGACCACATGAGTTTTCAAGAAAAATTATTTAATGCCTTGCTTATAGCCCAGCATGAATTAGAGGCTGAGTATTATGGTAATGAATTTGAAAAATCCAGGATACTTGAGTTTCGTGATATTCTCCTGATGCTCCTTAACAAATTCCCTCGGGAATAGTGGAACCCATAATATTCATAATATCCAGCCGGCTAATACTCCTACTTAAAGAGCATAAATTTCTTCTTCAGCCATCTATATTCTGCCAGGTAACCTGCGATCATAAGGAAAAATACTCCCAGACACAAGGCACGTTCCCAGGTAAGCCTGGATTCCAAAATATTAATAGTCTTTTCTTTCTCACCAGCAAAGTTAGAAATACTCTGGCGTTCCTCTTTTATAGAGGCCATCTGGTGAATAGTACTATATAACTCGTCCTGGATCTCATAATACCTGTTCCACTGTGCGGTTCTCTCCTTTTTCAAATCAGCTACCCATTTAGTATAAACATAATTCTTATCCTCTTCCCTGATAGTCATGGCATCGTATATGGGAACTCCTACTGAGGCCGCCGGTGGATTCAGCCCAATAAATCTGCATATAGTGGCAGCGGTATCCAAGACCAGGGTAGAGGATGTTTTCGTCCCTGTTTTGCAGCCCGGACCATGGATTACTAAAGGAACCAGGTCACTAGGAGACGTACTCCGGGCCGACGTCACTATGATCAAAGAATTATAGTACAGGTTATTGTTTTTGAGACAATTAATTAATTCACCCAGACTGGCATCAAATGACATCAAGGAATCGTAATAGGTGGTTTCATCCAGTGATAGAAGGCCATCCATACTGTCATTCACATATATAAAAGAGAAATAAGGCATCTTGCCCGGTATATTCTCCATGGCCCTGGCAAAGGCCTCCTGGTCACTGCTGTCGGCCTTTAGACCCATATATTGGTCTTCTCCATAATTAAACACCTTGAGTTTATCACCTGAGCCATCGATCACCTGAAAGGTCTTTCCATGTTTCTTCAGCAGGGCCAGCAAAGATTCAACTTCTATATCGTTGCTGCTATTATAGTAGCCATGTTCTGCTGGCAGGGTTCCGGTCAATAGTGATGCCTGAGCTGCTTCAACTGAATCGGTTCTGACAGATAAGCTTTTTTCATCCATCAATCCTTCTGCTGCCATCTGTCTCAAGTTATGCATCGGGGTGCTGATATAACCTTCGTAATTTAATCCCTCGACATTAATCAATATTACCTGCTGCACATCTTCAGCAGCAAATATAGGCTGCAGCATCAATACTATAGTAAACAACAGGGTTAATATCCCGATACTTAACAGCAGATATAAACTCCTCATCAATCACATCCCCTCCTTATCGGTTTATGGTAATGTATATTGATGGGAGGGGGCTAATATTCTTATCTTCAGAATCTACCGCTGCGTAAAATAGAGTAAGCTAGAAAAAGCCCCAGGATAACTGCCAGGATAAACCCTAATTCAGCTATGGGTATCCGTGATATTATGCTGCTGCCGTTCATATTAACAAACAAGGATGTCCCTATAATAAGGCTGGCTAGAATAATGGCCAGGGAGAGCCGATTGGAAATCAAATCCAGCTTAGTCCCCAGTTTTTCCAGGCGTTGATGTTCCATTTTGATAATAATTTGTCCATCACTCAATTTCTTGAAGGTATTGCTGATATCCCGGGGCATGGTTCGAGCGATATGTCCATAATCCAGCAGGATCTCGGTGATTTCCTCTTTCATCTTTTTCCTGGAAAATCTTTCTCTTAAGGCTTTTTTTCCATAAGGCTCGGCAATATCAACCAGACTGATGGTAGGATCCAGCTGGGATATGGTACTTTCTATAGTCATAAGCATCTTAACCAGCAGAGATAGCTCGGCAGGAAGCCTTACTCGATAATTAACCGATAAATCAATCAGCTCCGCCAGTGCCTCCCCGATATTTATCTGGGATAATGGCAGGCCATAATACTTGCGGGACAGATTGGCTACATCCCTCCTTAATTCTTCTACACTGACTTGCTCGGTATTATCACCAATTGCTAATAAAGCCCTGGTTACACCGGTAACGTCATGGTTCATCATCCCTATTACCAGGATCATATATTTATCCCGGTCGTAATCGTCTATCACACCTACCTGTCCAAAATCATAGAATATGATCCTTTCCCCACTGCTTACCGCCATGTTTCCCGGATGCGGATCGGCGTGAAAAAACCCATGTACATATATTTGTAAATACAGAGCTTTTACAATATGGGACGCTACCCTGCGAGTATCATAATGGTGTTCCTTCAGGCCGGCAAAATCCGATATTTTTACCCCTTCCACATATTCCATGGTTACCACCCGTTTGCCACAGAAAGCCCAGAATACGTTCGGAATAATAACCGTATCGATATCTTGAAAATTGCGGTGGAATATTTCTATATTCCGGGCCTCTTTCCCAAAATCCAATTCATTAACCAGGGCCAGCCCCAATTCTTCAATTACCTCAGACAGTTTATAGAACCTTATCCATTCACTCTTTCTTTCCAACCATACTGATATTTCTCGCAGTATTTCCAGGTCGGTTCTGACCATTTCATCAATACCCGGTCGTTTTACTTTTACTACTACCCTTGCACCGGATATCAAAGTTCCCTCATGTACCTGACCAATAGATGCAGCAGCTATAGGACAGGGATTGAAATAGCTAAAATTTATATCTATATCTATACCTTCATCGGTCAGTATTTTATTTACTTCTTCAAATGAAAATGAGGGTACATTATCCTGCAGATTTTCCAGCTCTTTTATATATTCAGGATTCAACCAATCCGCTCGGGTGCTGAGCAACTGACCCATTTTAATAAATGTGGGGCCCAGTTCTTCAAAGGCATAGCGCAGACGGCGAGCAGCATTTTTTTGCTGCATCCGGTCATCGATATTATCAGCCTTCGTCTGAATCTTCAAAAAAGGCAGGTTTAAGCGATCATATACTGAACCAAATCCATATTTGATGAATACATTAGCTACTTCCCGATAACGCGGCAAATGTTTGACCGTATTTATTGAATGGTTTAGGGTCATCGATTTCCTCCCGCCCTGACAGGTACTGCCGGGAATATTCCCGGCAGTATCAAACATAAAGGAATCTGATCAGGATAACTTTCCTTCCAGATCGTTGATTTTGCTTTTCAGGTCTTCTATCTCGGACTGACTGCTGGCAAATAAATCTTTTAGATCATTTAGTTCTTCACGGATGACATTTCTTAATTCCAGTTTTTCTTCCTCACCTCGTTTAATAGCATCATCCACGAAATTCTTTGCTTCCTCTTTGCTCATTTCGCCCTTCTCCACCATTTCATGTATCATTTTCTCTGCCTTCTCTCTAGTTAGACTAATAGCCCCCAGGCCGAAATAAATAGCTTTTTTCATCATAACCCTGAAGCTTCCTCCTTATCGTTTATTTTCCTGTATTTTTAGCAACCTGAAGCATAGCTATACATCCCACAGCCGAATAAAAATATAATTTTGGGATGTATTCAGAGACACATTATCCAATAATCTTCCTCCTAATTACCCATTTCCATTAATTTCTGAAATTTATATTCTAATCCAACCAATGAGCATATAGATTGGTATCAAGGTAATAAAAATGAAGTGGGTGAATTATGAAAACAATATCTGTTTATGAAGCAGAAGGTATGGTACTTGGTCATGATATGACCCAAATCATTCCCGGCAAATTTAAGGGCAGGGCCTTTAAAAAGGGCCATATTATCAGCAAGGAAGACATCAATCAACTTCTTGATATGGGGAAAGAACATATTTATGTTTTTGATCTAAAAGACGGGTTGGTGCATGAGGATGATGCAGCCCGAAGAATTGCCCAATTAGCATCCGGGTCAGGTGTAGTTTTAAGTGGGCCTAAAGAGGGAAAGGTGGAATTGATCGCTGGTTGTTCCGGCCTGTTAAAAGTAAATACCGGACTGCTGTATGCATTAAACGAAGATGAAGAAATAATCTTTGCTACCCTTCATTCCAACCAGCATGTGAAAGAGCGACAGGTACTCGCGGGAACCAGAATTATCCCTTTAGTTATTGATGAAAATAGGCTCCGCCGAGTTGAAGAACTGTTCCGAAATAATTCGCCCTTAATATCGGTAAAACCTTATCATTCTTTCGATGCTGGTCTGATCACTACCGGAAGTGAGGTATTTTCAGGAAGGATTGAGGATAAATTTGGGCCAGTAGTAAAAGAAAAAATAGAGAAATATGGCAGCAGGATTATGAGGCAGGTATTAGTAAGTGATTGTGCAGAAAAGATTGCAGCTGAAATCACTGCCCTGATTCAGGAAGGCGCTGAAATGATCCTTGTAACAGGGGGTATGTCGGTCGATCCGGAGGATGTGACTCCTATGGGCATTCGCCTGGCGGGCGGAAAAGTAGTTACTTATGGCGCCCCGGTATTGCCTGGAGCCATGTTGATGCTGGCTTACATCGAGGATGTGCCCGTGATGGGACTGCCAGGATGTGTTATGTACAATCGGATTAGTAGTTTTGATTTAGTACTGCCCCGTATTCTCGCTGGGGAGCGTGTATCTCGAAAGGATATAATAAGTTTCGCCCAAGGGGGACTCTGTACTAATTGTGAAGTCTGCCAGTTTCCGAACTGCGGATTTGGAAAGGGAGGATATTAAAGCATTAATCCCGGGACATGAGTACAGGAGGCTATCATGATTACCGACAGGCATGTATACCCAATAATTTGGGACTTGATAAATAAAAAAGAAGATTTTGTACTTGCAACTATCATAAGCAAAGATGGTTCAGCACCCAGGGGTCCCGGCAGTAAAATGGTTATCCGGAATGATGGAAGCATTACAGGAACAATAGGGGGTGGTATGCTCGAGGCTAAAGTTCAGGATACAGCGATTATGGTTTTTCAAGAAAAAACGCCGTGCTTAACAAAATATGTTTTAGATAAAAACAGCATGCATTCTATAGATATGACCTGCGGTGGGAACATAGAAGTTCTGGTGGATTATATCGATACTTCTGATCCGATCTACTATTCGATATATAATGAAATTTATAATAGACAAAAATCTGGAGCTTCACTATGGTTGGCCAACCTGCTCCCTGATTTACCGGAGGAACTAAACCCAAGAAGACAATTCCTCATAAGAGCTGATGGCTCAACAATTGGATATGAACATGAGATGCCATCAGAACTGTTATCACTGGTTGATAACATTGTTAATTATAAGGTTGTTTGGCTGGGTGATCATAGAATGGTTGTTGAAGCTTGTGGCAATCGTTGTACCGCA
Organism: Syntrophomonas sp.; assembly: GCA_016841875.1. Lineage (GTDB taxonomy): Bacteria > Bacillota > Syntrophomonadia > Syntrophomonadales > Syntrophomonadaceae > JAAYJK01. The sequence continues at coordinate 168,619 of JAENYG010000008.1, forward strand.
TATATATTTGGGGCCGGCCACGTTGGACAAAAAATAGCATCTCTAATAAATGGATTAGGGTTTAATGTAGTTGTATTTGATGATCGTCCTGAATTTGCCAATAGAGAGCGCTTCCCTGATGCGGATGAAGTATATGTAGTCAATCAGTTCTCCGAACCTTTTAAATGGATAAAAATAGATATAAACACCTATATTATTATTGTGACCCGAGGGCATGTACATGACCGGGAAGTCCTGGAAGAGGCTTTACTTACCCAGGCTGTTTATATCGGGATGATGGGAAGCCGCAGTAAACGTGATCGAATTTATAATGCACTATTAAATAATGGATTTACATATGCAGATCTTAAGCGGGTATATGCACCGATAGGCATACCCATTGGAGCTGATTCAGCGGAAGAAATTGCCGTGAGTATAGCAGCCGAATTAATTAAAGTGAGGTCGGTAATGATGAATGGATAAAAAACTCGCTGCGGTAGTGCCTGCCGCAGGTTTATCTTCCCGCATGGGCACCTTCAAACCATTACTGCGCTTGGACAATATCAGCCTGATCGAACATACAGTTAAGAATCTAGAGATAGCAGGCGTTGACGAAATAATAGTCGTAACCGGGTTTCAAAAAGAAGCTGTGATCCGCGCTTTAGCAGGCTGCAGGGTTACCATGGTATATAATCCTGATTTCGAGCTGGGAATGTATTCTTCTATACAAAAAGGTATCGAGAATATAAGTCCCGGATGTTCAGGCTTTTTTCTGCTGCCCGGTGATTGTCCGCTGGTTAAACCAGGTACCATTATTCAGCTGATATCACAATTTGATATTAAAAGTAATTTTAAGATAATATATCCCTTATGCCATGGTAAGCGTGGACATCCGCCCCTGATATCTACCGCTCTGGCCAGCGAAATACTCAACTCTGCCCCTGAAGGTGGTTTAAGGACCCTGCTGAAAACTAAAGAGAATATTGCTATAAATTTACCCGTAAGCGATTCGGGTATACTCCTGGATGCCGATACACCAGATGATTACCAGCACCTGCTGCAGGAAGTTCACCTGGATATTATTCCAACCCCAGATGAATGTCGGCGGTTGTTAGATTATTATGGAACTCCAGCAGATGTAAAAGAACATTCTTATAAAGTATATACGGTAGCCAGTAGATTTTCCGAGGCTCTGGAGACGGCAGGGATATCACTTCATCATGTCCTCCTGAATGCAGCTGCTATACTTCATGATATTGCCAAAGTGGAAGCAGATCATGTTCAACGCGGCAGTGCTCTGCTTAAATCATGGGGTTATAATTCTGTAGCTGATATTATTAAATTCCATATGGATATACCCGAGGAAAAAACCCTTGAAATTAATGAAACCGCAATTTTATACCTGGCTGATAAATTAGTTCATGGAGAGACTCTTATGGCTCTGGAGGAACGGCAAAAAAGGGCTTTGAATAAATACCCCCATCAGCCCGATATCCAGGATAATATTAAGCATAGATATGAGAAAGCCCGGGAAATTAGGGATCAAGTTGAAAGCGTCCTTGGTGAGAATATCTGTACCATTTTATCTAATGAGGTGGAATGATAGATGCAATCAATTGATTATTTAAGGCATCTGCAGCCCGGCTATAATACGGAATGAAATATTTTGTCGGGAATCTTAATGCTCCTTATATTACTGCTCAAGTATTTTCCGTGATTAGAACCGATTTTATAGCTTCCGTTATTTCCTGGTAGCTGGTACAGCGACATATATTGGATTGAAGCCATTCCTGCATTACTTCGTCACTGGCGTCAGGGTGTATATTGATCAGACCCTGGCAGTTCATTATAAACCCTGAGGTACAGTAACCGCATTGAAAAGCGAACTTATCCACAAATGCCTTTTGTATTGGAGCACCGTTAAGTCCTTCCACAGTTTGAATTTCTCGGCCCACTGCTTCCACAGCCAGCATCAGACATGACTTGATCGGCCACCCATCAACCAGCACCGTGCAAGCACCGCAATCACCATTTTCACAACCCGGTTTCGCCCCGGTAAGCCCCAACCTTTCCCGTAAGGCAAACAGCAGGGTATCTGCCGGACGCACCAGGGCCTTCCTGGTTTCTCCGTTAACATTTAGTTCAATTAATCCTTCACCAGTCAATTGAAACATTGCTATTCCTCCAGCTGATTTATAATACTGTTTAGTAAACCTTTTATTATGAATTTACGATATTCCATAGACCCTTCCAAATCAGCCAGGATCGGTCCCGGGGTTAGATCAATCGCCTTATCAATTCGCTGCTCCATGCTCCTGGATCTATCGTTCAATTCTTCCTCCATTGCTATAGAACGAAAGGGGAAACCACAAACCCCACTGAACGCAGCGCGTATTCCCCCACTTACTGCCATAGTACATATGCTGACTAAAGGATAGGTGATTTTATCCTGCTTGGTCTGCTTTACATGGACATACGGACAGGATACGTATTTCTTGTCAACCTTTATCTGCGCCACGAATTCTCCTTTTCCGAGCTGCATGCGTTCTTTGAATACACTATTTATTGGTACTGTTCTCTGACCGCCCGGTCCCGCTATGAACACCTGGCTATCCGATAACAGCAGAGGAAGAACGGTTTCTTTGTAAATAATGGTTCCGCACAGGTTCCCTCCCAGAGTTATTTTATTTTGAATGGTATGGTCAGCGATCCTGGCTCCCGCCTGGGATAGAAGGGGAAACAGGTTGGTCTCGTGAATTTGCGTTAATGTGACAGATGATCCAATCACCAGTTGTTCCTGCTGATATTCCAACACTTTACAATCCGCAATTTCTTTGAGGTCAATAAGTGCTCCGGTGGTCAGATTACTCATACGCCCCATACTGATAATTTCGGTGCCACCCCCATAATACATGGGTTGTTTTCCTTCTGCATCTAACTTATCGAAGATATCAACGGTATCGGCTAAAGTTTCTGGACGGTAGTATTCAAAATTTAATGGGATCATGCTTTCTCCTCCTCCCTCTTCTGCCAGATAAGTTCGGGGATAACCGGTACCTGGTCGAGCTCCACTTGGGCAGCTCTACTCAGTGCATTAACCAGAGCCGCATGAATAGCTACAATGCCATGTTCACCAATTCCCCGGGCGCCAAAAGGAGCATTGGCATTGGGTGTTTCAACCCAATCTACCAGGTATTCCGGCTGTTCTCCAATTCGCAGCACTTTATAGGAGCGCAGACTGGTATTTTGAAGTTCCTGCTCCTGGTCATATATAAAGGATTCCCGACTGCCCAGTCCCAGGCCCATGCTCATGCCACCCATAACTACCCCTTTTGCACTCTTGGGATTTATTACTTTACCGGCATCAAGAACCGTGGCAGCCCGTAAAATCTTGTAAGTATAATCGGCCAAATTCAGCTCTACTTCCACTGCCTGAGCCCCAGGAGTCCAGTAAGGTCCGGGTTTGCCTTTTCCATTTTCCCTATCCAGGGATGAAAGGTGCGGCATTACATAGGTGCCGCGTCCAATCACCTGGCTGCCTATGGTATTACCGCCAGGATATTTGTAACCGTGCGCGATATGGGCCAAATCGATATAAATATTGGGATCGTCCTTCAAATACACTTGTTCCTGACCCAGGGCCAGATCCTCCGGTGAACATTTCATAGCTATAGCCGCCAGGCTAATAATTTGATTTATCGCATCCTTGGCCGCTTCTTCAACCGCTCGTCCAACCATATAAGTTGACATGCTGGCCACGGTTTTCCAATGGTGAGGACTTACGCGAGTATTGACTTCCATTTCAACATGTACCCTGTTTACATCCATTTTCATCTTTTCGGCTAGAATCTGTGCCAGGGTAGTCTTGGTGGCTGGACCGATTTCAACTGCACCCACATTGAGGTTTATGCTTCCATCAGAATTAAATGCAACAATGGCAGCTGCAATAGCGTCAGTAGGGGAATCTGATGTTTTCCACAGGCAAGCCACCCCCTTGGCTCTAATCCGGTTGTTATCTATCTCTACCCGACTTCCTTCACTCCAATTTATAAGCTTTTCTACCTTATCCAGACATTGCGCCACATCTCCAAGACGGCTGGGAGTAAGTATTACCTGGGATGGCGATGTATCTCCTGCCTTTATAAGATTTTTCCTGCGCAGTTCCACAGGATCCAGATTTAAAGCAGCAGCCAGTTTGTCCATAGCTCGTTCAACCGCAAAGGTAAATGATGTATGCCCAAAACCCCTGTAGGCAGTAGCATAAGTATGATTGGTATACACGCAGTAGGCATCACACCAAACATTATCCAACTTATACGGTCCAGTGCAATTTGATGCCATAGAACCGGTCATCCGGGGTCCTGAGTCAGCATACGCGCCGGTTCCTACTATGAAAGTATATTCTCCCGCTTGCAGGATACCATCCCGGCTGGCACCTAATTTCACTTTCGCTTCCAGACTTAATTTACTGGGTGAAGCAGAGATGTCCTGTTCCCGAGTATTAGCAATAAGGACCGGTCTCCCGCCAACCGCCTGGGAAGCCATAACTGCCAAAAATTCCATCTGTATAGGAGCTTTTCCTCCATATCCCCCACCCACCAAAGGCACATTGACTACCACTTTACCTAAATCAACCCCAAAATGCTGGCTGATAAGCTTGCGAACACCAAAAGGAGCCTGGGATGATGAATGAACAATAATATCTCCACTGGGTAATATTTCAGCTCTGGTATTGCGAGTCTCCATGGCGATATGATCAGCTTGAGGAAGAAAGAACTCGCCTTCTACCGTTACCTCACTAGCCTGCCAACCCTTATTCATATCTCCTTTGCGTATTTTCACCTGGTGTACTATGTTAGAATTAGCCTGGGGATACACCTCAGGAATGACATGTCGGTACTGGTCGATATGCTCGTGCACCAGAGGGGCTTCCTTGCTCATAGCAGCGCTGGGTTTATCAACAGTGGGCAGGTTCTCATATTGGATCTTTATTTTGCTGGCTGCAGCAGCCGCTTCCGCTTTACTGTTGGCAATAACCAATGCTACCGGTTCTCCGTAATACCTCACTTTATCTCTAGCCAGAGGGGGGCGATCTTCAATAACCGGCCCGGTTAACATGGGATGATAATCCCCGGTTAATATTGCCTTTACTCCTGGCATTTGCTGGGCTTCACTGTAATCCATACTTTTTATTAACCCATGGGCACAAGTACTGGTTACTAATACTCCATGCATCAATCCCGGCGAAGCGTAGTCTGCATTATACAACGCTCGGCCAGTGACCTTATCCCAGGCTTCTTTTCTTATTATGTCTTTTCCAATAGCTATTGACGTCAAATTAATTTCCTCCGTGCTCAGACTTTTTGGACTCACCAGAGCCAATAATAAAAGTACCAGTCGCTGCTGGCAATATGTAAACTTACTTTATTAACTAGGAAAAGTTTGTGCATTTCAATTTAGTTTAATTCTTCAAATACCTATGGAAAAACCCATGGAATCTCAATGGAAGTTGGGCTGGCTTTTCTTAATGCATGAGATTGACATGCCATTTTATATATGTTATATAAAATTAAGAGTTGGCACTCGCGGGGTGAGAGTGCTAATGCTACTAAATTATATTATAAAGGAGTTGTTAACCATGGCTGGTTCAGTGCCTTTTAACAGGAACAGGTTAACCGTAAGAACTACTGGCTTCGAGGACTTCCACAACATGCTTGATGACTTTTTTAGCGATACCTGGACACGCACAAAATCCTCAGCCCCATTTTGTGCGTTCAACAATTAATGTTTATAATAAGGGTTATAACTGGCTAAGAATACCAGTTGCATATTTTTCATATTAAGGGAGCGTTTAATCATATGGCAAAAAAACAATTTAAAGCAGAATCGAAACGACTGCTGAATCTAATGATCAATTCCATTTACACCCACCGGGAGATCTTCTTAAGAGAGCTTATTTCAAATGCCAGCGATGCTATAGATAAAATATATTATAAAGCATTGACGGATGAGTCTATCGCTTTCGATAGGAATGAGTACTATATTAAAATCACCCCTGACCAAGAGAAGAGAACCCTGATAGTTTCTGATACCGGTATAGGTATGAGCAAAGAGGAACTGGATGACAACCTGGGCGTCATTGCCAAAAGCGGTTCCTTGACCTTCAAAGAAGAAAACGAAGTTCAAGACGGCTTTGATATCATTGGACAGTTTGGGGTGGGGTTTTATTCAGCTTTCATGGTATCCGATGAAGTGACCGTTATCAGCAAAGCCTTCGGAAGCGATGAAGCCTATAAATGGAATTCCAAAGGTGCTGATGGCTATAAAATAGAACCGTGGGAAAAAGAGTCTTGTGGCACCGATATTATTCTTAAAATCAAAGAAAACAGCGAGGATGAAAATTACGATCAGTATCTGGAAGAGTACCGGTTAAAATCCATTGTCAAGAAATACTCCGATTTCATCAGATATCCAATAAAAATGGACCTCACGGGCAGAAGGCTGAAAGAAGGCAGCGAGGATGAATACGAGGATTATATCGAAGAACAGACTATAAATAGCATGGTTCCGATTTGGAAAAAGAACAAAAATGAAATCACTCCAGAAGATTATGAAAGTTTTTATACCGAGAAACATTATGGATTTGACAAACCGATAAAACATATCCATATAAGTACTGAAGGCGCTGTCAGTTATAATGCCATTCTATTTATTCCGGAGAAAACACCTTATGATTTCTATACCAAAGAATATGAAAAAGGCTTGGAACTCTATTCCAATGGCGTATTGATCATGAACAAATGCGCAGATTTGCTGCCGGACTTCTTTAGTTTTGTAAAAGGAATGGTCGATTCAGAAGATCTATCTCTGAACATATCCAGAGAAATGCTTCAGCATGATAGACAGCTTAAGATCATCGCTAAGAATATCAAAAATAGAATAAAGACTGAGCTGACCAATATCCTTCAAGAGGATAGAGAGCGCTACGAAGAATTTTATGAATCCTTCGGCAGACAGCTGAAATACGGCATTTATGAAGATTACGGAATGAATAAAGATATCCTGCAGGACCTGCTGTTATTCTATTCATCCAAAGAGCAGAAGATGGTCACCCTGGATGAATACGTCAGCAGAATGCCGGAAGATCAGAAATACATCTATTATGCGGCGGGAGAATCCATAGATAGAATTGATAAGATGCCCCAAACTGAATTGGTGACCGATAAGGGCTACGAAATCCTGTACTTCACCGATGATGTAGACGAATTCGCCATCAGGTTCCTTATGAGCTACAAGGACAAAGAGTTCAAGTCCGTGTCCAGCGGCGACCTGGGAATCGAACCGGCTGCAGATACAGATGATTCCACCGACCAAGAGCAGGATAAAGAACTGTTTGAATACATGAAAAATATCCTGGCCGGCAAAGTCAAAGATGTCCGGGCGTCAAAAAGGCTCAAGCATCACCCGGTATGTCTGGCCAACGAAGGAGAACTTACCATAGAGATGGAAAAAATATTAAACGCCTTGCCCAATGACCACAAAATAAAAGCCGACAAAGTCCTGGAAATAAACAGCAGCCACGAAGTTTTCAAATCGCTGCAAGATGCTTATGAAAATGATAAAGACAAATTAAATCTATATACTAATCTATTATATAATCAAGCCCTGCTTATCGAAGGATTAACCATAGATGATCCATTAGAATTCACTAACAATATCTGCAGCATAATGAAATAAGCTAGGGTAGTGTTAATAATTCCGTGTAAATAACTTTGGAATTAGAAAACTCAACCTGAGTCTAACTCTAGGTTTTCAACCAATCCTCAAAATTAATATACTGTCTAAGACACTGATGCCAGTTCCTTATGGACTGGCTCCATTTTTCAGAAATATCTGTGGTGCCAGATGTATTATTTTGCTTAATCCTCATCCGTTCGGTAAGTCGTTTTGGTTTTAGTAAGCCAGTAAAGGAAGACCGAAAACTAGAACATGCCCCAAATTCCTAAACAATTCTATTACTACGTCTAAAACCAACAGAGATCAGTTAATGTAAAAAGTATATTTTGTCGTCGGACTAAGGGACCAAGCTGTGTCCATGGTAGCTGCAACGAACCTACCGGCTACACTTGACTAAGCAATATCTTTCGTTTATTTAGATAATCCCCTGTACATATTATATTCACACCATTTTTCTCCCAGCATAGAATAATATTACTAATATTAAATCTAAGGGTGTTCAAATATGGATTACAAACCACGTAGAAAGCCACGTAGAAAGCCGCGTACAAAGCCATGTGCTAAGTCAAGTCCAAAACCATCAAAACCCCAAGGTGCCATGTCCTCTATGTTTACCACATGCTGTAGACCTATTTGCCCTGCCGGTCCGACTGGCCCGACTGGCCCTGCCGGTCCAACTGGCGATACTGGCCCTGCTGGCGCTATAGGCCCAACTGGCGATACTGGTCCTGCCGGCCCGACTGGTGATACCGGTCCTGCCGGCCCTATCGGCCCGACTGGCGATACCGGTCCTGCCGGCCCGACTGGTGATACCGGTCCTGCCGGCCCTATCGGCCCGACTGGCGATAC
>JAENYG010000008.1:177283-179706 GCA_016841875.1 Syntrophomonas sp.
CTATCGGCCCGACTGGCGATACTGGTCCTGCCGGCCCTATCGGCCCGACTGGCGATACTGGTGATACTGGCCCTATCGGCCCGACTGGCGATACCGGTGATACTGGCCCTATCGGCCCTATCGGTCCAACTGGTGATACTGGCCCTGCTGGCCCTATCGGCCCGACTGGTGATACTGGCCCTGCCGGCCCTATCGGCCTGACTGGTGATACTGGTCCTGCAGGCCCTATCGGCCCGACTGGCGATACTGGTCCTGCCGGCCCTATCGGCCCGACTGGCGATACTGGTCCTGCCGGCCCTATCGGCCCGACTGGTGATACTGGTCCTGCCGGCCCTATCGGCCCGACTGGTGATACTGGCCCGACTGGACCTTCTGGAGTTATAAGCTTTGCAGATTTCTATGCGTTGATGCCTCCTGACAATGCAGCAACAGTTGCTCCCGGAGCAGATGTAAGCTTTCCGCAAGATGGGCCTACTAGTGGGGCTACTATTGTACGTACTGGTGCAAGCACATTCAACTTATCTGTGATTGGCACTTATCAGGTCTTGTTTCAGGTGAGTGTGTCTGAAGCGGGCCAATTAGTCTTAACTCTCGATTCAGGAGCAGGAGCCACTCAACTATCATATACGGTGGTCGGGCGAGCAACCGGTACTTCTCAGATAGTAGGAATGGCTCTTGTAGAAACGACAGTCATCAATTCAATACTGACTGTACGAAATCCTGCCAGCACTGCAACGGCACTAACCATCACTCCTGTCGCCGGAGGAACAGAACCTGTTTCGGCACACCTTGTTATTATGCAAATAGGATAGAGGGAAATATAACAGCTTAAAAGGGAGTTTGCTAATGGTGAACTCCCCTTTATGTGTTGGGTATAGGCTGTTTGTTTATTATTAAGAATTATTGCATTTTTTCTCTATTATCGATAAGTTATTAATTAGTCGTTTGTCATTGGGGCTAAATGAAAGTGCTGCTTTAGCATGACTAAGCGATCTTTCATACATGCATAGCCAATAACAACTTAGAGCCGCCAAATCATCTGGCGTATGATCCCAACAATAACCCATGTTAATATATGTCCAAGATTTCTGCTTTATTTTTAATGCTTGTTCCGCCATATAAAACACTGTTTCCCAATGCTTTAAGTTATATGCCATTTTTGCACATTCTATATATGGTTCTCGCATATGTGGGCACTCTGCGACAGCTCTAAAATACCAGCTGTATGCCTCAGTGTAATTTGATAGCTCAGAGTATGATTTCGCAATCCATCTCATCGAAGCACATCTTTCTTCTTTCCATACCGATGATTTAAGGGATAAATGCCTTTTTAAAGTTTCAATACAGTTCTTCCACATTCCCTTATACATATACTCCCGACCCAGATAATAAGTAACACGGTCATCTTCGGGATATTCTTTCACGGCCATTTCTAACAATGGAAGGTATGATCTTCTTGACTTGGTGTTATCTGGATAGTGGTTGAGCACCATGCCGGCAGCAAATACTGTTTTTTCAGGAGGTTTACCTAAATATATCAGACATTCATGTATCGGATATTTCCATTTATAATCATGCCTTGCATGAGCCTTAAAATAATTGAATTGCACCTCAGGTGTTCCATCCTCTTTCAAGCTCCAGTTGTATAAGTATTTAGCCCTATTGGTGTCTGCCGTCCAGACGTCCTCTAAACATTTTCTCCATCCTTTTTCAAAAAGCTCATCCAAGTCAGTACATACACAAATATCAATATCTTCAGGCACATGATCCATTGAAATATTTCTTGCAACATCAAATCGCCAAGGTTTTATTTCATTCACATATACATTAGCACCTTTTTCGCGAAGTCTTTCCACAGTTCCATCATTTGAACCGGTATCAGTTACTACAATAAAATCTGCCTCACTCATCGATTCTATCCATCTATCAACAAACTGCACCTCATTTTTACAGATGGCATAAACACAGACTTTATATCTATTCAAATTATCACCCCAAAGATATTAAGACTTTATTCATAGTATGAAACTAGATACTAAGCTAATACTAATCGTATTACAAGTGTTTCAGCCTGTAAAAAACCAGGTTGGCGGCCTTTTTTCTTATTAGGACTGTGTGCCGCCTTTCGTACTGCAATATCCACATGCTATCATGTCGGGAAAGCTCAGCATATTATTTTATGTTTCCATAGTGAAGGTGGTCGCTTTGTTTCCAAAACTTGTTAACTTTATACTCAGTTTTGCTGTCCCAAAAACTGCTAGACTATTTTACTGCCGAAATAAATAATGCCCTATTCCACTTTAGGATGAATGGGCTTGCAAACTAACGTGATTAATCCGCTTATAAAAACAACAGATTCTATCCCAATGTCTGTCAATAGTCAGGGAAAATGTCACCCATTTCCCTTTATAACTGAGCAGCAG
>JAENYG010000035.1 GCA_016841875.1 Syntrophomonas sp.
CAGTAATATCAATGCTTTTGCGGTATAACTCTCCTGCGAAAGTTGAGTTAGTAAGATATTATTGTATTTTGCCATTTCTCTTCCTCTATATTATTTATGTCCGTTTTGGTAAGATGTTTAAGCAAAGTGCTGTACTTATTGAATTCTATTAATGAGTCCCTTTCCCGGATGAATAGTGTATTAATATGAAGACTGTAGATATCCCTGGCAGTAAATATGTTTCGTTCTTTTATACTTCTCCTATTCTGCTAGTCCCAGGTTGAATCTGCATATAATAACTACCATCCCTAAAAACTTGCCCTGCTTTGATTAATCTCTGTAAATGATGAACTATACCAAACATTTCTAATTTATAGTACAAATCCTTTGGTTCTCTAAAAACGCCCGCAATAGGTTTCAGCAATACCAGTTCCTCAAGAGTTCTGGGTTTTCTGAGACTGTCCAGAATTCTAAATTCTCGATCATAGATATTGCTCAGGTATCTATCCAGACCACCTTGAATATCCTCCTTTATTACTCCCTCGTGTGCGGATATGAAAACCTCTGGATCAAGTTCTTTGAGCTTCTTTATGGATGCTATGAAATCTTCAATGTTACTGGCCATAGTGCCATAGAAAGGCCCACTCCTGCTTAGATCAATATCCCCGGCATACAGGATTTTTTCTTCCTTCCAGAAAAATGCACAATGTCCAGGCGTATGCCCCGGTGTATGAATAACCTGTAGTTCTACTTCACCCAGGCATATCAGCTCATTATTTTCAAACTCCCTGTGTACCGGGGATTCAGAAATATTAGAAAGATCCACTCCCTCTTTTGAAAAATTACCTACGTAATAATCTACAAAAGACTCCCTGGATTTCACAGCAGCGGCATCCAATCGATGAATCCAAACGTGTGCATTCGGAAATGCTTTGTTGTTGCCCCTGTGGTCCAGGTGAAAATGAGAGTTAATAATTAAATCAATAGTCTTATTATCGAGGCTCTTTAATGATTCTCTACCCCAGCCGGTATCAATCAGTGTTTGAATTTGGTCATCTATAAAAAGGAAATTCGAATATGGGTACTGACCATGATTGGGCCCCTCAATCAGATAAAATTTATTTGATATCTTGAGCATAATAATACTCCTTAAACCAGACTTTTCTGATTATCTCTTTATTGAACCCCTCTAACACAGTTGGTAGGAATTAGATCTAAAATCGAAGTAATGTCTGGCCCCTTCCCTATATATATAAAAGCTCTCATAACCTTGTTCAAGCATTTCCTCAATCCTAGCTGGAATTGCTCTTTTTTCCTTTTTCATCCGGTCTACAGATTGACTCAATCCTATGGCATCCCAGCATTCAAAAGGCCCTAAGCGCCATGTATATCCCCATTTCATAGCATTATCGATGTCTAATATGGTATCTGCTATTTCACCTACCCGGTTGGCTGCATAAACCAAATCATTAGCAAGGATTTCCCATGCAAAAAAGGATCCTGGATCATTTCCATAAATAACTGCTTTTACTTTTTCCATCGGCGTACCCGCCTTATCTGCGGCTTGCAAACAGGCAAAAACAGGTTCCATTCTTTCCCGATATTTCAAAGTATCAAGGTCAAGTACCATTTGCTTGTATGCTCCACCCGGATCCTTTTGTATCTTGTAAAACCCTGCTCGGCTCTTATTTCCCAACAGGTTCTTTTCCATCATCGCTTCAATATACTGGGGAACAAAGAAGGTTTCCCTTCTCTCGTCATGGCTGGCATTTTCTCTGATGTTTTGGGTTACGTGATATGCCGTATCCAGTCCAACCGCATCGGCTGTACCGAATACGGCTCCTTGATGTCGGCCCAATGCTTTTCCGCACAGTGCGTCAGCCTCCTCAACAGTGATTCCCTTTTCCTTACTGAGTTGAAAAGCATTTAGAACGGTTGCTATTGCCAGGCGATTGCAGATAAAATTGGGAGTGTCTTTAACCACCAATGGTTGTTTCTCCAGGCGACTATTACAGAACTGACACATATATTCGACCAGTTGTGGAAAAGTCTCTTTTCCAGGGATTATCTCAATCAACGGAACATATGTTGGGGGGTTAAAGAAGTGCGTCCCCAGAAAGTGCTGCATGAGTTCATCAGAAAACTCAGCATTAATATGGCTTATAGGAATACCGGAAGTATTGGTGCTTACTATAGAACCTTTCCTTCTATACATTTCAATATTAGCATAAAGTATTTTTTTTATTTCCAGATCTTCAATGATCGTCTCTATGATCCAATCATAATCCCCGATTTTATCTATATCGTCTTCCGTATTTCCAATGCTGATCCTTTTCATACTTTCTTCTGATTTAAGTACAGGTCGTTTAGATTTAGCCAGACTATTGACCCCTGCAGCTGCTATTTGGTTCCTCCATTCAGGCATATCTTCTCTCATGCCGATTTTGCTATCCTTCTCTGATAAACCCGATGGTACCCGGTCCAGCAACAGAACTTTTAATCCATAATTGGCCAGATGGGCGGCTATTCCTGCTCCCATAACTCCAGCTCCGATAACAACCGCGTTATCAATTTTGTAATCCACATCTCAACACTCCTTCAGTAAGCTTTCCCTGCCTTGATATAACCAGGGCTTTGATGTTCTTTCTTTAGATACGAGTTGCTGTTGAAGTCCGGTTAAGAAATATCTCTGGACTCCAACAGCATCATCAAAAGGGGGGGTATTTTGTTATCTAATCTTCCTTAATACCGGCTAGATATTTGGCCAGATCCTTTTTCTTTTTAACATTGTAGGTACTCATGATAGCAATATCCTCCATGATTGGGGAACCACCACCATGTACGCCCGCTACCAGTAATGCTGCACCAACTTCTCCAGTTAATATATCGCTGGCCATGTGATACGCCCGGTAATGATTTTCTTCAGAAACTCCTGAACGCCGTTTAGTATACTTCCTTACAAAATCGCCCACAACTGGACTATTGTATTCTTTTGAAAGTGGGAGGGTAGCAGGAAGCCCGCCGGCAATATCACATAAGATATCATACTCATGATAAATGTTATGTCCTGCATGCCTTCTTCCAACATTGGCATAAATGATGTTTGGAATCTCAGTTCCTGATGGCGCTTTCATTGACTTCACACTTGCCGCAATACCGGCAGCATAAACAAGCTCAGCCACACTGATCATATCCGCCAATTTTTCACGGGTATGACCGGTCTTTTCTACCCCGTTATAGTCAGCCAGTAGGGCCGTAGTTCCCATCAGCACATCGCCGATACCGGGTTTACATCCGCAATAACTATGCCGGTGGAAAAGTGCAAATAGGAGTGCCACCTCTCCACCAAACTCGGTTTCACCATTAATAAAAATTCTTTCATTAGGGACAAAGACATTATCAAACACCGTAAAGCTCTCAATATCGCCGAGATCATAGTAGGGTGCTTCCATTCCCTCTTCCCGTTTAGGCGAAAAAGCCTCTCGACCTATAAGATAGACCCCTTCTGTATCAGCTGGAATAGCAAACGCAATAGCATAATCCTTCTCATCTTTACCCAGAGCACGCGTAGGGATGACAATTAGTTCATCCGCATAAGGAGCCATAGTGTTGTGCAGCTTCGCACCCCTGACCACCACCCCATCTGGTCTTCTTTCAACGACATGCACATACATATCGGGATCAGGCTGTTGACCTGGTCTGAGACTCCTATCTCCTTTGGCGTCTGTCTGGGAACAAGCTCCAACCAGATCATTTTCCTGGAAATATTCGAGGTATTTCAGCCATCGCTCATGATAATTGGTCCCATACTTGATATCTGCATTTTTAGTTGCCACAGAAAGCCCGTTCATGACGTCAGTACCCATACAGCGTTGAATGCAACCACCCACTCTTTGGCAAAGCACCCGTGTCATCTCCTGTTTCATAAGCAGGTCCTCAGATGATTGATGTATGTGGGTAAACCTGTTAATAGGCTTCCCGGAAATGTGTGATGTGGTCTTTAACCATTTAGTAAACGCTGGATCCTCGGCTAAATCAAAGGTTAATTGAATGGCTTTACTGGCATGAACCACCTTTGGGTGGTCTCGCCCTATCACTTCTCCATCCAAATAGATATTCTTTCTCATACCAGCTAGTCTCTCCAGATATTCTTGCGAAGTTCTCATTATTAACCCTCCTAAAATTGATAATTAATTTTAAAGCAGTACTTCTTAAAGCATACCTATATATAATTGGTATCCGTTTCTTCCTGCAATTTATAAAAAGTTCCGCTTGATTCAACTAACAAGACTTACTAATGATTCTCTGGCTCACCCCCCCCATAGATAGATTTGTTCAATAAATTCACTGTTTGCACAATCATATATAACAAAGCAGATGCAAATATAATGCCAAGTAGTGCATCTGCAATTAAATGCCTATTTTCAGGGTTTTTTATTATATGTTTATTAAATCTTATTAGAATCTCCGATCAAGTCTTGGCACACAATGGGCTTTTTTTGCTGGACAACTTGGTTATCGAATCTGCTCTCTATTTTCGATTGCCGACTATTCCAAACTGACTATTAAATCTAATCAATCTATATCTAGCAGGGCTCCCAGTATACCGCCCCTTGGAAATCCTGTTGGTTTCTAAACAGACTATCTAGTCCCGCTTGTATTTTCTGAACGGTGTTAACCTTGCCCGCACACATTGTGCCTCCAGGAATCGTCTACATCTTATATTCCTAAAAACCATCTATCTTACCCGACATTACTGGTGCTCTGCAGCTATAACTCTTATCCGGTCTTGCTACGATTCAGAAATGCTAACATACGATCGCGCATGGGTTTGGCTCCTACAAAATTTCGAAATGCATAGATTTGTTTTCTGACCGCGGCTTCCGGTTCCATACCAGGAACACCATTAGATTCTCCTTTATGGTCATTAATGCTCTGCGGTCTGAACGTGCCATTCTGCCAGCGTATTCCATAACCTTATCAATAATTCTTCTACTGGATAAACATAATTGGCCAGCCCTATCTGCAGCGCTTCCTGAGCACCATAGATTCTTCCCGACAAGGACAGCTCCTTGGCTCTACCCCATTTGCATATCCAACCCGGCTGAAAACACTTCTTCTCCCCCGGTTAGAACGATAACATTGAGATCCAGGTCGGCGGCGATAGTGGTAAAACCATGGAGTTCATCTGCATCCCTTCCCAATTCCCCTGCATAGACGGTGTGCATTTGATGGCGCAGAGTATTCAGATAATTCAAGTCAGTCATTTGGATTTATTTGATGATAATAAAAAGGCTGTTGACGCAAATTGGTCACAGCCGGATATTACCTATTGTTGTTTGACTCTCCAAATTTGCAGGTTATAGACTTAATACCTATTCAGTCAGTCTGCCCATTCCAGCCGCAAGCGCAAGTAGAATCTGATTACGGTCTTCCATACTCAAAGCCTGCTCTAATCCTCCCGCATCAAGGTTCATATTAATGGCCTCTTTCGTTAAACGCAGGCCAAAATTATTTTTTCCAATTAGAGTTCGGGCAAATTCCATAGCCTTGTCGTGAAGTTCTTCCTGTTTAACTACCCTACTTACCAGACCCAACTGCATGGCTTCTTCGGCCGACATGAATTGTCCCGTATACATAAATTCATAGGCTCGACCGGCACCTATCAAGCGGGGCAGGAAATAGCTGCAGGACATATCAGCGCCCCCCAACCCTATATTGATATAGGCCGCAGAAAATCGTGCATCCTCGCTGATTATCCTTATATCAGAAGCCAGGACCATGCTGAATCCCTCTCCAGCAGCCGCTCCATGTACAGCAACTATGATTGGCTGGGGAGCCCTTCTCATTGCCAGGTTTATCCTGGCCAGTCTAGCCTGGAATCTATAACCTTCATGGGGAGTGCACTTACTGCTCATCTCAATGTTTTCTTTCATATCCAGTCCGGCACAGAAACCTTTGTCACCTGCACCATTAAGTATAATTACGACGGTATCTAAGTCGTTTTGCCGTTCTCGCCAGAAGTCTTCCAGCTCCTCCATCATCTTGAAGTTGATTGCGTTATAGACTTCTGGCCGATTTAAAGAAAGCTGTCCGATGCCTTTTTCCAAAACCTTAAACGTAATCATCTCATAATTCACCACATAACCTCCTTGTACAATATAGTTGTTGCGACATACTAATTAAGTCACATAAAGTTCTCTGACAATCACATAGGAATTTTGATGTATTTTGCTTAAATATTTCTCGTAGTGACAGGGGGCTTCGATTGTCCTCCTTGGGAAGCATTTAGCTGTCCCGGTTTAAAGAGTGCTGCCCCGCCCCTACGAGATGTCTCGAATGAGCACGTTGTGGATGCGGCTTGCTGCATGCCCCGAGTTACGAGCAAGGTTGAGACTTATAGGGGACTGCGGGAACCCTGTCAATTTATTGAAAGAAGGGGTTTACATGTTTTTTGCTGGTATTGATATAGCCAAACAGCGTCTTGAAGTTGAAGTAAGTGATGTCCAATTTTGCCTTGAAGCTACTGGTCATTACTGGCTAAGTCTTTATTGCCACCTTGTTGAACTTGGCTATAAAGTACATGTAATTAACCCTATCCAATCTGATGCTCTGCGTAATCTGTATATACGTAAAACTAAAACAGATCGTAAAGATGCTTTGCTTCTTGCTGATTTGATCCGCTTTGGCCACGTTTCTGAAACTAAACTTGCTTCCGAAACTGTCCTTAAACTGCAAACCCTTTCCAGACTTCGTTTTGAGTTTGTGCGCCAGGTTGGCGGTCTCAAAAACAGAGCTTTAGGTATACTTGACCGCATTTTCCCTGAATACCCTCAGTGTTTTTCAAATGTCTTTATCAATACCTCTCGTGAACTGCTAAAGACATTTACAGACCCTGAAGAATTGGCAAATGCAGACTTATCTGAATTGAGTTCTTTTTTAAAAGAGCATTCTCGCGGCCGCTTGGGTATGGATAGAGCTGAACAAATTCAGGCTTTAGCTAAAGGTACTTTTGGCATCAACTTAGCTCTGGATGCCTTTACCTTGCAACTACGCCTTCTGCTTGAACAAATTGAGTTTATCCAAGAGCAGATCAATGTTATCGAAGAAGCTATTAACCAGGTCATGGAAGAAATGCGGCTTGATGAAAATACACCGTACCGTCATGTTCTTGAAACTATTCCTGGGATTGGACCTGTTTTAGCTGCATCGATTATCGGTGAAATCGGTGATATTAACCGTTTCCGTAATGCCAAGGCTCTGGTCGCTTTTGCTGGATTGGAGGCTACTGTAAAAGCTTCTGGTCAGTTTGAAGGTACCCGTAACCGTCTTTCTAAAAGAGGTTCTCCTGTCCTTCGCCATAGCATTTGGATGGCGGCTGTCTCTGCCAGGCGCTTTAACCCTGAGCTTAAAGAGTTTTTTGATAACAAACGCAGCCAAGGTAAGCACACTCAGGTCGCCACTGGTGCTGTTGCCCGTCGTTTGGTTCATTTAATTTATTCGCTTTGGAAGGATAATAGGCCCTTTGATCCTTCCTATCAATGGTCACCAAACTCTAACTGACATCAAAATCCTTATGTGATTGTCAAAGAACAATTTAATATGCTATTGACTTTTCATAGCACGTCTTTAAATATATTGATTCTCCATTGTCTATGCTGAACAATCAGTACCTTTCCATCACCAGAGGTGCCCCTTAGAAGCAGCCTTCCCGGGATAGCTATCGGTCTGGAATCTTCAGGCACAATACCGCGCTCATAAATAAAGAACGATCAGGGATAGAGCCCTCCCTGGCTGCAAAATTTGGTGGTTACAGGAGGCTTAACGCTCCCTGCTGTTCTCCTAAATCAGTGCGGTTTGTCCACCCTCAACCATAAGAATATGGCCGGTGATATAATCAGATGCTGCAGAACTCAAGAATACTATAGCTCCTTTCAGATCATCCTCCCCGCCCAGGCGGTTGAGTGGGATCTGGGGCAGAACGAGATGTTGGTTTTTCTCCAGAAGCCAACCACTCATATGAGTAGGGAAGAACCCTGGCGCCATAGCATTGACATAAATTCCATAAGAAGCCCATTTTACAGCCATATCTTTGGTCAGGGTATTTAGCGCGCCTTTGCTGGCATTGTAGGCTACCGCGTTCATCTCCTCTGGTCGACTACCTCCCAGTCCAGCCACTGAAGTAATATTTACGATTTTTCCTCTCCCCTGATTCTTCATTACCTTAGCTGCCATGACCGATAACTGAAAAAGCCCTCTCAAATTTAGATTCATTAGCTGATCCCATCTATCCATAGGAAAATTCATGGAATCAGCTCCCCAGGTAATCCCGGCGTTGTTGACCAAAATGTCCAATGCACCAAATTCTTTGACTGTTACGTCCACAAGCTTCTGGCAATCATCGGCATTGCCAACATCACAGGCAACGGCAATTGCGCGTATATGGTTCTTCTCCAGCTCTGAACATAATGCTGCACAGCGTTCCACATTCCTGACTGCTATGACCACGTTGGCCCCGGCTTCTGCCAGAGCAGTCGCCATCTGTGCTCCCAGCCCAATCGACCCACCGGTTACGACTGCCGTCTTACCAGTTAGATCAAACATGTCCTTTACATTCATAACTTTACTCCCTTATAAAAATATTTCAGATACAAAGAATTCAATAATAGTCGAGTCCGTTTACATGGCAAGTATAAATCAAGATAAAATCACTCCAGCGGTAATGATTTTCTGCATATCACTTACACCTTCTATCTGTGGACCCATTATTGCATCCCGGTATAGTCGGGACACCTTATAGTCATTCATCAGTCCATAGGAACCGTGAATGTCCACAGCAATCCTGGCTACATCTACAGCCGTATCGCAGACGAAGGTCTTGGTTAAGGCTGCTTCTTTAGCAAACAACATGGGATTACCAGGTTCATTTCCCAGGCATCCCAAGCGATAGGTCAACCAGCGAGATGCCTCATATTTTGCAGCTATATCTGCTATCCTCAACTGTATGGCCTGAAATTTGGCTATAGGCTCACCACGGTGTTTCTTTTCCTTGGCGTACTTAACCGATTCCTCATAAGCCGCCAGTATTCCGCCCAGGGAAACGGAACTTACCCCAATCTTGCCAAAAGAAATTCCGAATTGCAGGATCGGATAGCCCTGCCCTACTTTACCCAGAACATTTTCTTTAGGAACCTTAACTTCATTCAGATATACGTCCAGAAGGCTTCCGCCATGTAATCCAATCTTGTCCCAGGGTTTGGATACTGAATACCCTTCACATAATTTATCAATAATAAATCCTGTTGGTCGGCCGCTTTCGTTGTCCTTGGCAAAGACGACTATAGGGCCTGGATAAGCAGCATTGGATATGAACCGCTTGGTACCGTTCAAGACATAATGATCCCCGTCTTTTACTGCAGTCGTCGTTATTTGTACTGGATCTGATCCTGTCCCTGGCTCGGTAAACGCAAAAGCAGCGATGGACTTACCTTTACAAGCAGATGGCATCCATTTTCTTTTTTGTTCTTCATCTCCAAATTTGTCTATAGCCCCTAGAGCTAGGGAATGGGCCGATACCGTCATCGCCGGACCGGCAGATGCACGTCCGATCTGCTCCATGGCCAGAACATAGCTATCATAACCGGCATTAGCTCCACCATATGCTTCCTTAAATGGCAGTCCAAAAATATCCAGCTCGGCCATCCCCTTGAATATCTCCTCAGGTACCTGATTGGTCTGGTCGATTAATTCGGCTATGGGTTCAATTTTCTTTTCCGAAAATTCCCTGACCATCTTTTGAATCAAGGCCTGTTCTTTGGTCAATTTAAATTCCATAACATTATCGCTCCTTTTTTAAACGTTGAGCTTTTAAATGAATAAGATGAAATACCTGCCTTCAGCTAAGCCGGTATTCAAATATGCCCATCAGCAGCCATAACTCTTGATTAGAGTTCGAGCATATTCCACAGCTTTTGCTGGAGTTCTTCATATTTTACGATCCGGCTTGCCAGGCTCGGCCGCCTGGTCTTGGTCAAGCAAAATTTTCATTTTGTATGGCTGGGAACCGGCTTAAATAGCCAAACTACAAATCTTAACACACTCATAAATAAGGAGGAAGCCTGGTGCCAACATTTCAACTGGGTATCGGAAGCTTAACGCTCCCTGCTATTGCGCTAAATCAGTGCGGTTTGTCCACCCTCAACCATGAGAATATGGCCGGTGATATAATCAGATGCTGCAGAACTCAAGAATACTATAGCTCCTTTCAGATCATCCTCCCCGCCCAGGCGGTTGAGTGGGATTTGGGGTAGGACTAGATGCTGGTTTTTTTCTAAAAGCCCGCCACTCATATGAGTAGGAAAGAACCCTGGCGCCATAGCATTAACATAAATTCCATGTGAAGCCCATTTTACAGCCAGGTCTTTGGTCAGGGTATTTAACGCGCCTTTGCTGGCATTGTAGGCTACCGCGTTCATTTCTTCCGGTCGACTTCCGCCCAATCCAGCAGCAGATGTAATGTTTACTATTTTTCCTCTCCCCTGTTTTTTCATTACCCGGGCTGCCATTACAGATAACTGAAAGAGCCCTTTCAAGTTAATATTCATTATCTGATCCCATTTATCCATAGGATAATCCATAGAATCAGCTCCCCAGGTAATCCCGGCGTTGTTGACCAGAATATCCAGTGTGCCAAATTCTCTGACCGTTACGTCCACAAGCTTCTGGCAATCATCGGCATTGCCAACATCACAGGCAACGGCAATTGCGCGTATTCCATTCTTTTCCAGCTCCGAACATAGTGCTGTACAGCGTTCCACTTTCCTGGCTGCTACAACCACGTTGGCCCCGGCTTCTGCCAGAGCAGTTGCCATCTGTGCTCCCAGCCCAATCGACCCACCGGTTACGACTGCCGTTTTCCCAGTTAAATCAAACATATCCTTTACTTTCACAACTTTACCCCCTAATAAGAATGTTTCGAATACAAATTATCCAGGATATGAGGATCTATCCCCATATAAAAATATATATCTCAACCATTGCAAATATAGTGCCAGGTAATTTTTATGAATATGAATGCCTATATTTTGGTATTTGAGAGGGGTCTGCCCTTGTGAACCTTATTGCCCTTCGTTTGGGTTTTGGCACATAATGGGCGAGGGATGTAGACTTGTCCCTGGGCCATTCAAGCAGTTGCAATAAATTTTTCTTAATCAGGCTTTAAAATTGGGTGCCGAATATATCCTAAATTCCGTTTTCCTGACTATGGCCTTAATATATTTCCAAGTTAATTTTGGGCGCACATATTGTGCCTTTAAGTAACAAATGCGATACTTAAGTAGGAGGCGATATTTATGAACGATTTTGAGCTCAAAGATAGATGGAAAAAACTCCACCAGGACCCAGAAGCGAGAAATACTCTGCGTCTTGAAATCAGAGATTCTTGGGAAAGAAGTTATGCTTATGGAGTGAATAAGTATCTCCGGCAAAATCCATATGTTTGCACCCAAACGGAGCTAACGCAATATAGGGATAACGCGAGTTTTTTAATAGAAACAAGCAGTTCTGTGATGTCTAATCTATATGAGTTCGTGTCTGGCACAGGTTTTGTTGTAATCCTGGCTGATTCGAACCTTTGCATCGTTAAGGTTATTGGAGATGCAGAAGCATTAGCTTTTGCTGAGAGTGCCAGACTCTGTGAAGGTGCTATGTGGTCTGAAGAGTTGGTCGGCACTAATGCTGGTGGCTTAACCTTAGCTCTTGGGAAACCAATTTCGGTTTTTGGCTATGAACATTTCTGTCTCTTTTCTCATGTAGCCGCCTGCTCCTGCGCTCCCATTATAGATCAGGGAACGTTTTGCGGCAGTATCGGAATGATTGCTCCTTTTAACAGGGTCAGTAACCATACATTGGGAATGGTAGTAGCTTCCATGAAGCACATCAGGTACAAAATGAATATGGAGAGATTAAAAACCTACCATACCGTGCTTATGGATTCAATTCAGGAAGGCCTATTTGCCATTGATGTTAATGGCCGCATCACCTATATGAATGAAAATTGTGCCGCAACCTTGAAGTTAAAGAAAGAGTCGATAATTGGTCGTTCTATTTATGATCTTATAGGTAATAATTTGGATAATCAATATTTCCTCAACAGAATAACCTCCGGTCGAAGAACTATCGACGAAAATTTCACATTGAATATTGGGGGTGAAACTCTTTATTGCAACGTAACCTGTAATCCCTTAAATAGTCCGCACCCTGATGATGGAGCTGTCGTAGTCGTTAGAGAAAGTCGACGCATAAAGCGGCTGGTAAGAAACATCATCGGCGGTGATGCCAAAATGACTTTTGATGATATCGTCGGGAATGATTCTAACTTTTTACATTCTTTAAAAACAGCTCGTGCTGCTTCATCCTCAATGTCAAATGTTCTCCTGTTGGGTGAAAGCGGAACTGGAAAAGATATTTTAGCCCAAGCAATGCATAACGCGGGTCCCAGAAAGAATAATCCCTACCTGGCAATCAATTGTGCAGCCCTACCCAGAGAACTTATCGCCAGTGAGCTTTTTGGTTATGAGGAAGGAGCTTTTACGGGTGCAAGGAAAGGTGGCAATATGGGGAAATTTGAACTTGCCGATCAAGGGACTATATTTCTTGATGAAATCGGTGATATGCCGCTGGATTTGCAGGCTTCTCTGTTGAGGGTCCTAGAAGAAAAAACTATTATGCGTCTGGGGGGGACCAAGCAGGTTCCGATCAACGTGAGAATAATTGCCGCTACCAATCAAGATCTTGAGACAATGATTGAGAATAATCGTTTCCGGAGAGACCTTTACTATCGCCTGGGAGTCATTAGAATAAACATACCCTCTTTGAAAAACAGGCCAAATGATATCCTTCTGCTTGCGGAATATTTTACCAAAAAGATATGCGAGCGTCTCAATAAGCCGATTATGAGCTTGTCTCCCGAAGTAGTTGATGTTTTTAGCAAATATGAATGGCCTGGCAATATCAGGGAGATGCAAAATATTCTCGAAGGGGCCATTCAACTGACTTCAAGTGATCTCATTACCTATGATCTGATCAGCAGTTATTTGGTACACAAAAACGTACCTTTTAAGGATAACGACGAGAAAGATACTACCGACCATACTTTTGAAAAACAAATGATATTAGAGTATTTGGAAAAGTATAAATACAATAAGACTAAGGTAGCTTCCGCTCTGGGAATATCAAGAAGAACCTTGTACAGGCGATTGGTTGAATACGAAATACTGAAATAGTTGTAATTATCCTGGCAGGCTAAGCTGATAGCTGGTGACATCTTAATAGTTGACAAATGTAAACAGCTGGATTTATCTGTCTTTTATAATTGTTTCTCCATCTTTGACGGTATTACAAGTTTGTCAAATAGATAAAGATGCCCTGTAGATGACAAGGGTAGCTGTTATTAGGTGATGAGTTGGCCAGGGTTATCCCTATTTGTATAGACCCTGGCTCCCGGCTGCCTGGTCGTATTCTTCATTTGTATAAGCTGTGCCCAAGCAGCCACTACCCTGAATTTTGCCTTGTTCTGTATAATGATGTTCCTTAATTCCTCAATTGTTTTACCTAAGGTAACACATTTTCTTAGCTTCGAAGGTTAATTGATCTCTAAAATCGGGATGGGCGATATTAATCAAATCCTTAACCCTTTTTCTTATTTCATTACCTTTCAAGTGGGCTACCCCGTATTCTGTTACGATATTATCAACCTCGCTCCTGGCTGTAGTAACAATTGCTCCTGGTGTCAACATAGGCTTTATACTGGACTGTAGTGTTCCATCTTTATTTTTATATGTTGAGTAAACCGTCAAAAACGATTGCCCATCTTTGGACCGCCAGGCTCCCTGAACAAAGTCTAACTGTCCGCCGACTCCTGAGTACTGCTTATAACCTATAGACTCGGAACAGCATTGTCCGGTTAAATCTACTTCTAGGGTCGCGTTAACTGATATAAAATTATCGTTTAGACCTATATAGTAAGGTTCATTGACATACGAGGTACAGTGCATTTCAACTAAAGGATTGTTGTTGATAAAGTCGTAAAGCTTTTTGGAACCTAAAGCGAATGATCCAATCATTTTAAACCGGTTATAGTTCTTCTTAGCACATGTAATTACTCCATCATAGTAAAGATC
This sequence comes from Syntrophomonas sp., assembly GCA_016841875.1. GTDB lineage: Bacteria > Bacillota > Syntrophomonadia > Syntrophomonadales > Syntrophomonadaceae > JAAYJK01. The sequence continues at coordinate 14,160 of JAENYG010000035.1, forward strand.
GACCATGGAATCCGTCAGCATTTCCGAATGTACACCCAGATCTTTTTTGTCCTTCAGGTACTTGGCCACAGCATTAGGTGTTCCCCCGATTCCGATCTGTATACATGCCCCGTTTGGTACCCGTTCAGCTATATACTGTCCGATCAATTCATCCTCCTTAGTTATAGGATCTACTGGCAGTTCAACTAGAGGCGTATGGTTTTCGCAAAGGGCAGTTACCTCACTGATATGAAAATGGTTGTTGCCATAAGTTCTGGGCATGTTCTCATTGACCTCGAGTATGAGATCTCGGAATTTTCCGCTTTTCCATGATCCCCATGCTAAATCCGCATGGCTTCCGGAACTAAAAAACCCGTGCTCGTCCATTGGAGAAACAACTGCTGTTATAACAGACTTTGGTACATGAAGTGTATGGTCACAAATTATATCGATACTATGACCGAGGCGGTTGGAAGTATAAGTAAACAGCCCCAGCTGGCAGCCTTGTCGCACTGCAATGCCCACAAATCCGCTGTTCATTTGCATCCTATCTTGAATATCAGGAGCCAGGGTTCCTATCGGTTTTACATCCACCCCACCAGTATAGACGATATCTCTTACATCATTTGCTCTCACTCTATTAGCTATAGCGTTCATTATACCAGAGGGCTGACCATTTCCTAGAGGAGCGTAAATTCCATCCCCGTTTTGCAGTAGTTTCGCACAATCATCCGCGCTACACAGCTTCTGTCCATAGAGTTCCTGCACTCTCTTATTCATTATAAATCCCCCTCTTCCAGCCTTATTCGTCTCGGGGTAGGTGCTGCGAAGATACCCACTCCGTTTCACGGATGCGGGCCTTCGCTCAATAACACCTGCCCTAATTCATATCGTGAAATTTTCCATTTAATCGTTTTAGTATTCAAATATCTCAGTTGGAGCTTCTAATACTGATGTATCGCCTATTTTTAGCAGGTCTGCTACATGCCAAACATTGGGAACCGCATTATTTAAGTAGTAACGGGCAGAAAGGACTTTCCCCAAATAGAAATTATAATCATAATGATCCGGATCTAATTCAGCCATCTGCTTCTTGGCAATAACAGCCTGTTCCATAAGCAGATAACCACAGTATAACTGGGCTGTAGCAGTCAGTATACGGCGAGCATAAACCGCCATCAGGCCAATCTTCTCGGAACGTGCATACCCGGCAATCATCATTTGTATCCCCTTATAAGTAGTCAGTGCTTTTTCCAGGTGTTCCACTTCTTTTTCCAGTCCATCCAGATTGCCTTTATGGATAGCAATGAAGTCTTCAACTTCTTTAAGTGTTGATGCAAATATAGCTCCTTTACCCTGCATCCATTTACGCCCGATTAAGTCCATAGACTGGATAAAGTTGGTCCCTTCCCATATGGACCAGATCTTACAATCTCGCGCGGAATTAGCTGCCGGATAGTCTTCACAGTATCCATATCCACCATAGGATTGCAGAGATTCAGCAATCAAGCCCCAGGCTTCGTCACTGGGATAAGCCTTACAAAGTGGGGTCAGCATATCAAGTTTTAGCTGCGCCCATTTTCTGCGTTCCGGATCAGGAGCAAATTCCCTTACATCCTCGTAATAATAACATTTTGCCAGCAAAGCCCGGCAGGCCTCGGTAGTAGCCTTATTAAGCAAATACATGCGCTTAACATCTTCATGTTTATTGATGGTTACTCGTCCTGCCTTGGGGTTAGTCAGCAGCTTACCTTGGATACGTTCTTTGCCGTAATTTTTTGCAGCCCAGTAGGCATTGGATGCTACTGCAGTGGCCAGTCGTCCCGTATCCAGCCGTGCCTCGTTCATCATGTGGAACATCTGCATTATACCCTGGCCGACCCCGTTTTCATCAGGAGGATTGCCAATGAGATATCCACGGCAGTTGTTGTTTTCACCAACTACCAACTGTGCAGTGGCCTGTCCTTTTAATCCCATTTTATGTTCGATGCCAATACATTGCACATCATTATCAGATAAGCTGCCATCTTCATTTACCCAATACTTGGGCATAACGAATAAGGATAAACCTTTGGTTCCAGGAGCTGCACCTTCTACCCGAGCCAGATATAGATGAACGATATTATCTACATCGTCCCGGTCACCAACGGTTATGAATATCTTCTGTCCTTTAATCTTATAAATCATTGGATCATCAGTAGGATAGGCTTTAGAACCCATTTCCCCCACGTCAGATCCCGCACTGGGCTCAGTCAGGCACATGGTCCCGCCCCAGATACCGGTCAGCAGGTTGGATAGGAATTTTTCTTTTATTAAGTCATTAGCATACAGCTGAATAACATGCGAAACTGCTCCGGCATTGCCAACATATGGCATCAGTGCCGGGTTAGCTGCAGACAGCATTTCCCAAAGCAACCCAAACATCGTTAGGGGAAGTGCCCCTTCTCCTTCAAGATCAAAGTTGCTGGCCCCCCATCCCTGATCCTGCAAAAAACGATGGGCCTGGTGGAATGAAGGCGGGATATAAACCTTCCCATCTTCCCAACGTGCTCCAATTTCTTCACCGTCATCAGCGGTGGGGGCTATGACTTCATCTGCAACCTTTTTAACCTGGTCAACGATAGTATCTACATCATCTGTGCTGTAATAATCTTTATACCTATCAAAGCTTAGAACTTCTTCTAGAGGAAGCCATTCTTTTAAGATAAATTTTATGTCTCTTGTATTGTATGAAAATTTATAAGACATTTTTTTGCCATCTCCCTTTCATGTGTTTTTGAAATTAAAACAAATCCTATTTAAATAATTCCTGTCACCCAACCATCCATATCGATTCAGTTTCTTGGGCCGGAGACCAACGACCATGGTCTCCGGCATATCGAGATAAAAAGAAAGGATCGGATGAAGGTATAACTAACACAATTCAAATATTCCGGCTGCTCCCTGTCCGCCACCAATACACATGCTGACCATACCGTATTTGACCTGGCGTCTTTCCATCTCATTCATCAGGGTTACTGTTAATTTGCTGCCGGTAGAACCCATGGGATGTCCCATGGCAATAGCTCCGCCGTTAACATTGACGATGTCAGGATCAAGGCCCAATTCTCTTATGCAGTACAGCGATTGAGATGCAAATGCTTCGTTTAATTCGATAAGTCCAATATCCTTTAGTTCAAGCCCAGCGTACTTTAATGCTTTGGGAATAGCAAATATCGGTCCAATTCCCATTTCATCTGGAGCGCATCCATGAACAGCGAAGTTTACGAATTTCAGGCGGGGCTTAAGGCCTAATTCTTTGGCTTTGTCGGCTGACATAACCATTACCGCTGATGCTCCATCAGTAGTCTGGGATGAATTACCTGCGGTTACTGTTCCACCTGGTACAAAGGCAGGTTTAAGCTTGGCTAATCCTTCAACAGTGACGTCATACCGTATACCCTCTTCATAGTCATACATGATTTCCTGTGTGGTAGGTTTTCCGTCAGCACCTAGCGTAGTTATCTTTACAGGAACCGGAACGATTTCTTCTTTAAATTTTCCGCCTTTCATCGCAGCGGCACATTTCTGATGACTGGCAACCGCAAAAGCATCCTGTTCTTCCCTGCCGACATGGTATCTTTTCGCTACATTATCTGCCGTCTGACCCATGTTGGTATAGACATTGCCGATCACAGGATCTACTGCAATTTCACCATTAGGCCTGATAATTCCACCCATAGGAATTAGACTCATATGCTCAATCCCACCGGTTAACACCACGTCACAACGGCCGCTCATAATGGCCTCCGCTCCAAAGGCTATAGCCTGCAAGCCAGATGAACAAAACCGATTTATAGTTACCGCGGGAACACTTTCCGGAATACCAGCATAAAGCGCAGTGATCCTGGCCGTATTCATACCACAGACTTGCTCAGGGGTTGCACATCCCCATATTACGTCATCTATCATCTCAGGCGAAAAATCCGGACCAAGCCTTTTTATGGCTTCTTCCATACATAATTTTCCTAAAAACTCCGGTCTAGTATCTCTTAAGGTGCCCCGGGGAGCTTTTCCTCCCGCTGTACGGACTCCTGAAACAATTACGGCTTCTCTCAATCTAATTACCTCCCCGAAAATATATTTTAACCATCGATTCTCCTAATTACGAAGCGGTTTACCCGTTTTAAGCATGTGCATGATTCTCTCCTGGGTCTTCTGCATACCGCACAGACCTATAAAGACTTCTCTTTCCAGATCCTCCAGGTATTCCTCAGTTATCATGGCCCCTGCTATAACATTGCCACCGGCCATAACATCAACAATCCTGCGGGCAATATACCAGTCATGATCGCTGATAACTCCGGCCTGCCACATCTGTCTGGTTCCAACTTTTAAGAGCGATAAGGCATTTTGTCCAAAGGCCGGGAACGGTTTTTTAACCGGAGGTGTATATCCGTCTTCAATCATATCAAGTACCCGTTGTTTAGCATCTGCAATCAGGTAATCCAGGTTTAAGGTTATTCCATCGGTAGGACGCAGGTATCCGAGATTAACTGCCTCTTTAGCGCTGGTCGCGACTTTAGCCATAGCAATGTTCTGGAAATAATGCATAATAACATCCACGGGTGCAGCTGTGGTATTTTTCATCTTGGCCCGCGTATTTAACACGGCTTCTTTTATTCCCCCGCCGGCAGGGATAAGTCCTACTCCCAGTTCTACCAAGCCTATATAGCTTTCCCCGGCAGCTTGAACAGCAGAACTCTGTATCGTCATTTCACAGCCACCGCCTAGAACCATACCATTTATGGCCATTACAATGGGTTTCTCCGAATACTTATTGGTGCGGTAGACAGACTGCGTCTTAGCCAACAACCGATCAGCAAGATCCCAGTCTTTTTCATTGATTATCTTAGCAACTATTGAGAGATCTGCACCTACACAGAAGTTGTTACCCGATCCAGTGATTACCATCCCTTCCCAGTTCTTAGCCAGTTCCTGCTGTGCTAACTCCATAAAGTCAATTACTTCAGGGCTTATGGCAGCTGTCCTGGTGTGCAACTGCAGGCATAATACACCGTCTCCGATATCATAGAGAGTAGCTGCTTCACTTGTCTTAATCACCTTGTCCTGTGCTTTCAGCTCTTTAAGAATAATGACTTCCGGCTTATGTTCAATGGGAAGATATTTCTTATCTGAGATGGAGTAGTAGTAATCAATACCTGCTTCCGTCTTATAAAAAGACTTAATCCCCGCACCTAGCATTTCCTTTATCCAAGTTGGTATGGTTGCACCTTCAATTTCCATACGAGCGATATATTTTTCAAGATCCAACCCGCTCCATAGTTCAAACGGCCCTTTAGAGTGGTTGTATCCCCAGCACAAAGCCCTATCCATGTTGAGAATATCATCGGATACTTCTGGTATCTTTGAAGCAGCATACAGAAACAGACCGGTGACATGTTTCCATACAAACTGAGCTCCTTTATCATCGCCTTCAAAGAAGGCTTCCAGCTTCCCGCTCAAAGTCTTTGCTTTTTTGGCTGCATCCAGACTATCAAATTGAGGCTTTACTATGGGCACATATTCAAAGGTGTCTATATCAAGTACCTTTTTCTCTTTACCAAATTTCTTGTAAAATCCACCTTTGGTTTTAGCTCCCAGCATTCCCTTGTCCAGCATCTGCTGTGGGAACGGAGGTAGGGTATACATGGCCTTTTCATTCGGATCACTAACATTGTGCAGCACTTCTGCTGTGGATAATACAGCAATGTCCACTCCGACCATGTCAAAGAGTCCGAAGGTGCCAGTACCGGGACGGCCAATGGCGCTCCCGGTTAATGCGTCTATTTCTGGTACGGTAAGGCCCAGTTCCAGCATCAAGTTACAGCATGATGGCCCTGCCCAGTTCCCTAGGCGGTTGGCGATAAATGCTGGTGTATCCTTGGCATAAACGATCCCTTTGCCCAGGACTTTTTCTCCAAAATCAGCCATAAATTGAACCACCTCAGGAAGGGTGTCTTTCCCCGGGATCAGTTCTAATAGCTTCATATATCTTACCGGGTTAAAAAAGTGAGTGCCCATCCAATATTGTTTAAATTCTAACGGCATATCTTCCACTATGTTGTTGATGGAGATGCTGGACGTATTACTGGTTACAAACGTTCCCGGTTTAATAAATGGAGCAATCTGTTTTAAAACGGCCTTTTTTATTGCCATATTCTCCGGAACAACTTCAACAACCCAGTCACATTCACTAAGCCAAACCAGGTTATCTTCCATGTTTCCAACTGTAATGAGGGCTGCCTCATCCTTATTCATAAGTGCAGCTGGTTTTGCTTTAATAAGTACCTGTTTATTGGCTTCAGCAATCCTGTTTCTGAAAGCAGGGCTGTCCACCGTTAGTCCCTGGGCTTTTTCTTTCTCCGTTAGTTCTTTGGGAACAATATCCAATAGATAACTTGGGATACCAGCATTTGCTAATTGCGCTGCAATACCACCACCCATAGTTCCCGAACCTAGTATTGCGACTTTCCTAATTTTCTTTTTCATTCATCGTTACCTCCAATCTTGCCATCCTCTGGGTTGGTCTGTTTTTGGTGAAAATACTTTCTTTTCGATTTATTAAAGCCGAAACTTTACGAATCAAACAAATAAGCTCTAAGTCTACCTCCTTTTCGATTGATTTGGCTGCTTAATGACGTTGATTGCAACTTCTGTGCCAAAACCAAAAATCATTCTATGGTTTAAAAAGCTCTAGGTCATGTAAATGCGAAATTTAGACATTTTGAGCGATGTATTTATTTAAATATCTTGAAATGATAAGCGTGAGAACAGCTAAAATGCGATTACCGCTTAACCAATGTGTGCCATTGTGTGTCACAGATTAAAATGATTTGCGTTATTAAGTCGTATGACTCGTGTTTTATGCCGCTGTATCTTCGTTTATCCCAGCTCCCTATCACCTTTATACACAACTCAGATGCGATGCTAACATTCTCCTCTGTAATTCTAACCCCAAATTAATAGTCCAATTATCACCTCAAGAATCTCAGAATATCGGCTATTCAGGTATTCTTCTAACTTAGATGATATGAGGGACACCTTACGAATCCGCTTGGGTGCGAATCAGCATCCCTGGATGCCCATAGTGTGTCACGGGTATTGCTCAGGCAAAAGCAAGACTAGTTTTGACCTGGAATGATGCGCATATACCCAGCTGTTGTTTTTCTCAACTATCGTAATCCGTTCCTACCTGAAGTCAGGGTAAGTAATGAGGCTTTCTGTTCTTTTTATGACATGCTTTACCTTATAGCAAGATATCCAGGATTCAGGAGAGCAATTTAGCACATATTATGTAGAGACTGTTTTTTTACCTGAACTATTAATTCCCCTGACAGAAATTTATTTTTAAATCAGCGCTGACCTCCAAATCACATCAGCATTCTTTAATAACGCTTAAGTGAGTTACCTTTTTAGCGACATCCCGTGCAAGTGTGGATGATTTTAAATGATATTGTCAGGAAAAATTGCTGGGTCTGTATTTCTTGAAGCTGTAACGATATGATCCGAATATGGGCAACGGGATATTCGTAAGAAGGGGGGACAACTTACGAATATCCCTTAGTCTGTACGGCTATTGGCCCACCGCCATGAAATATGCAATAATCGTACCAAATTACCATAAACATCGATCTCTACTCTACTATGGAAGTGTAACTAAAAAGTTACCTATAACCCCTTCAGGCGACCACCAGACGACTGGGTCATCTCTCGATTTTTTTCTCATCTCTGCATTTTATTATTTTTCATTTAGATTTCAAATAAGTAATTTGAGCCAAGGAATGATACCGTCAGTTCATGAATATGGTCATCCTTTTCTATGGCAATATGACCTAGCCAGCAAGGGTGCGATTCCATAAAGTAAGTCAGGCAGATCCCCAGCTCTGTAATAACAAAGTGAAAAGGAGTCTCAGGTATCTTCCTGAAACTCCTTAAAATTTGTCTAATGGCGGAGAGGAAGGGATTCGAACCCTTGAGACAGTGTTACCCGTCTACTCGATTTCCAATCGAGCGCCTTCAGCCGAACTCAGCCACCTCTCCGTATGATATTTAGTTGTATTTATATAATTATGGTAGTTATTCTCCTGGCGGAGAGAGTGAGATTCGAACTCACGAGGCGGGGATTAGCCGCCTACTCGATTTCGAGTCGAGCGCCTTCGGCCAGCTCGGCCATCTCTCCGTAAATATTCAAAAAAGGTACTTAACAGTTCTGTTGATTCTTCCTGTAAAACCCCTTCTTTAACTTGAACCTGATGGTTCAGATAGGGAGCCCTAACGATATCTAGTATAGATCCCGCTGCTCCTGCTTTAGTATCCCGGGCAGCAAATACCAGTCTTCCCAGTCGCGCATTCACCATAGCTCCTGCGCACATAGTACAAGGTTCCAGGGTAGCATACATGGTAGCCCCGGTCAATCGCCAGCTGCCCAGATATTCGGCAGCCTGCTGTAAAGCCAGCATTTCTGCATGGGCTGTGGCATCATTGCGCAGCTCTTTTTCATTATGGGCCCGGGCAATTATTTTATCGTCTATAACAATAACTGCTCCTACTGGGATTTCTCCCATATCATATGCCCTGCGAGCCAATTCCAGAGCTTCCCGCATATATTCTTCATCCCTCATAAGTGGGAATCACCGCCATATGGTGCGCCCGAAGGGAGTCGAACCCCCGGCACACGGTTTAGGAAACCGTTGCTCTATCCACTGAGCTACGGGCGCAGATTTTTCTGGGTTTTGACAGTAAAATTAGGAAAACCCATGGGCTTTCCTAGCTATTTCTTTTTACTAACGGCTATTATTAATATGGCACGCCCGGAGGGATTCGAACCCCCGACCTCCAGGTTCGTAGCCTGTCACTCTATCCAGCTGAGCTACGGGCGCTTATTGCATCCATTTATGCATCCAGTAAAAAACCTTACTTTTATTCTAATGGCGGAGAGAGAGGGATTCGAACCCTCGAAGCAGGTATTAGCCGCTTACTCGCTTAGCAGGCGAGCGCCTTCAGCCGACTCGGCCATCTCTCCGTAATAAACTATCAATGGCGGAGGAGGTGGGATTCGAACCCACGGAACCCGTAAAGGTTCAACGGTTTTCAAGACCGCCTCCTTCAACCGCTCGGACACCCCTCCATCTCGAAGGATGCATTTTTTGATTCAATGCAAGAGAAAGTATAGCATACGCTAATTTTTATGTCAATAAACAAAACCCTTGTTTTCAGGTTATCAGGCACCCTACCCTCTACCGTTTTATTGCGTCCATGCCTCCCATATACGGTCTCAAGACTTCGGGAATGATTACTGAGCCGTCCTCTTGCTGATAATTCTCTAATAAGGCGGCTACGGTTCTTCCTACGGCAACTCCTGATCCATTAAGAGTATGGGCAAACTGCAGTTTTGCTTTGGGAGCGGGACGGTATCTGATATTAGCCCGCCGGGCCTGAAAGTCCTCGCAGTTAGAGCAGCTGGATATTTCCTTATATTGATTATAACTGGGCATCCATACTTCTAAATCATAAGTTTTAGCCGCTGAAAAACCCATATCCCCCGTGCTCAAAAGCATTACCCGGTATGGCAGCCCCAGTAGCTGTAGCACTTTTTCAGCATCATTGGTCAATTTTTCTAGTTCTGGGTAAGAATTTTGTGGTTCAACTAGTTTGACCAGTTCAACTTTGTTAAATTGATGCTGTCTTATGACCCCACGGGTATCTCGCCCGTGAGATCCTGCTTCAGCACGAAAACAGGGTGTATAGGCCGTTAAATAAATAGGAAGTTGTCCCGCCTCAAGTATTTCTTCCCGATACAGGTTCGTCAGGGGAACCTCTGCCGTAGGAACCAGATACATCTCCAGACCATCTATCTTAAACATATCTTCAGCAAATTTAGGCAGTTGCCCGGTCCCCTGCATGCAATCAGCGCTTACCATAAAGGGAGGCAGTATTTCCCTGTAACCGTGTTCCCGGGTATGAATATCCAGGTAAAAATTGATAAGAGCCCTTTCCAGTAAAGCTCCGGCGCTCTTATATACGGTAAACCTAGCCCCGGATAATTTGGCCGCCCTTTCAAAATCGAAGATATCGAGATTAACCCCCAAATCCCAATGCGGTAATGGTTCATAAGCAAATTGGCGTGGATTTCCCCAGCGCCTTATTTCCACATTACTGGCTTCGTCCTCCCCTACCGGAACCGATTCATGAGGCAGGTTAGGTATATTGAGCAGTATTTTTTCTATCTGCATCTCGACCTGTTTTAGCTGCTCATCCAGAACTTTAATCTCCTGACCCATCTGGCGCACTTTTTCCATTAATTCGATCGGCTCCTGGCCCTCTTTTTTCATCCTGCCTACTTCTTGAGATGCGGAATTGCGAAAACTCTTTAATTCTTCTACCCTACCCAGGATATCGCGTCGGTTCTCGTCTAACAGCAAAAAGCCATCCAAAACTCCGGAAATGTTTCTTTTTGCTAATTGAGCTTTTATATGATCGGGATTTGCTCTTATTTGCCTGGCATCTAACACTTGAATCCCTCCTTTACTTGACCCTGGTAAGTGCTTGTTTTAAGCGTTGTAGTCCCCTATCCCATATTAAGTGAGCAGATTAAAAATGAAGCAATTTCGGTTTAGCAGTGATTCCTTCGAGTTTTTCCAATTCTTTTAAAACCTCATCTTCCACTTTATTGTCTACATTTATAAGCATAATAGAGATATCCCCTTTTGTTTTGCGGGCTACTTTCATGGAAGCTATATTAACTCCATGATCTCCCAGCGCGGTTGCAAAGGGGCCTATTATCCGGGGCCTATCTTCATTTTCTACTAGCAGAATGTATCCTTCCAGGTTGTTTTCGGTTTCATAATCATTAATCTCTACCAGCAATGGCTGGCGGGCCCGGGACAGCGTCCCTACCAAATTAAGATTGGAATCATGGTTAAATATCCTGGCTTCAATGGTATTCTTATAGCGCCTGCTGCTGGTCTCTTCTTTCCTTTCATAGATCTTAAGGCCTCGTTCTTCAGCTATCAATTTAGCATTCACATAATTAACTTTGTCATCCATAACTGGATGCAGTAATCCTTTTAAAAATGCCACCGTCAACATCTCGGTTTCGTTGCGGGTCATAGGTCCGCTATAGATAAGCTCCACCCTGCTGATGGGGTTTCTTACCAATTGATAATAGATGCTGCCCATTTTCTCTGACAGCATAATGTACGGTTTCAAGTATTCCAGTTCTTCTCCTAACATGGTGGGCAGATTGACTACATTGGGTACGATTTCTCCCCGCAAAGCCATGATTACCTGTTCAGCGATATTCTCTCCCACTCGTTTTTGGGCCTCAAAGGTATCTGCACCCAAATGCGGTGTAACCACAACATTATTATATTTAAAAAGGGGATTGTTTCGAGCCGGTTCCTCCTCATAAACATCTAATCCCGCACTGCCTATTTTCCCTGATTCAAGCCCTTTCAATATGGCTTCCTCTTTGATTATTCCACCCCGGGCACAGTTTACTATCCGGACCCCGTCTTTAGCAAATTCCAGCATTTTTTCATCGATCATATGCATAGTCTCTTCGTTGCGGGGTGTATGCACGGTTATAAAATCTGCTTCTCTAAGCAGTTCTTCCAGGCTTTCTTTCTTCTCCGCTCCATAACGTTCAAACCTTTCGTCGGATATATAGGGGTCATAAGCAATTACTTTCATATTAAAAGCTTTTAACCTGGTTGCTACCATGGAGCCAATTCTTCCCAGTCCTACTATTCCAACGGTTTTGCCATATAGTTCTACTCCTCTAAATGGCTTTCTATCCCAGGTTCCGCCTTTCAAAAAGCCATTTGCCCAGGCCGTATTTCTTATGGACGAAAGCAGCAAGCTTATGGATTGTTCCGCAGCTGATATGGTGTTGCTGTCCGGTGTGTTGGCAACAACTACGCCATATCTGGTGCATACATCCACATCGATGTTATCGACGCCATTACCGGCTCTGCCTACGACTTTTAGGTGGGTACCCCTTTTTATCAGTTCTTCGTCAACTTTAGTTACACTTCTAACGATGAGTGCGTCATATTGATCGATAATCTCCAGCAGTTCTGCTCTGGATATTCCATCCCGATTATCAACCTCAAGTTCCTTTTTCAAAAGGGCCAGGCCTTCATCGGCTATTTTTTCGCTTATTAATACCTTTTTTAAGTTCTCCACCTGTTCATAACTCCTTTCTTCTCTCAATCTTTTTCATTTAGTGCCAGTATATACCGCTGAGCTTTATTGACGCCTGCCCCCAGCTCTATTTTAAAGCCACTCTCCAGCATAGTTATTTCCAGGGCTGCGATTACGGCTAGCAGATCTAATTCCCTTACATACCCCAGATGCCCAATCCTGAACATTACATCATCCAAATCCAGCTGCCCTCCTGCCAGAGCTATATTGAAGCGGTTCAGCATCTTGCTGCGGATCTGATTGGCTCCGGACCCGCCTGGCGCAATAACCGCAGTTAAGGCCGTAGATGCATGCTGGTCTGATGCCAGCAGTTCCAAACCCATTTCTCTAACCGCTTCCCTTACCATATCTCGATAATTTCTGTGTCTCTTGATAATATTATCCAGGCCTTCTTCCGCCATCATGACCAGTGCTTCCTGCAGCCCATAGATTAAAGAAATCGCTGGTGTAAAAGCAGTCTGCCCTTTTTCCAGATAATTTAGTCCCGCGGTTACATCCCAATAATAACGATGATTGGTATTATTCCTGTGAATTGCCAAAGCCCGGTTGCTGAAGGCCATAAATCCTAACCCGGGTGGAATCATAAATGCTTTTTGTGAGCCGCTTAAAGCTACATCGACTCCCCAATCATCCATACTGAAATCCAGTGCCCCCAACCCACTGACGCAATCCACCATCAACAATGCAGGATGATCCTGCATTGCTTGTTTCACGGCTTTAATGTCGTTGAAGGTCCCAGTTGATGTTTCATTGTGAGTGATCAAGACCGCTTTTATCTGTCTTTGCCTATCTTTTTGTATAATTTCTTTAATAAGATCAGGATCAGCTGCTTCTCCCCATTTAAAACTGATTTTTTCTACTTCTGCCCCAAAATTTTGAGCTATAGCAGCAAATCTATCGCCGAAAACGCCTATAGATACAGCTAGAACTTTATCTCCCGGAGAGATAAAGTTTACTACTGCGGCTTCCAGAACCCCCGTTCCGGATGAAGGATAAATCAATAAATTTTGGTCGGTACCATAGATCCTTTTTACTCCCCTGGTTACGTCATCCAGCATATCCCTGAATTCAGGTCCCCGGTGATTGATCATGGACCTGTTCATGGCACGCAGCACCCGTTCTGGTATGGGGGTCGGGCCGGGAAGCAGTAAATACTGTTGTCCTATCATTGTTCAGATCCTCCTTGGATAAATACTCATTAATATAACTGTGAATATAAAAACCCCTCGCCCTATCAGGGACGAGAGGTAAAATCCCGCGTTGCCACCCTTATTGGTGTTAATAACACCCGCTCACCCGGTTATATCGGAACCACCGATTCTGCTTTCACAGACTGCATCCAGGGTGGATTCAATACTTCAACAGGCAGGCTCGCACCTTCCGCCTGCTCTCTAAACTGCTAATAGTATTTACTATTCCCCTTCATCGCACGGACTCTTCTATGCTTTTGAAAGATTGCTGTTAATTATATTACATTCTGATTGGCTTTGCAAGATACCATCAACTTATGGTACTAGTTTTCTTATATCCCTCAATAGACAAAGTAACTGCAACCCAGCCAGGAGAAAGAGGTTGCGTTTAATC
>JAENYG010000036.1 GCA_016841875.1 Syntrophomonas sp.
TTTTATTATGTCTTTTCTACCTTTGTTTTGATGACTTTTCACACGGTCTGACGTTTTTGTTGTATGACACAAGGGGACGTTTTTGTTGTGTCATCTTTAAGCCCTTTGATGACAAATGACAAATGACACAACAAAAACGTCCCCTTGTGTCACAACAAAAACGTCCCCTTGTGTCATTATTAATGGCGGAGTAATATTTCTTGATAAACCTGGATATAGTCATCAATCATTCTATCCCAGCTAAACCTGCTCTCTGCCCAGTAGCGGCAGTAACTACGATCCAGGTAAACTACCTCTGATAAAACGCCGCATGCCTCTTCCACATCTTTAACTAGAAAGCCGCTTTTTCCCTGATCAATAACCTCTGGCATAGAACCTTTATCAAAGGCGATAACTGGAGTTCCACAGGCCATGGCTTCTACTACACTCAGGCCAAAGGGCTCGTGGAAATTAATGGGATGAATCAAAGCCAGGGCGTTTCCCATCAGCTGATCACGTTGAGCAGGATTAGCTACACCAAAATAGATGATATTTTTATCATCGATAAATGGTGCAACCCGGGTATTAAAATAATCCTGGTCTTGAATGATTCCTGCTATTATAAGCTTGATTCCTGATCGTTTTGATATTTCCACCGCTTCCGCAGTACCTTTATCAGGATGAATCCTTCCGAAAAACAACAGGTAATCTCCGGCTTTATCATAAAACTTGAATTGATTGAGGTCGATTCCATGATAAATGGTCTTTATATAATCCAAATCCTGGCTTCGATCGGCGTTGCTTATCGACACATAGTAATTACTATCATTGTATTCGCTATAGACAGGTATTATTTGGTTGGAAGAAAAACCATGTATGGTGGTTACCACCGGAGTATCTACCAAGCGGGTAAAAACCAGCGGCAGAAAGTCATAGTTATTGTGGATAATATCGAATTTACCCGCTTCTTCAAACAAGTGCGCAATGTGGAGGGCCTCCCATACTTTAGGGTCTATATCAGTATTTTCTTCATATGGTGCCGGGCAGATGGAGGCTAGTTGAGCCTGAGTTATGGAATCTGCGGTAGCGAAGAGTGTTACCTCCAACCCTCTCTTAACCAGCCCTTCAGCCAGCAGGGATACAACAAGTTCCCAGGGTCCATAATGTCGGGGCGGTGTTCTCCATGCAATAGGTGATAATAAGGCGATTTTCATTTACCATGCTCCTCGTTATTTTCATCCAGACTACTCTGGTAACAGGCATACATTTTCTGAAGATTAGTTTTGATTCTTATCAGTTTGAGGTTGGCTGTGTCCAGGCGTGAAAAATCGCGGTCAATTTTACTTTGATCGAAATTATTCCATCAATATATAGCCTTGGCTGCCAGTAGTTGATACCATAAATAAATGGATTTTCCATGATCTTCTGCCTCCCCATATTCTTTAAAAGAATAATCCGTACTCAATAAAGATAGTATTAACCCGGACAGCAATAATATTCCAAAAATTATGTTGCAGGGCCGGTCCCATGTGTTAACGGATGTCAGCGGGTATGGTTTTGTTTGCAACCATTTTGCTGGTTTTGCTGGTTTCAAATAGAACCGCCCCTTGCACTTTATCTATCGAAAGGTACCCTTGTTTGCTCTGAAGAATAGGACGATTTATGTTACAATGAATCAAAAAAGGGGTATTCTGATGCGAGTAAAGGTTAGTGAGTTAATGAACTCCAAAGTGCTTTTTCTACAATCCAGGCAGACTATTGCAGAAGCTGCCCGTCTTTTTAGTGATAATGAAAATATATCTGCGCTGCCAGTATTAGATGGAAACCAGAAACTCATTGGTTTTCTTAGCAAAACAGAATTGATAGGTGCAATAGCCCGGGGGGTGCTGCCATCAAACGAAATTTCCCCAATAATTGCGCGGGAAGTAAGAAGCATATCTTTTGATGAATTTCTGCCTGATTTATTGAATGATGAATTTGAGTACATCCCGGTTTTCAAGAACAGCGAATTGGTAGGAATGCTTTACTATGAGGAAGTCTACCATGCTATAGCGGAAAGATTGTATGAAAAGAAGCTGGATATGGAAGCAAGTATCGATGCAGTATATAATCCGGTTATCTCTATAGATAACGAATATCAAATAGGCATATTTAATAAAGCTGCAGCTAAATTGATGAGCATCTCAGCAGAAGAAGTCCGGGGATCAAATGCCGGAGATATACTGGCTGGTACAGGAGTTCTGGAATCCTTTGTCAGCGGCTCGCATGCTCCCCTCCCGTCTAATAAACTGGTCATAGCTGGCAGAAGCTTTCTGCCTTATCGTACCAATATTATCAGAAATAGTAGAACTATTGGAGCTATATTGGTATTAAGAGAAATTTCGGAGTTTGAAGAACTGGTCAAAGAATCAGAATATACCAAAAAACTGAATCGAGAGCTGGATGCGGTCATAGAATCTTCCTTTGATGGCTTATATGTTACAGATGGACAGGCTAACACTTTGATGTTAAATAATGGTTTTGAGCGTATCACTGGCATCATGGGTTTTGAATGTATTGGAAGGAATATGGCGGATCTGGTGAAAGAAGGGGTATTTTCTCGTTCTGGTACCTTATTGGCTCTGGAGAAAAGGGAAAGAGTAACAATTACTATTGTCCCGCGAAGCGGTAAAGAAGTTCTTATAACCAGCAATCCCATCTTTGATGAAGAAGACAACATTATAATGGTGGTTACCAATGTGAGGGATATCACTGAATTAAATGAACTTCAGCGGCGGCTGCAGCAGGTGGAGGGACTGCGGGAATTTTATAAAACGGAACTGCAGCACCTGAAGATCAAAAGCTCTCAGAAGATGATAGTTAAATCCAGTAAGATGAAAGAGATATTAGATATGGTTTTTAGGGTTGCAGGAGTAGATTCAACTGTGCTTATCCAGGGTGAGTCAGGGGTAGGAAAAGAGTTGATAGCAGAAATCATACACAAAAGCAGCGGCAGGAAGGAAGGACCTTTCATCAAAGTAAACTGTGGGGCTATTCCTGAAAACCTCCTGGAATCAGAGCTTTTCGGTTATGAGGAAGGAGCTTTTACCGGGGCAAGAAAATCAGGGAAGATAGGCTTATTTGAACTGGCTAATAATGGGATGTTGTTTTTGGATGAGATAGGGGAGCTGCCCCTGGGATTGCAGGTGAAACTGTTGCGCGTACTGCAAAATAAAGAAATAATCAGAGTAGGCGGTGGTAAATCACTAAAAGTAGATACCAGGATCCTGGCCGGAACTAATCAGGATTTGATGGAAATGGTTAACCAGCAGAAGTTTAGATTAGATCTTTATTACCGCTTAAATGTAATACCAATTACAGTGCCTCCTTTGAGGGAAAGATTGGAGGATACGCCAGTCTTGGCTAATTTCTTCCTGGAAATATTCAATAACAAGTATCAAATGAATAAACGTTTTCATAAAGATGTTATAGATTGTTTCCTGGAATATGACTGGCCCGGAAATGTTAGAGAATTAGAAAACCTTACCGAGAGATTGGTTGTAACCACAGATGATAATGTGATAAAAACCAGCGATTTACCTGTAGCCATGAATATGATGGTTCTGTTGAGAAATGATCCGGAAAAAGGTTTGTGGTCATTGAAGCAAACAGTAGAGAATGCAGAAAAACAGCTTTTAGAAAAAGCATTTAAACGTTATAAATCTACTTACCAAATAGCGCAGGTGCTAAAAGTAAACCAATCCACGGTGGTCCGGAAGGCAGCCAAATATGGAATAAAACACAGGTCTTGAGAAAGGTTTGACGGCAGGCAGGGGGTGCCTGCCGTCAGGGGGAATAATATTCTTATGTTTTCCAGCTGACCCTGTCTATTGTGAGTGGCACGACAGATTGGTAAGGCTGGAAAATTTTTTAATATTCGTAATTATTACCTTTCTTCAGGCATCCGGTCATGGTCAGTCTCTGAATTTCATTGGTTTCTTCGTAAATCTGGATGCTTCGCATCGAGCATCTTTCTTTCAACCTGATATTCAGCGTAACCATATCCCAACACCTGAACCGCTTCGGCAGTGACTTCCATTGATTAGAACATCCAATGGATTCCTGCCTTTGGGCAGGTCCAGCTATTTCTTACATAAACTCGTCTTCAGCTATGTCAATCGCACTCCTGTCGCCGGCCTTCATTTCCTTATGATATCCGAAAATCTCAGGAACATGGTTCATGATATAGAACCTGGCGGTGGCGATTTTGCTCCTGTAGAAGGGCGCGTCAAAGTGGTCGTCACCCAGTTCGGCCAGCTTCTTGGCAGCCAGGACGGCCTGGGAGAGCATCAGCTTGCCGCAGTAAACTCTCGCGCCTGCATGCATGGTTCGGGTAGTGAAGAGCTGTTTCATCTGCTTATCGCCGGCGGTCCAGGCAGCATTCATATCGACAATATCTTTGAAAGCAACCATACACTCTGCCATCATGTCGAATTCAGCCGCTAATTTGTCAGTCTTCTGACTGGAGACGAAATCGTCGATTTCAGCAACCCACTTCTTGAACGGTTCGCTGCCTTTCATGGTGAACTTGCGGCCGGTATAATCCTGGGCCTGGATGAAGTTGGTGCCTTCCCAGATGCCGTAGATCACTACGTCCCGGTACAGTTCCGCCCCGGCATACTCTTCCATGAAGCCGTAGCCGCCGTGGCATTGGATTGCTTCACCGGTGGAAATCCTGGCCATGTCGGACGTATAGGCCTTGCACAGCGGGTTATTGATCATGAACATGTCATGATAATATTCTCTCTCTTCCGGTGTAGCAGCATCTTTGGACAGGTCGACGTAGAGATAGGATTGGAAAATCAAAGCCCGGGTGGCTTCCAGGATGGATTTCTGGAACAACAGCATACGGCGGACGTCTTCGTGCTCGATGATCCTGACGCTGGGGCCTTTGGGATTAGTGGAATGTTTGCTCTGCACGCGGACCTTGGTATAATCCAGAGCTGCGTAGTAGGCTGAGCCAATGCAACCCAGGGCGAATAACCCGGTGTTCAGACGTTCTTCGTTCATATATGCGAACATCTGCGACATCCCTTTGCCTTTGCCATCTACCACTTCTTCTTCGCCTACCATCCAGCCGTAACAGTTGTCGTTTTCCCCCATGGCCAGGGTAAGAGTGGAAGAACCGTGGATACCCATCTTGTGCTCGATGCCGACGGAGGTTACGTCGTTCCATTTGCCTACGGAGCCATCCTCGTTGACCCAGAATTTGGGCACGATGAACAGTGAGATGCCTGCGGTGCCTTCTTTGGCGCCCGGGGTCTTGGCCAACATAAGGTGAATGATGTTTTCCGCCAGGTCATGGTCGCCGGAAGTGATAAAGCATTTAGTGCCTTTGAGCTTATACAGGTGGGGAGTATCGGTGGGGGCTGCCTTACTGGCAACCGCTCCGACCTCAGATCCTGCGCCCGGTTCGGTCAGGCCCATGGTGCCGCACCATTCACCAGTATACATCTTGGGCAGGAACATGTCCTGTTGTTTTTGGGTGCCATAGTCCTGAAGCACGGTGGTAGCACCCTGGGTCAGACACCAGAACATTACTATCGACGGGGATGCAGCGGACTGTATTTCCAGAATCGGAGCGTACCAGGACAGCGGTATTTTGCCTTCGCCGCGGAAACCAAACTGGGGTCCTAACTCGGCATCCATAATTGTTTTGTAGACATTTTTGAAAGACTCAGGGGTTACGACTGCATGCTCTTCGCCACCCACATACGTCGCACCGGGATCATCGGCATCACTGTTAGCCGGACACATAACATCGCGGCAGATTTTAAAGTTAACATCGAGGAAATTATCGATGTCATCGATTCCATAATATTCTTTATAGGCATCTAATGACAAGAGGCTGTTCATGTCGAGCCATTCTTTGATCTGGAACTTAATGTCTCTCATCTGATACAGAAAATTACTATGTGCCATTAAAACTCCTCCTTAATTTATATTTATAATTCATGACAAATGGCCGAACGGATTGGCCAGCGCCATCGATCCGGAAGGCCATCTGTTATAAGTAAACTACAGCAGCACCTGTATATAACGTTTATCACCTAATTGTTTACCACCTGGTTTAGAGCATTTCCAATATAGTGGTACATCCCATACCGCCGCCTATACAGAGAGTTGCCAGACCGGTTTTGAGATTACGTTTCTGCATCTCATAAAGCAGAGTTACTATAATTCTGGCTCCGGAGCAGCCAATCGGATGGCCCAGGGCGATAGCTCCGCCGTTCACATTGACTTTTTCCATCTTATCAGCCCATCCGCAATCTCTGGCCACAGCTAGTGATTGAGAGGCAAATGCTTCATTGGCTTCAATAAGGTCAATATCATCAACGGTCATACCAGCTTTGGCCAGAGCTTTCTTAGTAGCTGGAATGGGACCTAATCCCATAACCGAAGGATCTACGCCGCCAGAAGCATAGCTGATGATTTTAGCCATCGGTTTGATTCCCAGTTCATCAGCTTTTTCTTTGGACATTACGATCATAGCAGCAGCACCATCATTTATACCTGATGAACTTCCTGCAGTAACAGTTCCGTTTTTCTTAAAGGCAGTACCCAGTTTAGCCATCTGTTCGCGGGTAGCCATTCTGGGATGTTCATCAGTATCAAATACTTTATCACCTTTTTTGCCTTTAATAACTACCGGAACGATTTCGTCTTTGAATCTTCCGGATGCGATTGCCTCCGCGGTTCTAACCTGACTCGTGTAGCCAAATTCATCCTGCTCTTCACGGGTCAAGCCGTACTGCTCCACTATGTTTTCAGCGGTTATACCCATATGGTAGCCGTTGAATATTTCCCACAATCCGTCATAAACCATACCGTCTATGAGATCGCCTTTTACCATATTCATCCTGTATCCCCAGCGGGCATTGGGCAGGTAATAGGGATGAGCGCTCATACATTCCATACCACCGGCCATAATAATGTCAGCATCTCCGGCTTTTATAACCTGAGCGGCTAGCTGAACTGCTCTCATTCCAGAAGCGCATACTTTGTTAATAGTAAACGCGGTAGTTTCAATGGGAATCCCGGCATGTATCATAGATTGACGGGCTACGTTTTGTCCCTGTCCAGCCTGTAATACACATCCAAAGATTACTTCTTCTATCTGTTCCGGCTTAACCCCAGACCTTTTCATGGCTTCAACCATTACTATTCTACCAAGTTCCACAGTTTTAGTGTCTTTCAGCGTACCCCCGAAAGTGCCTATCGGTGTACGGCACAGACCTGCAACAACTACTTCTCTTGACACTATTTGTCCACCTCTCCTTCTCATAAAATAAGAACATAATCCCAAACCCCTTTTTTGGCTGAGTTAGATATTCGCAAGTAATATTTAACTGCGTTGTTCAGCCCTATAATTAAATTATCCCCCCCTTTTTAAACGGTCAATTAATTATTAATTATGAATACTAACTGCTTCCTGCTCTGTGCCAGGCCACATCACAAGCCTCCCAGAAATATTGCTGGCTGGCTGGCATATTAACAGTTATAAACCCAAAAGATAGTCTGCCTATCCTCTGCTGTTTATGACGATCAATACTGTGATATACTGGCTGAAATTATATTAGGAAGCAGTCATCATTTTTTCTCTAAAAACAAATATGCAATATGTATGCCACGAATTGGCAGGAAATATTGTGATAAAAATGGGATTCGGTCAGGGTAGCGACCGCTGCTAAAAAAAACATAATGCGGAAAAGCATTAAATAAAATGCATAAATGCATTACTTGGAAGGGTTGTCTTGAATAGGGCTTTGATAAAAGTGACTCTGCAAACACATGGAATTAATGCAGAAAAGCATTAAAACATACTGAGCATATAGAGTACTACTTATATTATAAATGAAATATACTGGTAATTATACAGTTTAATCTAAAATCCTAACTGGATAATGAGTAAACAGGGTGCATTGGACTTTTATTTGTGTTATTTTTAAGTTACTCGATTACCAATTTTAAAATAGTTAAATAAGGAGATTCATTAATTTGTTTCCATTAAGAGATAGTACCCCCAGCCGGTCTTTCCCTGCGATAACAGTAACGTTAATAATCATAAACATAATAATATTTGTCATGGAAACAGCTGCTGGACCCCAGGCCCTTAATGATCTGGTTTATATTTTTGGCCTGGTTCCCGTTTCCCTTAAAGAGCAGATATCCCCGCTGGGTTTTTATCCCATAGTAACCTCAGTATTTCTTCATGGAAGCTGGATGCATGTTATCGGTAACATGTGGATTTTATGGTTATTTGGCGATAACATTGAAGATTATATGGGCTCCAGCCGATTTTTGATCTTTTACCTTTTGTGCGGAATCGCAGCAGGACTTACTCATTATTTAATCAATCCTGGCTCCGATATCCCTGTAGTTGGCGCTTCTGGCGCGGTAGCGGGGGTTATGGGAGCGTATTTTTTAATGTTCCGGCATGCCAAAATACTTACTTACATCCCTCCGATCTTTCTTCTAAACTTGCCCGCCTGGATTTACCTTGGATTTTGGGGTTTATCCCAATTATACTGCGGCACGGCAGATATTATTTCGGCCAATTCCTGCGCTCAGATTGCCTTTTGGGCTCATATAGGCGGTTTCGGGGCAGGTATGATCTTATATAGACCTTTCCTGCGTGAGGTACCGCAGCCCACATAATTATACTCTTAACGAATCACGAGAACGGTCATTGATTTTCTTCAGCAGTCGTTCAATATGGTCATTGGCCAATCTAGTATTATCATCACTATTCTGGAGAAAATAGATAGTGTTTTCTATCCTTTCCTGGCTGGCTTTAATTTCGTCCCAGTGGACTTCTTCTTCATACAGGTTCATGCAATCCTGCAAATCATTAGCTCTGCCCGTTTCCAGGTAATGCTTGAATATGGTCAAACTCTTAATGTCCTGGTAATTAGCGTGGACCATAGATTTGCTGATTATATTGTTATATATTCTCAAGTTTTTCTGGGCATTTTTTAATTTCGATTCAGTAATTTCTATATCCACATAACAGCGTTCGGTAAAGTCGGAACAGAAGTCTTCCCATTCGGCTAAAATGGCTTTATAGCGATCACAGGCTTTTTCATATTCTCGATATTGGAGAAGATATATTTTCATCTGGTGATTAAAACCGCTGCTGTCTTCTTCCTCGCTTTTCTTTTTTCGGCGTGATTTCAAGGTATTAAAAGGGATCAAGTTTCCGCCAGATGGGCGCTCGCATGCTACCTTCTGAGGTTTTTCGGGTAAAACATCCGGTTCCTGCGGCCACAGGTTTTCAATATTAACGATGGCATAGCGTAATTCCAGCAGTTTATTCAAGTAATTGATATGCTTATTGACTTTCTCCGTATCCTGCAGGGCAATAATGCACATATTGATATCTTTGATCAGATCGTCCTTATTTTTCTGGCCTTTTTTAATGGTCTTGCGGCTTTTGTGATAATCCAAAATCTCACGATTCATGGGATCGAGGAATTCCAATGACATAATGGTAGTAAAGTCACTAGCTGTTATTCGTTGGACGTTGGCCGGTATGTGTTTGTTAAAATAGAAGCGAGTATTGCTGAAAGGATAATAATACGGCCCGATTATGGAAATATATTCATTACTAACCAGGGTATCTATATCCTTCAATACGTCCAGTTCTTCGTCCAGCAGTTCTACCCATTGGCAGCAGGGAGAAAGGGTGTCGTCCTCGGATTCAGCTTCCATTTTCAGCTGCTTATAAGTATCTAATGTTATGGTAAGGTGTGAGTTATAATAGTAAAAAAGAACTTCCTCCGGTGTATATTGAAGAAAAAGGGATAAATCAGGGAAATTGGCCTTGTCCTTATTAAGAAATGTGAAAAACATAAACAACCTCCTTCATTAAATAAGCAATAAATAATTTCTATATATTTCCAAAAATTCCTTCTTTTGATAAGAAAAAAATATAAAAAGATTACCTCCCTGGTTTTATTTACCTTCAGGTGAATTATAATATGAACTAGAATCTCTTAGAATAGGACTTTCAGGAGGTAGCAGGATGGATGTTAAATTACCATGGTTTGTTGAGGAATTAAGAAAAAGGGATCCAGATTTTTTCCCGGTGGTAAAGGGAGTGGTGGAGTCAGCTATGCAGACTAGAGCCCTGGATGCCAAAACAACTTATTTGGTGGTACTGGCTTTGGATGCAGCTAAGAATGCTGAGCAGGGGGTTAGAGTCCTGGCAGGACAGGCCAGGGAAGCCGGGGCTTCCGAAGAAGAAATTAGAGAAGTACTGCGCCTGGCATATTATGTAAGTGGAATGGATGTAATCAAAACCTCATTAAATGCTTTTGATTAATAATTGAATTTTCGCATTTAACACGATAGCAACAACTGCAGCTTGGCGAGTGTTATCTTGGTTACGCCGTCGGCCAGTCCATTGCTAGCAAAATGATGCGAAAGTTAAGTAATATAAAAAAGGAGAGTATAGCCGATGTTTGAAGCATTGCTTTTTGATCTGGATGGCACTTTATTAAATATAGATATGGATTATTTTTTACCTAAGTATTTTGGCAGAATGACCTCAATGGCCCGGGATCATGGATACCGGGGAGCAGATCGGCTGGTGCAGCAGATTTGGATTTCAACCGAAAAGATGATTGCCAATACTGATGCTGATAAAACCAATGAAGAGGTTTTTTTTGAAGATTTCTATCGCAGCTGGCCTTATCCTCCGGAAGAATTCAGCCGGTTTTTTGATATATTTTACAGAGATGAATTTCCACAATTGAATGTATTTTGCCAGCCATTCCCAGGAGTGCAGCAGATGATGGAAGATCTTTTTAAGCGCCAGCTTAAAATTGTTATAGCTACCAATTCGGTCTTTCCGCTGACTGCTATAGAGAACCGGCTTAATTGGGCGGGAGTAGGACATTTTGATTATGATTTTATTACATCTTATGAGAACATGCATTACTGTAAACCTCATCCCTGTTATTACCAGGAAATATGTGAAGTGATTGGAGTTAAAGCTGATAATTGCCTTATGGTGGGCAATGATGCCGGTGAAGATCTGGTTGCCGGGCAGATAGGGATGAAGACTTTCTTGGTTGATAATATGTTAATTGATAAAGGGGGCGGCCTGCGGGCTGATTGGCAGGGCGAACTAAAGCAATTATTTGATTTTTTGAAAAATATTTAGAATAAAGGCACCCACTACCGGGGGAAATTATTAGTAATAGGTTTATCTGTGGTGGGGTGATTATGAGTAAAAAAATCATAAAGAAGCAAAAACCGCTTACGGAAAAAGATTTAATGAAAATTGAGATTGCCAGAGAGCTTGGCATATGGGAACAAATCGAGAAAGATGGCTGGGAATCTATGAGTAATGCCGCTTGTGGAAGGATAGGAGGTATAATGAGCAAACGATTGAAAGAAAAGAAGCGGCGAGAAGAATAGGTTGTGATCTGTATCCCCGGACTATGCGTTTGCATAGTCCGGGGATTTTTAGCTCGAAAGGGCGAGCATTAAGCCTGCTCCCGCCGTCAGCCGGTCTTATGTTATTGAATGGAGATAATCGTATCTATATTAGCTGTATTGTACATAAAAGATGGTGAAAGGGTTAAAAGTCGCCTTACCTTCCTTGCTCTGAGCAGGCATAACACTCCCCTGGTTGCAGGATAAAATTGTTCTAGCGGGCGAGCATTAGGCCTGCTCCCGCCGTTAGCCGGTCTTGAGCTAGTATAAGTAAAAGCGGATATTCGAGATCGTGTAAGAGTTCTAAGTCGCCTTACTTTCCTTGCTCTAAGCGGGCATAACATTCACCTGCTTTAAGTTCAGTTATTTATATCTGGGCGTATTAGTTTATAATTATACTTGTAGTTAAAATTTTGCAGTGGTGGGTGATAAAAAATATGACAGAAATTGAAAGAGTTAAAGTGTTCTTACAGGCTAAAAACCCGGCAATTCGTATCTTGGAATTTGAGCAGGATACCAGCACATCATATCTGGCCGCTCAGGCCCTGGGCACTGAGGTGGGACAAATTGCTAAATCCATGCTTTTTAAAAGTAAAAAGGATGATTACATAATGGTGGTTTCTACCGGTGATGTTAAGATTGATAGCAAAGCGGTCAAGGAACTGGTAGGTTCAAAAGTGCGTATGGCCAACGAAAATGAAGTTCAGGAAGTTACCGGATTCCATATCGGTGGAGTATGTCCCTTTGCTTTAAAGACGCCAGTTTCTATTTTTCTAGATGAAAGTCTCAAGAGATACGATGTGGTATATGCAGCAGCGGGTACAGCAAATACGGCTGTACCTATCAGTTATCAGCAGCTTATAGAGGTAACCGGGGGGAAGGCCTGTCAGGTATCATTTTGATTATTAACTAAGCTTTACGTTGACATTATACCAAGGGCAGCTTAGCGAGCATTAAGCCTGGTCCCGCAGTCACCCTTCGTGCACTACCCCGGAACGGGGTGGTCCTGTGGGCTCCTTGCTCTGACCCGGCATAACACTCGCCTGGTGCGAAAGCTGAAGTAATTAAATAGTAGCAAGAGGAGAATTCTAATGAATACGGGTTTTGTGCATTTACATAACCATTCTGAGTACAGCCTGTTGGATGGTGCTTGTCGAATAAAAGATATGGTAGCCAGGACAGCTGAGCTGGGCATGCCAGCTTGTGCCATTACCGACCATGGCGTATTGTATGGAGTCATAGACTTTTACCGGGCAGCCAGGAAACAGGGCATTAAACCTATTATCGGGTGTGAGGTATATGTTGCCCCCAGGAGCCGCCTGGATAAAGAGGCCCGGATCGATGATAATATGTATCACCTGGTTTTACTTTGTCAAAATGATCAGGGTTATAAAAACCTGGTACAGCTGGTCAGCAGGTCTTACCTGGAAGGGTTCTATTACAAACCCCGGGTGGATCAGGAACTTCTAGCACAGTACAGCCAGGGTTTAATAGCCATGTCTGGATGCATAGCCGGGGAGATTCCGCAGGCCATTCTGGCCGGGGATTATGAAAAAGCCAGGAATACTGCGTTTGCATATCAGGAAATATTCGGACCAGGTAATTTTTATCTGGAGCTGCAGAATCATGGGATGGATGAAGAAAGACGAGTGTGTGAAGCTTTATCACGTATTAGTGATGAGACTGGTATTCCGGTAGTAGCCAGCAATGATGCACATTATATTAATAAAAACGATGCCGCCTATCACGATGTTCTGTTGTGCATACAGACGGGAACGGTAATAAGTGATGAGCAGCGCATGCGATTTCCTCCCGGCAGTGCCTTTTATCTAAAGAGTCAGGAAGAAATGCATCAACTATTTCCAGAACGGTCGGATGCTCTGACTAATACCTTGGTGATAGTTGATAAATGCAATGTGGAATTTGAGTTTGGTGAATTTCATCTGCCACATTTTGAGGTAGAAGCAGGATATACTTCGGAAAGCTATCTGAGCGAACTGGTATGGAATAAAACCCGGGAAAAGTTCTCTGATCCAGACCAGTTGATCGATGAACGTATCGGTTTTGAGCTCCAGGTTATAAACGATATGGGTTTCGCGGCGTATTTTTTGATTGTGCAGGACTTGATTAACTGGGCTCGTGCTAACAACATTGCGGTAGGACCGGGCCGAGGCTCAGCGGCTGGCAGTATGGTATCCTATGTTCTGGGGATCACTACCATAAATCCGCTGAAATATGGACTTCTTTTTGAAAGGTTTCTAAATCCTGAACGGGTTAGTATGCCGGATATTGACATAGACTTCTGTTTTGATAAAAGAGATCGGGTTATCGATTACATTATACAAAAATATGGAGCGGATCGGGTGGCACAGATCATTACTTTCGGTACTATGGCGGCCCGGGCCGCTATACGAGATGTAGGAAGAGCACTCGATGTTCCCTATGGGGAAGTTGATAAGATAGCTAAAATGGTTCCAGCTGAACTAGGGGTTACGTTAGACCGTGCGCTGACTATTGCTCCCGACCTGATCGAACTCTATGGCAGCGATTATACATCCCGCAAAATAATTGATACTGCCCGGGCTCTGGAAGGGATGCCGCGTCATGCCTCGATCCACGCGGCCGGAGTGGTTATTGGGAAAGAAAATCTCAGCAGTATTCTGCCTCTGCAGAGAACCAGTGATGGTCATGTAGTGACCCAGTTTGCTAAAGAAACTGTTGAGGATATTGGGTTGTTGAAAATGGATATCCTGGGATTAAGGACTTTGACCGTCATTTACCGGGCCGTAGAAATCATTCAAAAAACCCGGGGAGATTATATAGATATTGATAATATAAACCTTGATGACGAAAAGGTCTATCGCTTGTTATCCCAGGGGGATACTATAGGTATATTCCAGCTGGAAAGCGATGGCCTGCGGAGAATATTAAAAGAAATGGCTCCCAGTCGGTTTGAAGACCTGATAGCAATCATAGCCTTATACCGGCCAGGTCCACTGGGCAGCGGTATGGTAGAAGATTTTATTAACTGTAAGCATGGGCGCCAGGATATAGAATATATACATCCGATGCTGCAGGATATACTGCAGGAAACTTATGGGGTGGTTCTCTACCAGGAACAAGTTATGCAGGTGGCAGGGGTATGTGCCAATTTCACCATGGGTGAAGCTGATGTTCTGCGCAGAGCTATGGGAAAGAAAAAAGCTGGAGAACTGATGGCTCAAAGGGATAAATTTATTAAGGGAGCAGCCGGGAACAATATAGACCAGGTAACGGCCGAAAGACTTTTTGATATCATGGAAAGCTTTGCCGGTTATGGCTTTAACAAGAGCCATTCAGCTGCCTATGCTATGATTTCATACCAGACCGCCTATTTGAAAGCCTATTACCCGGTAGAATATATGTGTGCATTTTTGAGCAGTGTTATAGATAATCAAGACAAAGTAGTCTTCTATTTGCATGAGTGCCAGCAGATGGGGATAAAAGTACTGCCGCCAGATATTAATGAGAGTTATGAGAATTTTACGGTAAGTGGGGATAGCATCCGTTTTGGTCTGGGAGCTATAAAGAATGTCGGACTGGGTGCAGTGAGCAGTGTGGTTAATACCAGGAAAAAAGGGAGTTTTAAATCACTGTTTGATTTTTGCCTGCAGGTGGATCTGGGACAGATTAATAAAAGAATGCTGGAAAATTTAATCACGGCAGGATGTTTCGATGCTCTGGGGATAAGCAGAAAAGAGGCTTTATCCATTATGGAAGAGTGTGTGGAATTATCAGTACGGATTAAACAATCTGAAAACAGCAGTCAGATGTCATTGTTTGGTGAGGTTATGGATATGGTTGAAGAGCCACAGCCATCCATCAAGGGGGAGTTTCCCATCCAGGAAAGACTCAAGCGCGAAAAGGATGTGCTGGGTTTTTATGTTTCAGCCAATCCAATGGATGAATATCAGGAAATCCTGCCCCTGCTCAGCAGCCAGAAAATTAGTGATCTTAGTGCTGCTGATGAGGAAAGTTATGTAAGATTAACCGGTATGGTGGTAAACTTGAATCGGCGGGTCAGCAGGAGGGGTGATACTTATGCCCGTTTTTATCTGGAAGACAGCAGCGGGAGAATAGAAGTATTGGTTTTCCCAAAAGCTTTGAAAAAAAATATCGATTATTTAAGTGCGGATAGGGCGGTTTTGATCGAAGGGTTTTATGATACTCGTGATGAACAGCCCAAGATTTCGCTGCAGCAGGCGCGGCCTATTCCTGATCTGGTTAAAGAGCTGCATATCAGAGTTCCTGAGGATAGCGAAGATGAATTCCGAAAGGAGCTGCTAAATGTACTGCAGCAGTATCCTGGCCCGGTGGAGGTTTTCTTACACCTTCCAGGGCGCAAAACCGTGCTTCTGCAGGAAAAATACTATGTCCAGGCTAAAATAGAACTCAAAACCAGGATCACTGCTTTGTGCGGGGTCAAGAATGTATGGTTTTATTAATGATATGCCTGGGAAGTGGAGAATGCTGGATATTTTTTAACAGGTAGGAAGTCTCGTAAAATAACCGGCTATAAGCATATAGATAGGAGGTTTTATGCATGAATGGCGACTATATCGGACAAGACTATATTATGGTTAAAGCGCTGGAAAACGGCGTAACCATAATAGGATTAACCCGGGGAAGAGACACTAAACTTCATCATACAGAAAAGCTGGATAAAGGTGAAATAATGTTTCTTCAGTTCACAGAGCACACTTCTGCTGTAAAAATCCGTGGACATGCAGAGATAGTACATCGCTATGGTAACAGTACCAGTGGAAATCCATTTGAAAAAAATAAATCCTGAAGATGCACTGGTTTAAAGAATCAGCTGTAGGTTAGCAGACGTGCTGCAGGACAACGGATGCGCTTCCAGTGCAGGCAGGACAAAGGAGGTCAATTTTTGCAGAAGCTAGCAGTGTTAACCAGTGGCGGAGATGCGTCTGGAATGAATGCAGCCATACGTGCCGTGGTAAGATCAGCAATATACCAGGAAATGCAAGTGTATGGAATTTACCAGGGTTTTGAGGGTCTAATAGCTGGAAATCTGAGCGAGATGACCCTGGGCTCGGTGGCGGATATTATACATCGGGGCGGGACCATTCTGCAGACTTCCCGATCCAACCTATTCATGCAGGAAAAAGGAATGGAGCAGGCCAGGGAAAACCTGAACCAACTGGGCATCAAAAACCTGGTGATTATAGGTGGGAACGGCAGTCTGAAGGGGGGCTATGAGATTTCGCGGCTGGGTATAAATGTTATTGGTATCCCTGCAACTATTGACAATGATGTGGTATATACAAGATCTATTGGCTATGATACTGCGGTAAACACGGTTTTAATGGCTATTAACCATATTCGCGATACCGCCAGCAGCCATGGTCGGGTATTCATTATAGAAGTCATGGGCCGGCATTGTGGAGAAATAGCTCTGGCAGCAGGAGTTGCCGGCGGGGCAGAATCGATACTGGTACCCGAAATAGAGACTGATTTTGAACAGATGATTGAGAAAATTCAGGCTGGTATTGGCAGAGGAAAACTGCATAGTATAATTATTGTGGCCGAGGGGGTATATCCGGTTATGGACCTGCAGGATTATATAGTGGAAAAAACCGGACAGGACACCCGAATTACTATCCTGGGTCATATTCAAAGGGGTGGCACTCCCAGTGCGGTAGATAGGATACTGGCTTCACAAATGGGCAAAATGGCTGTAGATTGTATAGCTTCCGGACTGCGAAATGTTATGGTAGCTGGTCGGGAAGAAAAAATCTTTACTATACCGCTGGGGGAGGTTATCAACGGGACCAAGACTCCGGAACTGGAAATGTTTGAACTTGCACGCATTCTTTCTATATAAATAAATATTTAAAAATAAGAAAGTTGTCAGGAGGTGGGCGCGGCTTGAGAAAAACTAAAATTATATGTACTATTGGCCCGGCCAGTGAAGAGGTAAGTATACTGACCAAATTAATCGAGAACGGGATGAATGTAGCCCGGCTTAATTTTTCTCATGGACTGCATGAAGAACATAAAAAGAGGATCGAAAACATAAGACAGGCAGCTGTGACTACCGGAAGGCCAATAGCGATTATGCTGGATACCAAAGGACCAGAAATTAGAACCGGAAGACTAAGCAGGGGTAAGATCAACCTGCAGGGGGGGCAGGAATTTATACTCACCAGCCGGGATGTACCTGGAGATGAAGGCGCAGTACAGATTACTTATACTGCCTTGCCCCAGGAGGTGAAAGAAGGAGATGCCATTCTTCTGGCTGACGGTCTCATAAATTTGCATGTTATGAAATGCACCGAAACTGATATTATCTGCGAAGTAATTAATGGTGGAGAATTGGGAGAGAGAAAAGGCGTTAATGTACCAGGAGTGAGAATTCAACTGCCTTTTCTAAGCGAAAAAGATAGACAGGATATAAGTTTTGGTATTGATAACCAGGTGGATATTATTGCTGCCTCTTTTGTGAGAAAGGCGGACGACATACTTGAAATAAGACGAATACTAGAACAAAAGGATGCCGATATATTTATTATTGCCAAAATAGAAAGCCAGGAGGGCGTAGACAATCTAGAGGATATTACTAAGGTGGCAGATGGGGTGATGGTTGCCCGGGGAGATCTGGGGGTAGAAATTCCGGTGGAAGAAGTACCTCTGGTTCAAAAAGCTATCATCGAGAAATGTGCTCAGAACGGTAAAGTGGTTATTATTGCTACGCAGATGCTGGATTCTATGATAGTAAATCCTCGGCCCACCAGAGCAGAAGTCTCCGATGTGGCCAATGCTATATTTGACGGTGCGGATGCAATTATGCTGTCCGGGGAAACTGCAGCCGGAAAATATCCAGTGGAAGTTGTTGAAACCATGGCCCGCATAGCCAGGAGGGCCGAAGAAGTGCTGCCCTATGCGGAACTGCTGAGAAAAAAAAGGCTACAGGGGAGGCTTACAGTTACCGATGCGATTAGTTATGCTACCTGTGCTACAGCCATGAATTTAGGTGCTTCAGCTATTTTAACTGTTACTCGTTCTGGATATACGGCCAGGATGGTAGCTAAATATCGTCCACAAGCCAAAATTGTGGCGGTAACTCCTAATGAAGCAGTATTAAAAAAGCTGGCTCTGGTATGGGGCGTATATCCGGTATTAATAAAAGATATAGAAGGAACAGATGCCCTGCTGGATGAGTCAATAAACGCAGCCCTGGAAAAAGGCTGTATAAACAAGGGTGAGTTAATAGTTCTTACCGCAGGCGTTCCAACAGGATTAAGCGGTGAGACAAATTTATTAAAAGTTCATATTGTGGGTGATATCCTGGTTCAGGGAATGGGAATCGGGTTGGAGCCTACGAGTGGGAAAGCTAAGATAGTACTGTCTGCAACAGATCTGGCCAAAATTGAAGACGGGGATATAGTTATTACTACCAACGCTGACAGCTATCTGGCACCTCTATTGGGACGCATAAAAGCACTGGTTGCTGAAGAAGGTGGACTTACTTCCAATGCTGCTATAATGGGGTTGAACGCAAACATTCCTGTAATTGTCGGAGCGGTGGGCGCAAGCACCATCCTGCAGGATGGTATGGTGATAACCGTAGATACACCCCGGGGTAAGGTTTATAAGGGTTTAACCAGGGTATTGTAAGTTAGTAGGCCTGGCATATTCCCGACTTTGTTGACAATATAGGGGGGCAGCTTCGTTAAGAAGCTGCCCCCCTTTGTAAAATCTTAAATGCCTTGAATAATAATGTGCTGTTAAAGTCCGTCACTTGGTAGCATGAGGTTTGAGTGGCTTCAGGCTGTTCCGGCCCTGACAGCAGTAATATTCCTCAGCATTATTTACTTAAATAAGTAGTCTATTTATTCTTCCAGCTGGGTTTCCGCTTTTCGATGAAAGCGCCCATTCCTTCCGATTTATCTTCAGTTGCACAACTGTTGCCGAACATGTCGGACTCAATAGACATACCACTGTCCAGGTCGCACTGCATGCCCACGGTAATGGCATGTTTGGAGTATGCTACTGCCAGCGGGGCCTGCTTGATTATCTTTTTGGCCAGCTTCTTGGCTTCTTCTATTAACTGGTCAGCAGGATAGACATGGTTAACCAGACCGATACGATAAGCTTCATCTGCTTTGATGATATTGGCGGTATAAGTAAGCTCTTTGGCTCGACCTTCCCCTACCAATCGCGGCAGTCTCTGAGTACCGCCGAACCCAGGGATGATACCCAGACCTACTTCTGGCTGACCAAATACTGCTGTTTCAGAAGCCAGTCTGATATCACATGCCATAGCCAATTCGCATCCGCCCCCCAGAGCAAAACCATTAATGGCTGCTATTACAGGTTTCTCTATGCGTTCCAGCTTGCGCATTACATATTCACCATAGGCTGAAAACTTCCGGCATCCAGGATGATCCATCTCATACATCCAAACTATGTCAGCGCCTGCTACGAAAGACTTATCACCAGATCCGGTGATAATTAAGACTCTTACTTCAGCATCTGCATCCAATTCATCGATGGCCTTTTCCATTTCTCGGAGTACATCGGCATTTATGGCGTTAAGCGCTTTAGGACGGTTCATATATATTAAAGCTATACCGTCTTCTTTT
Source organism: Syntrophomonas sp. (assembly GCA_016841875.1). Taxonomy (GTDB): domain Bacteria; phylum Bacillota; class Syntrophomonadia; order Syntrophomonadales; family Syntrophomonadaceae; genus JAAYJK01. Next base: position 20,106 of record JAENYG010000036.1, read on the forward strand.
TCAATTATCAGGTTTTCGTATGTCAACACATTTCCCCCTTTCATAGGGTTCCCCTAAACTATCAGCGTATGGAAACTTCTATCTACTTACTGTAGTCATAGAATCCTTTACCGGATTTCATGCCCAGCCAGCCTGCACGAACCAGCTGTTTCAGAGGAGGAGCCGGACGATATTTAGGATCACCAGTTTCGGCGTACAGAGTGTTGCATACTGCCAGAGCAATATCAACCCCAACCAGGTCACACAGGGTCAGCGGGCCCATTGGCCAGCCAGCACCGAGCTTCATAGCTGTATCAATATCTTCTGTGCTTGCCAGACCTTCATATTGAATAAAAGCGGCTTCATTCATCCCCGGGAGGAGAATTCTATTAACCACAAAGCCAGGACCTTCCTTAACTTTGATCGGAGTCTTTTTGATTTCTTTGGCAAATTCCATCACGGCATTGAGAGTATCCTCGGAGGTCTGTACCGCGGGAATAACTTCGATGAGCTTCATAACGTTAGCGGGATTGAAGAAATGTACACCTATTACCTTGTCAGACCTGCTGGTGATAGCTGCGATTTCGGTAATAGACAGTGATGAAGTATTAGTGGCCAGAATTACATCCGGACCCATTAAAGCATCCAGCTTGGTATAAATCTCTTTTTTGAGGTTCATGTTTTCGGGAACAACTTCTACAATAAGTTCTGCATCTTTTAAATCATCAAAATTAACAGTGCCTTTGATTTTGCCAAGAACTGCGTCGGCTGTACCGGGAGCGGCTTTGCCCTTTTCCTCAGATTTGGCAATCTGTTTTTGTATTCTGCCCAGTGCGTTATCAATGAACTTCTGGTCGATATCATAGAGGATAACCTCTTTGCCTGCAGCGGCTGTTGCCCATGCAATACCAAGGCCCATTGTTCCTGCACCTAGCAAACCTATCTTATTAAATCCCATTAATAAATACCCCCTCAAATTAATTGCTTTTCTGTAAAGTGATTAAAAAACCCATACTAAAACGTCAACACATTCCCCCCTTCAAAAATAAATACCCCTTTTAATTGAATACCCCTATTAATAAAAAAATCCACTCTCACTCCGTTTATGCAATAAATGTACCAGCCGCAGCATAAATGCTCGGATAGTGCTGTATTACGCAGTTTATCCAGTAAAAATGCCGTTTATTGACTAGAGGACATATGTTTAAGAAGCAGTACACTATTTATATCCAAAAGGCTCCATGAAGGGAAAACTACAGTATGTCCCATTGCGGAACAGTGTCGCAATAATAGGACGATCATTGATGGATATCATGTTTCCTCATTTTCCTGTATAGAGCAGAACGGTGTATTTTTAAGTATTTCGCCGCCTGGCTTTTATTTCCTGCAGAATCTTCTAGAGCACGGATGATGGCTTCTTTTTCACGTTCTTGCATATGCCTTTCCAACGAATGCTGTGGAGAAGATGCGGTTGGTTCCTTGACAGAAGATTGGATAGCTTCCGGTATATGCTCGCGGGTAATGGTATCGTATTCACAAAAGTTAATTGCTCTTTCCAGGATATTTTCAAGTTCTCTGATATTTCCGGGCCAATTATAAGTTCGAAAACAGGATAAGACCTCAGTAGTAATAGTGTTTACACTGGTACCGAGCTGCTCATTTAAACGGCGCAGTAGTACGCGGCTGAGTATTGAAATGTCGTCTTTCCGTTCCCGGAGCGGGGGAAGATTGAGCACTATCACATTTAAACGGTAATATAGATCTTCGCGAAATTTTTGTTCTTTTACCAGTCGAATCAAATCTTTATTGGTTGCTGCCACAACTCTGACGTTTACGCGGGTGGAACGGATTCCTCCTACTCGTTCTAATTCTCTTTCCTGAAGAATCCTTAATACTTTTCCCTGCATAGCCATTGACATATCCGCGATTTCGTCCAAGAAAATGGTGCCATTATCAGCCAGCTCGAATTTCCCGGGCTTACCTTCTTTCCTGGCGCCAGTGAAAGCTCCTTCGGCATAACCGAACAATTCTGATTCCAACAGGGTTTCTGGTACTGCGGCACAATTAACTTTAATGAAAGGACCTTTTCGCCTGGAACTCAGGTTGTGGATGGAATGAGCAAAAACCTCTTTACCGGTACCGCTTTCTCCGGTTATTAAAACGGTAGAAGTTGTTCGGGCGGCTTTGATAGCTAATTTCTTTAGTCTAATTATTTCTTTATTACTCCCGGCTATATCATCAAGGGAATATCTGGCGCTGCCATTTTCCTGTTCGCGTTGGATATCAAAAGGACCCGGATTAAATGCAGAAAAAGTGCTCTTAACAATTACTCCGATAGTTCGGTTACTTCTTATTATTGGAAGATATACCAGATCCAGTGCTCTTCCGCTGTTGGAGATGGTTCGCCCGAATAGAGGGCGAGCTTCTTCTATGGAATTGCGCAGATTGGAGTGAGGAATTAATGAAGTCAAATTTTCCCTTAAATCTTCTTTAGATCTGCATTTAAAATATTTATAACAAACCTCATTGGCCCAAAGGAACCGACCATGATCATCAAATACTGCAATACCTTCGTAAGGACTCTGCAGAAGAGAATTCAGCTGGTCATCCTCAAAGCTGTCAATAACTCGAAATATAGCATAACAAACAAAAGAATTGGGGTTGACCTCCAGCAGGCCCTTTCTTATGATTACCTCATTTCCCTTTATGAATTCCTTTTCCTGCAGGTATAGTTCACGGCTGCTGATCATATCATAAAACTTCAGGCTGGGTTTAAGTAAATCCACGTGTTTGCCCAGAACATTGACGGAATCGATATTAAAAATCTTTTCGGCACTTTCGTTCATAAAGATAACATTTTGAAAAGTATCAGTGATTAATATGCCCTCGTTTACGTTATGCAATATAGGATTCATTATTAAATCTAGCACATGCATATCTGCCTTATAGGACATTATTACCCCCCCAGTAATAAAATTTTATCACATAAGCAGATTTATAGTGAGGACAAATTGCGATTTCATAATTAAGGTAAAAAATAATGATCCCAGATAGGGCAATCTATCTGGGATCATTAAACTAATCAAGATCTAAGCTGTTGAGTCACCTTTTCTAGTTTTAACTGCTGCATGATCAGGTTAAGCGTTGCAGAATCCAGGGTGCCAGTGGGATCCAGCGATTGTTGCTGCTGAAACTCTCGAATAAACTGACTGTATTCCTGCCCCTCCTGTAACCCGAGTGCTGTAAGCATGGCTTCTATTTCTGCTTTTTCGATACTATCTACTACCATCATCTCTGTGCTGCTGGGCGCTTCCCCGGTGGCTGACCCAGTCTGCACACCACTTAAACACGCAACGCTGCACCCTTCTGCCGCTGTGCTGGTATCAGATATATCTGTACCAATATTTCCATTTTCGGTTTGCTGTTCAGCTATTACTGCTCTTGGTTCCGGGTTCTGATTCATAATTACTTTATAACAACTTGCGAAGGCCATCGTATATCCGCTCACCAGAGCAGCTGATGCTATGAAAACCAGGCAAATAAAGTGCTCCTTTTTCATTCCTACAAACCTCCTAAATTAACTAATAGTATTGTACAATAATCCTAAATAATTTGCAATATAAAATAATATAGGACTAAAGGCTAAAATTATGATGGCGATGGATAATATGGAGGTTTATTTGGATTTGAATGGTCGGTAAAGCTGAAAACGTTGAAAAGGAAGGAATTAGGCACAGAGATTATTTAATAATTTTAATAATATTGAGGATGAATCGAAATAGATGCCATTAGTTTTCGAGTTTTCATAGGCAGACAATCATATATTATTTCCCAGGAATAACGGTAACTCCCAGAGCTAGATGATCCCAGAGGGCCTTTTTGACATCTTCAACCTGCATTGGGTCACATTGAACCATGAGAAACAGCTCGGCATCCTTATCTTTCCCTCTTTCTTTGGAATGGCGTACCTTGCTGAAGGAAAAGTCCAGCAGAAATCCCAGCAGGAAACCTCCAGTTAAGCCTATCAAGCCCCATATTATAGGGCCCCAGGTCAGGACAAAACCGTAGATAACGCCTAACACCATGCCGGCGCTTCCTAATATGGCTCCTCCGTCAAATAAGCTTATACCATCAGCATGGTGAATAGTATCAAATATTTGTCGGGTTTCCCCTCTTTTTTCTAGGGGGACGGCTAAAATCTGTTCCTTTTTAATTCCCAGTTCTTCGACTTTGGCAAGAGCTAATTCAGTATGCAAGCAGTAATGAAAAGAAGCTATCAGGTACATCGGATTCCTCCATTATTATTTGACCCAGGCATAATAAACAGGGGACTCTGATATTGGTTTCTAAAATATTGAGCCTGTTCCTGGTCAAATAACTTATTTAGTTCCACTGCTTTGACATACGAATCATAAATACTGAAGCAGTAGAAAGAGGGTATGTTAAGCACCCACTGCGGATCGAGGACTTCTTTAGCCTGGGCCAGGCTGCCGATTGCTGTATAAGCTATGGCTGGCAGGAGGTGGGAATAATATACAATTACTGCCCCGACGATCATTAAAAATACAGCTTGAATAATTGCTACGCAGTAAAGGTGCCCCAAACCGGGTAAAATAGCTGCCCAGGCAGCTGCAACCCAGGGGTTTCTCTTTTCATAAGCATTTAATCCTGCAGATTCTAATACCATAGGGACCATAGGCGCATTCTCGTGATCTGCGAGAACTGAAAACTTATTGATCTCTATAGCCACCCGGTAACTGTCCCAAACCGCAAAAACCAGAATTCCACAGTAAAGCAGCAGCATATGCTGATTCAAAACTTCTTTGGCCATCCTGAAATTGCCAGTAAAACTGTATAGAATGGCCAAATTAATGTGGGCATGTGCGTTTATTATCAGTTCCCCAGTAAATAAAAACACCCCTTTAAAAATACTGCATGATCTAAAATGTCCAAATCCAGGATAGACAAGCGACCACCAGGCCACCACCAGCGGATTTCTCAAATGGCAGACATTGATTGAATGCCCGGATATAGATGATTTGGGTCGTCGTACTATGGGGGCCGGAGATGGTGGCATAAAAAAGCACTTCCTTATTTCAGAAATAAGATTATTAAGGTTAGTATTTCCAGGATTGCTAATCTTTACGCACACTCATATCAGCATATCGCCTATAAGCTTATGGGGGCGATGATAAAGGGGAATAATGCCAGGAAAATCCCGAATAGGACAAATATAATGGTGACGAACAGACGGAGAGAGTCTGAATTGACTAAATTTTGGTACATGATTTTAATCTGCTTCCAGTGCAGAACGATGTGCAGTACCAGGAGTGCCAGTATAAAATAACCTACGTACAGGTGAATGATGCTCCAATCGTCTCTGTTCCAGCCGAGCAGAGTCATATTCACCTTATAACCGTAGGTTGCTTTACTGGCGCTGCCGCTCAGAAGAACATACTTTCTAACATAACCAGTTCCAACCAGAGCCATCATAGCCAGGAACATTATGGCATCAATTATGAAATTAGTATTTGATTTATTTTTCACATCATTTACCTCCTCTAGTTTATTTATCTTAATTATACAACATATGAATAAGTTAGATACCTGGTAAGTACCTCATCTGCACAAGCCGGGGACGGTTTTTATCTTGCACGATTTTCCTTCAAATAGATTTGATTGTACATTAAACTACTGTTTACTAAACAAGCATTAATAATTACTATAGGGGTGCTAGTAAAAGGGAAGGTTTTGCTAACCTTGAAGCAATAAGTTCGGTACCAGGTACCGAACTTATTGCTGATCTAAGGCAGAAAACATTTAAAGGGCTTTAAAAGCCCTTTTTTTCTCCAATGGTGCCCGAGAGAGGATTCGAACCTCCACGTCCTGAGGACGGTTGATTTTGAGTCAACTGTGTCTGCCATTCCACCACTCGGGCAAAAAATTATTCAAGTTAGACGCAAACTTTATTATAATTTCCAGGCCAGTGCTTGTCAAGGAGGATTATCCAGTTAGACTATTGCAGTTAATTGTAACAATAAGTGTCGCTAGATGTTAAGCGACCTGTTGATAAA